>CAZJCG010000049.1:0-17164 GCA_964544545.1 uncultured Lentimicrobiaceae bacterium | reverse complement strand
TGATAATTAGCAAATTAGCTGATTCGGTGATTAGACAATTAACATTGAGAAATTAAGAAATTTAAGAATTTAGGAATGTGGGAATGTGATAATTCGACGATTAGGCAATCGGATGATCTCTGTTGTCTGGAAACAAACAAGTCAAGAATACCACAAGGCAATAAATATAGGGAGTTTAGCCCCTCGCCTTCAGGAGAGGGGTTTGGGGTGAGGGAGAGTCTGATTATCAATGACTTTCTGATGTTTCCCGGACAACAGTGATGAATGAATTTAAGAATGTGATAATTAGCTAATTAACTAATTAGCTAATTAGCTAATTCCTGTCGGATCCAATTCGTGTCTTCGTGGCAATTTCATTTCTCACAGACAACGCTGAGAGTCCATTTGTCATACATTTGTCAAAGCGAATGAATGTCCGCTCCCATGAAACCAACATTTTTTTCTTTTCTCCTGATTTCCGGGATAATCGGTTCCTGCACCATGAATTCTACACAACATCCTCCTGTCCGGCTGGCCATGACATCGGCCACTGAAAACTACATCAACTGGATTCACCGCATAGACTCTACCGTGGAGATAATCGATATGAAGGGAATGCCGCTTGATTCAGCCCTGGAAATCCTGATGGATTGCGATGGCATTCTCTTCACCGGAGGAAAAGATATTGACCCGGCATATTATGGCCGGCCCGGGGATACGGCTCATTGTGATCTTGACAGGGAAAGAGACAAACTGGAACTGGAGTTGGCAGCAAAGGCTTTCCGGGAAAAAGTCCCCGTTTTCGGCATCTGCAGGGGACAACAGTTGCTGAATGTAGCAAAAGGAGGTTCACTGATCGTGGATATCCCGTCGGAATTTCAAACAGACCTGGAACACCGATGTGAGGATTATACCAAATGTGCCCATCATGTTACCATATCGAAAAACACGCTTCTGGAAGAAGTATGCCAATGCGACACCGGCTGGGTGAACAGCAACCATCACCAGGCAATCGCAACCCTGGGAAGCGACCTGATTGTTGCCGCCCGTACGGATGACGGCCTGATTGAGGCTATCGAATGGGCCGATCCGAAAGATAAAGGATACTTCATGGCAGTACAGTGGCACCCGGAACGGATGGCAGAAGATAATCCGTTAGCAGATCCCATCGGCAGGGCATTCCTGCAGGCATGCATTAACAGCAGAAAAGTAAAATGAACCGGATCAGGAACGGGTCATCCTTCTGATAAGGGTAGCATATTGCCCGTATTCCTCCTGTAACTGCGAAAGGCTTGCCATCTCGAAATCACTGAACTCAAATCCGGGGCTTACCGTACAACCCAGCAGGGCAAAGGATTCCGGCACCGACACTTCGGCGGCAAACCAGCATCCATGAGGGACTGTATACTGGAAAACATGCCCCGCACCCGGGTTATCGCCCAGCAGTATTGTTTCTTCCTTACCTTCATGCAGAATATAGAGTTTTACCGGGCTTCCCAGGTAAAAATGCCAGGTTTCATCAGAAAGTATCCGGTGGAATGACGAAAAATCGTAATTCCTCAGCAGGTAGTAAATCGAAGTAGCAAAACAGTGACCGGATCCGAAACGACCGGGCAGGCTGCCTGCCGGAATGATCTCAGATGACCGGTATATTTCCCTATACCAGCCCCCTTCAGGGTGAGGCTGCAGACTGAGCCTGTCGATCAGCTCTTCAGCCTGATCACTGAACCGGGACATTCTTTTTCTTTCGCTTATCCGGCACACTTTCGTTGATCGTGTAGATCAACCGGATGGTCCAGAGGTTATTGTAAAAATCGCGCCGGTTAAAAGGCCCGGTAAGGCCATCACGGATATCGCGCGTTGCCAGTTTACGCATAGAATAAGAGTAACGGGCATTGATTTTCAGATTCTTATACAGCCTGAAACGGAAATCGCCAAACACTTCAAAATCATTTCTTGAAAAAGGCCCGTTCAGCAGTGTCACCGAGTCGACACGGTATCCGTCCTTCCATTCATCCACGTAAACCAGCCTGCCCCACGACACCCCCACTCCTGCCGACATAAAATCGCGGTCGGTGTACATGAGCATCAGCGGCACTTCGGCATAGTTCAGTTTAAGTCTGTAAGATCCGTCGAGCGAGTCGGACGACTGCCTGCGCAGACGGCTGCCTTTCTGTGAGTAGAGCGTTTCAAGACTCAGCGACCAGTTCTTATGGATCGGTAACACAACACCCAGTCCGGTATTCAGTCCGTATTTCCTAAATCCTGCCGTCTCGTCCCCATCCACCTGGCATTTATTGAAACCTCCAATGATTTCAGCTTTAAAGGCTTGAGAATAAACATGCACCGGAGCCAGTAACAGCCATGGCAACAGGATTATAAAAGCAATAATGCGGTATATTTTCATCAATGAATTACTGTTACTGCTGTTTTCATCTTTTATCTTCAGGATAACGGCCGCGCGAAAGGAATATTTCAATTCAATCCTTTCATGGAAAGCTGGATGCGTTTCCTTTCCTTATCCACCTCCAGGACTTTCACCATCACTTTCTGATTCAGCTTAATAAACTGGTTCGGGTCTTTAACGAACTTATCGGCGATCTGGCTGACGTGCACGAGTCCGTCCTGGTGAACACCTATATCGACAAATGCACCGAAGTTGGTGATATTGGTAACAATCCCCGGCAGGATCATTCCCGGGATCAGGTCATCAACAGAGTTCACATTTTTATCGAACTCGAAGAATTCGAACTTCTCGCGGGGGTCGCGGCCCGGCTTGGCCAGTTCCTGGAGAATATCGGTCAGGGTAGGAATACCTACCGTAGAGGTGACAAAATCCTGCAGGTTCAATTTCTTCCTGAGTTCTTCTTTCTGCATGAGGTCGCTCACCGAACAACCGAGTTTCTGCGCCATCCGGTAGACTACAGGATAACTCTCGGGGTGAACGGCACTGCGATCGAGGGGATTCTGCGATTCGTATATGCGTAAAAATCCGGCTGACTGTTCAAATGCCTTATCTCCCAAACGAGGCACCTTCTTTAACTGCTCCCTGGCTTCAAATTTGCCATTCTTATCACGGTATTCCACAATTTTTGCCGCCAGCACAGGGCCCACGCCGGAAACATACGTCAAAAGCTGTTTGCTGGCGGTGTTCAGCTCCACCCCTACCTTATTCACACAGCTGATCACCACATCTTCCAGTCCTTCCTGCAACAGCGACTGGTTCACGTCGTGCTGGTACTGCCCTACCCCGATCGACCTGGGGTCGATCTTTACAAGTTCAGAAAGGGGATCCATCAATCTACGCCCAATAGAAACGGCGCCTCTGACCGTCACATCGTAGTCGGGGAATTCTTCCCGGGCCACATCGCTGGCCGAATAGACCGAAGCGCCGCTTTCATTCACCATCAGGGCCACGATATTGGTATTGAAGGTAATCCGCTTAATAAAATTCTCGGTTTCCCTTCCGGCTGTGCCGTTACCAATTGCGATAGCTTCAATCTTGTAAGCTTCCACAAGTGACTGAATCTTGTTCGCTGCCTGTTTTACGTCATTCTGCGGAGGATGGGGATAAATTGTTTCGTTGTGAAGCAACTGTCCCTGCCGGTTCAGGATTGCGATCTTGCAGCCAGTGCGGAATCCCGGGTCAATAGCCAGCACGTTTTTCTGGCCGAGAGGCGGGGCCAGCAACAACTGCCGCAGGTTCTCGGCAAACACGCGGATAGCCTCTTTGTCGGCCTTCTCCTTGAATATTTGCCTGAATTCTGTTTCCATCGAAGGCTGAAGCAGCCTTTTATAGGAGTCTTTTACAGCATCCCTGACCTGTTCGCCACATTCATTGTTGCTTTTAACGAACATACGGTCCAGAATTTCAAGTGCGGTATCCTGCTCCGGTTCGATATTCACTTTCAGGAATCCTTCGTTCTCGCCCCGTAACATCGCCAGCAGCCGGTGCGAAGGCGCTTTCGAAAGCGGTTCTTCCCAATCGTAATAGGCTTCGTATTTTATTCCTTCAAGTTCCTTACCCTTAACCGGTCTTGAGCTAACCAGCGATGAACGGTTGAACAGGTTGCGGATACGTTCACGGCCGCTCTTGTTCTCATTAACCCATTCGGCGATGATATCGCGTGCCCCGGCCATCGCTTCCTCAGCTGTATTGACCTCTTTGGAAGCATCAATGAACAATCTAGCTTTCTCCCATGGATCGGGTAGTTGTTGTGCCATCACCATCTTTGCCAGCGGCTCCAGACCTTTTTCGCGGGCAATGGTAGCGCGTGTCCGCCTCCTGGGCCGGTAAGGAAGATAAATATCCTCCAGTTCGCTCATGGTTCCGGCTTCCAGCAACTGCTTTTCCAGTTCAGGGGTCATCTTACCCTGTTCCGTTATGGAGGCAATGATCGCCTCGCGCCGCTTTTCAAGCTCCATTATCTTTTCATACCGGTCGCGGATGGCTGCGATCTGCACCTCGTCAAGACTGCCGGTCATTTCTTTCCGGTATCGGGCAATGAACGGGACCGTACTCCCCTCTTTGATCAGGTTAATCGTATTGACCACCTGAAATTCCCTGACTCCCAGTTCATTGGCGATAATCGAAATGAATTTTGGATCCATGAAGGTTGATTGTGAAGTTGAATTGCAAAAGTAGAACTTCGGTGACAGATTTCAGCGTGAAGAATTCAGAAGAAACTGAGAAACTGTCTAAAATTCACAAAATGGCTAAAGAATGACCAATGTCGATTAGCGAATTTTTAGACAGTCAATCAATGTTTTAAATTTGTTGCTGATAATACAAAAGTTGAATGGGCGATTTCAGGATTTAAAATTGATGGAAATTCTTATTGGGCATTAGGAACAGCCCAAATAGAATACTCTGTAGTGACATGGCATTATATTCAACCTGGCAGATATGTTTCTGGCGCGGAATTTTTCAATATGCATAACTTTACAAATAGATAATTATGAAAAAGATACTTCTTTGCTTAATCCTGATGACAGTAATAAGCTGTAAGCAAACGCCGCATCCTGATAATGAAAAGACCATGTTTTGTCGTGTCTTTAAAGACCCTGATTTGGCATCTGAAATCACTGATTATATTGACAAGAATACCATAATGGATTCCATTGACAGTAAAAAAGGATTTTCTGTTCCTGATAGATATTATTACTTACTAACACAGTATAGTTGTAAGAATAAAAATATCTTGAAAATATCAAAGATGCCTTTTATTGAATCAAATTCATTCAGTAAAAGTAAATACCTGGGATATTACAATATCGAAAAGAATGTATTGGTTTTTGAAAAGGAAAAGGATAATTATATCATAAATACAGAATTCCTGATCCATGGTATTCCTCACGGGATACCAGATGAAAACTCGACAGAAGGCCTTACAGTGAGAGGTGATTATTGTTTTATCTCTTATATTATTGATACGAATGGGCATTGTATTTTTGCCTGTCAGAATCCAGTTGATTTTTTCAGAAACATAGAAAACGACACATTACTTTTTGGATGTTTTTAGCATTCCTACATGTTATCCTTCCTCAAATCCGATCGTTTCAATCGGGATATAATTGAAATGGCAAAAAGAGTATAAGTTAAAAAAGGTAATGTGTCTGTTCTGCTTGATCATTTTGTATGTCAAACATGGCCTGTTTCTCTGAGAAATTAATTTTCAATAGATGATGACCTTCATCGACTTGAAAAACTCGTTAATTTGAATTCTAAGAATATAAGTGCCCGCTTTAAGATCTTCTATGTTCAGATTAAGATCATGACGATCAATATCAGATGTTCTTAATACTCTATTATTAATATCCAGAATTGTAACAATCCCTTGATGAACTTGAATCTCTTCCGGGATTTTAATATAAAGCCGATTAGAAGAAGGATTTGGATAAATTACTAAACTTTCAAGACTTAAATTGTCATTAAACGCAGATGTATTCACTAGTTGTAAATCATCGACTATCCATGAAAAATAACCAGCATAGTGTGTGGTATATTCAACAGTATTCGCAGATATTTTAATTTCGAGGCTATCCGCCTTTTGAGAGGTATTTAGATTGATTTTTGCGCACACAAACCCAGAAATCTTTTTATTCACTTCAAGTCCACCAATTTCAGATGGCATGCCACTACTATATGATGTTACAATTATTTCTCCATAACCAGGAGATAATACTGAATCACACATATAGTATAATGTTAATTGATCATAGACTTTATCAGGTTTTATTGTTGTTTTGAGCCAGCCTGGCATTGGTCCTTCAAATCCTGGTGCATTTGATGAAATTTTTGCAGCAAAATCACCGGAGAACCTGAGAACCGCTTTCGCTACTGAAATATAACCAGGATAATTACTTGTTAACCACCCCACCGGTTCTTCGACTTCGTTAATAATCCAATCTTCAAAACTATTATTTGGTATCTGGCTAAATAATAGTGATGGTAAAAGAAGAAAAATTGCAAGAGCCCTAATCATGATACTGTGAATAAATGTGAATCATTTTATCTAATGCATAATCAACAGCTTCCCTGGTTTTGATTGCTTGCCTACTGTTATCAAATAGTAATAAACTCCATCCTGCAAATTATTCAAAGCTATTGATGTTTTCTGGTTTTCTATCTTATATACCCTTTCTACTTCACCTAAAATATTGAAAATTGAGAGAGTGCCATTGTAAAGTTTTTGATTCTCAACAACCAGATATTTGTTTGCCGGATTTGGATAAATATTGAACAATGGATCTAAATGTTCTCTGATTCCAAATGTTGAGATAGAACCTCTAAACTGAGTAACCCAAAGTTTAAATTTACAACTATTATTTGGATTAGTGCCGCATGCAATATCACCGTCTGAACCAAGAAAAAATTGAGAAGTGAGTATATAGGTGCTATCATTTATAAGTATAACTCCATTTCTAAAACGTTCATCTGATCTACTACCAATGCAGCGTTGTCCCAAATATTGACCACTATTGCTGGTTTTTAACATCCAGATATCACTATAATGAACATCAGGATAAATAGAATGTGTTCCTATAACATCGCCATCCCTGGATTCGGTTGTACCAAACATGACCAGTTCGTTAGTACTTGTATGAAGAATTCTATTGCAGCATTCATTTTCCGAGCCACCTAAGCAATTCTGCCAGCTGATATTACCTGAAAAATCAGTTTTAACTATCCATAAATCAGAAGTTCTTGATCCTACATGATTATATCCCAGATGATAATTTAAACCACTAAGATCACCATCATCTGAGGAAGCAGATCCACAAAATACATAGCCATCATCAAGCTCAAGCAAGTCTAAAAAAATGTCATGTTCACTACCCCCGAAGCAGTTTTGCCACTGTAATTGACCATCAGCATCCAATTTACATATTAGGGCTTCTGGCCAATAGCTATGAGGTGTACATGTAATATTTCCGTCAGAATTAATATCAACTCCATAACCACAGATCAAATATCCTCCATCTGAAGTAGATATGATTCCTCCTGCAATTTCAGCACCCGATGAACCAAATGTAAAATTCCATTCAACTGTTCCATTACCATTTAACTTGACAGCCCAAATATCCCAGGAACCATAATGTACTGTAATATCTCCATCATTTGATTGTGTTTCCCCAAGTGCAATTATCCCACCATCTGACGTTGGAGTTGCAGATTTTGCAAAATCAACAGTGGAGCCACCAACAATTTTGTCCCAAAGTATATTACCATACTTATCAATTTTTATAATCCAGAAATTGGGAGCGTCTGGATATGGATCGAATGTGATATCCTGATCACCAGAAACTGACGTACCAAGTATAAAATAGCCAGAATCAGCTGATGAAATTATCCGGACTGGAGAATCATCACGAGTACCCCAAATGAATTTTGACCACTGAACACCACCCCAAAGATCTGTTTTAGTCAGCCAGATGTCCAATTGATTCAGTCCTGGCGGAATTGCATAATCAGGATTCTGATAACCTGAAACTATCAGGTAACCATCACCAGTCGATATAATATCACAGGGTTCAATATCGCAATCAGCATATTGATTCTCAAGACAATTTTGCCAATCGAATTTGAGATGCTGAGCTAAAATCTCTACATTTACTCCAAGAAGCAAACCGATAAACAATAGATATTTCAATCTAGTTTTATGCTATTCGTGAAGTACGAATATAATCGTTTTATACTGCAGCTGAACAGGTTTGAAAAAATGTTATTGGGGAACACGCTCAGTATAACTGAATTTATACAGCTCTGCTTCGATTCAAAGAGTCCCCTTTAGGGCAAACCTGTTAAGATTCAGTATAACAACTATTAAAAAATTTCACAGTTCCGATGATTATCGGAAACACAGAGCAGATTAATGAGTTACACGAAGACTTATAAAACAGCCTCATGGGGTGAGGTGTGGTCTGATTATGAATCATTTGACACTATTTTCCTGAAAACAGAGAATTCTTATAGCATCATCACCTTACGATCGTTACCATTCCCCGCTTAACAACTTTATCCTTGCTGATCAGGTTGCCGGTGACCCCGAATTTCATGACCCAGACGTACGAACCCAGAGGACAATCCTTTCCTTTATAGGTACCGTCCCAGTTATCGTTAAAATCGTGCGATTCCCATAGCAACTGTCCCCAACGGTTGTAGATATACATTTCAAAATTATCCACGCCCTGGGTCGGGCCTTTTACCCTGAACCGGTCGTTCAGCCCGTCATAATTGGGCGAAAAGGCATTCGGCACCACCAGGTCCAGCAGCAACACTTTGATGGTATCGCTTTGCTGGCAGCAATTTGTATCCACGTAAGTGACGTGATAGTAACCCGGCTGGGAAACTTCCAGGGTTTGCAGAGTCGAGCCGTCCTGCCAGAGATAGGATTGCATATATGCCCCTGCATCGAGCTGGATGGCTGAACCGGGAAGGATATAGATGCTGTCATCCGCAAAGCATTTGGGAGGCAGAGGATTGATCTTTACCTGAAAGGTTGAGGAGTAACTCAGGTTGTTGAACCATTCCACGGCCTGTACTTTATAATCGCCGGCTGCCGTATAAAAATGACTGGCTTGTATGCGATTATCTGTATTTGCTGAACCCGAAGCCGGATCTCCAAAAAACCAGTCCATGGAATCTATATTGGCCGTGTTATTCAGGTAAAAGAACGTCTCGTCGCCCTCGCATTTGGTATCATAAGTTATAGAAGGGATATCGAAATAGCTTTGGATGAAGTTCGGAAGTCCCAGCAGGGATTTGTTACCGTTCAAACTCTGACCATCTTCTTTAAAGTTACAGGCTGTATCCGGCCGGTTCGGATTTTCGATCACTCCGAGGAATCCATAGCCTAACCTGGCAACATATATTTTACCGTCAACAGCCAGTTGCAAGGCAGTCATATTATGGGCCAGGTTATTGAGAAGCACAGGGGCGCCTCCGTTCACCAGATCAGCCTGATAAAGATTGTTGGAGGTATTGGTAGAGGGATTGATCGTGGTAAAATACAGGTATTGTGCATCGGGTGAAAACTCCAGGCCGTACGGACCATTCATATCGGGGGATGGTATCTGCCGGAGATTCGAGACGACGCCCGTACCGGTGTTAAAGTCAAACCATTCGATCAGGTTAGCTCCCATGATTGCCTGGGCGAGTCTGGTTCCATCCGGCGAAAGTTTCATGGCTCCGATCATATTTTTCTGGCCCATAGTACCCGATTGGATCATCCCGGCGTGACTCACTACCGGAATACTGTCCACGCCCTTGGCAGTCACTCTGTATGCATAAAAAGCATTGTCCCCCCAGCCATGGGCAACCACCCAATAGTCAACACCGTTCGCATGCCTCACGCCGGTAATTTTCTCAGGAGTCTGGTCCAGCAGGCGTTTTACAGGAAGTGTATCGTTCCCTGTTGCCGTTGCAAGGTCGATGGTGGAATAGTTCAATCCCTTGATAACCATAGGTGGCGGTAAAAGCAGATCTATGGTAAAAATGTAATAAGTACCATTGCCGGAAGGGTTGGGCACAATTAAGGATGATTGTGTGGCGCCCAGATCCCCGTCGAGTGTTTCCGACAAGAGGTAAGAACTTTTATCCCAGAGTTTCATACCATCGGTAAACATGAGCAGGTTACCGTTTGCATCCGAAATGGAGGCACAGCCCTTCCCGAACTGAAGAGTATTTGATAAAGCGCTGAACGATACGGAGCCGCCGGAGAATTGCAGCCTGCAATTGCTGTAAAAACACCAGTTTTCTCCTTCCCTGGGAGGTTGATAGGAACAACTATTCACCGCCTGGCCGGCAGCCTGTTGCCAGATAGCCAGAGAGAACAAACAAGCAAGAAGAAGTCTGACAGGATTCAGCATTAATGTAATTACAATTGATTCTGTTTGTATTAGTTACCGTTTTTGATCAGTTTCACTGTCCGCGTTCTCCCATCCTGTGTAACTTTAAGCAAATAGAAACCAGGCGGTTGATTCAGCAGATCGATCTCAGCAATGCCATGTCCGGTTATTATTCCGGCACATTCTAGTTTCCTGATCAGCTTGCCAAGCGGATTGAAAATTTCCATTTGTACAGCCCCGCCAGGCGGATAGGCGCAAATAAAGACACCATTCCCAGGATTTGGATACACTATGACATCCAACAGACCTGTTGCATTTTCCTCCACCGAGTATGAACATTCCCCGTATGTGAACATGATTGTAACGCTGGCTGAATTGGAACATCCGGTTAGTGTATTGACAACATCCACACCATACGTAAGGATATCGAAAGCAATACCGGTGGTGCCGGCCAGAATTTCAGCAGTAGTTGCGCCATTGGTCCACAGATAGGACTGGTTGGGAGCTTCGGCACTCAGAACGAGGGTATCGAAAACACAGGCAAGGATCGTATCGCCCTGATAAATATGAGCACCAGCAGGGATCAGATTCAGCATGGGTAACGGATTCACAGTTACTGTCACATCACCTGAATACTGTGTGTATCCATCGTTCAAAACGAGGTGGTAGGTAGTTGTCTGTGAGGGGAAAACGACCGGTTCCGGGTCGGTCGACTGAAATCCTCCCGGGGCCGTCCAGCTATAGGTGTATGTCCCTGATCCTCCTTCGGCCATCGGTATCAGTCGGGTCGACTCTTCTTTGCAGATGGGAGATCTGGTTGCCATGGGATGTGCCATGAGCGCACCGCCTGTAACTGTTATCAATACTTCGGCGGTGGCTACACAACCGTTTGCGTCGTTTACGGTAAGGTTAAAATTGGTAGTGCTACTCAGTAGAGCAGTCTGTGTGCTGCTTTGACCGGGAGAAACTACCATTGAAGCTGGACTCCAGGCATAGGAATATGGAGCCTGGCCCGAAGAAGCCGATCCGCTGAGCGTTGTATAGGTACCGAAGGGAATGGTTTGCGGAGAACCTGCAGTGGCTGACGGATCAGGATACACCGTGATAGTGACACTCCTGGTCAGATTGCCAACGCCGTCGGCTATCACCAGTGTATAGGTAGTGGTGAATTCCGGCTGGACCACGACATCCTCCAGGTTCGAAGAGAATCCTGGCGGATCCGACAACCACGTAAACATATAAGTTCCCGACCCTCCGCTCACCTGAGCATTGATCGCTGCTGTGCCGCCTCTGCATATTGCATCAGGATCTGCTGAAATGTGGGCTGCCAGCGGACCGCCTATGATAGTAACCTTGACCACATCCGAATGTTGACAACCATTGGCCAGGTCTGTCACGGTCAGGGTGAAATCGGTGGTCTCGCCCAGATTCACCGTTGCCGGGTTTTCCATGTTTGGATTCACCAGTAAGGAAGCCGGCTCCCAATGGAAGCTAAAGTTACCGCTGCCGGCTGAGGCACCGCCCTGCAAGGTCGTACTGGTATTGTAGGGTATCATTTGATCATCACCGGCATAGGCCACGGGAGCTGTCAGGATAACCACCGGTTTGATGATCTGGCCAACACAGCCGGTATTTGCCGTAACCCTCAGCAGTACCGAGTGTGAACCGCTTTCTGCAAAGGTGTAAACAGGATTTTGCAGGTTGGAAGTATCGCCGAAGGTACCGAAACCCCAGTGCCAGGCAACCGGATAACTGCCGGGTGTGATGCTTTGGTCGGTGAATGCTGTGGGCGCCCCGAAGCAATTGTTGCTGAAGGTAAATTCCGCCTCAGGATTAAGTAATACGACAATATCGATATCCGTTTCTCCTTCCGAAAAATACCACCAGGTATTGATCATATCTTCATTCTGATCATTCCAGGAGTGACAACCGGAAACTGAAATGCTGGTCGGATAAACGCATCCGTCAACATCATTGACAGTACCTCCTGACAAGTTGGAGTCATCCCAGTAAATCGGGAGTTTATTGTTGAAAGCCGGGGCCGGTCGCACAATGTTGACGATCAATCCGGATGCATTGTCTTCAACGTCCCATAACGGCAGGTTCGTAAGCCCGTTCAGGTAATCAACATCGATGGTGACGGTTGTGCCGTTCAGAACCGGAGAACCGGTTCCATCGAGACCGTTCCAGGTAATTGTATCCCATACATCGCAATTGGCCGATCCGTCAACTTCCCCGGTCAGCACAATATCTTCAGGGCCCGGGCCGGTTGGAGCAATATCGAGATTCAGTGTAAGAGAACCCGGTTTGTTCACCTTTGCGAGGATATCAATAGAGCCATTACAATAGGAATGGCTTGAAAGCTCACAGATATGCCCCAGCTGTCCGGTAGGAAAAATGTTAATATCCGGATTGTTTAGGAATATTTTATACTGGGGTAGATCAGTACCCGGCCAGGTGTCGTCCGACATGCGATCGGCTGCCCAGTTGTTGGTGTTGGTAACGCCCCATTGATTGCAGTAGACAGTGTAAGTACCTCCATTCCATTCGTTTATATTCAGACTGGTAACAATCCCGTCGTCTGTATAGACGAACAGTTTTGATGGATAGGACTTCACCACGTCACCGCTGGCATCATCCGACAGCTGCCAGGCCTTGCTCCAGACCCTTCCGTTGATGACATTGGTATCCCGCACAACACTGATATCGAAATAGAGCATATCCTTGCCGCTGGAGAAACTCCCACCTGTAGCTGAGGGGGCAAATTCGATGTAATAGTTACCTGTCTTGGTTGGAGATAGGATCTTAGGCTCATATCCGTTTGGGTTGATTGAGCCGATTTTCGGACCCATATAAGCCTGATTCCACGATGTGATAAATCCTGCACCGTTGGCAGGAACCTGAGCCAGCGAGAAGCCACTGACGATAGCTCCATCAGGATCTTTTATCTGGTAATAGAGTGTATTGACGCCATCGTTGAACCCGAAATAGATCTTTTCGGTGGCAGTATCGGCAATGTATACATTCAGGCGATACCGCTCCTGGCATCCGATGGTGGCAAAAGGGGTCCGGTGGGATGTTCCGCCCGTCTGATCGAACATGATGCGGGTCCTCCGGTTAGTTGTCGTAGCCGGATCGGTCGGTTCAAGCTGTCTGGTACCTTCGGCAAATGCACTTATCAGCAATAAAAAAAAGACTGCTGAGGTGAGGAAGGATCGCCGCCACCAACCGGGTGCACCGGAGTCAAGGAAGATATGTTCAGCTCGCATTAAATGTTCGGTTGAGTTTGCATCATCTTTTTATAATTCTCACTACCTGGTTGCCATCGTTCCCTGAGATGCGCAGGAAGTAAACACCGGTAGGCTTCTGCCGGATATCGATTGTAATATCCCCGGTTAAGTTTGCCGGAATTTCCTTTCTCCAGATATTGCTTCCCTGAATGCTGAAAACCTCGGCTATCCTAAGCTGATCCGCCTTCCGGAGCCGGCAGGTATATAATCCGTCACCCGGAATGGGATGAATGGAAAGCTCTTCATTTCTGTCCGGATCCTGAAGCCCGTAACTGCATTCACCGTAAGTATACATAATGGTTATCGTACCTGAATTTGCACAACCGGTCAGGGTATTTGTAACTTCAACCGAATACGACAATAAATCGAAAGATATCCCTGTAGTTGCAGAGATGATCTCCGGAGTGGTAGCGCCGTTTGACCAGTAATACTCAGCATTCGGGTTGGCAGCGCTGAGTGTCAGCGTATCAAAAACGCATGCCAGGATGGTGTCGGTATTCAGGATATGGGCACCTGCCGGAATCAGGTTAATCTGCGGAAGCGGATTCACCGTCACTGTCACATCACCCGCATACTGGGTATATCCATCATTGACCAACAGGTGGTAAGTTGTTGTTGTCTGAGGAGTGACCAGAGGCTCGCTTTCGGTCGACTGGAACCCGCCCGGCGCCGTCCACAGGTATGAATAAGTACCTGAACCGCCTTCCGACATGGGCAGCAGCCTCGTTGGTTCACCCACACAAACCGGAGAACTGACCGCCTGCGGATGTACCATGAGCGGCCCACCTGTCACGGTAATCAATACATTGTTGGATGACAAACAGCCATTGTTGTCGGTTGCATACAGTGTAAAACTGGTTGTACTTGTAAGGAGCTGAGTTAAAGTCGATGGATCAGACGGGTTGACAACGAGGCTGGCCGGATCCCATTGGTAGGTGATTGGCGGCGCATTTGAAACGGCATAACCCGAAAGGGTTGTCGTTGTACCATTCGGAATCGACTGCGGATCTCCGGCAATCACTACCGGATTCTGATGAACAGTAATTGTAAGTGCCCTGGTAAGCGTGCTGAAACCATCGGAGATGGTAAGAAGATAGGTAGTGGTAACGACCGGTTGCACAGTAATATCTTCCAGGGTTGAAGTGAAACCCTGTGGATCAGAAGACCAACTATAGATATAATTACCTGAACCACCACCGGCCTGTACATTTATCGTGGTGGACGATCCAATACAGACAGCTGGCGGATTGGCAAACAGCTGCACCCCCATCGGGCCTCCAGTAATAGTCAGTGTCATCTGATCGGAAGTGGAACAACCGTTTACGGCATCTGTAACTGAAAGGGTAAAATCGGTAGTCTGCGTTATATTGATAGTGGCAGGATTCAGTACGTCCGGGTTCACCAGAAGGTTAGCCGGTTCCCAATGGTAAGAATAGACTCCGGTTCCCCCGGAAACAATTCCCTGCAGAGATGTACTCGTACCGTACGGGATTGATTTATCGCTTCCTGCATCCGTTACAGGACTCGGTTGTATGTACACCGTTTTTACGGTTTCGTTCGTGCAGCCATTATCAGAACTAACCCGGAGGAGAACATTGTATTGCCCTCCTGACGGAAAAGTGTAAACAGGATTCTGAATGTTGGAGGTATCTCCGTACGAATCAAAATCCCAGTGCCAGGAGGATATATATCCGTTCAGTAACATGCTGACATCGGAAAAAGATGTCGGGCTTCCCGAACAGGTGTTGTCAACCGTGAAATTTACGACTGGTCTGGCATTTACATTAATGTTTGCTGAACCAGAAGCCATGCCATCGCAAATTTCATTCGACACCGACGACAAGGTGTAGGTGGTGGTGGTTGAAGGTTTAACAAAATAGCTGAAAGGCGAAGATGCAATGGCCAGTGTGACAGGCAGCTGGCCGGTGGCACTCAGTGTAACATTCCATGGCGGACTGTTCTGACACGAAATTATTAATTCAGCCGAATCACCCTGACAAATCGTTTCTCCCCCGGTCAGAAAAGCAACTGGCTTTTCCTGTACGGCAACATTCGTGTAATTGGTGTCAGCACTGGGTTGTCCATTCACTGTTACAAAGAGGGAATACGTACCGGCCATGCTCAACTGTACATTGTTCCTCACGGGATTCTGAACATTCGACGCCCATCCGTCAGGTCCGTTCCAGTGGTACATAGCATTGTTCATGTTCGCGGCGCTAAGCTGCAGGGTTTCGCCTACACAAAGCGGCCCGTTGCTGGTAGCAGCCGGTGGAAGTATCGTGCAATCCGTAGCACCTAATCCACCGGTCTGTGAAAAGATGATATTGCAAGGGTCATTTGAATAATTGGTGATGATCAGTATATAAAATTTCCCTGCAACAGCATTGGCAATATCACATATTTCAGTGGCCGCCATTGAATAACTGCAATCTACAACCTTATTATTGGTCAGTTGACCGCATACATTTTGTGAGTCGAAGGGCCCCCAGCAACAAAAATCGATATCATTTGCCGGCTCACTGTGCATGGTGATCTGAATGGTACCCGGCATGGCTATCTTCATATAATACCATGCAGGATTGGGAGTCATACTAAGGCACGAATAATAAGGCCCCGGCTGACCGTTCCCGGCATTCACCCCGGCAGGGAAACTGTACGAGGTGCCGGTACAGAAAGGCAATGCACCTTCACACATATTATTGCCTATCTGAGCATAACAATAGTCCAGGCAAATGACGATCAGTAAAGAAAGCAGTATTGAGCGTATCATTCCTGTCATTTTACCTGTATTTTTCAAATTTCCCGAGAAGTACTTCCTTTTCGGCCGGCGACAAGGTCTGTCCTGATTTCAGAGCATTCCTGCAATAAGCCGTCAAAGCACTGATTATATCTTCCGTAGCATTCTCCTTGTTCGAAAGCACTACTAAAACCTTAGCGTTAAGATCCGTCCGGTCCAGCAGTAACCTGGAATCGGCAAAAATGGATTCCGCCAGGCAGGCCCTTTCAAAAAAGCCAGGCAGCTGTTGAATCTCTATTGAGTAAATATTCTGCTCAGCCGTTTGTCCCGACAAACAGGCAAATGGCTTGCTCTCCTGGCTATGAGCTTGTAGGGTAGCTGCAAATACCAGCGTACAGATCAGGGCGAAGTATAGTTTGTTAACCAAACTAATCCTCTGACTTGGATTGTCCATGTAAAACAATAAAATGATCAACTATCCACTGCCGGTTGAATTACTGACCGGCTGTTAAAAGAAAACAGATCAACGATTCCCACAAAAAAAACCCACATAATAGTATCTATTCCATGGGCTCAAATCGTGATCATAAAAAATATACCGACAAATCTACTGTTTTTTTGATT
Source organism: uncultured Lentimicrobiaceae bacterium (assembly GCA_964544545.1). GTDB lineage: Bacteria > Bacteroidota > Bacteroidia > Bacteroidales > UBA4417 > UBA4417. The sequence continues at coordinate 184 of CAZJCG010000049.1, read as the reverse complement.
TGCATCATAGTACCATCCCTTTCTCCATCGGATAAGTTTCATCCTTTCGTCCCTTATGAGAATAATTTCCAGGAACTTATGTAGAAATATCCGGATAATTTCACCTTTTATTATTTACCGGATTGCCTGATAGAAACAATAACGGGGAGTTGCCTCCCCGATATTTGTTTTTCTGAAGCAGTGA
>CAZJCG010000048.1:0-22557 GCA_964544545.1 uncultured Lentimicrobiaceae bacterium | reverse complement strand
GAGTGAAATTGCACCTAATTCGAACTTTTGAGACGTCCTCTTTTTCTTTTTTCAGTGACCAGGGCGAGAAGTTTATCCCGATGCATCGGGAAGCCCTGGTCGGACAACCTCGGGGAAGGCCCCCCCTATGATGTCCCCCTTTTCTAAAGGGGGTGTCCGCCTGTGGCGGACGGGGGATTTGTTTTATATTTCAGAAAATCTCGTTTCCTCCCTCATTTTCTCAGGAGATTGTGCCAATCCCGGGACTTCAGGATAGCATGGGATGGCGACTTATTCGGGCTGCAAATCAGAGAATATTCCTGATACCGGCTTCTATGCGGGATATGATGGTTTTCTTGCCAATCACTTCTGCAATATCAAACATGCCAGGACCAGCGCTGGTGCCTACAACGCATAAACGGAACGGATTCATCAATTGACCAATTCCAACGCCTTTTTGCTGCACGAATTCTTTGGTAGCAGATTCAATATTACCGGCTGTAAACGGTTCAACTTTGTCCAATAGCGATATATATTCATTGAGCAAGCCTGGAGTTTCAGGTTTCCATGATTTTGCTATTACCTTTTCATCGTAAGAAACCGGAGCAGAGAAGAAGAACCACGACTGTTCATATAGATCTGGTATCAGTACAGCCCGCTCGTGAACAAGATCACAGACCCGGCTTACATATTCCTGGTCAGCGTCAATGCCCTTTTCAGCCAGGATTGGCATAAGGAGAGAGGAAAGCGTCCCGGATGGTTTGGCAGACAGATAATGGTGGTTAAACCACCGGGCTTTCTCGGGATCGAATTTTGCCCCTGATTTGCTGCATCGGTCTAGTGAGAATACATGCGTAAGTTCTTCGATAGAGAAGATTTCCTGGTCCGAATCGAGATGCCATCCCAGTAACGCCAGCATATTGACAAATGCTTCAGGAAGATAGCCTGATTCGCGATACCCTGATGAAATTTCACCGGAAAAGGGATCTTTCCAGCGAAGCGGAAATACGGGAAATCCCAGGCGGTCTCCGTCACGCTTGCTTAACTTTCCATTCCCGTCAGGCTTCAACAGCAGGGGTAAATGAGCAAACTCGGGCATCTCCTTTTCCCAGCCAAGGTATCGGTATAGTAACACGTGTAACGGGGCCGATGGCAACCACTCTTCTCCCCGGATCACATGAGATACCTCCATCAGATAATCATCTACCACGTTGGCCAGATGATAGGTGGGCATGCCATCTGACTTGAAAAGAACCTTATCGTCCAGCAATGAAGATTCAACCGATACGAGGCCACGGATCTGATCATTAACGTGGATAACCTCATTTTCGGGTATCATGATACGGATCACGTAATTCTGCCCCGAATCAAGAAGTTCCTTTACACTGGCTGCAGAAAGTGTTAACGAATTCTTCAATCCGGATCGGGTTGCGGGTCCGTACTGAAATGTCTGCTTCCGGCTTTCATATTCTTTACGGAGGGAATCAAGTTCCTCCGGGGTGTCGAATGCATAATAAGCATAACCGGCATTCACAAGCTGGTCGGCATATTGCCTGTAAAGGGCTTTACGTTCGCTCTGGCGATAGGGAGCATGTGGTCCGCCGATATGGACTCCTTCGTCGAACTTTATTCCGCACCATTCGAGGGATTCAATGATATAATCCTCTGCGCCCGGGACAAACCTTCCCTGATCGGTATCCTCGATCCGCAAGATAAGTTTCCCGCCGGCCTTCCGGGCAAAAAGGTAATTATACAAGGCTGTCCTGACACCACCAATGTGCAAGGGACCGGTAGGGCTTGGCGCAAATCTTACTCGGACTTCTCTCATAATAGTAGAATTTATACAAATGGCCGCAAAGATACAAAACAGGCACTGACCCTGCATTTATGTCCATCAGAAACCAAAACATTCAATGCCGGGTTATTGTTACCTTTGCAGGTTAAATACTTTATGACTGCATGGATCGTGTTATGGTTAGACGCGGGTTTAGGGATGAAATGAATGGCGTCACCGATTCCATACAGTTTAAGAAGAAATATACTATAAATTGTCTGTAAACACTGTGGAAGACAACTATTCCCTGCTTCTCCGGAAGATCGACGAATTCATCCGGAAATACTATAAGAACCAGCTTATCAGGGGTGGTATCTATACGGTTGCCTTGCTCGGAGGCTTTTATGTCCTGCTGATCCTGCTGGAATACTATTCCTGGTTTGGGCCTGCTACCCGTTCTGTATTGTTCTATCTCTACATTACCCTGACAGTTTTGGTGCTGACAAGGTTCGTTTTAATTCCGCTCGGAAAACTTAAAAAGATAGGGAAATTGATATCCCACGAACAGGCTGCATCCATCATTGGAGTATACTTTCCTGAGGTACGTGATCGACTATTGAATACGCTTCAGTTGAGGAATGTTTCAACCGAAGGAGGGGCTAGCCGGCAGTTAATAGAAGCAAGTATTGATCAAAAGGTCCAGAAATTAAAACCGATATCGTTTTCCTCGGCCATTAACCTGAAAGAAAACCGGAAGCACCTGAGATATGCTCTTCCTCCTATGGTTTTTATTGCAGCCGCCCTGCTATTGTCTCCAAGACTGATTACTGGTCCTTCTGACAGGATTATTCACCATAAGCAGGTATTCGAGAGACCGGCCCCGTTTTCAATAGAAATATTGAATAAAAAACTGGAAGCAATCCAACAGGACGATTTTACGCTTCAGATTGAAATTAAAGGAGAAGAAGTTCCTGAACAGTTATTCCTGGAAACGGCAGGTGCCCGTTACAGAATGGATAAGACCAATTCCATACTTTACTCTTATACGTTTAAGAACCTTCAGCAGAATACGAATTTTGTTATAACTGCCGACCAGTATAATTCAAAAGAGTATTCGATACGGGTTTACCCCAAACCCATTATTCTGGCATTTGATGTACTGGCTAATTATCCTGCTTACCTGAAAAGAAAGCCCGAAACATTTGAAAACACTGGTGATTTGACGCTCCCCGAAGGCACACAACTTTCCTGGAAATTCTACACGCGCGACACAAAAAAAGTACGCTTCAGGATAGGAGAGAGGGTTGACGAAATACAGAGTCAGAATTCAAATGTATTTCAGTATTCTACCAGGGTTGCTTCAGGTTTTTCTTATTCAGTTTTTTCAGCCAATGAATACTTTACCGGTCGCGACTCTCTTGCTTATTCAGTGAGCATGATACCGGATTTGTATCCGTCAATAAATGTTGAAGAGTTTAAGGATTCGGTGTACGATAACAGGCTTTATTTCCGTGGTGAAATTAAGGATGACTATGGTATTAGCCGGCTCGTATTTCATTCTTCGATCAAACGATCGGGTGATGAGAAAGCTGGCGAAGCAAAAGTGAAGGATATTGCATTTGACCCGAATGCTTTGCAACAACAATATTATTATTTTCTGGATGTAGCAACACTGTATGCCGGACCTGGTGATGAAATTGAGTATTATTTCGAAGTGTGGGATAATGACGGAATACATGGTGCCAAGTCGACACGTTCACCCAGGAGTACTTTCAGGATTCCAACAATGGAAGAAATTGAGAAACGTGCTAGTGAGCAGAGCGAAGGGATCAAAGAGAAAATGGAGAGGGTAATGAATCAATCAAGGCTTATGCAACGCCAGATTGATGATATGAACAAGAAACTTGTTGATAAAAAGGAACTTGGGTGGCAGGAAAAGCAGCAACTAAAGCAATTGATTGATAAAAATCAATCATTGCAGCAACAAGTTGAGGATATCCGGAAGGAGAATATGGAGATGAGTCGTGAAGAACAGCAATATAAAGAGATATCCCCGGAATTGCTTGAAAAACAGCAGCAATTACAACAGCTTTTCGACCAGCTAATGCCTGAGGAGATGAAAAAGATGATGGAGGAATTGCAAGAACTACTGGAAAAAGTTGACAAAGACAAGGTGGCCGACATGCTTGAAAAAATGAAGGACGATAATAAAGACCTTGAAAAGCAGCTTGACAGAAGTCTGGAGTTGTTCAAGCAATATGAGTTTGAGAAAAAGCTGCAGGAGACTATTGATAAACTCAAAAAAACTGAACTGGATCAGGAAAAGCTTGCAGAAGAAACCAATAAAGCCGGAAAGGAAGATAATTCCAAAATAGAGGAAGAGCAGGAAAAGCTTAATAAAGAATTTGAGAAAATCAGGGAAGATCTGAATGATTTGCAGAAGAAAAACGAAGAGTTGGAACAGCCAAATGACCTTGAGAATACTGATCAGGAGGAGCAGGCTATAGAAAAGGACATGCAGGATAGTAAAGAAAGCCTGAAGCAAAATCAGAGTAAGAGTGCTTCACAATCGCAGAAGAATGCTTCTAAAGGAATGAAGAGTCTTGGGCAGAAATTGCAGGAGATGCAGGAGAAGATGGAAAGTGAGAACGAAGCCGAAGATGAAGCAGCATTGAGGGATATTCTGGATAATTTGGTTAAAATTTCCTTTACACAGGAGGAGTTGATGAGAGACCTCGATGTAATAAGCACAACCAATCCTAAGTATTTGAAAATCATTGAGAAACAGAATCGGTTAAAGGATGATCTGAAGATGGTGGAGGATAGTTTATTTGCTATCAGTAAGCGACAGCCAATGATTGAGCCATTTGTACTGAGAGAGGTATCATCGATTAATTCAAACGTAGAGGATGCTACGAAATCATTAAACAGCAGGGTTGTTGCTGTTGCAAAAAGCAAGCAGCAATATGTTATGACTTCTGTGAATAATATTGCATTGATGCTTGCGGAATCTCTCAATAAAATGCAACTGCAGAATCAGCAGAAGGGACAAGCTGGCGCTGACGGGAAATGCAATAATCCTGGAGGGTCCGGGAATAAAATGAAATCAATTCGTCAAATGCAGGAACAATTGAATAAGCAACTTCAGGAGATGAAAGAAGGAATGGATAAACCTGGCAAAGGAAAGCAGGGACAAAAGCAGATGAGCGAACAAATGGCACGGATGGCTGCTCAACAGGAAGCATTAAGAAGAGAATTACAGAAAGTTGGTGAGGAGCTCCAAAAGCAAGGCTCTGGAGTTGACAAACAATTGAAAGAAGCGATGCAAAAAATGGATCAAACCGAGACGGATATTGTTAACAAACGAATCACCAGAGAAACGCTATTACGTCAGCAGGAGATTTTAACAAGATTGCTGGAATCGGAAAAGGCAATGCAACAAAGAGGGCTTGATGAAAAGAGAGAATCTAATGAATCAAAAGATCAGTTTTATAACAATCCGTCACGGTTCTTCGAATATAAAAAGCTAAAAGAGAAAGAGGATGAAATGATACATACTGTTCCACCTCATTTTACTCCTTTTTATAAAAGAAAAGCAGATGCTTACATTCTTTCATTTGAAAAATAATAAGTCATGATAAATTTCAGAAACGAAGATGTCACGGTAAAAATTTCAGGAAAGACAGATATGAAGTCCTGGATAAGGAAAATTATTTTGTCGAGAAAGAAAGTACCTGGAGAGATAACATTTGTATTTTGTTCTGACGATTACCTGGGCAAGATGAATATGCAATATCTCCGGCACCAGACACTCACCGACATCATAACCTTTGATTATTGTGAAGGCGATATTGTATCTGGTGATATTTGTATTAGCATAGAAAGGGTCAAAGAGAATGCGAAAAAGTTTGGTGTATCTGATTCGGAAGAACTTTCCAGGGTTATGACGCATGGAGTCCTGCATCTCTTAGGATATAAGGATAAGACTGCCGATGAAAAAGCGTCAATCAGGCAAATGGAGTCCTTTTACATGGCGGACTTTCCCGGTCATATTGGCTGAGTTCCTTAAATAGCAATGGTTTTCGCTCATTGTTCCACGTGAAACATAAGTTGATTTGTTTAAAGAATATGATATAATAGTTGTTGGTGCCGGACATGCAGGATGTGAGGCTGCTGCTGCAGCTGCTACCCTGGGATCTTCAGTACTCCTGATTACAATGAATATGGGAACTGTAGCCCAGATGTCGTGCAATCCGGCAATGGGAGGCATTGCAAAAGGACAAATCATCAGGGAAATTGATGCTCTGGGAGGGTGTTCTGGAATAATCACTGATAAGACCATGATCCAGTTCCGTATGCTGAACAGGTCAAAAGGTCCTGCCATGTGGAGTCCGAGAGCTCAAAGCGACAGAATGAGATTTTCTGAAACCTGGCGGTTAACATTGGAGAGCCTTACGAATCTTGATTTCTGGCAGGACACTGTAACCGGAATAGAAGTTCATGAAGGACAGATCAGAGGAGTGAATACTGCTATGGGACAGCGAATCAAAGCGAAAGCAGTAATTCTGACCAATGGTACGTTTTTAAATGGTGTAATTCATATCGGACTTAAATCATTTGGAGGCGGAAGAATAGGAGAGAAGCCTGCGACCGGATTAACTGAAAACCTGATAGCGTTAGGATTCGAATCCAGGCGGCTTAAAACAGGAACACCGGTTAGAATCGACGGAAGATCTATTGATTTTTCAAGAATGCAGGAACAAAAGGGTGATGAAAATCCCGGGAAATTCTCCTTTTCAAGCACACAGCCATTAGAAAAACAGAAAAGCTGTTTTATTACCTATACCAGTCCTGAGGTTCACAATATATTGAAGACCGGCTTTGATGCCTCTCCTATGTTCACAGGCAGAATTGGGGGTGTAGGCCCCAGGTATTGTCCTTCCATCGAAGATAAAATTAACCGGTTTGCTGATAAAACGAGGCATCAACTATTTGTAGAGCCGGAAGGCTGGAATACGGTGGAGTATTACCTGAATGGTTTTTCTTCATCACTGCCGGAGGATATTCAGGTAAAAGCTTTACGAAAGATAGAAGGCCTCGAGAAGGCAAAGATATTTCGCCCGGGATATGCAATCGAATACGACTATTTCCCCCCGGAACAACTTCAGTACACACTTGAAACAAAACTGGTGAAAGGACTTTACTTCGCCGGACAGATTAATGGAACAACAGGATATGAAGAGGCTGCAGCTCAGGGATTGATGGCCGGGATCAATGCCAGCCTGAAGTTAAAGGATCAACCGCCATTGATTTTAAAAAGATCAGAGGCTTATATCGGCGTCTTAATCGATGATCTTATCACCAAAGGAGTTGATGAACCATACAGGATGTTTACCTCAAGGGCTGAATACAGGATTTTACTAAGGCAGGATAACGCAGATATTCGTTTGACGGAAAAGAGTTATTCAATTGGGCTGGCCTCAAGGGATCGGATGGAGAAGGTTCAAAGAAAAAAGGAAGGGATTGCACAAATTATTGCCTTTTTGATGAACGAAAGTGCTACTCCCGACCAGGTGAATCCATACCTTGAATCCGTATCAACCGCCCAGGTCTCTCAAAAAGCCCGGTTGGGTTCTCTGTTGCTGCGACCGCAGGTAAGTCTGACCTCATTATTGGATCATCTTCCGTTTCTAAAAGCATTTTTGCAGTCAAACGGACTGGATAATCCTGAATGGCTCGAAGAAACCGAAATCTTGATCAAATACGAAGGTTATATATCCAAGGAACAGGAAATCGCTGAGAAACTTTACCGTTTTGAGGATATGCAACTGCATCTCGACTTCGATTATCATTCGCTTACTTCTTTATCATTCGAAGCCAGGGAAAAACTCTCGAAATATAAACCTGCAACTATCGGACAGGCATCCCGAATCAGTGGCGTTTCACCGTCTGATATTGCCGTATTGCTGGTTTACCTTGGGAGATAAGGAGTCGTTCCACGTGGAACAGACTCTCCCAATTATTTATTGATAGCAAAAACGAACGAAGATTAGAATGGAACTAGTAACTCAATGCCCGGTTTGCCAGTCTGACGCAATAACTCCTTTCCTGGAATGCAAAGATCATTTTCTGTCGGGTGAAACATTTTCAATCGTAGAGTGTGGGAATTGCAGTTTTCGTTTTACGAATCCAAGACCGGAGGCCGATCAGTTGGGACGCTATTATCAGTCACCGGAATATATTTCGCATTCCAACAGCAGGAAAGGATTCTTCAACAGGATCTATCAGGCGGTCAGGAAATATACACTATGGCGGAAGTACCGGTTGATATCAAATGCCTCTTCCGGTAAAAAGATACTGGATATCGGGTGCGCATCCGGAGAGTTTCTCCGCTATATGCAAATGAAGGGGTGGGAAACGGCAGGTATTGAACCGGATCGGGCAACCCGCGAAAAAGCTGTTCAGCAGTACAAGCTTAAAATTTTCGATGAAACAGAACTGTCGGTTTTTCCCGAGGCCTCTTTTGATATCATCACCTTATGGCATGTTCTCGAACACGTTTCAGACCTTAATACCCGGATGCAGCAACTTAGTCGGTTGCTGAAAGCAGGTGGCACATTAATCATTGCCGTTCCCAATGCCGCCAGTCCTGATGCAAATACATATGCTCAGTTCTGGGCTGGTTATGATGTACCCCGGCACCTGTATCATTTCACTGCCGATACAATGAAACGTTTGCTGGATCGTTATGCATTTCAACTCATCCAGATCCGGCCGATGAAATTCGATGCCTTTTACGTAAGTTTACTGAGTGAAAAATATAAGCAAGGAAAATTACGCTGGATACCTGGATTCTGGCAAGGATTCCGTTCAAATATGAAAGCTTCAGGGAATGGTAACTATTCCAGCCTCATTTTTGTCTCCCGGAAAGCGCCGGCTAATTTTTAAGCCCCAGAATGAACGAACACCCCTTTATGGAACTCTGCCCCGAAAATCCGGCAATCGTCTCTTATAGGCCCTCTTTTTAAGTCGACAGTAAGTGCCTGTTTACTAACACGTTTTACATTTCAGGATGCATTTTCAGAAAAAAGTAAAGAAATTCTTCCTGCTGATGCTCTCACTGAGCATCATGTTTTTTATTGGCGGAATAATTGCATCCGGTTGGTTCGAATGGTTCAATAGCACGGATCAGTTAGTCCGGCGTTTGCAGAAAAATATCCTTCGGGCCCAAAAGGAACTTTCAGTTAAAGTAAACCACATCCGGTCAGGTATTGACAAAGTTGCGACCGGACATACCGGCATTCCGGATTCCTATAGAAGCGCTTTTAAAGATCATGGACAGATATTTCTTCTCTACGATCACGATAGCCTTATCGACTGGACAGATAATCTTTTCGAAGCGCCCGTAAACCTGAGCTATGAATTATTGTCGCATCCTTTTATTGATGGCAGCAACGGTTATTTTTTACTGAGCTCGTCGAAAACCGAACAATATACTATCGTCGGCCTTCAACTCGTAAAATTTAGTTACCAGTATGATAATCAATACCTTCCCCGGAATTTTTATCACAAATTCCGGATGCCGCAGGAGGCTGACATAAGTTTTGATACCGGAACAAACCTTATACGCGGAGAGGACGGAACAGGACTTTTTACGCTTTCAATGGGAACAACAGCACAGCCGTATGGTTTCTTTATGTTCCTGATATTTGCGCTTTATGTGACCAGTTTCCTTTGCCTGATTTCCGCGCTGTTCGGATTATATCTGATCACAATTGAACATTTTAAAGCAAAACGATGGTTGTTGCTGTTCTTCCTGGCTGATGTAATCATCCTCCGGGGCTTTCAGTTTTACTTCCGTTTCCCGGGTTCCCTTTATGCATTGGATCTCTTCAGTCCTTTGCATTTTGCTTCCTCCGAAATCCTTCCGTCCCTGGGCGACCTCCTGATCAATGCCCTTCTGGTATTACAGGTCGTTTATTTCTATTTCAAGTACCCTCCGCTCCGCGAGATAAATCCTTCTGCAAAAAGTACTGCAAAAGCAGGCGTGGTTCTCATATCGGCCCTGTCGATTATCGGGTTGTTCGAAGTTTTACAGACTTTGATACAAAGCCTGGTATTGAATTCCAGTATTCCACTGAAATTCTATGACCTGATTAACCTCTCGGCATATAGTATTACCGGACTAACGATTATCGGCGCAGCACTCACAGCGTTTTTCCTGCTCAGCGAGTGCATTTCAAGGATCAGTTATAGAATTCTGGAGTATGACGGAAGATATACCTGGATCATTGTTTTGCTTCTATTGTTTTATGCCGGATGGCTGTATGCGGGGACAGACCGGAATCCTCTGCTTGCACTGTTGCTTGCTATGGTTTTCCTGCTTCTGAACCTTAAACATTCTTTTTCGTTTTCGGCATTTCTGAAATCAGCCCGGGTATTTCTCATGCTCCTCGTATTGGCATTAACAGGAACACTGCTTCTGAACACCCATATCCGGGCTAAGGAATATGAACAACGGACAATCCTGGCTAGCCACCTGTCTGATGCCCGGGATAAACTGGCCGAGTTTAATTATAAACAGGCAGCATCAGGTATTCAATCGGATACACTGCTGAAAACACTCCTGACAGATTTTGCGGCTACCGGAAATAATGAGATGCGGGCCGTGGATTATATTCAGAATACTTACTTTTCCGGCTTCTGGTCCAGGTACCACGTGCAACTGACTCTCTGCCGCCCCGGAAAGAAACTGAATGTGAAACCGGAGGATTTCATTACCGGATGCGATGAATACTTTAACCGGCAAATCCAACAGTTCCTTAAACCTGTCGATTCGACTGGTTTCTACTTTCTCCGTCAGACGGTGGATGTGACCTATTATCTCGGAAAGATAATCCTTCCGGTAAACAGCGGATTTCAAAAATTCCCGGTTACACTCTATGTGGAAATTGATTCCAAGAATCTGAACCGGGGGCAAGGCTATCCCGAGTTGCTGATGGACAAATCCTTGCCCAGCATCGATAACCTTTCCGGCTATTCATATGCGTTCTACAACAAAGGTGAACTGGTCCGGAACGTCGGGAAATTCGCATATAACACTACAGATGTGCAATATAAACATCGGGCAAACAGTTCCGGTTTTTTCAGTCTCAACGGCTATTCCCATCTGCTCCATACAGTCGATGCCTCCACCGTTCTGATCATCAGTAAGGAAAAACCCGGCTTTGCGGATCTGATCGCACCTTTTTCCTTCATCTTCATCTGCCTTCTGTTCCTAGTGTTAATTGTATTATGTATTGATGGCAATATATTGAAAATCAATCATATAACAATCACATTCCGATTGAGGCTGCAAATATTGATGGTGCTTATCATCCTTGCCTCTTCCATCGTGATCGGAACAGTTACCATCATATATCTTAATCAGTTGAATTTCAGCAAGAACAAGGGGATTATTACAGAAAAGATGAATACAGTCCTTGTTGAGCTGGAAAATTCATACAGTAATGAAGCCAGGTTGACTTCCGGAATGCAGGATGTCCTCAGTAATGATCTTGTCCGGCTTTCTAATTCTATCTTTACCGACATAAACCTCTATGACCTTTCGGGTCGGCTCCTGGCCTCTTCCCGCAGTCAGGTGTTTACCGACGGACTGATCTCCGGACAGATGAACGCTGAAGGGTTCAGAAAACTATCCGGAGTGCGTGAATCCATTTTCATCCATAAGGAAAATATAGGGAATTATAGCTTTCTATCTGCGTACGCACCATTGCGTAATGTCGACAACAAGCTGATCGGATATATCAACCTGCCTTATTTTGCCCGCCAGGAAGATCTGCGTCAGGAGGTGTCCCGACTCCTTACCACCTTTGTGAATATCTATATTCTGTTAACAGCTATCGCCGTCCTGTTCGCATTGTTGATATCCAGAAATATAACCCGTCCGTTGCAGTTGATCAGCAAGCAGCTGGGGAAATTCAGGCTGGGGGCTGCCAATGCCCGGATTGAGTGGAACCGTACGGATGAGATAGGTGACCTGATTGCAGAGTATAATCGCATGGTAGATGAACTGACACGAAGTGCAGAGCGACTTGCCCGATCGGAAAGGGAAAGCGCCTGGCGTGAAATGGCGCGGCAGGTGGCCCACGAGATCAAGAATCCATTGACGCCAATTAAGCTCAGCATGCAACATCTGATAAAGGCCTGGGATGAAAAAGCCCCCGACTGGGAAGCACGGCTGAAGCGGTTTTCTCAAACCCTGATCGTTCAGATAGACACTTTATCGGCGATAGCTACCGAATTTTCTGATTTTGCCCAGTTGCCGGGTTCGGAACCGAAACGTGTCGATATCCAGCAGATTATATTGAATTCATCGCAACTCTTCAGGGACGTTGAGAATTTATCGATCATATTCCCTGATGAGACCGGTCGTTTTTATGCCTATGCAGATGAACGACAAATGCTGCGCGTATTTAATAACCTGATCAAGAATTCCATTCAGGCAATGGTGCCAGGCCAGAAGGGGATTATTGAGATCACCCTTGAGGACCAGGGCGATGAATGCCTGATAACCTTTACCGACAACGGTCAGGGTATTCCTGCAGATCAGCAGCCTCGGATCTTTTCCCCTAACTTCACGACCAAATCCGCCGGAATGGGACTTGGCCTGGCTATGGTGAAAAGTATAATCGATAATGCAGACGGCAATATCCGCTTTGATTCAGTGGAAGGACAAGGAACAACTTTTCATATAATCCTTCCGTCAGGGCCTGCTGATGCTATTCAATCCTGAACCCTTATTTCAGTACCTTTGCCGCCGAAAATGAAAAGGAATTGAATCCACTTAAACAACTGGCTTCACAAACTGCAATCTATGGACTCAGCTCCATTGTAGCCCGTTTTATCAATTTCTTTTTTGTTCCCATCTATACCAGGATACTGAATCCCGGCAATTACGGGCTTGCCAGCGAACTTTTAGCTTATATTGCCCTTTTTCAGGTAGTTCTGACTTTTGGCCTCGAAACCGGTTATTTCCGCTTTGCCAACAAGGAGAAAGAAAAGGCAGCGGAATTATTTTCTACGTCTATAACCTGGATATTGGCTACTTCAGGACTTTTTGTACTGCTGATGGTCCTGTTGTCGCCCCAGATAAGCGCAGCCATGGGGCACTCAAAAGTTTACCTCATTTACATGGCGCTTATCCTTGCGATCGATTGTTTCACGGCCATCTTTTTTGCAAGACTGCGTTTTGAAAACAGAGCCTGGAAATTTGCCGTATTCAAATCCATCAAGATCCTGTGTGAAGTCGGATTTAACCTGATGCTTTTCTTTTGGTTGCCGGCATGGTTTCTGCGCAACCCGGACTCTTTCCTGCTCCGCTTTTTACCGGCACGTCCCGACTACGGCTATATCCTTCTGGCTATCCTGCTGAGCGGGATCGTCTCCCTGATCCTCTTCATTCCCGAAATTTTCAGAACGCCGCTACGTTTCAATTCGGGTTTGTGGAAAAAACTTATGGTATATTCACTGCCATTGATGATAGCAGGACTGCCGGGTGTGGCAAACGATTACGTAGACCGCATACTGTTCCGTTACTGTTCACCCGACACTTCTCCCTGGCTTGACCAGTTAGGCATTTACAGCGCTGTGATGAAACTGGCGGTGTTTATTACCCTGTTCGTTCAGATGTTCCGGTACGCAGCCGAACCGTTCTTTTTTGCTTCAGCCGACAAGGATAATATGAAGAAAACATATGCGGATGTCATGAAATATTTCGTTGCGTTCTGCATGGTGCTGTTCCTGGGAATAGCTTTTTACACTGACCTGTTCGCACTGATATTGGGTAAAAGTTATCGTTCAGGGATGGATGTGTTACCGCTGGTTCTCATGGCCAATATTTTACTCGGTGTATCGTTTAACCTTTCTATGTGGTACAAATTGTCGGAACATACCCGGTATGCCATCTATATAACCCTGTTCGGATTGCTGGTAACGGTAATCCTTGACATCATATTCATGCCCCGTTTCGGCTACTATGCAGCTGCATGGAGCCGCCTGATCAGTTATGTGATCATGATTGTATCAAGCTATCTGCTGAGTCTGAAGTATTACCCTATTCCGTATAATCTGAAGGCGATTTTTACTTATTTTGCGGTAGGCCTTGGCTTGTACGCACTCAGTACATTCTTCGCATCAGGCCCGCTGTGGATGCGACTGACCATTAATACCCTGCTCCTCGGAGTCTATTTCCTGTTCGTGATTCGCTATGAACGCCTGAACATCAGGAATTTCCTGCTGCAATTGCTACCTAAAACCAAATCAGAATGATCATCAAAATAGTTAACAAATCCTCGAATCCGTTACCGGAATATGCGACCATCCATTCGGCCGGTCTTGACCTCCGCGCTGACATTCCTGAACCTGTTGTGCTTAATCCGCTGCAACGAATGCTGGTACCAACCGGATTGTTTATCGAATTGCCTGAGGGTTATGAGGCGCAGGTAAGACCACGAAGCGGTCTGGCTGCCAAATCTGGTATTTCGGTAGTGAACACACCCGGAACCATTGATCCGGATTACCGTGGAGAAATCAAAGTGATCCTGATCAACCTTTCAGATTCTCCATTTACCCTGAACCCGGGCGAACGGATTGCCCAGATGGTGATTGCCCGTTTTGAACATATCCGATGGGATCCGGTCGAGGTTCTTTCCGACACCGACCGGGGCGCCGGCGGGTTTGGACATACTGGCACCAATTAAAAGGCCTGTAAATGCTGCATAGCTTGAAAATCAAATTGTTGAAGATGTTCAGACTCCCGATAAAACTCCTGCTTCTTGTCATCATTCTGATGCCAATTCTTGTTCCGGCTCAAGAAAAGGGCCGCAAACGGCATAAAACAGAAGAGGCCCGCACTGCGATCGATACAAAGGAGTCGACGGAGATATTTATTGATGCTACCAAAGCCCGCTTGCTGGGTGACTATGCTAAGGCTACAACTCTCTTTACCCGCAGCCTGGAACTGGACCCTTCAAATGATGCAGCATTGTATGAACTTGCCCAGATCTGTTATTCACAGGCGGATTACTCCACAGCAGCAGGAATGGTTGAAAAAGCCATCAATATTGATCCCAATAATGCTTATTACCGGTTACTGGCCATTGAGATTTACGGCAAATCAGGCAGAAAGGATGACCTGCTGAAGGCTGCAACCCAACTGGTAAAACAATTTCCCGGGAATGCCGATTACCTTTATGAACTGGCCAATGCTTACCTGATGACAGGCAAAGCCGACGATGCCTTACGGACTTACAATGAAATAGAAGATATCATTGGTATCAATGAAGACGTCTCCATGCAGAAGCAAAGGATATATATGGTTCTCAACAAACCAGATAAGGCTTCTGCCGAGATCGAAAATTTGATAGATGCTTTCCCGGACGATGCTGCCAGATATTATTCCATACTGGCCGAGATCAATATGCAGGCGAATAAGCCGGATGTGGCGGCATCCTATTACCAGAAGATCATTGAGGTAAATCCGGATGATCCTTATGTCCATATCTCACTTTCCGATTATTACCGGAAAAAAGGGGACATGACGAAATCGAAGGAAGAACTCCGGTCAGGATTTGCTAATCCGGCACTCGATGTTGACACGAAAGTGCGTGTTCTTACTGCATACTATAGCATTCAGGAAATTTACAACGACAAGAAGGAAGAGGTTCTCGGGTTATCAGATATCCTCCTGAAGGCCCACCCTGGCGATGCCAAGGCTCTTGCCCTGAACGGAGATCTTTTGCTGAACGACCGGAAATACACCGAAGCCCGTGACCGATTCCGGCAGGTAATTGCCATCGACAGCAGCCGTTACTCATCCTGGGAAAGCCTGTTGCAATCGGAAGCCTCTTTACCGGACTGGCCTTCACTTCTGGAAGAAAGCAATCGTTCACTGGAACTGTTTCCTTTTCAGCCACTTCCATACTTCTTCAACGGATTGGCATTGGTGCAGCTGAAAAAACCGGAAGAAGCCATTAAGATCTTTAACAATGGAGTTAAATTGGTTACCGGCAACGAGCCTTTGTTGAATCAGTTCTATTCCTACCTGGGAGATGCATATAACCAAACCGGGCAACATGACAAATCCGATGAGTCCTATGAAAAGGTTCTGAAATCGGAGCCCGATAACTCCTATGTTCTGAACAATTATGCCTATTACCTTTCATTGCGCGGGGTAAATCTGGAAAAAGCGCTTGCCATGGCTAAAAAAGGGGCAGAAAAAGACTCCCTGAATCCCGCGAATCTTGATACGTACGGATGGGTATTGTTTAAGCTCGGCAGGTACTCGGAAGCAAAGGAGTGGGTGAAGAAAGCCCTGTTGGCAAGTCCTGAGGATGATCCCGATTTGCTGGAGCATTATGGGGATATTCTTTTCAAACTCAATGATCTGCCAGGTGCCCTTGACTATTGGAAAAAGGCCCAGAATGCCGGAAACCGATCCGCCGGACTGGAAAAGAAAATCAAAGAAAAACGATTGATCGAATAACGTAAAGAGTCAGCATGAAGAACAAGGGATTACTGATCATACTGTTTGCGTTGATGATATCGGGATGTACCTCTACCCGGAGGACAATCCGTGAGCCTTTGAAAGAACAGGGGGTTGACTTTCTCATTAATAAATTGAAAGATAATGAGTTGAAATTCAATACCCTCTCGGCGAAATTCTCGGCCACTTATATACTGAACAAAAAGAAGACGAATTTTTCGGGACAACTCAGGATCCAGCACGACAGCATCCTGTGGATTTCGATAACTCCAATGCTTGGGCTTGAAATGGCACGGTTTGTTCTCACTACCGATTCAATCAAGTACCTGAATCGCATGAATTCGACCTACCTGCTCAAGGACTTTCGTTTCATCAACCAGTTGCTGAATAAAACCCTTGATTTTGACATGGCGCAGGCATTTCTTACCGGGAACGACTTTTCGCTTTACGAAACCAATACTTTCAGGGCTTCAGTGGAGAATGACGAATACAAGCTCAGCACCAGTAACCGCCGGAAACTGAAAAGGTTCGTCCGAAGAAATGAAGAAGAGATCAGCATACCTATCCAGAGCATATGGCTCGACCCCGAAAGCTTCAAGATCAAACGGGTCATGCTGAAGGAAGCCGAACGCGACAGCCGTAAGTTCACCGCGGAATATTCGGGATTTGAGATGACCGATGGGCAACATATTCCGGGATTGATAAGTTATAAGATTGAAACGGATAAGGATAAGGTACGGATCAATATTGAATTTTCGAAAGTCCTGCTGGATCAGGAACTCTCTTTTCCCTTCCTGATCCCGGAGGGATATCAGAAAATAGAATCCTTTGAAAAGAACTAACATGCGGCTAGATTGGCTTGTACGGCATAGTTTTCATTTTCCACGGAGGGCATTCCTGGGAATCCTTCTGATAACGGCGGTCCTGCTAATGCCCGCTCAAAACCAGAAGGCAAAGCTTCAGGAACGAAAATCTAAACTGGAGCAGGAAATTTCCAATACAAACCGCTTACTCAATCAGACGAAACAAAATAAGGAAGCAAGCCTCAACCAGCTTTATCTTATCAACAAAAAGATCAATCACAGGGAAGATCTGATCCAGGCAATAGGTGATGAAGTCCAGGGCCTTGACAATCAGATCGGGTCGCTTAATGATACCATCTTCAGGCTTTCGGGAACGATGGAGAGTTTAAAGACCGAATATGCCAGGCTGATCTATTCTACTTACAAGAACAGAAATGCTTACAGCCGCCTGATGTTTATTTTCTCCTCGCAGAATTTCAACCAGGCTTTCAAGCGGTTGAAATACTTACAGCAATATGCCGAATACCGTCAGGCACAAGCCAACTCGATACTGAAAACCCAGGTAATGCTTGGCAACAAGAAGCTTGAACTTGAAAATCAGAAATCGTCAAAACTAACCCTGAAACAAAAGCAGGAATTTGAGAGAAATCAGCTTGCCCAGGAAAAAGTGGAGAAGGACAATACGATCCGGAAATTAACAAAGCAGGAAAAGAACTTACTGCGAAGGCTGAAAGAAAATGAAGCAGCCTTAAGCAAACTGCAACGGGCAATTGAAAAGTTAATTGCCGAAGAGATCCGTAAGGCCAATGAAGAAAAGGCCAGGAAGGCAAAAGCAATGGCTTCGGCAAGCCGGAAATCGGAGTCGGGAACTAAATCGGGAACAGCAAAGACTACAGCGAAGAATGAGCCGGCGGCAAAACCGGTACCCATGCGTACCAACAGCATGTCGTCCAATGCCGAAGAGATTGCCCTTTCAAATAGTTTCGCGGGCAACAGGGGAAGGCTGCCATGGCCGGTTGAAAAGGGTACCATCTCCGGAACCTTCGGTGAACATGCTCACCCTGAGTTCAAGAATATTAAGGTCCGGAACAACGGGATTGATATTTCAACCTCGACCGGTGCGAAAGCCAGAACGGTATTCGACGGTGTTGTTTCGAGTGTGATGTCAATCACAAATCTGCATTATGTCGTGATCATACGTCATGGCGACTTCCTGTCGGTATATTCTAATCTTCAGGATGTTTCGGTAAAAAAAGGTGACAAGGTCCGGACCCGGCAGTCAATAGGTACTGTCTATACAGATCCCGAAATTGAGAAGACGATTCTGCATTTCGAGATCTGGCAGGGCACCTCACTCCAGAATCCTGCAAACTGGATTGGCGGGTAGACTGCTAAAAATTCCGGCAGGTTTTCTGATTTAGAACTATCTTTGCAGCAAGTTATACTGAATCTAAACAGGTTTACCCCTTGGGGCGAAGCTGTTCAGCCGAAGTATAACGTAAAACGGATAAATTCTCTCTGACCATGGGTAAAATAGGTCCAACCGAAATCATTCTGATCCTGGCTATCGTTTTACTGTTTGTGGGTGGTAAAAAGATCCCCGAACTGATGCGCGGACTCGGCAAAGGCGTTAAAAGTTTCAAAGACGGTATGAAGGGCGAGGATGATGACAGAAAGCCGGAAAATACCGAAGGGAAATAGCATCAGGCTTTTTTTTAACAAGGAGTTGTGAATTATTAATATAAAAAACGATGTTAACACCATCAGTTTTTTATATTTTTACGCAATCCGTTCATACACAACAAATTTCAAAAACGATCCTGGAATCTTCCTTATCGCAATAAAATACGGAAAAATAAAGGCATGAGATTTTCACATTTTATCCTGATCGTGCTGTTAAATTCTGCCACCCTTGCTCTTGCCCAGCAAGTGCAGAATGCCGCGGATCAACCTGCCACACAGCAGGAATTTGAATTCACCGACGATAACATGATTGTTGCAGCGCTTGACAGCCTCAGCAATCTCAAGTACTTTGAAAGTGTCGAGAATAGCAGGAATCAACTGAATCACAACAAATACAATTTTCTTCCGAATTTTGTCCCCAGTTACCCCGATTCAGTCTACTATTATCGCATGCAACGGCTGGATGTAGCATCTCCCATTGAGCTGACCTACAATCCGTATGTGAAAGCCTTCATCGATCTTTATGCCAGCAAGAAACGGGGCACTACCTCGAGGGTGCTTGGTCTGGCCGAAATCTATTTCCCTATGATTGAGCAGCAGCTCGATATGTACAATCTGCCACTGGAGTTGAAATACCTGGCTATCGTAGAATCTGCACTGAACCCTGAAGCACGCTCTCGTGTAGGGGCCACTGGTCTCTGGCAGTTCATGTATTACACGGGAAAGGTTTATGGCCTCGAGGCTACATCGTACGTTGACGACCGGAATGATCCCGTGAAAGCGACAACTGCCGCCTGCAAGCATTTCAAGGACCTATACAACATGTACCACGACTGGCTACTTGTTCTTGCAGCCTATAATTCTGGTCCCGGCAATGTGAATAAGGCTATTCGCCGTTCGGGAGGGAAAATGAATTTCTGGGAGATCCGGAATTACCTGCCAAGGGAAACCCGTGATTATGTTCCTGCCTTTATTGCTGTTAACTATGTGATGAACTATTCGAATGAGCATAACTTATACCCCGTTATGCCCAGGATCGTTTATCATGAAACGGATACTGTTGCGGTTAATTCTCCCCTGACGCTGGGCATCCTCTCCGAAAAACTGAAGATGCCCCTTGAGGACTTACAATTCCTGAATCCCACCTTCAGGAAAGGTTTCATCCCGGCAACATCAGGCAAGCCTTATTATATCCGGTTACCCAAAAAGACAGTTGCAGATTTCATTAATAACGAAAGCGCTTTATACGCAACCTTCCAGTTAAAAGGGTACGACCCGAATCAGTTCCTTGCCCAGGTTAACGCCGATGCATCCTATAATGTTGTGACCAAGAAGGTTACTCATAAAGTAAGAAGAGGTGAAAACATCAGTTCCATTGCCCGGAAATACGGATGCACTACCCAGGAGATCAAAAAGTGGAATCATTTACGGAAGGCAAGTGTTTACAATGGACAAAGGCTGGCGATCTATATGCAGACAAAGGTGCCTGTACCGGGAGCTAAGCTGAAACCGCAAAATGCCACACAGGATGAGAATTCTGACAAGAACCTTGCAGCCGTGAACTCCGACAGCCTTGGCAAAAATAAAGAACCGGTAGCAGTAAAGTCTCCCGCCCCTGCTAAGGTTGCCCCCAAGTATCATGTGGTTAAGAAGGGAGAATACCTTACTAAGATCGCAACAAAATATCATGTTTCGGTAAATGATCTTGTTGCCTGGAACAAACTGAAGAACAAGAATGTCATTGTCGGGCAAAAGCTCAGGATCAATGATCCGCAACCGGCCGTTAACGCTGCTCTGGCCAAAGCCGACACAAGTACCAAAGTTCTGCAGGCAACAAGGAAAGCCGCTGATGGCAAAGAAAAGATGATCGTTTACACCGTTCAATCGGGTGACACGCTTTGGAGTATAGCTGAAAAATACGAGGGTATTACTGTCAACCAGATCCGGGAATGGAATGACCTGAAGGCGGAAGAGAAACTCAAAGTCGGTCAGAAGATCAAAGTGATCATTCCGGGAGCCGAATAATTGAAATTCAGTTCCTTCCTGAAAATAAGTATTTGATTTACCAGCAACACTGTCAACATGCTGAAGAAATATTCATGGATACTGATTCTGGTTGCATCCTTACTGTCATCGTGTAAAAACGAAACCGGAAGCGGCCCGAATTCGACAGGTAAGGGATCTGAAATTCTGGTCGTTTGTGATAAGGTCCAATGGGATGGTTTGATAGGAAATACTATCCGCAAGGCCCTCACCGGTGATATGGAAGGGCTGCCCGAATCGGAGCCAGAATACACCCTGATCAATGTTCCGTATAACAGTTTCAGCCAGTTTCTTCGGTCGCACAGGAATGTTTTGATCGTGGAGGTAACACCCGGACTGAAGAATCCGGGAATAGAAACCCAGCAGAATACCTGGTCGCATCCGCAACGGGTGATAAAAATAACTGCCGGCAGTGATACGGCTTTTATGACTGTTTTCAGGAAGTATCAGGCCTCCATTAAAGAACTCTATAACAGGAATGAAAGAGCCCGTTTTGGAGCCCAGAATGCCCTCAGCCGGAACATCAAAGTGGAAGCCATGCTGGAAAAGGATTTCGGAATAAAAATGATCATTTCGTCGGATTTCTATCTCGCCAAAAAAGCCTCTGACTTTGTATGGCTCCGGAAAGAAACAAATGAAATGAGCCTTGGGCTGATCATTTATACCTATCCATACACCGACACAAATCAGATGAAGCCATCCTTCATCCAGCTCAAAAGGAACGAATATACCCGGGCCAATATTCCCGGACCAGCCGACGGCTCCTATATGATCGTGGCTGATGAGGTGCTGAAGCCGGTTACAACGAAAGTAAAATTCAACGGTTATTATGCCGCCGAAACCAGAGGGCTTTGGGAAACACATGGCGATTTTATGGGTGGACCGTTTGTCAACTATTGCGTGGTAGATACCACCCGGCAAAGGATAGTCGCCTTCGATGGATATGTTTATTACCCGAACAAAAGCAAAAGGAACTATATCCGCCAGATGGAATCAATTATCTGGGGAGCAAGTTTTATCAAACCCAATTCAGGACCCGCGAAAGCCACGACTGCCGGATCGCGATAGAAATATCGCAAAAGCCCGAAGCACTCTTTCGGAGGGAGCCTTGACTCATTGCTTTTCTCTTGTAAATGCAGTTATACCGTTGCACTCATCTTTGATAGCATAAGGAAACAACAACGGTATAGTAAAGAAAGCTGGTCAGCTTACATTTTCTCCCCAACTCGGCATACCGGTTTGTCATCATTGTTTTCATTCCCTTCTTTAGAGCAAGTATAAACCAAATCCGGAAAAATGAAACAAATACTTATTCCGCTGGTATTACTGGCCATACTGGTTATCCCTGTATGTGGCTCAGCCCAATCGAAAGCCGATAAGATCGTTGGCTATTATATTACCTATGATGATGAAACCGGCGCTGAAAAGTCACAGGTACAGATTTTCAAGGCCACCAACGGGAAATACTATGGGAAAATCGTGTGGCTCAAAGAACCTAACAAGAACGGCAAACCGAAAGTGGATGACAAAAACCCGGATTCCAAACTCCAGAACCGTCCTGTGATGGGCTTGCAGATCCTGAAGGATTTTACTTACGACGCTGGTGACAATGAATGGAGCAACGGGACAATCTATAATCCCTCAAGCGGAAAAACATACAATTGTTACATGAATTTCGAATCTCCCACCCGGCTTAAAATAAGAGGCTATATCGGCGCTTCGTGGATGGG
>CAZJCG010000047.1:4117-22867 GCA_964544545.1 uncultured Lentimicrobiaceae bacterium | reverse complement strand
TGTGGAAGATACAGGCCGTGTTCCGCGACGGCACCATCTGGACCAACAACGACACCGGCGAGCATAAAAACCTCTCTGACCCCGTCTTCGGAACAATCGTGCTGATCAGGTAAACGGCGTAAATTCTTAAGAATCAGATAAAGGAACTCCCCGCTTTACTGGTAAAGCGGGGAGTCTTGTTAAGGTCATGACTCGTTGAGTACACAAGCAAACGAGTATGAGCCTATGTGCTGAACAATCTTGAAGTGAATCCGGATTAGTTGTTTTATCTGCAGGAAATAACTGCTATCTCTTTATGATAGCTTATCCAATGTAACATTCACATCAATCTGGATGGATTCGGCAATGTTGTTTATCACGGCCTTAGGGATGGCTATTTTGTAATCCTTGAGTAATACGTTAAATGTAGACTTCCCTATGATCTTGCCGTTTTTCACCTCAAGCGTCCCGTTTGCTTTGATCTTGTTGGTTACGCCATGCATAGTGAGATCTCCTTCAACTACCGCTTTATATATCCCATCTTTCGAAAAATTGATCTCTTTCAGATTGACCACTTTCCCATTAAAAGTAGAACTGGGATATTGATCCGACTGCATGTAGTTTTCGTTGAAATGTTCCTGCATCAAAGCCTTTTCAAATTCAAAGGATTTGATGAGGACTTTAAACACAAAGTTGCCGGTCGAAATATCCAGTGCACTGTTCACCTGCCGGTTGAATGCCTCTATCTTCTCCATTTGCCCGTCAGAAAAGAAGCGTATGGTTCCGCTCTTGGTCATGTATTTCTGGGCATTGAGAGCAGGAAATGAGAAAGCGATAAGTGCCAGTAAGAAGATTGCTTTCTTTAAAATCATATTGTTCAAGTATTTGGTTACTCTGCATAAACAAAGAAACGGGAGGAATGTTCAGGAGCCTCAGCATCAGCCGGTCAAACAACTGATCAGGTAAACGGGGAAAACTGTACTTTTGAAGCCCAAAATCGAATTCCATGCATATTCGTCAGAGAATCCTGTCAATCTTCTCATTACTAGCCATTCTTTCATTTCAGGCATACCTGGTTGCCCAGCCGGTTAATTTTGCAAAACCCGGTCCGCAGGGCATTTACCTTTTCCTTGGAGATAAAATTCCTTCCGGGAAAACGATCGCTTCTTATGAAATAGAAAGGAGAGAATCGAAGGGAGCCTGGCAGCCGATAGCAGAGATAAAGGCCCCTGCGACGTTCCAGGATTTCAAGTCAGCGGTGGAAAAGGCCAGGCAGTTACTTCCTTCACAGCCTTTGCCTCAGGATGGAAAGCTTCAACAGATCTATGACAAAGCTATACAATCAGGAACGACCGATTCCCTGAAAGGCACTGCCCTTCAATATCCGGTTAAGATTGGCCTGGGATTGATTTTCTACGATGCAACAGCGACAAAAGGCAAGGAATTTCAGTATCGCTTGACAGAAATCAATCCCAATGGAATTCCCGGCAGTTCAAGAATTTCTGAAGAAGTTACTATGCCTTTCAAGGCAAGTTTTGATGAAGTGACTTACGTCGAGAGTTCCCGTTCCGAAAACACTGTCTATATCAAATGGAAATCAACAGGGAAAAACTCTTCACCCCTCTTCATGATCCACCGGGTGGAGGGTGACCGTCCTGTTATTGCTGGCGGCAGAGTCGGCAGGTACTCAATGAACGATACTACCTTCTTTACATTTACGGATTCGTTGGGACCATCCTTTAAAGACAAGGAACTGAAGTATTTTCTTACGCCCTATGATCTGCTTGGAAATGCCGGCCATTCATCACAGACGGTGGTTATTACCAGCGACAATTTCACCAGGGCATCCTTCCTGAAACTCAGGGGCCTCAGAAGCAGTGAACGATTTGGAAACCAGGTATCCTGGCATTTCAGTGATCCTCCTACAGCAGCTAAAATGGATATCTACCGGAGTGAATCACCTGATAAAGGATTTGTTCAGATCAAATCGCTGACATCTTATGACACAGCATATCTTGATGAGTCAATCAAGCCGGAAAAGTCCTATTATTATTATATCCAGGCGATTTCCAGGAGTGGAAAGCGATTTAAAACCAGTGAAATTGTCAATGTTCCTGCCTTTACATTCCGGAAACTGATATCTCCTGCCATTCACGCTGAAGGAACTCCTACAGGTGTGAAATTGATGATCGATTCCATCGACCAAGTGGCCACCGGAATCCGGATCTTCCGTACCATGAAGGGATCAGAAGAAATGACTGCAATTACTGAATTGATTCCTCTCGAAGGGTCCCGTTCGATAACATTCGTCGATTCATCCGGCAGCCTTTCGGGCCGGCAGGTATATACCTATGCTGCAAGAGCTGAAAAACCCGGATACGGCATCAGCGAGCTGTCATCACGGGTTTCCGTGAAGCCGGGACTGAGTGCAACGCCCCCAGCCCCTTCTTACCTTAAAGCATTTCCTTCGGAACATCAGGTTCAGTTGTACTGGGAAAACATGCAACAGTCGGATTCAGGCATCACTATGTATCAAGTTGTGCGAAATACTCTTCAGGCAACAGTTCCCGGAAAGGAACCCTTCTCTCCGCTGGCAGGCCCCGGACAGGTTTTTGCCACCAATTATCTTTACGACACTACGGTAGTTGCGGGCAACAGCTATATTTATATCGTAAATGCGATTGACAGCGACGGGAAAGCAGGAGCAAAAGCCAAAGTGATCGTTACGACTGGCAGTACACCGGTTCCTCCTGTTAACCTGAAGGCGGTTCTAAGTGGCACGTCTGTATCGCTCACCTGGGAGCCGGTTCTGTTCAAAGATCTTGATTCTTTTAAACTTTACCGTTCAGGTCCCGGTGAGGCTGCCAAACTGATGACAATCCTCAGGCACGACATCACCGGCTATCTGGATGAATCGGTAACATCCGGCAACTGGAGCTATTATCTGACCAGCACTGATAAAGAAGGCAGGGAAAGCGCCCCTTCATCCGTAATCAGTATTTCGAAGCAGTAACCTCGCCAGGCAAGGTCTGAAAAGCGTAACCGGATCAAAACCAGTTCTATGAAGCAGACGGGAAACACTCTCTGGACCCGCAGTTTCCTTTCCGTCTTTCTGGCCAGCTTCCTGGCATTCATCGCCTTTTATTTACTGCTCCCTACTCTTCCCCTCTTTATCATCAACAACCTGAAGGCAGGAACCGGCATGGCCGGGTTGATCCTGTCGGTATATACCATCGCAGCCTTGCTGGTCAGGCCATTTATTGGCTACTACATTGATCTCTACGGGCGGAAATGGTTCTACCTGGCGGCCATGCTGGGATTTGCCCTCACCTTCAGCGCCTATCCCATTGTTCATACCGTTACGGCCCTGATACTGCTCAGGATATTCCACGGCACCTTCTGGGGCGTGACTACGGCCGGCGGTAACACCATCGCGGTTGATCTCGTGCCACCACACCGGAGAGGTGAAGGTCTTGGCTATTTCGGTCTCTCAAGCACTATCCCTATGGCTCTTGGCCCGTTGATAGGCCTGCAACTGGTTGCCAACAACAATTTCAATCGACTGTTTATCAGCTCCTTTGTGCTTGCTTTGATTGGTTTCTTTTTTGCCACACTGATCCGTTACCCGGTTGTACCGTCACACAAGGTCTCATTTTCACTGAAAGGCCTGATTGAGAAGACATCCATACCCATCGCGCTGGTACTTTTCCTTTCGATGATCTCCTATGGCGGACTGGTTACTTTCGTTTCAGTCTATGTTCAGGAAACAAAAGTGGGCAGCGCAGGCTTCTTTTTCCTGATTTACGCCTCGGGCATTACGCTGGTCAGACTGCTGGCCGGAAGGATCTTCGACAAAGAAGGCCCGCTATGGATAACGATCATTTCACTCCTGATGATAAGCCTGGGATTTCTTGCTTTATCGCTGTGGCAAACCACTGTGGGATTCTACGGAGCTGCATTTGCAATGGGAATCGGAAACGGGCTTCTCTTCCCGACATTCCAGGCTATGGCCAACAATATGATCCGCCCGGACCGCCGCGGGGCGGCAAACTCAACCCTTTTTACAGGCCTCGACCTGGGAATCGGAACCGGCATGATCCTGACCGGTCTTCTATCAGGAATGATCGGACTATCCTCTGCTTACTTTCTCTACAGCATCCTGAACCTGGCAGCCCTCGTCCTGTTTCTGACCTTCTCTATTAAACATTACACCCGCAACTCGGTTATTTATACCGGATCGCGATAGGTATACTGAATCTTAACAGGTTTGCCCCAAAGGCACGAAGTGCTCCTTCGGAGGGAGCCTGCCGGCTAGAAGCAAAGCTGATTAGATTCAGTAATACTGAGCCAGTCCCGAAAAACAAATTTCGACCCGAAGGGTCCCTCCGAAGGAGGGCAAACCTGTTCAGCCGAAGTATAAACAAAGTTTCCCTATTGGAGACAAAGTTGTACCGTTGCATTCATTCTTTATTGTCCAGCAGGATGATCAGGCAACGGTTTCGTTTCATAAAATTGAGTAGAAACGGGTAATTCCGGAATATCAAAGCCGGGAGATTCACTCATAGTCCATATATTGACATATCTGTATATCTATTTGAAAAATATGTATTTTAGCAGCCGTTCCCAGAAATAATTAATCAACAAGATCTGCCACGAATTCATTTAACAGATAATCAATGCCAGAACGCAAGATCAGGAAAGTACTCATAGCCAACAGGGGTGAGATCGCCGTCCGTATCATCCGTTCCTGCCGGGAAATGGGCATCCACACTGTGGCTGTATTTTCGGATGCTGACCGAACGGCCATGCATGTTCGCTATGCCGGTGAAGCCTATCATATTGGTCCATCGCCTTCGGTTGAAAGTTACCTGAACATCGATAAGATCATTGAGGTGGCTAAGAGTTGCAAAGCTGACGCCATTCATCCGGGTTACGGGTTTCTCTCGGAAAATGCGGCCTTTTCAAGGCGGTGCATGGAAGAAGGCATCAAATTCATCGGGCCATCGCCTGAATCCATCGAAAAGATGGGAGATAAGATCACGGCCCGGAAAACCATGATCGCAGCCGGTGTGCCGGTTGTGCCGGGTACTACCGACAAGGTTAGCAGTGAAGAGGAGGCAATGAAAACGATCCGAGAGATCGGGTTGCCGGTCATGATCAAGGCTTCTGCCGGAGGTGGTGGTAAAGGGATGCGTCTTGTCAAAGAAGAGTCACAGATACTTTCGTCGCTCCGTGCCGCCCGTTCTGAAGCAAAAGCTGCATTCGGTGACGATTCGGTGTACATCGAAAAATACATTGAATCACCTCATCATATTGAATTCCAGATACTATCGGATCAGCATGGCAACACCGTGCATCTGTTCGAACGCGAATGCTCGGTACAGCGCCGGCATCAGAAGGTGGTTGAAGAAACGCCCTCTCCGGTCATGACTCCTGAGGTGCGGGCCAGGATGGGCGAATTTGCAGTGGCAGCGGCAAAGGCGGTTAATTATGAAGGTGCCGGGACCATTGAGTTTATAGTAGACGACGCCCTGAACTACTACTTCCTGGAGATGAATACCCGCCTGCAGGTGGAACACCCTATCACCGAGCGCGTAGTGGGTGTTGACCTCGTTAAGGAACAGATCAGGGTGGCGGAAGGATATCCGCTTCCTTATCGTCAGGAGGAACTCTCCCAGACAGGTCACGCCATAGAATGCCGGATATATGCCGAGGATACCGACAATAACTTCATGCCCAATCCCGGTACTATCTCTCACATCACAGAGCCGCTTGGACTGGGTGTACGATGCGACGGATATGTCTATACGGGTTATACCATCCCTATCTACTATGATCCGATGATCAGCAAGCTGATCGTATGGGCGCGCACACGCGAGGAAGCTATAGAGCGCATGCGCAGAGCATTGTACGAGTATAAGATCACCGGAGTGAAAACATCCATCAAATTCCTGGAAAGGATCATGGAATCGGATGATTTCAGAAAAGGAAAATACAATACACACTTCATCGAAAAGAACCTCAGATTTCTTCTGGCCGATACCGAATGTGACCTCTACTGTGAAGACCTTGCCCTCATCGCCACCTACATCGATTATATGGATAAACTGGAGCAGGTGCGGATGACCATCGACAATGCCACGGTAAGGCATGGATCCGACTGGAAACAATACGGGCGCAGGCATGCCGCTTACCGGTTGTAACTGACCCGAAACTGCGTAATCCCGGAACTGATCATACACGATGACTATGGAACTGGAACTTAAAGTAAATGACCGCATCGCGCGTGTCAAGGAATTGAAACGACAGGGGAACCTCGTGACGGTCGCCGTAGATGACGACATCTATGAGGTTGACCTGGTGAAAGTGGGAAAGCAGGAGTATTCGGCCCTTTACAAAGGCAAATCCTATAATATCGAGACGATTGAATCGGGCGGCCCCAAAAACTATTCTGTAAACACCTTTTACTTTTCGTATGACATCGAAGTGATCGATGCCGAAACCCGCTATCTGCAAAGCCGCGAAGAGGCCGGAGGGCATCACGGTGAAAACGTGCTTCGCTCCCCAATGCCCGGCAAGGTTGTCAAAATCCCGGTTAAAGCGGGTGATCTGGTTGAGAAGGGTCAAACAGTGATCATCGTCTCTGCCATGAAGATGGAAAGTGAATTCAAGGCAGGCCGGGATGGGAAAATCGTTGATATCCCGGTGAAGGAAGGTGACACGATTGATGGCAACCAGATCATGGTGGTGATCGAGTAGCCCTTCGGGTTAGCGGTTAAAACTCTATCACTTGCAGAAAACGAGACTGCAGCTTCTTGAAGAAAACAGGTCCGGATGTAAAACCGGCGACCAGTCCCTGATCAGTAAATCAATACCGGAAAAATAGTTCAATATGTCAACGTTGCGTGAGAAATTTCAGAAATTGGAAGAAAAGAGCCTCCAGGCTGAACTGGGAGGCGGACAAGATCGTATTGACCGTCAACATGCAGCCGGGAGGAAAACCGCCCGGGAAAGGCTTGTCGACCTGCTGGATCCGGGAACGTTTGTAGAATTGGATAAATTTGTTGTGCATCGTTCGCGCGATTTCGGGATGGAGAAGAACCTGATCCCCGGCGACGGTGTTGTTTCCGGCTATGGCAAGATTGATGGAAGGCTTGTGTATGTCTTCGCCCAGGATTTTACCGTTTTTGGTGGCACGATGAGCCGGGCTAATGCCGATAAGATAGTGAAGATCATGGATCTGGCAGTTAAGATGGGTGCTCCGGTGATTGGCCTGAACGATTCGGGCGGTGCCCGTATTCAGGAAGGCGTGGAAAGCCTGGCCGGATATGCTGACATTTTTTACCGGAACGTAATGAGTTCGGGCGTGGTCCCGCAGATCTCCGCCATCCTCGGCCCCTGTGCCGGCGGAGCAGTCTACTCCCCTGCCATCACCGATTTTATCATCATGGTAAAAGATTCCAGCTACATGTTCGTGACCGGACCCGACGTCATCAGGACGGTTACACACGAAGAAGTGACCAAAGAGGAACTCGGCGGGGCAATGGCGCACAACAGCAAGAGCGGCGTAGCACACCTTACGGCGGAGAATGATGAACATGCCATGATGATGCTCCGGGAACTGATCGGCTACCTGCCTTCCAACAACATGGAAGATGCTCCGGTGGTACCCTGCCTCGACGACCTGAACCGGGAAGAAGAGAAACTTCAGGATATGATCCCGGAGGATCCGAACAAGCCTTATGATATGAAGGAGCTGATCAAAACAGTGGTTGACAACCATAACTTCTTCGAAATTCAACCATTTTATGCCCGGAATATCATTGTAGGATTTGCACGACTGGCAGGACGAAGTGTGGGAATCGTTGCCAATCAGCCTGCCATGCTGGCCGGCGTGCTGGATATTAACTCCTCCGTCAAGGCCGCCCGCTTTGTCCGTTTCTGTGATGCATTCAATATTCCGCTTATCACCTTTGTTGACGTTCCGGGCTTTTTACCCGGAACAACGCAGGAGTTCGGCGGCATTATCAAGCACGGGGCAAAATTGCTCTATGCATTTGCCGAGGCTACCGTTCCCAAGATCACGCTGATCACCCGAAAAGCTTACGGCGGAGCCTACGATGTGATGAGCAGCAAACATATCGGCGCCGATATCAACCTCGCCTATCCTACCGCCGAGATCGCCGTCATGGGTGCCGAAGGTGCTGTGAACATCATCTTCAGAGATAAGATGACCGAAGAGGAACGGGCTGCCACCGTTCAGGAATACCGCGAAACCTTTGCCAATCCGTACAAGGCTGCGGAGCTGGGATATGTCGATGAAATCATCCACCCGCGACAGACCCGCTTCAAACTGATCCAGGCACTTGAAATGACCCAGAACAAGCGGAAAAGTAACCCTCCCAGGAAACACGGGAATATTCCTTTATGAACCGGATGACAATGCCGGATAGGTAAGATTGATATCAGGTTGAGAGATCAGATCCTGATTTTCCACATGCTTAGAATCACCCGGGAAACATTCCTTCAGACCAGTTCCGGAATTTTTGACAGTAGCTTTTATCCGTCATCTTTGAGATGATCCTGTAAGTCAGCCCCTGCAGGCAAGTGGATAGTCCTCACCTGCTATCTTTCTTAGATAGCGTATTTTGTACGGTTTCACGGTCGGGAACGAAATGTTAAAACGCAATATTATTATTTGCATATGTCTGTTTTTCTGACACTTATAAACCGTTTGATTCGCTTGACTGCTTTGCGACGATGACTTAGCGTATTTTTTACGTTATGCTTGCATTGAACAGCTTGATGATTTAATTTCACGTTGTAAAAGCGATTATTTTGACAACTCCGGTTAATCCATCCATTTCGGTTGATTGTGTTATCTTCGGATTCGACGGGAAGGATTTGCTTGTACTTCTTATCAAATTTTTCCGGAAGAAAGGATTGAATGGAGAAGAAACCATTACGACCGAATACAAGCTCCCCGGCAGCCTGATCCTCGAGAATGAGGAAGTGGAGGCAGCAGCCACCCGTACACTGGCTGAACTCACGGGTCTGAATAAGGTCTATCTCCGCCAGTTCGGCGTCTTTTCTGATCCGCTACGCATCAGCCGTCCGGAGGATCTCCTCTGGATCGAACAAACCTATGGAGTGAAAGTCTCCAGGATCGTCACCATCGCTTTCTATGCCCTGGTAAAGCTCGACAAGAGTAACCTGATGCCCAGTATTGAAGGCTCATCGGGCTGGCACCGGGTTCAGGACATCCGGAATCTTGCCTTCGATCATAAACACATCCTGCTGAGTGCCATGGAAGTGCTTACCCGGCAGTTATTGGCGGAACCCATCGCCTTTGAGCTGCTGGAGAAAAAATTCTCGGTCCGGACACTCCAGAACCTCTATGAAGCTATCCTGGGTGTAGAGCTCGACAACCGCAATTTCCGCAAGAAAGTGCTGGCCTTCCCTTTCCTGAAACCGCTGGAAGAAAAAGAGAAACTGGTCTCCCATAAGCCGGCCACACTCTATGACTTCGACAGGGCAACCTATGAGAAAGAAATCAACCGCAGCAAACGCAAATTTAATTATTGAGAAACCGGATCCTTGCTGCATTTCCGTTCGGGGCAGACTTACCTGTTAACATTTATTTCAGTAAAGTAAAGAAAACCAGGACGCATCCTGTTCACAAGTTTGCCTGAACATATATATAGAATGAAAACGGGACGCAGAATTTAAATCCTCAACATGAAAACCATCGGCATCGACTTAGGAAGTTCATCCATTAAACTGGCACTGCTTGATACAGATACCGGAAAATGCATTGCATGCATTCAGGTTCCGGAAACGGAAATGCCCATCCGGACCCGGCATTTTGGCTGGGCTGAACAGAATCCCGCTAAGTGGTGGAATTACCTGATTAATGCAATTCCTGTTTTGATTGCCAAAGGGGATTCCAGGAAAGAAGACATCCGGGCAATTGGTATTTCATACCAGATGCATGGGCTGGTGTGCGTCGATAAAGAAAATGAGCTGGTCAGGGAATCCATCATCTGGTGCGACAGCCGGGCTGTTCCATACGGGGCGAAAGCCTTCGACGAAATCGGTAAAGAGAAATGTTTACCGCACCTGCTCAACTCTCCGGGTAATTTCACTGCATCCAAACTTGCCTGGGTCCAGGAAATGGAACCGGAAAATTTCAGGAAAACACATAAGATCATGTTACCGGGTGATTTCCTGGTCATGAAGCTGACCGGTGAAACAACTACCACGGTCTCCGGATTGTCGGAGGGGATTCTCTGGGATTTCATGGAAAATCGTCCTGCAGGGTTTTTACTCGACTATTTCGGCTTCGACCATTCCCTGCTTTCGTCCCTGGTTCCTACTTTCGGGATCCAGGGAAAGCTTACTGCGCAAGCAGCGGAACTCACCGGACTGATGCCGGGGACACCGGTTACTTACCGTGCCGGAGATCAGCCGAACAATGCATTTTCCCTGAACGTTTTGCAACCCGGCGAAATTGCCGCCACGGCCGGCACTTCAGGAGTTGTATACGGAGTGACCGATCTGATAAAATTTGATCCTCTGTCGCGGGTCAATACGTTCATCCATGTAAATCATGAAAAAGACAACCCAAGGCTGGGAGTGCTGTTATGCATCAATGGCACCGGCATCCTGAATTCATGGATGCAAAAGACCGTTGCGCCCGACCTGAATTACGATGCGATCAACCTGCTTGCTTCAGCCATTCCGGCCGGATCCGAAGGGCTGACAATTCTTCCCTTCGGGAACGGTTCAGAGAGGATGCTTGACAACAGGGATATCGGAGGATCCTTTTCCGGGCTTAATTTCAATATCCACGGACGGGGCCACCTCCTGCGGGCTGCTCAGGAAGGAATTGCTTTCTCCATCTATCATGGAATGAAGATCATGGAAGAGGTCGGAATAACTATCTCGGTTATTCGGGCCGGTAAAGCCAACTTGTTCCTTAGCCCCGTTTTCCGTCAGACGCTGGCTGACATCTCCGGTGCCACTATTCAGCTCTATGACACTGACGGCGCTCTGGGTGCAGCCCGGGGAGCCGCTCTGGGTGCAGGTATATATTCCTCCTTCACCGAAGTCTTTACCGGACTCAATGCATTGGATACGGTAGAACCCGAAAAGAATCAGTCGCACTTGCTAAATGAAGCATACCAACAGTGGAAAGATAAGTTGATGGCCGCAACCGGTCAACGATGAAAGGAAAACCGGCGGAAGTTGCACCGGCCCTTCTGCACTGAATCCATAGCACCTCATTCCATGTTCATCTAAAACGAATACTCCTGTCATCTGAATTTCTACCCGCAGCGGCATCACACATAAAGAGCACAAATAATTGTCTAACTGATTAATACCTTACGATATGAGCACAAAAACATCCAACAGGGAATATTTCCCGGAATTAGGGAAAATTCCTTTCCAGGGCCGCGAATCAAGAAATCCCCTGGCATTCAAATGGTATGACGAAAACCGCATCGTATCCGGCAAGAGCATGAAGGATCATTTCCGTTTTGCCATGGCTTACTGGCATACCCTGACAGGAACGGGAGAAGATCCATTCGGACCAGGCACAAAGAAATTTCCCTGGGATGAAGCAGATACCCTTATGCAACGCAACTACGACCGCATGGATGCGGCTTTTGAATTCATGAGCAAGATCGGTATCCCCTTCTGGTGCTTCCACGACACCGACGTTGCAGGCACCGGCGGAGTATTTGAAATTGAAGAACGGCTGGCCGAAATGGTTGAGTATGCCAAAACCAAACAAAGCAAAACCGGCATCAGGTTGCTGTGGGGGACTGCTAACGTCTTCTCCAATCCGCGTTATATGAACGGGGCTTCTACCAATCCGGATTTTAACGTGGTTACCCATGCCGCTACCCAGGTGAAAAATGCCATTGATGCTACCATTGCCCTCGGAGGCGAAAATTACGTCTTTTGGGGCGGCCGCGAAGGTTACATGAGCCTGCTCAACACCGATACGAAGCGCGAAAAGGAACACCTGGCCAGGTTTCTGACCATGGCCCGTGATTATGGCCGCAAAAACGGATTCAAGGGTACCTTCCTCATCGAGCCGAAACCCATGGAACCTACCAAGCACCAATATGATTTTGATGCCGAAACGGTCATCGGATTTTTACGTCACTTCGGACTGGACAAAGACTTTAAACTGAATATCGAAGTGAATCACGCTACGCTGGCCGGGCACACTTTCCAGCATGAACTTCAGATGGCCGCCGATGCCGGTATGCTTGGCAGCATCGATGCAAATCGTGGTGATTACCAGAACGGTTGGGACACCGACCAGTTCCCTGTGAACCTGTATGAAACGGTGGAAGCCATGCTGGTAATCCTTCAGGCTAAGGGATTCACTACGGGAGGTGTTAATTTTGATGCAAAGACACGCCGGAACTCCACCGACCTGGAAGATATCTTCATTGCCCACATTTCGGCTATGGATACCTTCGCACGGGCTTTGCTTGTCGCCGAAGCAATGCTGAAAGAGTCGAGTTACCTGACGCTCCGCGGGCAACGCTATGCTTCCTTCGACAACGGTAAAGGCAAGGACTTCGAAAACGGACTGTTAAGCCTGGAAGATATGCGTCAACTCGCTAAAGAATTTGGAGAGCCCGACATGATCAGCGGGAAACAGGAACTCTATGAACAAATGATCAACTGTTACCTGTAATTTGCTGCACAGGTTTCAACTATTATCCTAACTTCATTGCCTCAAAATACGATCTCATGGGAAAATCAGGCATCAATACTGCGTATCTCTGGGGACTGACCCTGGTAGCCACGTTGGGAGGACTTCTCTTCGGGTATGACACAGCCGTTATTTCAGGTACTGTCAATTCATTGAAAATAAACTTCATTGACCCAAGAAATCTTGCGGAGATCCAGGCAAACTCCCTGCTTGGTTTTACAGTATCGAGCGCACTGATCGGCTGTGTTATTGGAGGATTGACCGGTGGCTGGATGGCTTTGAAACTGGGCCGTCGCAACAGCATGATCGTTGCGTCGCTGCTCCTGATAATTTCTGCTATCGGGTCCGGGTTCCCTGAGTTGTTCCTGGCTCCTGTCGGGCAGGATGTATCCTCATTCCTCACCGCTTTCATCCTCTACCGCATAATTGGCGGTGTGGGCGTGGGTCTGGCATCCATGCTTTCGCCCATGTACATTGCCGAGATATCTCCGGCGTCCAAAAGGGGCAACCTCGTTTCCTGGAACCAGTTTGCCATCATTTTCGGGATGCTGGTGGTATATTTTGTCAACTACACGATCTCCCGTCAGGGTAATGAAGAATGGCTTCATGCATTTGGCTGGCGCTGGATGTTCTTCTCGGAAACCATCCCCGGGGTGTTGTTTATGATCCTGCTCTTCTTCGTACCTGAAACGCCCCGCTGGCTTGTGATGCAGCAGAAAGAAGATAAGGCCGTCAGGATACTCAACAAGATCAACGGAGAAACTGTAGCCCGTGAAGTGATGGCGGAGATCAGGGAATCGGTGACCGGTGCCGGCTCTTCCAGGTTGTTTTCATTTGGAGTCCTGGTGGTATTTATAGGTGTAATGCTCTCGGTTTTCCAGCAGTTTGTCGGGATCAACGTTGTGCTGTATTATGCTCCGGAGATCTTCAGGAACCTCGGCAACAACACGGACGCTTCCCTGCTTCAGACCATCGTTGTAGGCATCATCAACCTCACCTTTACAGTGGTTGCCATTTTCAGCGTCGACCGATTCGGCCGTAAACCGCTCCAGATCATCGGGGCTTTAGGGATGGCGGTAAGCATGATAGCGCTGGGATTCTTCTTCTACCTTCAGCAGGTTGGCTTTGCAGCACTGGTGTTCATGCTCACCTATGTGGCTTCTTTTGCCGTAAGCTGGGGGCCTGTTACCTGGGTGCTGCTGTCGGAGATCTTCCCGAACCGGATCCGCGGACGTGCCATGGCAGTAGCTGTGGCTGCACAGTGGATTTCCAACTACCTTGTTTCCTGGACTTTCCCCATGATGGACAAGAGTTCATTCCTGAATTCCATCTTCCACCAGGGATTCTCATATTGGATTTACGGGATCATGAGCCTTCTGGCCGCCTGGTTCGTATGGAAACTCGTCCCCGAAACCCGGAATAAAACGCTTGAGGAGATGGAAAGGCTCTGGAAATAAAATATCGGATTTCAGCAACGTGATCCGTCAGGCTCATACACGTTGGAAGATTTTTGCACTCAGCTTTGTGAGCAGCAGAGAGCATAGTGCAAAGAGCCTGGGGTACAGATGAATTTCAATCAGTGAATTGGCTAATTGGCTAATCGGCTAATTATCACATTCCCAAATCTCACAGCCTGTCTTCGGTTATTCTTAGATTTGTTTCTCGCAGATTTCGCAGAAAAAGATCGCAGATCATCGCAGAAGTTATTGATCGATCTGCGTTAATCTGCGTAAACATCAGCGTTATCTGCGAGAAGTGAATTTGCCACGAATACACGAATTGAGTTCGAAACGAACGTTAAATAGTTTCATAATTAATTGTCAAATCTGCTAATCGTCGAATTAACTAATTATTTAATTCTCAAATTTTTAAATTCCTAAATTTCTAAATCCCCCAATAATCCAATCAGCTAATTGACTAATTAGCTAATTATCACATTCTCCCCCCACCTGAAACCGTCTATCTGAAATCCTGCCAGTGCCAGCGCCCTGTCCACAACGGTGAGGGCAAGATCCTCGAATGTTTCAGGCTTACTGTAAAATGAAGGCGATGCCGGGCAGATGATACCACCCGCTTCTGTTACCGTCTTCATATTGTTGATATGGATGAGGTTATAGGGCGTTTCCCTGATAACCAGCACCAGCCGTTGCCGTTCCTTGAGCATCACATCTGCTGCCCGCGTCATCAGGTCATTGGAAACACCCGAAGCGATCCGTCCCAGGGTGCCCATACTGCACGGACAGATGATCATTGAGTCGTAACCGGCCGAACCGGAGGCAAAAGGTGCATGAAAGTCAACGGGGTTATAAACCCTGAAAGGCAGATCTTCATAATCTGTATTCCCCAGCTCATGGAGCCAGACTCCCCGAGCATTATCCGACAACAGAACGCCGCATTCCTCAAGCTGGTCGCTCAGGAGCTGCAACTTCCGGAACAGCATCCTTGCATAAATGGCGCCGCTGGCGCCGGAAACTCCAATGACTGTTTTATGCTTTTTCTTCTCCATACCGGACGAAGGCGGTTCAGTATCCGAACAAACTCCTGCCGGACTTGTTCATCGTGGTAACAGCTTATAAAGTGTAACTCAACTGCAATGCCAGAACATTGTTGTACTGGCCGTATCCCCAGAAACGTCTGCGGTCGCCTGTGACCCGTTCTTTCCGGATAGTGTAAATTGAATTCCCGCTTCTGAGACCCACTTGCAGCTTATCTGTAAAATGATAACCGACTCCTGCCTGAAAGGAAACATCCATTATCCGGAAGGGATTTCCTGAAGGAAGGTAATCGACTTCTGAGTGGCTGTGAAGCAGCACTCCTAATGAAGGTCCTGTTTCCAGGAAAAACCGGTTCTTCATCGTATACCGGTACAACATGGGCATTTCGACATATCCCAGCTTGATCAGCAGGAATTTATAATCTCCCTTTTCTGAATCGGGATTGTGCCGGCTGCCTTTCTGGATGTAGTTCATTTCAAGTCTGAACGATGATTGTCCGCTCAGGAGAACCTCCGCCCAGCCTCCTGCAATGGCGCCGGCCTTGTCGTACCCGCTGTAAGTATCACCGTCCACCTGCGTAGCTGACAGCCCGGCAGTGATCCCGCCGCTGAACCGTTGCGCCCGGCCGTCGGTCAGCCAAAGTGAAAAGACCAGCAATAAGAGTGCACCGACTATTCTTCCTTTGTTCATACAAATTTTATTTGCACATTTCCGGAACTCCTGCCGGATCAGTCTCCCTGCCGAACCAGACTGTGGCATAACCACCGGAAACACCTATTCCCATGGCCTCCCACTGCACATCCTTCCAGATCCCTTTGTTGATGATGAGTTCATTATGAGGCTTGCTTCCTTTCCATCCGTTCAGCATATCCCGGGCAGTAGCAGCCGCATCCGCGAATTTTGCATCGGTCCAGTAGGCGATCTCAAATCCGTCGCCCGTGTATGAAGTAAGCTCTCTTGGTTTGTTCCACATGCATTCAGCCCTTTTGTGATCAGGCGTATAACAGCATGATGACCATTTCCCCTTATCCGACCAGCTGTGCAGGTTACATCTCCCCGAGTGGGAAGAAGTCTGTTCCAGGTCAAGGCAGTGAACCCTTGCCACATGGCTGAGGGAAGCAGAGAGTGTTACTGCCGGCAGTCCTTTCTCAGCCCTGTATTCATTGATCTGCCTTGCTAACTCCTGTTCCGTCTCATTCAGGCAATCATAAGAAACATTTTTTTGCTTCGCTTCCGGTTGAGCCTGAAGCATGAATCCGGATATCATCAGGACCGAAAGCAGGAGAACCGGAACTGTTACTTTTTTCATTTTTACAGGAGGAGCAAGACAAGTGATAGTATTACTGGAAGTTACGTGGGTTATCTCAAAGCCTATTTGTCTCCGAATGACTTTTCACGGATTTTCTCACCATTCCGGAATTCGGCGCGGTAAATGAGTTTGCCTTTCTGATCCCAGTACTGCCAGATGCCATCCTTCTTCTGGTCGATGAAGGAACCTTCACCCTGTTCACTTCCGTTGGCATAATAGGAAACCCAGCGCCCATGTTGCCTGCCGTTCCGGAAACTCTCTTCTCTGATCTTATGTCCGTCAGCATCATAATACTCCCATAATCCCTGACGAAGGCCGTCGGCCCATGTTCCGGTCTCGCTTAGCTGGCCGTTCTCATACCAGTCGGTCCACCTGCCGCTCTTCAGGTCATTCGCATAATTGCCTTCTGATTTCCGGTTGCCGTTCTCAAACCAGGCCTGGTATGGTCCCTCTTTTTTGCCGTTTTGATAATGGGCGATATATTGCCGTTTCCCGTTTTCGAACCATCCTTTCCAGCAGTTGACCATCCGACCGGTATCATAAGTGCCCGAATCCTTCACCTGTCCGTTCTGGAACCAGCTTACCCAGATGCCGTTTTCTTTATCAGCAATATAATCGCCGGTGTGATGGATCTTCCCGTCGGTATAGAAAAATGTCCATTTGCCATCTTTCAGGTTGTCCCGGAGTGTCCCTTCCTTCCATTTCTCCCCGCTGTCGTAATAGTAAGTCCAAGGCCCCTGCTGTTTGCCTGCCACGAAGAGTCCGGTGCTTCCCGGGGTACCGTTCGGGTGGTAAAAGTGCCAGATGCTGTCCTGCAGGTTATCCAGCAGTCTGCCTGACATATCAGGCTTGCCTTCCATGGTCCACCAGAAAGCAGGACCGTTCAACTTTCCGTTGCTGTATGATCCCTCGAATTCCTTCTGCCCGTTGCTGAACCAACGGACTGTCTTACCTTCTTTGATACCGTTCCGGTACCAGGTTTCCTCATTTTTCAATCCCTTTTCATCGAAACCATACCACAGACCTTCCCGCAGGCCATTCAACAGTGTGCCTTCTGCCTTTTTCTGCCCTCCGGGGTAATATTCAACCGAGGACTGGGCTGAAACCAGGGATGAAATGCCAGTACAAAGAAACAGAAGGATGGTAAACCGGAGGGCTGTTGACATATCAGAAGAGATGAGTTATAGAAACAACAACGGAGAAACGGGATCGCTAGTGTTTGCGTTCGGTGGTAAAAATCACCAATTGTTCGAGGGATTTCCGGGAAGGGCTGTCGGGGAAAGTATTCAGCAATTCGAAAGCTTTCTCCTGGTATTCTTTCATCTTTTGTGTGGCATATTCGATGCCTTTACCCGCATTCACACGCTGGATAAGTTCTGCGACCCTTTCCGGTTCGTTATTATGGTTACGTACAATATTGATGGCTTTCCGCTTTTCCAGCCAACCCGAGTTGTTGAGTGTGTAGATGAGCGGGAGCGTCATCTTTTTCTCCTTGATGTCGATCCCGTTAGGTTTGCCTGTGTCATGGTTCTTCTCATAGTCAAAGAGATCGTCCTTGATCTGAAAAGCTATCCCGACATACTCACCGAACTGATGCATACGTTTGACAACTTCATCGGAAGAACCGACCGACTTGGCGCCGCTGGCACAGCAGGAAGCTATGAGTGAAGCTGTCTTTTTCCGGATGATCTCGAAATAAACCGATTCTTCAATATCCAGTTTCCGGGCCTTTTCAATCTGCAGCAGTTCTCCCTCGCTCATTTCACGCGTGGCATTGGATACGATCTTAAGCAACTGAAATTCTTCATGATCCATAGCCAGCAACAGACCTTTAGCCAGCAGAAAATCGCCTACCAGAACGGCGATCTTGTTTTTCCAGAGTGCATTCAGTGAAAAGAAACCTCTCCGCTCGTTTGAATCATCCACCACATCGTCGTGGATCAGCGTGGCCGTATGCAGCAACTCGATCAGGGATGCAGCCCGGAAGGTGCTCTCGTTCACTTCGCCGCATACCTGGGCCGAAAGGAACACGAACATGGGGCGCAACTGTTTGCCCTTCCGCTTGACGATATAACGGGTGATCGTATCCAGCAAAGGCACCGGACTTTTCATTGAGCTGCGAAAATGTTTCTCAAACTCATCAATATA
Organism: uncultured Lentimicrobiaceae bacterium; assembly: GCA_964544545.1. Lineage (GTDB taxonomy): Bacteria > Bacteroidota > Bacteroidia > Bacteroidales > UBA4417 > UBA4417. The sequence continues at coordinate 4,200 of CAZJCG010000047.1, read as the reverse complement.
GGAGGCTATCGGAGCTTTTATCTCATCGAGGGATACCATTCAAATGGATTTGATTCTCAAAAGTAAACATTATTTTTTCAGAA
>CAZJCG010000047.1:0-4017 GCA_964544545.1 uncultured Lentimicrobiaceae bacterium | reverse complement strand
AGGGATACCATTCAAATGGATTTGATTCTCAAAAGTAAACATTATTTTTTCAGAAAGAGGATGATTTATCCTACAGCCGGGATGGCTTCAACGTTGTTTAGTCTATTGCCCTGTTTCCCCCGGACCAATAGTTGGGAATTGAGGTTTCGGGCCAATTCCCCGACTGTCGCAATTCAGAGTATAAACAATACCTTTGCACGAAAGTTAACCGGATGTCAGGATTCCTTTTTGGCGAGATTATTTTTGGACCGGTCAGAAGCCGGCGGTTTGGTGTTTCTCTCGGGATCAACCTTCTCCCGCTCGATTCCAAGCTGTGTTCCTTTGATTGTATTTACTGCGAATGCGGGCTGACGGGCCATGAGCCGGGGACGAAACCGCAATTGTACACGGCAGCTCAGATTCACCAGGCCCTGGAGAATAAGTTCCGGGAAATGAAGTCGGCCGGACAGGCGCCCGATTCCATCACCTTTGCCGGGAACGGTGAACCCACGCTGCATCCGGAATTCACAGAGGTCATGAAAGGAGTGGCCGAACTTCGTAACAGCTTTTTCCCGAAGGCGAAAGTAACTGTCCTGTCGAATGCCAGCCTGCTTGACAGGGAAAACCTGAAAGCCGCCTTACTGCTGGCCGACAACAACGTGCTGAAACTGGATGCGGGAACTGAGGAGATGTTCAGGGCAATCAACCGTCCACTGAACAAGGTAGCATTGAGCGATATCGTAAAGAGGCTCACTGAATTCGCCGGTGAGTTGGTTATCCAGACTCTCTTCCTGAGAGGAACCGTTGATGGCAAACGGATCGACAACACTGTACCTTCGGAAGTGGATGCATGGCTTGAGCATCTGAAAATAATCCGGCCCAAACTTGTCATGATCTATCCCATCGATCGTATCCCGCCATTCTCGACGCTTGAGAAGATAAACCATGACGAATTAGTGGCAATAGCCGGAAAAGTGGAATCTATCGGACTTACAGCAGAAGTTTTCTAATCAGCTCTTAATAAGGATAAACTGTATACTATCCGGGATTGTCTGCATTCCATGTCAGTTGCCAATCAATGCGGAAGTTTCGTATCTTTATATAAAGAATTGCAGCACCATGCTCGACTATCCTCCCAAAATACTGATCGCATTTGCCGAAACCATCAGTGGTAACAAGGAGATATTTGACTGGCTGATGACGAACGGCTACCCCGAACTCGGCGCCCTTTCAAGTGCCATTTGCGGCAGCGAGGAGGCCTTTGGCTGGCTGATGAAGAACGGCTACCCCCAGTTCGCCGCACTCGACCATGCCATCGACGGAAGAGTTGAGGCGTATAACTGGCTGGTTCATAATGATTTCAAATTGCTGGCAGTGCTGGCCGATGCCTGTAACCGGAAGCCGGAAGCCATTCAATGGCTGGAGGAAAATGATCTCAAGATCTTTTTGCTGATCGCTGCCAAGGTACACAGTCTCAGGGAAAGCAAGACCTTCGACTATCATAAGATGCATTTCTAATCCGTCAGCAAGATTGTAAATCTCTGAATATTAAGAAATCAGGTGTTGCCTGTTTCAGATCCGTAAGTGCATTTAGTAGCTATCCTGCAAAATCTTACTCCGAAAACACATATGCCTGGTAGGTATAAATTTCCGTATCCTTATCCTTCCACCCGTCCCAGCCAATTCCGGCTTTGTCACGGGCACAATGCCCGAGGAATTCTTCCAGCGACCATCCTGTTTCGGTGGCAACCTGCGGGAGGAATGTTCCGCCCCTATTCCCCTTGCTGATATAGATCCCGTCGCGCCCCAGTTTGATCTCTTTTACCGAGGCTATTTTCTTCATCGGAGTAAGGACCGAAATTTCTATTTCAATATCCTTCATTTCTTCCGGCTGAACCCGGCTGAACCGGTAATCGCGGGTGGAAGAGGCCACGGCCATCTGCTGTACGATGCTGTACAGCGGGTTGTCGGCCTCAAAATGGCCTATGCAGCCACGCAATTCACCATTCTTCCGAAGCGTTACAAACGCTCCCGCTTTCTGCACCAGTGCTCCGGGAAGTGCGGCCGGATCAATCTCAGGAACATTCCCGGCCGAAAGGTATTCCCGGATGGTCTGACGTGCAATGGTCAAAAGCTTGTTCTTTTCGTCGGAAGTGAGTTCAAAACTACTTCCCATTTCCGGCTTGCGTGTTACACTCAGGGCATTATAACCAACCACCCGGTCTCTTTCGCCATACTTCGAGTCACCTGAATTTTTGTAAGCAATCTTGTGATACTCCACGGAAGGGTCTTTCTCAGTGATGTACATCAATGTCAGGACAGCCGGCCAGGAGCAGCAGCCGGTAGCAAGATCGGGGATCGATTTCTTTAAACAACTCCCTTCCTCTTCGATGAATTTTTCCGGATCATTGCTTAGGATGGCGTCTGCCAGGCGTTTATCCACCTTAACTGCATCGTCGTAGGCCGGATAATGGGAGAAATCGGTACTGATCACGAAGACATTTTCTTCCGTGAAATACGGTTTCAGCGAGTTGGCAATGCTCCTGCAGGCATAGGGATCATGGGTGCCAAGCAGTATCGGGATGATCCTGAAGGGTTTCTTCAGGTAAACCTGCAGGAACGGTATCTGGACCTCAATGCTGTGTTCATTTCGCTGGTACTGTGGATCAAAGGAGAGGTCCTTGTTGAGAGTTGCCAGAGTGCGGGCAATTTCAAGATTCACCTCCACCGTACCCAGGGGTGTGATGTAATTCCCTACCGTATAAATGGAACCTCCTTTAAATGCCGCCCTGTGACTGCATCCGATCAGGAAAACGTTTTTATACTCCTTCTCAGGATCCAGCTGGCTGAATGCGGCAGCGGCTACCTCGCCCGAGAAGATATAACCTGCATGAGGCGATATGATGGCTGCTGTGGTAGCAGCTGATGCGGGGGTGGACAAACCTGAGAAGTATCCTGAGATCATCTTCTTTAGTTCGGAAGGATCATCAGGATAAAACTGCCCGGCAACAGCGGGCTTCCTGTCAGTCAGGGTGGTATCGGGGGAATCCATGGGACCGGTGATGTTTGGGGGTTGATTGCACCTTGCGAACATGCCCAGAAACATGCAGCAAAGGAAAAGTTGTAATTTTGGGCGTTGCATGGTTTTCATGAAGCTTATAAAAGTATAAAGTTACTACTAATCTCACGAAATTCCTATTAAAACATGTCATTTCTTAACCTGGTAACCCAACGTCAAAGTGTACGGAAATATTCCTCCCGAAAGGTAGAACCGGAAAAGCTGGAACGCTGTCTGGAAGCCGCCCGGCTCGCACCTTCGGCCAGCAATACCCAGCCCTGGCATTTTATCGTGGTTCAGGAGGAACCGTTGAGAACAAAGGTTGCCGAAGCGACATTTTCAGGACCGATAAAATTCAACCGGTTTACCTTACAGGCGCCTGTCCTTGTGGTTATCCTGCTTGAGCAGCCCAAATTACGCAACCGTATCGCCATGATCCTGAAAAACAAGGAATGGAAACTGATCGATATCGGCATCACGGCGACGCACTTTTGCCTGCAGGCGGCCGAGGAAGGACTGGGCACATGCATGATGGGATGGTACGATGAGAAACAACTGAAAAAAGTGCTTTCCCTACCCGCCGGCAAAACGGTAGGGCTGGTGATAAGCCTCGGTTACGCTGAAGATGGATACCCCCTCCGAAAAAAGATCAGGAAGCCGATGGAGGCAATTGTAAGTTATACTGAATCTTAACAGGTTTGCGAAGCAAAGCTGATTAGATTCAGTAATACTGAGCAAGTTCCGAAGAGTAAATTTTGACCCGAAGGGTCCCCCTAGGGGCAAACCTGTTCAGCCGAAGTATACAACGGTTTCTAAAACTGAGTGAGATAATAATAATAGCGAATAACGGACAAGCGAATTTAACCGTCAGAAGGATACATGTAGCCTGTCAGGATTATTTGTCAACCGATGGGGATGATTTTAAAAGGCATATTAAACTGGACCCTTACCGGTTTCCCGCTTATTCTGCCCGGATGCCA
>CAZJCG010000046.1:0-23908 GCA_964544545.1 uncultured Lentimicrobiaceae bacterium | reverse complement strand
ATCCGTGAATCAGAAGAAGAGAGAGATGAACTCTTCTTTTGTCACATGGGCAAAGTATTCGCCTATATGTGTGTGTGTGGTAAAGTTCAGGATGGCTTCATGCTCGTGCGGCAGACCGGTCAGGGCATTCTCCAGCTCATCCGTATCCTTCAGACTGAAATAATCGCCGAAGATTTTAACCGCTGTTATGATACCTCCTTCAACCTGCAGATTCATTTCAACATGACCACCCTTTTCCGTCTTGATGATCTTACGGAATCCGTAAGCCGGTGAATAGCCAAAGTTCCAGTCCCAGGTGGAATACTTTTCATCCACCATCTTTTGTATGTTGGCGTGATCTTCGTCAGACAGCTCAATCACTTTTGCGTCCGGATATTTCTCATGAACATGGTTTCTGACAAGGTCCATGAACTCTTCTACCTCCATCGGCTCTTTCAGGTGTTCGCTGATATTGGTCACCCTGCTTCGTACCGATTTGACTGCCTTATCCGAAAATTTGGAAGGATCAACCTTGAGGGCGCCTGTAAGATCGGCCATGGTGGCGGAAAACAGCAACGTTCCATGATGGAGCACCCTGTCCTTATACACATGTTCGGCATTCCCCGAAAACTTCCTTCCGTCGATGGTGAGATCATTCCGGCCTTCAAAACGGGCATCGATGCCCATTTTCTGCATTACTTCCAAAATCGGCTCGGTATATTTCCGGAAGTCGACCAGCGAACCCGGCTTTCCCTGACTGATGAATGTGAAGTTGATGTTCCCGAGGTCATGAAATACAGCACCTCCGCCGGATAATCTTCTGACAACCTTAATCTTGTTGGCCGTGACGTAGTCGAGATTGATCTCTGCCAGCGTATTCTGGTGTTTCCCGACGATGATCGAAGGCTCATTCCTCCATAACATGAAGCTGTCCTCATCGAAATGTTTCAGGACATATTCTTCAGTTGCCAGGTTGACGTAGGGATTAGTATTGTGACGTTTGATGATCAGCATACAATCGTTTTTTGACGGTAAAAGTAGTATTATCAGGGGTATGGTCTACAAGCCTGCCGGAAGTCTTTCCTTCAGATAAGTATTCCGGTTGTGCAACCAGGCATTGCTGCCGAAGCCATATTCCAGCGTAATGCTCAGCGCATTTCCCCTCAGGTTGGTGCCGCCCTTGTTGCGGAAATTCAGGAAATGGTACCGGCTGCCAATACCAAGGAATCTGTCGTTTTTCAGATAGTATCGGTATTCCGCGCCAACACGGAGACCTGGTGAGCTGATCATCTTAGTGTCATCATCTTCATCGGTATCTGTATCTCGTCCGAAACTCAGGACTTTAATCATTTCCAGGTCAATGCCACCCAGCAGATCCAGTTCATGCCTGCGCCAGTCGATCAGTTTACGGCCGGCCTCAATTCCCAGGCTGAGACCAAAAAACTCATCGGTCGTGTACAGGGAATCTTCATACATGGCATTGTAATCATTCTTTGAACGGCCAATCCTGGCCTGAAATCCCATATTGCAGAGCGTCCGGTTCCAGATGCCTCCTATCCGTAGACCCAGGGAAGGATGCATGCCCAATGTCCCCAGTTTGTCGTAAGGCTTCCAGATTCCAGCAGTCAATCCATAATTGAAAAGTTCTGAAGGAAGTACACCGCCAACAGGCTGGGTGTAGATTTTGGTGAGTTTTGAATCCTGGTAAGCGGATGTCTTCAGCAGTGCGTACAGGCTATCGGAAGGATTGAGATAAAAATCAGCAAAGAAGCGCTCTTCAGATGACAGATCTTCGTAAGCGAGGGCTCTTTTCGCAATAGTATCGGTGAACGACTGATACCACTTTAACAATTCGAATTCTGGCGTGTAGTAGTAATAATCCTGCATCGACCAGCCGGTAGTATCGTGTGCGAGCCAGAGGTATGTATCCAGGAAGCCAATGGTCTGGTCATTTATAAGCGAGTCGCTGAAGGTCCCGGAATCGATTGCCCAGAGGATGCGGGTACGGTACGTTGTTTCATCAATTCCGCAATGCCGCTCCCAGAAATCAAGTAACAGGTTGGCGGTATCGATTATTCCATCCTGGTAATACAACGGGATCAGTTGCATTGCGGCATATTGCAGTTCGCCACAGTCGTTGACGGTATCGGTGAGTACCGACGAAGCTGTGCTTTCCTGGGCACTGATAATGTTAACCATCAGAAGGAAGCATGATGCCAGGATCAGGAATCGCCTCATAGGAAAAGGATTGATGAGGGTTGAAAACCGGTACTAAGGTAAAGCAGTTTACCGGAATATGCATTATTTCGGTATTACAGCTGAATAAAAAGAAAAGGTTTCCCGCTGAAAGAAGCAGGTATGTATCAGGGGCGTAAAAATGAGTAACAGTCTGATGTGCATCTCAGGAGATGCCTCAGCGCGACTGGCGGAAAACCTTGATAACAGCCCGTATTATTCAGTCAGCTCAAAACTTGCCTGCAGTCCGGAAGCGGAACTTCCGCCTACGAAAACATCAAATGTTCCGGGTTCTGCCTTGAATTCCAGATTCTGGTTGTAGAATGCAAGGTCATTGGCTGTCAGTGTGAAAGTCAGGACCTTGCTGGTGCCTGCCTTCAGGAAAACCTTCTTAAAGTTCTTCAGCTCTTTAACAGGGCGGGTGATGCTTCCGACGCGGTCGCGGATGTAAAGCTGCACCACTTCGGCGCCATCATACTTACCGGTATTGGTAAGCGTAACGCTCACCTGAACGGAACCGGAAGGACTCATGTTGGTCTTGTCGAGTTTCAGATTTGTGTAGGCAAAGGTGGTATAGCTAAGCCCATAACCAAACGGGAACAGAGGTTCATTCGGCACGTCGAGGTAGCGGCTCTTGTATTTGTCGTTGGGATTGCCGCCGAAAGGTCTGCCGGTGTTCTTGTGGTTGTAATAGAGGGGGATCTGGCCAACATTGCGGGGAAAGGTCATCGAAAGCTTGCCGGAAGGATTGCAGGCGCCAAACAGCACACTGGCAACGGCATTTCCGGCTTCGGTGCCGGCATGCCAGGCTTCCAGGATAGCCGGAACATTTGCGGCTTCCCATTCGATTGTCAGTGGACGTCCGTTCATGAGTACCAGTACGACCGGCTTGCCGGTGCCAGCCAGGGCTTTCAGTAATTCCAACTGACGACCGGGCAGACCCAGTTCGCTGCGGGAGGCAGCTTCGCCACTCATGGAAGCAGGTTCGCCGAGGACAGCAACAACTACATCGGCTTTGCCTGCAGTTGCTACCGCTTCTGCGATCATTTCATCGTCCGTGCGGGGATCAACCTGTCCGGGACCGCTGATCTGTTCCAGGAATGCACGGTCAGTGAGCAGATTGCACCCTTTGGCAGTCAATACCTTTACTGAATTTCCAGCCTGGCTGAGGATGCCTTCTTTCACCGAAACGGCCTTGTTCCAGTCGCCGGCAGCGCTCCAGGTCCCGATCATCTCACGGCGGTTATCGGCCAAAGGGCCTATCAGGGCGATCGTTCCTTTAGCTTTAAGCGGGAGAAGCTGCTTGTCGTTCTTTAACAGTACCATCGACTGTTCAGCGATCTCTTTGGCAGCAGCACGGTTTTCAGCAGTCAGGATCTCTTTTCCGGGCCGGTCTTCCTGTATATAGCGGTACGGATCATCAAACAATCCAAGCTTGTATTTGGCTTCCAGGATGCGACGGCAGGCCTCATCGACAGTCTTTTCGGAGACCCTGCCTTCCTGAATCAGCTCCTTGGTATAGAGCAACAGACCTTCACCGACCATGTCCATGTCGATGCCTGCATTCAGTGCCAGGGCCGAAACATCTTTCAGGTCTTTGCCGATACCGTGTTCAATCATTTCATTGATAGCGGTATAATCGGTAACAACCATGCCGGTGAATCCCCATTGATTCCTCAGCAGGTCAGTCATCAGCCACTTATTTGCCGTTGCCGGAATGCCATTGATCTCGTTGAAGGAACTCATGACGCTCCCGGAGCCCGCGTCCACTGCTGCCTTGTATGGCGGAAGATACTCATTGTACATCTTTACCATGCTCATATCGGTGGTATTGTAATCGCGTCCGGCCTCCGCGGCGCCATAAAGTGCAAAATGCTTCACGCAGGCCATCAGGGTGTTGTTTTTAGTCAGGTCGTCACCCTGATACCCCTTCACCATGGCTTTACCGATCAGTGAACCCAGGTATGGGTCTTCTCCTGATCCTTCTGCAACACGTCCCCAGCGGGGATCGCGTGCGATATCAACCATCGGGCTGAATGTCCAGCATAGGCCGTCGGCAGTAGCCTCCTGAGCAGCGATGCGGGCGCTCTTTTCAACCAGTCCCATGTCCCAGGTACAGGCTAACGCCAGGGGGATCGGGAAAATGGTTTTATGCCCGTGAATAACGTCGAAACCGAAAATCAGCGGAATACCCAGCCTGGTCTGTTTCACGGCCATATCCTGCAGTTTCCTTACTGCTTCCGGGGTGAAAGTATTGAAAACACCACCGACCATTCCGTTTTTGATCTTTTTGTCTACATCCTGGCTCACAATGGGACCGGTTACGTCGAAACCGATAGAAGGCAGGTTCAGCTGACCGATCTTCTCATCCAGGGTCATTTTACTCATCAGGTTACTGATAAATGCATCCATTTTTGGATCCTTTGGAGCCGGAGCAGAAACCTGAGATACGGCAACATTCTGAATGATCAGGAATATTGCCAGGGTCAGCAACGAAATTCGCCATATCATTTTCATAACAGTCTTATTATTTTAAGAGTTGGTAAGATAGTTTTCATTTTTTTTCTGCAATCAAAGTAAGCGTTTTTCCTTCATCAATCGTTTCGATCAGCCTGAAACCGTTCAACTTCAGGAACAACAGGATCTCATCGAGTGTGAATGCTCTGAGGGTTGTATTATCCTCGTGGACGGTCGTTTCTCCGTTCTCCTGTATGGTATAGGTTGCATGCCAGTCATAGGTCCAGCCGGTAAGCAAGTTCTGTTTTATACTGCTGGTCCGTTTGATCTTTTTGCCAGGCAGGTCAAATACCTGCTCAAAGCCGTTAAGGTTATCAAAGATGCTGTTGGCTTCGAAAATCCCAAAAATAAAAAGTCCGTTTTCGTTCAACGAATCGCGTATTCCTGAAAAAGTAGCCATGATTCCTTTATTGTCGGTAACGTAGGCCAGTGAGCGTCCCGTTATCAGAACCGCATCGAATTTTCGACCGAACGGCAGGTCCCTCATATCGGCCTGGATAAAGACGTCGCATCCGGACTCTTCCCTGGCTATATCCAGCATTTCATTATTCAGGTCGAGCCCCAGATAGTCGTAACCGTTTTTCAGAAAATGCCTGGCAAGTACTCCCGAGCCACAGCCTATTTCCAGTATTTTACGGCACCCTTCTTTTTTTAACCAGGAATTATAAAAATCGAATTCTTTCGCATAGTCGAAGATGTGGCTGTACATCTCGTGATAAGTCCGGGCTAAGGATGAATAGAGTATGGTCATTTTCTTAAGCTTAAAGTCTTGGTTCGTTCAAGGGCAACAGTTGGGGGAGATGATTGGCGTCAATCTTTTGATTTGTAATATGTTAATATGTAAATCCGAGCCGGGTAAGACCCTGCCGGACTTCATCGGCCGACATGAACAGCCTCCACAGGAGAGCCGTCCGGTAGTTCTCGATCATAACCACTTCAGGGCCCTGATCGATCGCCAGGTATTGTTGCGGGTACCAGTTCGCCTGCTCACTGAAAGCATCGTAGAAGCCATATTTTCCCCATATCTTATCGCCCAGATCGAAGTAAAAGTGTTTCAATGCTTCCATGGAGTATTCGGGCGTATAGGGGAAGGAGGACAATGCAGCAGTGGGGGAGATCACACCCAGGTCGTTGTTCAGGCCCGGAGCATGCGCTGCATAGAATTTTACCGAGTAGCTGGCTGTAAGTCCCCAGCAGTTGGGGCCGTATCCTTTGAATTTGCCGGGATTCTCGATACACCATTGCCGGTTGATGAGGGTCTGGTTTCGGTTTTCCTGCCAGTAATCGGCATAACGGTCTTTCAGATTTCTCGGATCAAGCCCGAGATAGGAATAATGAGCCCAGAACAAGGGTCCGCCGTATTCAGCCGCACCATTATGCTTCAATGCAAGTTTGTAACCGAATGCTTCCGTATGGCCTTTGATTCCACCGTTACGGGCCCATCCTTTATGGTATGCATCAGGTTTGACGGGAAAAGCAGGGGAGGAGGCCGCCATGACATACATGATCAGGCATTCGTTGTATCCTTCCACCGGGAAGTTCATCTCCCAGTTGTTTTTGGGCGACCAGTGCCAGTACAGAACGTCTTTTCCGCCCTTGGTGAACCAGTTCCATTCCACACCCTTCCACAGGGCGTCGATTGAAGCAGCCAGTTCCTTCTCCCGGTTGCTACCATCCTGAAAGTACTGACGTGCGCAGATCAGTCCCTGCACCAGATATGCTGTTTCAACCAGGTCGGCCCCGTCATCCTTCGGACCGAATGGCTTTACTTTGCCGGTCTGGCCATCCAGCCAGTGCGGCCATGCTCCATGGAACCGGTCGGCCTTTTCAAGGAAGTGAACGATCTTAGAGAGTCGTTCAACGGCTGCCTCTCTGCTGACAAATCCCCGTTCGATGCCGACCAGGATAGCCATAATGCCGAAGCCGGATCCGCCCGTGCTTACAATGTGCTGGTCGTTTTCCGGATAAATACCATTCACGTTGATCCTTTCGCAGGCCATCCCGGAATTCGGTTCAGCCCCGTCCCAGAAATATTCAAATGTTCCTTTCTCAACCAGAGTCAGCAGTGAATCATCACTTATCTGTCCTGCAGCAGGACGATCGGATGTTTTTACACCGCCACGACCTGCCGTCTTGCATGAGATGAAGGAAAAGGAGAGCAGAGACAGGAATATAATTGTTATAGTTGTCTTCATGCGAACAGGGGTATTATCACTTTGTATTGAATCTCAATTTGTAGTGCCTTTCAGCTTTTTTACCGGTTGGTGCGAAATAATCCGGATAAAACGTCTCCACAGATAACTTCAGCAGATCATCTAAGAAAGCAATAGCTCAGCAGCGTCTATCTGCGTTTTGATGCACCATCTGCCAGAACCTCTTTTATCCGCTATATTTTATCTTTAGCCTTTTATCTTTTACCTTTTCACAGTCTGTTTTTGTTTTACGCAGATTATGCAGACAACTTTCGCAGATTATCGCAGAAAGCAATGGCTCATCAGCGTCTATCTGCGTCTCGATCTGCGCCATCTGCGAGAACCTTTTTTTCGCTATCTATTATCTTTTACCTTTTGTCTTTTATCTTTTTTCAAAAACTAAACCCCAGTTTCGTCAACCCTTCCTGCACTTCGGGGCACGACATGAACAGTCCCCAAAGCAATCCCGACCGGTAGTTCTCGATCATGCAGATCTCCGGACCCTGGTCGATGGCGAGAAAAGAATCGGCAAACCAGATTTCTTCGAGTGAAAATGCATCGACAAATCCAAAGTCTTTAAAGATTTTATCTCCGAGTTTGTAGTAAAAGAATTTCAGAGCCTGCATCGATTCGGTTGGGGTGTAGGGCAACGAGGAGATCGCTGCAGTCGGGGTGATCACGCCCCGGTCGTTGGTCGGGCTGCTGGCTGTATAGCCGCCCGGGATGTCGCTTGCAGTAAGTCCCCAGCATTCGGGTCCATACCCTGAATAGCCGTTTGGATTCGCCACACAGTAAGAGTAGTTGATCTTGCTGTGGTTTACATTCTGCTCCCAGTAGTTGGCGTACTGGTCGCTGAGATTTCTCGGGTCGACTCCCAGGAAAGAGTAATGGGCAAAGAACAGAGGCCCTCCCAATGGCTGTCCCAGCGGAAGGTTGTAACCGTAATAGCTCTGGTTCAGCCTGATAGCGCCGTTCAGAGCCCATCCCGTTTCATAGACCTGCTTTGGAATGGTATGGGTGGGAGAGGATGCCGCCAGGATATATACAATCAGCGCTTCATTCCACCCCTGGACCTTCATATTCATGGCCCAACCAACGGTCGGCGACCAGTGCCAGTAAAGTGCATTCTGGTTGCCCCTGCGGTACCAGTCCCATTCCACTCCATGCCATAGTGTATCGATAGTTGCCCGGAGGAGTATCTCATCAGGATCAGTCGCACTGTTGAAATATTGACGGGCAGTGAGAAGCCCCTGTACGAGGTATGCAGTTTCTACCAGATCGCCCCCGTTATCGTTGGTGCTGAAGAGGATTGTGACGCCGGAAGTGCCGCTGAGCCAGTGCGACCAGGCGCCGTGGAACCGCTGCGCCTTATTCAGAAGAAAATCCGTGATGGTGAGCATGCGGTCAAGACCTTCAGCCCGGCTGATAAATTTCCTTTCTACGGCTACCGGGATGGACATGATGCCAAATCCTGTTCCGCCGGAAGTCACCAGGTCGCCCGATGAGTTGCGTTCCCTTGCCATCCCCGAAACGGGATGCCCGAATTCCCAGAAGTAACGGAAAGTCTTTTCCTGCACAATTGTCAGCAGGGAATCGTCGCTCACACGAGGGAACTTGTCTGCAGGATCAATGGATGTGGTCAGGTTAACAGTAACCGACGATAAAAGCGAGCCTCCTGTTTTCGATTTCAGTGCGTTGCTGATAAAAAGGGTGTACCGCGACAGATAAACCAGATCCGACTGAGGCCGGATGACCATTGCACTGTCGCTGTTCTCATAAGTAATGCTGATCAGGACATCTGTACCACCCTTATCATTCAGCGTTACCGCATTTCCAACGCTTGCCCGGTCGATGGCAGCTGTAAAGGTGACGCGGATAACGGGCGTTGCATTGACATTCTCATAGACATAACCGTCGAATGTTCCGTTCACCGTCAGCGAATTGAAGCTGAATGCAGCCGGCGGGACCACCGGGTCGGGCGGATTATCCTTTTTGCAGCCTCCGATCAGGAGTAGCAAGGAAAACAGGCAGATTATAGTGCGCATGCGACGGTTTATCAGTTGATTAAGAGGCTGTCTCAAAAGCTCGAATTAGGTACAATTTCACTCTGTGGCCCTCTGTGCCTCCTCTGTGATCCCGATAACTATCGGGACTGTGTAACAATAATTAAAAATTTCACAGTTCCGATGGCTATCGGAAGCACGGAGCAAATTAAAGAGTTACACGGAGACTTTTGAGACAGTCTCTTGATTGAATATCAGCTTGTCAGGATCAGTTTTTCCCCTGCAACACAACCAGGGAATTCACTTCCGTGGCAGTGAGGGCGGTATTGTAAATCCTCACTTCATCCATGAAGCCTGTCAGGTAACTGGCCCAGTCCTGTGCTCCGGTTGCCGAGGTGCAACTCGGATTGGTCTGAAACTGAGCACAACCGAACACATAGGGCCCGGAACCGGTGAAGTTGACAGCTCCGGTCCAGGGAACAGTGGTAGCCGGGATCGCAACAGATCCATTGATGTAGTAAGTAAGTTGCGAGGTAGCGGCATCATAGGTAAGTGTATGGCTCGACCAACTGCCAAAGAGCCCCGTTATACCTGCTTTGTTTACCCAGGTTTCCAGTGTATCGCTGGTGACGTGGATTACGATCTTTGAACCGCTTGGTCCGCTGCCGTTTTCCAGAAACCAGTCGATATTGCCCCAGAATTTGTTCACGTTCGAGAGACTGACAAATCCGAGGATCCCATCGATGGCATTATCGCTGTTCTTATCCACGAAGGTGGGATTTACCCAGAAGGAGATGGTGAAGCTTTCGAGCGAGGTAGTCAGCGCCGGTGTGGGGTTGAACTGGGCATAAGCTTTATTCGCCACATTGAGGCTCAATGCTTTCCCGATAAAACCATTGGCGAAAGTGCAACCTGAATTGGTAGCGTTCGCGCCGGAAACGCTGTCGGTCAGTCCACCTTCAAATGCCCAATAAGCGACCAGGTTACCCGGTTTGATCTGGTTTACCGAAGAAAATCCGTTGATGGTAAAGGGTGGTTTATAGCTGTTGGGGTCAAATTCCTTGTAACAGGAGGTCATGATAAAGCCCGTCACAACCAGGAGGATGATCAGTATACTATATCTTGTTTTCATAAGATCTAACATTTTGGATGGTTGAATCAGTAACCGGGGTTTTGAGTCAATATGCCGACGCTCAGGTCGATCTCACTTTGGGGGATTGGCCATACTTCGTTCTTATTGGCTTTCCATCCTTTAGGTCCGAAAATGGTTGCAGCCCGTCCCTGACGGATCACATCAAAGTAGCGGTCGAATTCCATAGCCAGTTCCACTCTCCGTTCGTGCCAGATAGCCTCGCGGAGTTCCGCCTGGTTGGTTGTGGTGATCTTGGGAAGGATGGCAGAGTTGTTGCCACGGGCTCGTGCTCTCACTCTCTCAAGCGATTCAATGGCATCCGACGAATTGCCAAGCTCATTGTTGGCTTCAGCATTCATCAGCAGTACTTCGGCGAAGCGCATCACTCTTACATTCTGTTGGCATCCTTCATTATACCCGGAAACATACTGGCCGAAAGGCACATAAGATTTCTGGTTGTACATGGGATTGGGCACGCTGCTGGGAATAGCATCGCCCCAGGGTGTGGTTTCACCTCTGAAAATGATGGTTGCATCCAGTCGGGGATCGCCTGCTTCAAACGCACTCACCAGGTCATCGGTGGGAACGTTGAATCCCCAGCCTCCGCCGGTCACTCCGCGCACGCCCTGTACCTGTGAATACTGCGAATTGGAAGCTCCGCTGTTACCGCTGATAAGTGCACATTGTATCTCAAATATCGATTCGCTGCAATTTTCCTTATCTACCCGGAATAACGACCCAAAATCGGTATAGAGGTTATATCCGAGGCCCATCACCTGGTTTGTGTAATTCAACACGTCGTTCCAATGCCCGAGGTACATAGCGACTTTGGCATGCATGGCCAGGGCTGCGCCCTTGGTGGCACGTCCAAGATCGGCACCTGTATACGATTGCGGCAGAACAGCAGCAGCATCAGTCAGGTCCTGCTCAATAGCCGAATACACCTGGTCCTTGGGAGCACGGGGAATATTATATTCTGAAGCATCCTTGGGCACATGCATCCGCAGCGGCACATCACCGAAAGCGCGTACCAGGCGGAAATAGGAGTACGCCCTTACAAACTTGGCCTCGGCAATGTAACGGGCTTTCAGGGTGGCATCCATATCGATGGCCGGTATGTTGTCAATCACCTGATTGCAGAGGTTGATATTCCCGTATTGTCCGTTCCAGAAATCGGAGAGTTGACCCTGGGTGGAGGTGACGGTGAAATTATCATAGTCATTCATGAAGGTGGCATCTGCAGGGTCGCTGCCTTTCTCGGCGTCATCCGATCCGACGCTCTCCAGGCTTATGGGTGCGAAGGCCGTATTGGCCCACGTACGAAGGTTGGCATAAATGGCATTGACGGCTTTGGTAGCATCGGCTTCCGAAACCCAGAATTCCTCGGCTTTTTGTTTTCCCTGAGGAGGTACATCCAGGAAGTCCTTGGTGCACCCGGCCAGGAGGATCATGGTCAGTGCGGAGATCCGCGCTATTCCTGCCATGCTTTTTCTATATTGAATTTTCATTGTTCGACGGTTTTAGGGTTAGAAAGTAACGTTCACACCAACATTGTATGTAGCATAGAGCGGATACACATTTACATCCACGCCGGCGAGGGTCGGACCGCCACCGATTTCAGGGCTGAACCCTTTGTACTTGAAGATGTTAAGAGCATTCTGTGCATTCACGTACACACGGAATTTGTCGATTTTGAACCGGTCGGTGAGCGATGCCGGCAGGGTATAGCCAAGCTGGGCATTCCTGACCCTGAAATAGCTTCCGCTCTCTACGTAAAAGGAGTTGGAGCGGTAATTCATCCCTCCGCCGATATTGGCTGAACAATAGCTGTTGGAAGTGCCTTCCCCGTGCCAGCGGTTTTCATAGAAGTCGAGGCTGAAGTTTTCCGTGCCGTAACGGAGACCGATGTTGGCATTATATACTTCCACGCCGGCAACACCCTGGAGGTCCAGGGTGAGGTCAAAGGCCTTGTAAGTCCAGGTTGTGTTGAAACCGTAAGTGAGTTTGGGATTCGGATTCCCGAGTACTATGCGGTCTTTGTCGTCGATCACACCGTCCTTGTTTTCGTCGCTGTATTTGAAATCGCCGGGAGCGGCATTGGGCATGATGACGGCTCCGGTGTTGCTGGTGTATGCGTCAATTTCTGCCTGCGACTGGAACACCCCGATCACTTTAAGGCCGAAGAACTGCCCGATAGGCTCGCCAACAATTGTCCGGGTATTGAAGTTGTTGGACCCGGTAGTGCCGACAGCCTGATAGATTGCATTGGCGCCGGAGGGGACTTCCAGCACCTTGTTATGATTGAAGCTCATATTGCCGCTGACAGAATAGGAGAAGTCATCGCTGAACCGATCTTTCCAGCTCACCATGAATTCAATTCCCCTGTTCTGGAAGGTGGCCTGGTTACCGATTATGGTGCCTGAAGTTGTTCCCAGTGAACCCAGGATCGGAATAGGGAAAATAGCATCTACTGTCCTCCGGTCATACCAGTCGACTTCTGCATAAAGCCGGTCGTTCAGGAGTGAAGCCTCCAGGCCGATATCAGTCCCGACTCCGTGTTCCCAATGAGTGACGGGAGGGACAATTGAAGTGATGCTGGCACCGCTGGAAGTAGAACCGTTTCCTCCTACATACACAAATCCGCTGTTAACTGTGAGAGTTGAAAGGTTGGCCGGAACCGACATGTTTCCGATCTTTCCCCAGCTTCCACGCAGTTTCAGGGTGTTTACTACTTCAATATCCTTCATGAAAGCCTCTTCACTAATTACCCAGCCTGCTCCTAAAGAAGGGAAAATACCCCAGGTGTCATCTCCGGTAAAAACTGAAGTGCCATCAGCCCTTATTGCCAGAGTAATTAGATACTTGTTTTTATAAGTATAATTCATTCTGCCGAAATAAGAAGATACGGATTTTATTGAGCCATCATCTTCTACATACCTGGTACTAACGTCACTAAGCCTTAAATAGTGGTCACCTGAGGTTAAGTCAGGAACGTATGAACCAGATGCGGTCAGATAGTAATACTGGAAGTATTGAGCTGCCTGACCTGCTAATAATTTTATTCCATGATCACCGATTTTTGTATCATAAGTCAAAGTGTTTTCTATTAGCCAGTTACGAGTTTCGTTTTGGAAAATGGCCAATTTGCTTATCGAATTTCGTTGGGCTAATGTAGCGGTGTATTCAGGTGTATAATTTTTTACTTCATTTTGCCCGTAATCGGCTCCTATACTTGTTCTGAAAGTCAGATCCTTCATAAGGGTCACATCTCCATACATGTTCCCCGTGAGGCGATAATTGGTCGATTTCTGCCTGAAGAAATCCATGGTTACCTGCGGGTTGAAGGCATTGGAATTTCCCATGTTGAAGTCGTTCGGATCGCCGTATGTATCGTCGGCATAATACACCGGAACGATGGGGGCTGCCGCGTACAACTGATGGAATATTCCTCCGTCGATATCGTTGGAGGTATTTACCGATCCAGTAAGTGCATATCCGACTTTCATGAACTTGAAGATCTGAAAATCGTTCTGCAGCCTGGCAGTATAGCGGTCAAAAGTGTTTGTCTTCACAATACCGTCCTGTTTAAGGTATCCGAGCGAGAAATTATAGGTAGAGTTCTCTCCGCCTCCCGCTACCGAAACCTGATGGCTGGTGGTCATGGCATTGCCGAGGATCTGATGATACCAGTCGGTGGTGCCGTAAGCAGTTGGATTCGGATACCTTGGCGTTACCCCGTTGATGGCGTCAAGTTCGTTGATGAGGGTGGCGAATTGCGGACCGTCGGCCATTTTGATCTGGTTGGTGACTACCTGGTTCCCGATATAACCGTTATAGGTTACCGTGGGCAGGGTGCTCTTTTTGCCTTTTTTGGTCGTGATCAGAACCACACCGTTGGCAGCCCTGATCCCGAATATGGACTCAGAAGATGCATCCTTCAGGATATTAATGGATTCAATATCGGAAGAAGGGAGGAAACTTATGTCATCGTACCACACTCCGTCGACCACATACAGTGGATTGGCGCTGCCATACACTGTTCCTATACCACGGATCTTGATCTGTGGTGATGCGCCCGGTGAGCCGGAATTGGTGATCTGCACCCCGGCCACTTTCCCTTGCAGGGCGCTGATCGGGTTCACGGAAGCCTGTTTCGAGATATCGTCTCCTTTTACCTGTGCAACAGCTCCGGTTACTTCCAGCTTTTTCTGGGTGCCATATCCTACTACCACCAGTTCCTGGAGAGTAGTCCTGGCAGGCTCCAGACGGATGTTTAATGTGGTCTGGTTTCCGACGGTGACCTCGGTACTCTGGTAACCGATGAAGGAAACGACCAGTATGTTTTCAGTCGGGGCCAGACTCAGGGAGAATTTTCCGTTCATATCGGCTGAGGCTCCCTTTGTGGTGCCTTTCACCAATACGGATGCGCCGGGCAGGGTTTCATTGGTTTGATTATCGGTAACTGTACCGGTAATCGTCCTGACCTGCGCAAATGCCATCATAGCTGACATCAGGAAGGCCAAAGCCATGAAACATCTCTTGTTCAAGCGTAATACCTGTTTCATAACGGTTTGATTTGGTTGGATTGGTTTGGTTTGGTTGGGTTGAATAGATTGGGTTTGATAGAAAATACTGATTTACAGATATGATTTCAGTATAAAAATACGACATAATTCACTTTTTTATTACAGGCACCTCCAGTCAGGCTCCATCATGAATACAACAACCGGTTGAAGAGTTTTCAGGCCGGTTGCTCAACACTACTTCATTTTTATTGAGATTCGTGTAAAGTATTGATAGACAAAAAGAAGAAGAGGTGAATCTGTGAAATTCTATAACCTGTATTCGGGGATGCTGTGAGCCGGTGGTGAAGTAAAATGAAGATAAAAGACAAAAGGAAAAAGATAAAAGATAGAAGAATTTAAGAATTTAGAAATTTAGAAATTTAGAAATGAGGAAATGTAAGTATTAGCTGATTCGGTAATTAGCTGATCCGACAATTGAATATCTACTTTACCCTTGCGCTCAGCCCTAAGCCCTTAGCTTTGTGAAGATAAAAGATAAAAGTAAAAAGCCTGCCTGCCTGACACAGATGGTGGCCACTCAAACCTAACCTGGCAGTCAGGTAGGATAAAAGAATTCACTACGAATGACCACCGAATGACCATCGAATGACTATGAATGATCCGCCAGCCGGCGGAAATGACTATGGACTGTTAGCTTCCCTGCCCTAAGCCCTTAGCTCTCTGCCCTCAGAACTGCATGATAAAGTTCACCAGATTCTCTTCAGGAGGAAGCGAGAGCCTCTTACGCAGTCGGTACCTGCGGATCTCCACGCCCCGGTAGGTAATGTTCAGCAAGGGGGCGATCTCCTTGGAGGTAAGGTTCAACTTCAGATAGGCACAAAGCTTCAGATCGCTCTGGGTTAGTTCCGGATACGTTTGTTTGAGTCTTTTGAAGAAATTCTCATGCGCCTGATCGAATAAAGCCTCAAACACTTTCCAGTCGTTATCGTTCGAAAGGTTCCGGTCAATGAGGCTGTTGATTTTATCGAGATACCTGGCGGGATACCGGTTACCCAGCATCTCCTTTTGAGCAACAAGTTCATCTCGGATACCGATGAGCGCTTCGTTTTTCCGGATAATGGCCATCGTTGAATTGGCTAGTTGCAGGTTCTTGTGCGAGATCTCTGCCTGCAGATTAGCGTTGGTCAGGGTCATGATCTCCTGTTCCGACTGCTGCTTTTCCATCTCCCGGCGGGCCTCTTCCTGTTTCCTGAGCTGTTCATGTTTCTGTTCGACACGTTTCCGGGAAGCCCTTAACAAAATCAGAAGCAGGAATATTCCCAGAATTGCATATCCGGTAAAAGCCAAAAGAGTTCCATACCAGGGCGGCCTTACACGGAAATCAAAGCTCAGGGGATCACTGACCGTGCCGTTGATAGTCATAGTCCTGACCTGGAAACGGTACCTGCCTGCCGGCAGCCGCGTATAGTGCATTTCAGGTTTACTGGTCCAATTGCTCCAGTCCCGGTCAAGCCCTTCAAGTTTATACTGGAATAGATGACTGATGCCAGGACTGTTGATTACGGAGAAGGAGAATTCGATATTATTCCTGGAACTGCTGAGCTTAATATTCTTTACTTCAGGATCAAGGACTGTTTCATGATCCTGACTGTCGAAACAGGTGATCCCGCTCCAGATAAGCTTCGAGGCGTCGGAGAATCCCATAAGCAGCCTGTTCGGATTGAGCAGGGCAAAACCGTTTTCGAGGCAGAGCAGGTGAAGCGTGTCGTTGAGTACGATCAGATTCTCATACTGATCCACCGGATGGACCTGGAATAAAGGCAGCATCAGGCGATAGCGAAGTTCAGCCTTATCCTCCCGAAGGCGGAATAACCCAGCTTCATCACCTTTCAGGAGCCAGTAATGATCGTTCCCTGCAGCCACAATTGTACCGGCTTGTTGAAAGCCCTGAAGCTGCTGGTTAAGACTCGTAAAGGGAATTATTTTCTGGTGAAGGTCATCCCAGGTATAAATGGACTCACCTGTCAGGAAGATGACCCGGTTTGCCAGTTTGAATACCCGGATGCCATAATCGGAGGGAAGTCCGTCGGCTTTTCCGTATTGTTTCAACGAGATCACGGAATCAAGTCTGTCATTCAAACGCAGTTTGTACAATCCTTTCACCAGATGACCGATCCAGATATTGCCGAGGTGATCGGTTTCCAGGAAACGGGCAGGTTCGATGAAGCCTTCAACCTGGTGGCTGAATACCCATTGCCCACCGATTTTCTTATAGATCACCAGCGAGGTGTATGTGCTCTGGATCAGGTATTCCTGTCCGCCGGATTGGATCTTCCTGAGATTGTAACCTCCGCTGACTGCAGAGACACGATCAAACCCGGACTGACTCATCCGGAAGGTTCCGTTGGTATGCCCGCAAAGCAATTCCCCGTCGATATTCCGGATATCCCAGACCTGTCCCTGTGAGCCATTGATCAGCCCGCCGTAATGGAACTTCCCCGACTGGAAGCTGTAGTTGAAAACACCGCGGTTTGTGCCTATGTAAAGTTCGTTACCTGAAAGTGCGGCAGCATAAACGGCTCCGAGAGGGGTGTTGGTTTCACGATAAATGTCGATCGGAAAGTCAAAGGTGATATTGCTTAAACCCATATCGAGGCCGGCCCAGATGCTTTTTTCTCCTTTATTGCTGAGTGAAAGGACTGTGTTGTTGGGCAGATCGTTTCCGGAATGATAATGCTGAAGGATATTGCCGGAACGATCCAGCACATAAATTCCTTTCACGATTGTACCGAAAATGATACGGTTGCCGGCGATCAACCCGTTATTGATCTGGTTTAGTTTTAACTCCGCATTGGCAGGGACATTCCATGCTGTGAAGCTTCTTCCGTTAAACAGGTAAACGCCTTCGGAAGCAGTACCGATAAGGAACTCAGTGTTTGAAGAAGGCAGGATGGTCTTGACCTCGGTTCCCGATAATACCTCACTTCCGGGAATAGCGATCAGCCTGTCACCAACCAGTTCATAGAGCCTTCCTGCCACTGCCTGAAGGAAGATCCGGTTGCCAGCCTTAAGCAGCAGGACGATGTTACCCGGTGTCGGGATCGAACGGATCTTGTTGCCGGAGTAAACAAACAGCGAGGAAAAGCTCTGGAAGTAAATGGAATTACCCGATTCCACGATCTTCCATATTTCACTGTTGTGAAGGGAGAATTTTTGTAAAAGGGGTTTCAGGGAAGTGTATCCGTAACTCCCGTCAGGCTTTCGCTGCCAGTAACCGAATTCTTCGAAAGAACCGACATAGATACGGTTGTCGCGGCTCACATGCACCGACCTTACAATGGATTGGCCGGGATGCTGCAGGAGTTTCCAGTGGGCGCCGTCATAAACCAGCAGGCCATTATTATTGGCTGCGTAAACGTACCCTTCCTTGTCGGAGTCAATAGACCAGTTCTGGTTGCCGGCTCCGTATACATTCCGTCCGTAGTTTGTTACCCGGCAATACTGTTGCGGGAACGCCTGTATTGTTCCAAGCGAAACTATGAGCAGAACGGATACGATACGCCCGGGGATCTTCACTTATTTCACAGTGATTTCATCAGCGAACAACCATGCTTTCTTTCCCTCAAGAGGCGATCCGGCCGGGCAGGTCCCCTGATTGAAGAGGATTACCCGTACAAATCGGGCCGGAGTTTCCTGGAAGACAGCCTTCAGTTCTTTCCTTTCCGAACCACTGCTCCAGAAACGGGTTTCAAAATCGTAGTTATAAATGGTCGTAAAGGATTTTCCATCTTCCGAGACCTGGACTGAGATCGCCGAAGGGCTAAATATGCCTGAATTGACGTTCTCCAGAATTCCCACCTTGATCTCGTGTATTTTCACGGGACTTAGAAGATCCATAACAGCGTTCATCGATTCCCCTTCAAATCCAAGCCATTTGCCATCGTAAAAATCACCCGATCCTTTTACGGCATCCGTGAGGGTACTTCCCAGCCGGCCAATATATTTCGGTGATGGCGCCGGATTCAATTCAACATTCTTGCCGAAGGATATCGGAAGGTCCAGACTTGCCACATCTCCAAAGGCTTCGTTGTCATAGAATGCCTGTGCTTTAATGCTGGCAGGCAGGTTGACACTGACAGGCTTATCACCGGGCAGGGAAGCCATCCCAGGATTGGTACCATCAAGCGTGTAGAAAACCTTGACCTCCTTTACCGGTTCAGCTGCATTTGTTTTCTTTTCAGTGGTTTCTTTCTTCTTTGTCGAGGACTTGTCGCGTTTGGCAGGAGTTGCTTCTGCAGGGGTAAAAAGCTGAGACGGATTTAGAGCTGCCGGGATCAGGCTGATTTCGGACATGTTGTTTCCGGTATATTCCGGAAGTATCTTCACCTGCTCACCGTACTGCACTGAATACTGGCCTGCTGTATTGTAAAGTAGACGTGCATAAGCAAGCAGATCTCCTGTCACAGGGGCTTTGGTCTTCAGTCCGGGGGTGCTGATCCAGGCTTCCTCCCAGTTGTCGAAATTGGGATCGGAACCGGTCTTCAGGGATTCAGCGTAATGCATCCAGCGGTTGAGATAATAGTCACGGATGAGCCCGCTCCAGACTTTGGAAGCATATTCAAACAAAACAGATGTATTTGAATTGCCCCACATGGTAACCTGACGTTTGGCATTGGCTTCATAATAATCAGACTCTTCCCTGGTTTTTCCCCATTTGCGCGCATCGGCTATCCACTTTTCGAGACGCTGTTCTGGCAATGAAGAGGTAAGCGCATCCATCATCAGAAGGAGTTCTTGTGCTTTCTCAAACAATACCTGACTCTGGGCATCCTGACCTGCATCATGCAGACGAACGGCGCGGGTTAAAAGCTGGTCTGTTTTATAACCGGCAAACTGAACGATGACCTGTACCAGGTCGTGCCTGAACCGTGGATTGGTCATATAGCTGTCAGCCTTCTTCAGGAAGAGCGAAGCGGCTTCCCCAAAGGCAGGACTGTCGGTAATGTTTGTGTAAGGACTGGTTGATGGACGATGCTGGTATACATTGGTAGGATGCACAACCGGTGAACTATACACCGATTCAAGGAGGTCCATCCAGGCGGTGAAAAGCTCCTGGTCTTCAGCACCATAGCGCTGTATCATATAATTCCGGAGCCATGCTTTGATGTCGATCGGTTTTTGCGACCACGCCACATCGGTGAGCAGTTCATAAACGACCTCATTGTTCTGGACCCCTTCAGGCGAAAGACCGAAACCAACCACCTTTCCTTTTTTTGGATTAGCAAGCATTTCAGGGGCATCTTTCGCGTACAGCGGAAGGTTGCCTATCATCTGCGAGTTGCCTCCATAGTTGTGGATAGTACTGTATATCCATGGTTTACCGAAGAAACCGTCGAGTTGTTCCCATCCATGGAACTCCTCATTGGCAAGGTCAATGATCATCATGCGTTCGTTCGGGACTTTACTCAGCAGGGCTTTCACTGATTCTTTATCCCAAAACTGACGGTTGTTATGAAATAGCCAACCCTGCATCACCCAGGTACCCTCAGGATCGCCGGCATTGATGGCATCGAATACTGATTTACCAAAATCAGCCAGTTCACTTTGCTTGGTTGCGGCAGATACAGGCGCTTCGTTTTCGTTGAACAGATCGGCCAGATAATAATGGACCTTGCCGTAGGTGCGCTGGTATTCTTCGATGAACTTCTTACCAATATTGGTGAAATCGGATGAGCCCGGGGGCAGAAGATAAGATTGGCATGAATCAGGGAAATTGCACCACCCCTTAACATCCAATAATCTGGTGTCGGGGTACAGGCGTTTGTATGCTGCCGGCACAAATCCCGAAAATGCAGGAACAATAGGCTCCATGCCCAGTTGCTGCATACGTAGTATAAGCTGTTTCTGCAGATCACGGGAGTCATCGATATAGGATTGGGGCAATGGCCCTGCATGCTTGTTCACATTTCCCATCCGCTGCCAGGGCAGAAATGCCGGGCCGACAAAATAGTTCCTGAGTTCCGCATCGGTCATGCCCATATCCTTGAACACCTTCTGCCATACAGCTTCCTGCCCGGCCATGGCTACCGGCATGTTGATGCCGTGCAAAGCCATCCAGTCCAGTTCCTTCTGCCAGTCTTCCCATTTCCAGAAAGGATTGGTGTAACCGTAAGCGCATACATTGTAATACTGGCGGTATTTGTAGGGTGATACGGTACGCGGGATGGTAAGATCGGGGAAGGATGATGGCGGGGTAATCTTATCTGTACTCCAGGTATACTGGATGTTACAGGCTTTGCGCAGGTAATCATATGCCCCGCGGGTCATTGCGATGGTCGAGGATCCCTTCACCTGAACCTTTCCCGAAAGGGCGATCACTTCATACACATCGAGCCCGTTTTCCGAAGGGATAAGTTCAAATTTGAACGCTTCCGACTTCATGCCGATAACGCGCATAAGCACCTGCTTTGCGGCCATTACCGATTTTTCCTCCGACGAGGGTAAATTCTTCTGTCCCTTTACAAATCCGGGAGCAATCAGCAAAAAGGCCAGCAGGCCTGTCAGGATTCTGAACTTGGTCATGTGAATGTAAATGTGTTGCGGTATTTGGTGTAAATGATGAAATTCAATTGTGAAAAGTAACGGGAAGCCTGTTCGTTTATTATTCCGTTCCCTTCTTCGATCGCATATTCCTGCGGCGCGCCATCTCGGTGCGGATCAGCTGGAGTTCCCTGCCGGTCTGACCGGCGATGGCCGTGTTTTCTTCAGCCCTGCGGAAAAGATAGGGCAGGATGTTTTCAACAGGACCGTAAGGGATGTATTTAGCGACGTTATACCCTTGGGCGGCGAGGTTGAAACTGATATGGTCGCTCATCCCGTATAATTGTGAGAACCATACACGATAGTCATTATTCTTTAACCCGTATTGTTTCATCAGCTCCATTAAAAGTTGATTGCTTTCTTCGTTGTGCGAACCACAGAAAAGGACCATCCTGCTGATGTGCTGCATGGCCAGCCTCAGGCCTGCAGTGTAGGATGCATCGGTAAGATGTCTGTTGGAGTATACGGTGGGATCAAGGTTCAACCGGTCGGCACGTTCCCACTCCTGTTCCATATAGGCTCCTCTCACCAACTTGATACCCAGAAAGTAATTGTATTTGGAAGAACGGCTGATCACGTCGTACAGGTATTCAACCCGGTCGAGGCGGTACATCTGCAGGGTGTTGAATACGATGACCTTCATTTTATTGTATTTCTCCATCATCTCTTCGATCACGATATCGAGGAACGACTGGTACCAGGAGTGCTCGGCATCGATCAGGACAGGAACATTCAGATCGTATGCTTTCCTGCATATGGTATCGACATAATACCGAAACCGCTTGATCCTGGCCTGCACGATAGGGTCATAGGCATCAACGGTTGTGGCTCTGTAAAGGGTATCCTCCGTGGCGAAAGCGGTCGGTTTAAAAACGGCAAAAGCGATGGCCGGATTGGATGCGGCATTCTCGATGGAACGCAGGGTCTCCTCCAGGGTGCGGTCCATGTCGGCAATTTCATTTCTTCCTTCGACCGAATAATCCAGGATCGATTTTACTCTGTACTTAATCAGGGTATCGACTGCAGGATTGCATTTTTGGAGCGTCTCTCCGCCAACGAAGTGCTTGTACAGTGTGGGTTTCACAGCCCAACCGACAGGGAGGTGCAATTTAGCCGACAGCCGGGTGATCTTCCTGAGGAATTCCACCCGTTTAGGTTTGGCTATGAGTTTGAAAAGCACATATGCACGAAGCAATCCGAATCCTGACTTGTGCCTGAACGCCACTTCCGTGTTCTCGAACATGATGACCTTATAATGGTGGGCAAAAGTAAGAATTTTAGGGCTGATGAGGAAAGAATCTTAGTCGCTCCTGCCCGCAGGGTGTTGATATAATTGTATCTTTGAAGCATCAATACAAGGAATGAATATCAGAGGTTCTATATACTCAGGCGCCGGAGGGTGGGAAAAACTATCCACTCTCGTAGATAACTATAGATCTACCGGGATTTTCATTCTGACCGGCAAAAATACCGGGCAGTGCTGTCTTCCCATTTTGATCGAACGGATTCCTGATCTGGCGGATGCTACCGTTATCCGGACAGAGGCCGGGGAAGAGTATAAAACGATTGAATCGGCTGGCAAGGTATGGAAAGAGTTAAGTGATAAAGGCGCCATTCGCAACTCATTGCTGGTTTGTCTGGGAGGCGGAGTGATCACTGACATGGGCGGTTTTGTAGCTGCAACCTTTAAGCGGGGCATGGATTTCATTCTGATCCCCACTTCATTGTTGGGCATGGTAGATGCCGCCATCGGAGGTAAAACGGCACTGAACCTCGACGGTCTGAAGAACCAGATCGGCCTGGTAGCTGAACCAAAGGCCATATTCCTTTTCCAGGAATTTCTGGCTACACTCCCCGAACGACAGTTTACATCCGGTTTTGCTGAAATGGTAAAGCATGCGCTCATCAGCGACCGGTTTCATTTCAGCGAGCTGATGCACAGCAACCTGCTCAAGGGACCGGACGCTGAAAGGCTGATCCTGCATTCGGCTTTTATCAAGATCGATGTTGTAGAAACAGACCCGTACGAAGCCGGAAGGCGTAAAGTGCTGAACTTCGGCCATACGATCGGGCATGCGTTGGAAGCCTATTCGCTGCAACACGATTCACAGCCGTTGCTGCACGGTGAAGCGATTGCTGCCGGACTGGTCTGCGAAGCATTTATATCTATGCGTTATCTGGGGCTTCCTGAAGAAGATCTGCAGGCAATCTCCAACTTCGTCAACTGGCATTTCCCGCATTATCATCTGAAACCTTCGGCTTGCAACGATATCATTGCTTTTATGCTTAAGGACAAGAAGATCGACAGCCCGGGCAAGATCAATTTCTCCCTCCTGCAGGAAATCGGCAAAGCTGTCGTGGACCAGTATCCCGGCGAAAAGCTGATCCGCGAGAGTATGCATTTCTATGTGAACATCGAGTACGGCTTTTTTTCCTGAGTTCTTCCCTGAAGCCGGCTGCCTTTTTTTCTCTTGAACATAACTTTAATCGCTGACCAGCATTTTTACTTTGTTGGTCAGAAAATATCGAATATCGATTAGCGAATTTCGAATGTCGAAGTGACTTTCGGTGGACTTCACTTCAGAAATCAAAAATCGCTAATCGACATTTTTACTTTAAAGGTCAGAAAATGTCGAATGTTGATTGGCGAATGAAAAATGACAAAGACTTGAACCTGCCTGAAATAGGTTGACTTTTTTCAATCAAGAATAAAGATAAGATCTG
>CAZJCG010000045.1:9345-24533 GCA_964544545.1 uncultured Lentimicrobiaceae bacterium | reverse complement strand
CGACCCCGGAGGGGTCGAATATCTCATTCTTGTGTGAGGCAGTGGAATTTCCGCCCCCCCTCCGGGCCTGTTAATTCGTTATCTGCATATTTATACTTTCGTTAAATATTCCCTTGCATTCAAATGTGAATTGAGGCTGTTTGGGAATCACAGGGCTGTTGGCCCTTGTCCCAATCTATTCTTTTCTTACCTTTAGCTATCCTAATTTCATTCAAACATCGACGCATGCTACGATCATTCCTGTTGCTGTTCTCATTGACTATCCCTGTTTTTCTTGCATTCAGCCAGAAAGGAATTATCACGGGCAAAGTTACCGATGCCTCCACCGGAGAAGCCCTGGTTGGCGTGAACCTGCTGTATGGCAAAGGCCTGGGTGTTGCTACAGATATCAACGGCACTTATAGTCTTCAGCTTCCTTACGGTGAGTACTCCTTTACTGTCTCCTATGTTGGTTATGAAAGCATAACACAGGTATTGAAAGTAGATTCACCCCAGGTAAAACAGGATTTCAGTCTTCAGATCATAACACTCTCCGAAGTCACGGTTACAGCAGATATTGCCCGGCAACGGGAAACGCCGGTTGCTTTTTCGAATATCACACCGCTGAAAATACAGGAACAGCTTGCCGGACGTGATATTGCCATGTTGTTGAACACCACTCCGGGTGTTTATGCTACCCAGATGGGCGGCGGCGACGGGGATGCCAGGATCACCATCCGTGGTTTCAATTCCAGAAATGTGGGCGTCCTGCTCGATGGAGTTCCGGTGAACGACATGGAAAACGGGTTTGTATACTGGTCAAATTGGTTTGGGCTGGATGCCGTTACCCGCAGCATACAGGTTCAGCGGGGCCTGGGCGCCTCCAAGCTGGCCCTCCCGTCGGTGGGAGGAACCATCAATATTATTACCAGAGGGATCGACGAACGGAAAGGTGGTTCGCTGAAGCAGGAATTCGGTAGCGACGGTTACCTGAACACTTCCTTCGGTTACAACTCCGGAAAGCTGCAAAACGGTTTCGGGTTCACCCTGGCTGCATCCTACAAACGCGGCGATGGCTGGGTTGATCATGCCTGGACTAAAGGTTATTTCCTCTATGGCAAAGTCGATAAGTTCATCGGTAAACATATTGTATCGCTTGCCGCGTATGGTGCGCCACAGAGCCACGCCCAAAGGTCATACAACCTGCCGGCTGCTGTCTACAACCTGAAATGGGCATTTGACCGTGGTGTCGACTCGGCCGATCTTTCAAAATACGCTCCTTCTGCATGGAAAGGGAATACTTTCACCTTTGACCACGGTACCCGCTTCAACCAGCACTGGGGACAATATGAAACCTATACCATCAACAATTACGGGAAATACGACCTGAACGGACAGTCACTGGCCGACACCGTCAACCGCGGTTCCTACAGCGACAAGAACGAAAGGATCAATGAATATGCAAAACCGCAATTCACCCTTAAAGACTTCTGGACAGTGAACGAAAAACTCTCCATTTCCAATATTGCCTATTTGTCGGTTGGCAGGGGAGGAGGTATCCGTGCCAAAAACAACCTGCAGGTATTACCGAACGGTGAAATGGATTTCCAGACCCTTCGCGATTATAACTCCTTCAGCCCGATCCGGAAAAGTGACAGCCTCTTTTACAGCCCGACCCTTCGCCGTACCACAGGCAACTTCCTGGTTGAGCGTAAAAACGAGCATCAATGGCTGGGTCTTCTTTCAACTTTCAGTTACCTCTTTTCCAGGGAACTTACCTTCTCGGGCGGCGTTGATCTGCGAACCTACAAGGGGATCCATTACGAGGAGATATATGACCTGCTGGGCGCCGATTATGTGGCCGATGCCGGCGACCTTTCGCAGAATTACTACAATGAGGATGGCAGTTACAACTACCAGAAGGCCATGCGCTTCAAGGGCGACAAGATCAATTATTACAACGACGGACTGGTGAGATGGGGCGGACTATTTGCACAAGCTGAATACAAGAACAAAAAAGTTTCGGCATTCATCAATCTTACTGCTGCCCGGACAGGGCTCAGGCGCATTGACCATTTCAAACCGGATTCGTTGCAGGAAACATCCTGGAAATGGATCAACGGATGGACAATCAAGGGAGGTGCAAACTACAACCTGACGAGGAACCTTTCTGTGTTCATGAACCTTGGATACCTGGATAAAGCGCCCCGTTTCAGCAATGTGTTTGATAACAATAACACACTCTACCGCGATATTAAAAATGAGATCGTCAGTACGGCTGAAGTTGGCATTGCATACGCCAGCCCGGTCTTTTCCGTGAATATAAATGCTTACTATACTTACTGGAAAAACAGACCGGTGGATTATGCCCCTGCAGTTTCCATTACCGATTACATTCCCGATCCGGCCAATCCGGATTCACTGATCCCGGGTCAGTCCACTACGTACTATGCCAATATCAACGGTCTGGGTGCACTGCATAAAGGTGTCGAGATCGATTTTGCCTGGATGCTTACACGAAAGGTAAAATTTCAGGGCATCCTCTCCATTGGTGACTGGAAATGGAACTCCGCCGATTCGGTCCGGGTAAGGGATGATTACGGCAAAACAGTGCTGACTCAGTATCTGAATGCCAAGGGGATCCATGTGGGAGATGCTGCCCAGTTCCAGGCAGGAGGCGAGATCCGCTATGAGCCTGTCCGCGACCTCTATGTCAGTGGCAGCATAACCTATTTCGATAAGTACTACTCGAATTTTGACCCTATGTCATACGACCAGACGGATCCCGATAATGCAGCTAACTTCGACAGTGAAGGAAACCCTGTAGATCCCTGGAGAATCCCCGCGTTTTACCTGGTCGATTTTCATGCAGGCTATAACCTGAAACTCGATAAAAAATACCGGCTGCAATTCCGCCTCAACCTGCTAAATGCCTTCGATGAGGTTTACGTCGCCGATGCCGACGATAACTCGAGAAATATAGGCCAAAGCTGGAATACGCACGATGCCCGCTCAGCAGCCGTCTTCTTCGGTATGGGTCGCAGGTATACTGCGTCATTGGCTATTCAGTTCTGAAACCTAACGATTAACAATCCAATATCCCCCTTCAATGAAACGTTTTACCCTTCTCCTGACCTTACTCCTTGCGCTGGTGTTTACCGGCCTTTCACAAACAATCTCTATCCTGGAAGCCAGAGCGCGTCCGGTAGGAGGTACCGTTACTGTTCAGGGAATCCTTACTGCTGACCGGGCGACGATGCGGTGGACAGGCTACATGCAGGACGAAACAGCTGGTATTGCCTTCTATAATTCATCAGCATCTCCATGCGCAACTGCCGACAGTCTGCAGCCGGGAGATATCTTCACCATCACCGGCGTGCTCAAGGACTATAATGCCTTGCTGGAGATCAGTCCCATCAATTCCATCACAATCATTTCGCGCAACAATCCTCTTCCGGACCCAATCCTGGTGCCTGTGCCCAATGTAGGTGAAACTTATGAAGGGATGCTTATACGCCTCAGCAATGTACACTTCGATGCCACTCTTCAGGGAACACCCTTCTCAGGCGGATCTACAGGCCAGAATTATGATGTTACCGATCCAAGCGGCAACGTCACCCAGATCAGGGTTTTGCCATCCACAGATATTCCCGGTACATTGATTCCCTTTGGCAATGTGAACATAACCGGTTGTCTTGGGCAATACAGCCCGTCCAATCCCTCCGGAGGCTACCAGTTGTTTCCGCGCTCGGCAGGCGATATGGATGTAAACTCCTCTATCATTCTGACGACTCCGGTTACAGTATCTGATCTGAATACCACCTCCATTACACTGAACTGGACAACCGATAATCCCGGATCCAGTTTTGTAAAATATGGACACACTACGGCTCTGGAACTGGGTACAGTAACCGGCGCAGGCAATACCACCGATCACTCGGTAACACTCACCGGTTCAGCCTCGGAGATGTTCTATGCCAGGGCTTTTTCGGTGAGCAGCGCTGTTGCCACCGATACTGCCAAGTCGGTCACTGGTGCTTTTATCACCGAATCAACCAGCACCGGGAACATAAAAGTGTATTTCAATACGGATGTCGATCATACCGTTTCATCCGGCATTGATGCAATCTCCATTGGCCAGGCTGTGGACGATACCCTGATAAGTTACATCAACAGGGCTAAACAAAGTATTGATCTAGCCATTTACAGTTTCGACAACAGCGATCTGAGTAACATCAGTACGGCACTCAATTCAGCTGCCAACCGGGGGGTCTACGTACGGATCATTTATTGCGGCACCACGGCCAATGCAGGGATCGACGAACTTAACTCATCCATTCATAAACTGCAGGGCCCCGGAGAGAATAATCCGCTTTATTCATCACGCGACGGTATCATGCATGATAAATTCATGATCATCGATGCCAATTCATCCGATGCAAATGATCCGCTTGTCTGGACCGGCTCCTTTAACTGGACCGGGGATAACATGAATACCGATGCCAACAATCTTATCATCGTCCAGGATAAGAGTCTGGCAAAGACTTATCTCACCGAATTTGAAGAGATGTGGGGCTCCACCTCGCTGGTCCCGAATGCCGCCAATGCAAAATTTGGTTCAGCCAAGACCAATAATACCCCTCACCAGTTGAAGATCGGCGGCAATCAGACAGAGTGCTATTTCAGCCCGTCGGATAACGGGAATACTGAGATCATCAACCGTATCCTTTCGGCCGGATCCGACCTGGAAGGAGCTATCATGCTGATCACCCGCCGGGAGATTGCCTATGCCGTTTCGGATGCGGTGAACGCCGGCGCAGTGGCAAAATTTCTGGTGAATAATTACAGCGATCTTGTCACCGGAACGACTCCGGATTCAACGGTCTTCAATACCCTGAAGAAAGTCTGTGCCGAATTCGGTGACTATACCGGAGGGGGAGTGATGCACAATAAATACCTTGTGGTTGACCAGAGTGATCCGGCCTCCGATCCTATGGTGCTGACAGGCTCACACAACTGGAGCGCAAGTGCCAACAACTACAACGATGAGAATATCCTGGTGATCCACAACGCAGCATTAGCGAATATCTATTACCAGAATTTCCATGAGATCATAAAGGATGCAGATATCCTTTACGGTATCGATGACCCGAAAGGTTTTACCAAAGGGGATATACGGGTATACCCGAATCCGGTTTCATCAGTGGTTCATATTGAAGTGAAGGCGAAGTCACCGGTGAACTATACAGTCATGCTGTTCGATCTTTCGGGCAGGCTCGTGCGGGAATCATTGCAACAGGCAGGAACAGGCATTTCGCGAACCGATCTGGATGTCAACGGTTTGATGCCGGGGATCTATCTGCTCAGGCTCACTAACGGAAATGGATCCTTTGTTCAGAAACTGGTCATTCAATAGATTCAGGGCAGGCAACAGCAGTTTCGGAAAAATTCCTAATTTCGTGACCTAAAAACTGCGCCTGTGTCTGATTGTCTTGTTATTATTCCAACTTACAACGAAAAGGAAAACATCCGGAAGATGATCCAGAAGGTGTTTTCCCTTTCGAGGGATTTCCACCTGCTGATTGTTGAGGACAATTCCCCGGATGGCACAGGTGACATTGTCCGTTCTCTGTTACCTGAATATCCCGGAAGGCTTTTTATCCTTGAACGCAAAGGGAAACTGGGACTGGGAACGGCTTATATCGCCGGATTCCGTTGGGCGCTGGAACGGTCCTACGAGTACATCTTTGAGATGGACTGTGATTTTTCCCATAATCCGGATGACCTGGTACGGCTCTATAATGCCTGTGCCAACGAAGGGGCTGATCTGGCTATCGGCTCACGGTACATCAAAGGGGTGAATGTGGTCAATTGGCCTTTGGGAAGGGTTCTGATGTCGTATGGCGCATCTATGTATGTGAATTTCGTTACAGGCATGCCCGTAAAAGATACTACAGCCGGCTTCAAATGTTACCGGCGCCGGGTGCTCGAAACCATCGACCTCGATAAGGTCAGGTTTATGGGATATGCCTTCCAGATCGAAATGAAATATACAGCCTGGAAACTTAAGTTCAGGATCATGGAGGTGCCCATCATCTTCACCGACCGAACGGAAGGTACATCCAAGATGAGTTCCCGGATTTTCAAGGAAGCCTTTTTCGGTGTGATCAGTCTCCGCTTTAAAAAGATCGTCGCCAAAAAGGCCTGATAAACCTTCATGATCAGTTTTCGCACCTGTGAAGCATCAGAATCAGGCCGGAATGCGGTGCGGAACAACCTCTGTAATGGGTCAGAAGAGGAAGGGAATAAACATCCTGCTCCGTTTCATGTATGCAACGTATGCCTCGCCGAAATAGGCGATGCACTCCTTTTCGTCCCGCCGGGCGGTGAGATAAAAGAAAATGCTGGTAACCAGGGCTATGGCGCCAAGTATCAATCCGGGTTGCTTTAAGTATATGCCCCAAGTCAGAAAAATCAGGGAACTGTATAACGGATGCCGGATGTAACGGTAGATGCCGGTATCAACCAGCTCGGTGGTCCGCTCGAATCCATAAAGCGATTGATCTTCCCTAGGTGCAGGAGACTTCCTGGCGTTGCGGAGTTTCAGCACTCCGGCAAGCACCAGGTAAACTGACGAAAACAGTAATATCCAGGAAATGCATTGCAGGACACTAAACGGATCGGTGAACCAGAAAGGGACATTCCACGCAAAGATCCATACAATGCCCACCCAGCCGAAAAAACGGTAAAATCCGTGACTGCCCGGATTCTTCAGCGATTTTAAGGAGATCAGGGCAAGTGGTATACACAGGATCGCAAACAGCAGGAAAGGATTCATAATCAAAATATGGCTGGTTAAATGTCAGGAGTAAGGCAGAAATCAGCAACCGTCCTGAGGGATTCAATGCAGGGTGAAAGTAAAAGAAACATCGGTAACACGCTGCTGATAGCAATTCTTCCCGGCTAGATCGACAGAATGAATGAGGGTGATGATAAAATCTTTTCCGGTTTCGATGGTGACTCCGGGGTAGAAAGTCAGCAACGATTGCTTGTAACTCCCGAAATCATAATGCTGGAATCCCAGTGCGGCAGCCAGTTGAAGGCGTCCATTACAGAGATAGTATCCGGCATCAGCACCGGCGGCATAATAGTTCTTTAAAGCTCCTTCATGATGCTGAAGTCCCAGGGAGCCTTGCAGGAAAGCGTCGACGGAAAAGTTTTCTGCAGGCATCCAGGTGATCACCGAACCAAGTCCGGCATGGGGGACATCTTCATCCCTTTTCGAGTCCCTCACACCCGTACCGAAAGGATAATTCAAACCACCGATAGCAGCAATACCGGTTTTTTCCGTCTCCCAAATCTTATACTTGATCCCCCAGTAACTCATTTCCATATCGCCGGTAATGGTAACACCCATTTCAATTCTGTCGCTCAGGCCATAGGTGAACCTGTATCGCAGGCCTGATTCGGTAAGCAGACTGTCATTTCCTGAAAAGGATTGAACGGAGCGGCCTTCATTATCCCAGTAATTCCTGCTGATGGCGTACGAAAATCCCGGTTCAAATTCCAGTTCATGTTTATTTACGGGATCGAAGCAGAATGAATTCAGCTTGGAGGCCGACAGACCGTTGATTTGAGCCTTGATCGGCCAGCAAAGGCAAAGAATTGTCAAAAGAGTTAAAATCCTTTTAAGGTCCATCGTTCATTTGTGGTCTATACAAATATACGATCCGTCAATTAAAATATCTTTGCATAAAATCAAAGTATGGCGAATTTGGATACCTGGTTCATAATCAGGAATGCGATCATCGTGAACGAGAGGCGCACCTTTCACGGCTGGCTGGAAGTGAGGGATGGATACATCGAAAACCTTGGAGAGGGAGAAACCGGGCCGGTTCAATGTAAGGTTATAGATGCCGGAGGCAAACTGTTGTTGCCTGGAGTGATCGATTGCCATGTTCATTTCCGGGAACCGGGAGTGACCCATAAAGCCGATATAGAAACTGAAAGCCGGGCTGCTGTTGCCGGAGGAGTGACTTCCTATATGGAAATGCCCAACACAGTACCCCAAACCACCACGTTGTCGCTCCTGGAGGAGAAATTTGCTCTGGCATCGGCGAAATCGCTGGCGAACTTTTCTTTCTTTCTGGGGGCTACCAACGACAACATCGCAGAAATTGAAAATGCTGATCCACGAAGGGTGTGTGGCGTGAAGGTTTTCTTTGGAGCCTCAACCGGCAATATGCTTGTTGATAACCTGCAGTCGCTAGAATCCATCTTTGAACGATCCCTGCTGCCCGTTGCCGCGCATTGCGAAGATGAAGCCCTGATCCGCAGCAACAGCGCCAGAATGAAGGAACAATTCGGTGAAAATGTGCCTGTTGAAATGCATCCGCTCATCCGGAGCGCCGAAGCCTGCTACCGTTCATCAGAACTGGCCGTTCAACTGGCCAGGAAGTATAATACCCGTCTGCACCTCACCCACCTTTCGACTGCAAAGGAACTCGAACTGCTGTCGTCGAACCTGCCGCTGTCACGGAAAAGGATCACCGCCGAAGCCTGTGTGCACTATCTCTGGTTCTGCGATTATGATTACAGGCAACTGGGAACCAAAATTAAGGTGAACCCTGCCATAAAGACCGCAAGGGACAGAGATGCCTTATTTGCCGGGATACTGAATGACCGGATCGATATTATTTCGACCGACCATGCGCCCCACCTGCTTGCGGAAAAAGAACAATCCTATTTTAAAGCACCTTCGGGTACACCACTGGTTCAGCATGCTTTGCCGGTAATGCTGGAATTCTGGCACAGAGGAGGAATAACCATCGAAAAGGTCGTTGAGAAGATGTGCCATGCCCCTGCCGAATGCTATAACATTGATCGTCGTGGATTCCTGCGCCCGGGCTATGCTGCCGACTTCATCCTGGTTGATCCGGAAAAGACCTGGACGGTTTCGGCCAAGAATGTCCTGTACAAATGCGGCTGGTCGACTTTTGAAGGTGTTACCTTTCATTCGCAGGTAACCCATACCTTTGTAAACGGAAATC
The DNA here is from genome assembly GCA_964544545.1 of uncultured Lentimicrobiaceae bacterium. Classification (GTDB taxonomy): domain Bacteria; phylum Bacteroidota; class Bacteroidia; order Bacteroidales; family UBA4417; genus UBA4417. Next base: position 15,504 of record CAZJCG010000045.1, on the reverse strand, counting down.
TGGTATTCGATAACGGAGTGTTCTGCGATACTGTAAAAGGTCAGCGACTTTCATTCAACCGGTAAAATGTCAATCCATGAAATATTTCAGCGTATTATTGTTAATGTCTGTCTTTCTGGTGGCCTGCGGCCCGAAAAAAGTTGTGGAATCAACCTATAAAAACGGGAATCCCAATGTTGTGAGGTACTACGACAAGGTGAACGGTGAACGGCAACTTGTGAAGGAAGTTGTTTATTATGAAAATGAGAACAAGAAACTGGAAGGTGATTATGCAAATAATAAACGCTCAGGTCACTGGAAAGCCTGGTACGAAGACGGAAAGCTGTGGAGCGAAGGCGAGTATAAAGATGGCAAACGCAACGGTCCCGGGATTGTCTACCACGAAAACGGGAATAAGTACATCGAGAGCAACTATTCCAACGACGAAAAGACCGGCAAATGGAGGTTCTTCGACTCCACCGGAAAGCTGATCCAGGAAGTGGATTATGATCTTCTAAAATCGGTAAGGCAGCATCAGGCTAATACGCCGAAAAAGTAACCGGGGCGGAGACTGATCTCCGGGGAATGTCCCGCCTGTCCGGGCACTTGCCCTGTCCGCCTCTGGTCATCTGACCCTTGCCAGAGCATCATCGTTTGAATCATTTTCATGCGCGGGAAGTTCCCGACACCTGATAGTTCAGCATCGAGCCCTACTTCATTTTCACATATACCGGCAGATGATCGCTGTATCCTCCGAAGTACCTGTTGCCGATCGTCCGGTTAGGCCGTTTTTGCCCGTTATTATCAGTGAACAGCATCCATTCTGCCCTGAAAATGCCGGCATCCTCCGGACTGCAGTCCGCTCCGGGCTGAGAAACAAGCAGGTTTCCTGAGACAATGATCTGATCAAATAGATCCCATCCTCTGGAATAGAGGCTGCCCTCACCGGTATTGAATATCGGGATCATCAGATCATATAAACTGCCTGGTTTCGCTGGACCGTCCGGTTTTCGGGCACCTAGGCCTGCCATGATGCTCCGGTCATCGGGATTGTCGTTGAAATCGCCGAGGATCAGAATATTCGCCTTGCTGTTACCTGAAAACAGCTTGTCGACGTGTTCCTTCAAAACCCGGGCAGCTTCCATCCGCTTAGGTTCCGATACCTCGGCCCCTTCGCGACGCGATGGCCAGTGATTAACAAATATGTGCAGCACGCTGCCGTTATTCAACTTCCCGGAAACATACAGGATATCCCTTGTTTTGTCGTCCCTGAGCGTAACAGGCAAAGGTTCGGAATGAGTCACCGTGAAGGTTTTCTTGTTATAGAGCAGGGCAACATCGATCCCCCGCTCATCGGGACTGTCAAAATGCACAATTCCATAAGGAGTTTTGGAAAGAGACGGTTGGGATATGAGATCTTCCAGTACCTTTTTGTTTTCGATCTCTGCAAGACCAATAAGATCAGGCATTCCCGGCGAAAGTGCAGATGAAATGACTTTGGACAGGTTTTCGAGTTTTTTCTCATACCGATCCTGTGTCCAGGGTATCTTGCCCTGTGGCGTAAAATCGTCATCATTCGTAACCGGATCGTTCACAATGTCGTACAGGTTTTCCACGTTGTAAAACAGGGTGGTGAATTCCCGGGACTTCTGCTGCTTATTGCCCGGGGTTTTCTGGCAACTCACCGGGATGACAGATATAAGCAGGCATGCTAGGAGTAAGGGTTTGAAAGAGATTTTCATGGAATTCGTATTCAGATGAAATCCTAAAAAATTACCGCAAAGTAACCACGTTGGATTGGCTTTGCGGTAATTGAATTTGAGCCGGCATCAGCCGGGAAATGGATTATTCTGCTATGATCACAAGGTACTTGGAGGCACTCCAGAACTCTGCGTAGTTCTTGATCACGAGACTGTCAACAGCTTTGTTTCCAACAAGTTTGTAAGAACCGGCAGGATGGGTGGTGAGCAGGGTGGCTTTCTTCTTGAAAACAGGCAACCCCTTGAGTTTGGTAATGTCAACCTTCGTGAAATAAGTCTTGTCAAAATCCGATTTAACAGTTTTGCTCTTGCCCAGACCTATGAAACCGCCTTCCTTGGAAATAATATTTTTCGATTTCAGTTCCTTGGTGGTTCCGATCACATAGTAGGCAGTATTCAGCTCAGTGGTCTTTTCATTGATGGTCTGCTGTTTCGACTTATTCTCAGTGTTCAGGTTGTCAACTGTCTGGTTCAGGTTTGAAACCTGGCTGGTAAGCCCCTCAACCTTGATGTTCAGGTTGGCAAGCTGATCTTTCAGCGCTGCGATTTCCACATCCTTTGCTTCGATCTGCTTGTTGAGCGTTTCAATCATCTTCTCCAGTTCAACGATCCTGACATCTGACTTTTTAAGCTTGTTGCGGAGCTGGGCAACAATTTCCCTGTTCTTCTGCAGGAGCAGGTAAATGGCATTGATGTCACTGGTCACCTGATCCTTTGCATTGGCTTGCAGTTCAGTGCCGCCGTCTGTATTCTGACTGATAATATTCTCCTTCTGCTTAATAGAATCGAGATTGCTTTGAATCTCATTGAATGCACGAACATACGACATCACTGTAGTGTCCTTGGCATACCCGATAGCCATCAGGCTGTCGTTCTTGGCTTTCAGGCGTTCGATCTCGGCTTTTTGCTTGTTGCAGCTCATGGTGAGAATCATGGCGGGAACAAGAAGCAGGAATAGGATTTTTTTCATATACTTGGTTTTGTTTGCTTGTTAACGTACAAAGGTATGGATTAATTGTGACCTTCTATGATTTGCATATGAAATCCCGGCGGAAGTAACGTTGTATGACTATTACGCCTGCTCCACGCCCAATGCTGATTTCTCTTCACCCTCCGCTCCAGACACTTTGTGTGATTCTTCACCTCCTTCCTTACCTTTGCAATTCTTAATCAATGATCATGGCAGCATATTCCAGGGTTATCCTGAAAAATGGGAAAGAGGAGCCTGTCCGGCGATTTCATCCCTGGATCTTTTCCGGCGCAATCCGGGAAATCACAGGTAAATATCAGGAGGGAGATCTGGTGGAGGTATTCTCATCCACCGGCGAGTACCTCGCAACCGGCTACCTGCTCTCGGGTTCAATAGCAGTGAAACTCTTTGCGTTTCAACGCCGGCAGGTCGACAAGGAGTTTTGGCGGGAGAAGATACAACAGGCTTATCAGCTCCGTGCCAGCCTCGGACTGGCGGATTCGCCTTCAACCACTGCTTACCGGCTGGTACATAACGAAGGAGATTCCCTGCCTGGGCTGATCATTGACATTTATGGCTCTACTGCTGTTTTCCAGTTTCATTCGGTGGGAATGTATCAGGTTCGGGAAATACTTGCGGAAGTTGTTCGTGAGATCTATGGTGACCGGATCTCCGCCATTTATGATAAGAGTTCCGATTCGATGCGAAAGATGACCGGCTTCCGGGTGGAGGATGGATTCCTTTTAGGAAACGGTGAAGAATTCAGGATTACTGAAAATGGGCTGCAATTCCTGGTGAACCCTGCTTCCGGACAAAAGACCGGCTTTTTCCTCGACCAGCGCGAAAATCGCTTGTTGCTGAGTCGTTATGCATCAGGGAAAAAAGTGCTCAATATGTTCGGCTATACGGGAGGATTCTCAGCATATGCTGCAAGCGCCGGGGCTAAAGAAGTCATCACCATCGACAGTTCAGTTCCGGCTATTGCCATGGCCGGTAAAAATATGGAACTCAACTTCCCGGGAACCGCCGTCCATAAAGGCATTGTGGCTGATGCGAAAAGTTTCCTGGAAGAGATGGAACCAGGCAACAGCGACCTGATCATCCTGGATCCTCCTGCATATGCTAAAAGCATCGATACCCGGAAAAAAGCCCTTCAGGGTTATCGTTCACTCAATGCGGTTGCATTCCGGAAGATCAACCCCGGCGGACTTGTGTTTACCTTTTCATGTTCTCAGGTTGTGGACCGTCAGATGTTTATATCCGCTGTTACTGCCGCTGCCATCGACGCCGGCAGGCGCATTCAGATACTGCATCAGCTTTCACAACCGGCCGACCATCCCATCAATATATTCCACCAGGAAGGTGAATACCTGAAAGGACTGGTACTGAGGGTGGAATAATTCGGAATGATATTATGAAAATGGATCACTCCCGGGAGGGAAGCTGTTTCCTGAGAATTATTGTCTATTTTTATCTGCAGGCAGGCAACCTTTGCCGGATCCGGTGTTTTGAAATAGCACCGTTTAAACATGTACCTGGAATCGGCTTTGATCAAAGAGGTCAGGAGGAAGGACCGGAAAGCGCTGGAAGAGCTCCACGACCGGTTTGCTCCCTCTTTGCTCGGCATTTGCCTCAGGTACTGCGGCAACCGTCCTGATGCCGAGGATGTCCTGCACGATTCCTTTATCAGGATCATAACACATCTCGACAGCTTCGAGGAACGACCTGATTGTTCCTTCGAAGGGTGGATGAAAAGGATTACGGTACATACGGCCTTGAATTTTCTTCGCGATAAGAACCGCAAATTCCGATGGATCGACCCGGACCCGGTTCCCGAGATTCCTGATGAAGACGACGATGAAGAACTCACCCTCGCCGGTCTGGCAGGGCATCTCAATAAAGAGGAGATACTATCCATGATCCTCGATCTTCCGCCCGGTTACCGCTCCGTGTTTAACCTGTACGTGTTTGAACAATACTCCCACAGGGAAATAGCAGAAACTCTCAGTTGCACCGAAAACACTTCCAAATCACAACTATCGAAAGCAAGATCCCTCCTCCGTAAAAAAATAGCAGAAGTCTTAAACCAGCAAAACCACTGTTACAAATGAAAACGGAAAACAACCCTCTCGATGACCTCTTCAGGGAATCGCTGAAGGACCTTAAAGTAAAGCCTTCACAAACCGCCCGGAGCCGGTTTGTGGAAGAAGCTTTGCGCTACGGGGGGAAGGGCTGGTCAAATCTTTTCCGATGGTACAACATACTTTCGCTGGCCATTGTTGTCACAATCGTAGCACTACTGCTCTACCGGAACACTCCCGATAATGCAAAGCCGCCAGCTCCGGCATATACGAACCGGCAACCGGTGTCGCCGGCAGTACAGAATCGGAACCATGCCGCTGATCCTGCAAAAGCCATAGGAAAATTGGAAACAATCAGAGCAAATCCCGTTTCACTGAATAAAGCAATGATCCGGTCAAATCCCGTTTCTTCAAAGGTTGTTTCAGGAAAGACGCTGGTAATTAAAGATCAGCAGAGTGCAATTGAACAGAATGAAATGGCAACAGCTCCGATGGGAAGTATTACTGGCGTAAATGCTCTCCCTGCCGGTGACTTGCCCGCTACAATCCAACAGACTGAAGTACAAAACCTGTCGGATGTGCATCCTGAAACGATACCGGGAAGCAGGGTTGAATCCGGTAATGCTCCGCCTGGGCAGGACATACCAGGCGGTGTAAAACCTCTCCCGGTAAAAAATGATTCAACAGCTCTTGCTGACCAGCCTGTGTTTCCTCCTGCAAAGTGGGAACTCACACCATCTCTGGGTTACCGGATCGAACTGAACCGTTACGGGACGGATAACAGATTTTCGCACTCTTTCAATCTGGAAGGCAGGCTGAGTCGCGGACGGTTCTTTCTGCTGTCGGGCGCCGGAATTTCAATATCGCAGGGATATCAACATTTCCAGGTGCAATACAATGATTACCTGGGGCAATATGACCGGTTGGACTCTATCAGCTTCATCTGGGATGAATATCATTACCGCCTTGTTCCATCTGCTATCTACACAACCCAGGTTCAGGTCTGGGATTCGGGTGTAAACTATGATTCCTTCAGCATTTCAAAGCGATATCGTCAGATCCGCGTTCCGGTTATGGCGGGATATAACTTCCTAAGGTCCGGAAAGCTTACCTTCGACATCCAGTCGGGTATTGAAATGGATTTTTACCTGAACTCCCGTGAAATCGCTGGCGCATACCTTGCCGGATCTAAAAAGGTTCTGGCAATCAATCCGGTTTCGGAGGATTTCGTGGACACCCAATTCTATTGCCTGTTCAGGCTCTCCGCCGGATGGATGCTTACACCCAAAATCCTTCTGGAACTGGAGCCTCAATGCCGATATCTCCTGAAACCGGATGATGCATCCATGGATAAATTCGTCCCCGGAAT
>CAZJCG010000045.1:8133-9245 GCA_964544545.1 uncultured Lentimicrobiaceae bacterium | reverse complement strand
TAAATACTCTGACTTCATTCTTCCGGATCTAACCAAACAATTCAAGGAAATGAAAAAATTCACCCTGATCCTCATCCTGTGCATCACTTCTTTCATGCTGTCGGCACAAGATTCGTTAACCTTTTCAGGTACGGTTACCGATACCCTCACCGGAATGCCGGTCGTAAACCATGCGGTGATAATCCAGTCGGACTCTTCCTTCGGATTCTATTACTATAATGTGGTATATACAAATCCCAATGGATTTTATTCGGCCATTGTCCCGATAGCTCCGGCCATGCCATACTGCATGTTTACGGTAACCACATACGACTGTATGCAGAATCCTCATTACCAAATGTGGACATACACCGCTGGTGGCAGCACTTCCTTCACCCGGCATTTTGTGATTTGCGTAAGCAATATCAATTGCCAGGCTGATTATACCTATGTGCACGAGGGGTTACTTGCGATGCAGTTTATTGACCAGTCGACCAGTCCGACAACGCCACACCTTTGGAACTTCGGCGACGGGACTACTTCCAGTCAGATGAATCCGCTACATACATTTCCTGCCCTGGGTTTTTATAACGTGAGCCTTACGGTCGGAACGCCGGGGACGAATTGTTGGGACGAAGAAGTTAAAGTTATCTGGGTTGGTGATTCCACATCGGTTGGCTGCCAGGCGGATTTCTATACAGAACAAAACCCGGCTTATGCCTCTGTGGTCCATTTTATAGACCAGTCAGTAGGAACCATTCAAACGTGGACATGGAATTTCGGAGATGGATATTCCCAGGTCGTAACCTTTCCTCAGAATCCGAATGTAATGCATGCCTATCAGATGCCGGGTATTTATAACGCCTGCCTGCAGGTACTGGGAGCCGACAGTTGCTTTTCAACAAAATGCGAAACGATCATCATCAGTGATTCAATTCCGGGTTGCCAGGCAGATTTCTATACAGAACCGAACCCGTCCATTGCCTCTGGGGTTTATTTTATTGACCAGTCTGTTGGGAACATTCAAACGTGGACGTGGAATTTTGGGGATGGAGCTACCCAGATCATCAACTTCCCGCAGAATCCGAATGTAATGCATGCCTATCAGATGCCGGGTATTTATAACGCCTGCC
>CAZJCG010000045.1:0-8033 GCA_964544545.1 uncultured Lentimicrobiaceae bacterium | reverse complement strand
TCAAACGTGGACGTGGAATTTTGGGGATGGAGCTACCCAGATCATCAACTTCCCGAACAATCCGGATGTTGAACATACTTATCAGATGCCAGGTACCTATTCCGCTTGCCTGTATATTCAGGGTGCCGACAGTTGCACATCCTTAAAATGTGAAACCGTCAGTATTGGTGATACTCTTTCCGGTTGCCAGGCCTATTTTGCTTATTCCATTGACTCGCTTGGCGGATCGAACCTTGTGCATTTCCAGGATCTGTCGCAGGGAAATCCAACGCATTGGTACTGGGATTTCGGGGATGGAACCTATTCCAGTGAACAGAATCCGACACATCAGTTCCTGCCGAATGTACCGGTAAACATCTACCATGTTTGTCTCACGGTAACCGGGAATAATAACTACTGTTACGACACCTTCTGCAAGGAAATAGTACTTCCCGGGATAACCCCGTGCAATGCACAGTTCATGGTCATTCCCGCTCCCGGCTCCGTAAATTCATTTTATTTCCAGGATCAGTCTACAGGGAATATCCAAACGTGGACCTGGGACTTTGGCGACGGATCGGTCCAGACGATCACCACTCCTGCAAACCCCAATGTGGAACACACCTATCTCATGCCGGGATATTACACTGCCTGTCTGTTCATTGAGGGCGATGACAGCTGCCGCTCCACCTTCTGCCACCTGGTATCAGCCGGCGATACCACATGGAACTGCCAGGCGCAGTTTGCCTGGTATCCCGACTCGAGCAATACGACTTATAATACCATCCATTTCATGGACCTGTCTAATGGCAATCCAAATCAATGGCACTGGGATTTTGGCGACGGCACCACATCCAACCTGCAAAATCCGGTTCATCAGTTCCCGGAAACCGGAACCTATGATGTCTGCCTTACGATTCACGGGCCGTCGTGCCAGAGTGTCTGGTGTGCAGAAGTACAAACAGGCCCTGGCAACATGTGCATGAACTATTATACCTATTCAAACATCGGATTGACGGTTAATTTTGAAGGCCACCTTGTTGATTCTGTTGCCAATGCAGACTATTTTTGGGACTTCGGTGACAGCCAGACCGGTGCGGGGCAGAATATCATTCATACCTACAATGCTCCAGGTATCTATTATGTGACTCTTACTACCACCGCCAGCTACCAGGGAGCAATGTGCACTGCTTCATCCGTGCAGATGGTTTCGGTTGGTGACTCCACCAGCTGGAATCAGGTTTACGGACAGGTATTCGCAGGGACTTTCCCGCTCGGCCAGGGACTGGTGATGCTCCTCTCGGTCGATACGCTCGGCACTTATGTTCCTTTTGTTGATGTTGCCGAAGTGGATTCATCCGGGATATTTTACTTCCCGATGGTACCGGAAGGCAACTTCGTGATCTACGCCATCCCGTTCGAGTATGGTTACCTGCCGACGTATTACGGCGATGTGCTCTACTGGCAGCAGGCAACCATTGTGGTCGCCGGCGCTCCGAATAATCCATACATCATTCATTTGATTCAGGGTGATCCCTCCGGTTCCGGTTCGGGCTCGATCTATGGATCCTTGCAACAGGGAGATATCAACACCTCGCTCATCGATAAGGTGACCATGCTCCTGAAAGACGACCAAGGCAATGAGATCCTTTTCGACAGGGTTGATGACGCAGGGGCATTTGAATTCCCGCAACTGGCTTATGGCACCTATTACCTCTATGCCGAAATGGCCGGGTGTCAGAGTCAAACGATCAAAGTGGTTTTGGATGAAGCAAATCCAAACGCTGAAGTGAACCTTGTCCTGAGTGGTAACAGAGTTCTTGGTTCCGATGATAATGCCCTGTCGATGAGTTCTGCTACGCTTTCACCGAATCCTGCCGGCGATTACACAAGGCTGACGATCTCTTCAAATGCTGAAGGAAGCGTGAAGATCAGTCTTGGTACCATGGAAGGCCGACAGATCTATTGTTCGACTGAATCATTACATTCCGGAGATAATTCCTTCACGATCCAACTCGCTGGCGTTTCTCCCGGAATATATACACTCAGGATCATAGGCTCCAACGGCCTGATGCTTACCCGGAAACTCGTGATCGCAAACTGATATCTGGTATTACTGGGATTAACGCAGACTGCCGGGCACTGCCCGGCAGTCGTTTTATGTTATGATGAGGAAAATGGCTGAAGATAAAATTCCCGGTCAGTGTACTGCGCCTGGCAGAACAGGCTAAGACAATTCAAGCCGCATGAGCAGGCAGGGCGGCATGCCTGTTAGAGTTGCAGGATGACTATTTGGGTTATTGTTGCAGATCAACGTTGGTCAGCCTCATACGTCTGCGAAATTCTGCGTTTGTTTCAGAGGGATCAGCGGGGAATTCGTTTTCTTGCTGCAGAAAGTTCACTCCAGCAACGTCAATCCCTCAGCTTCGGGTTCTACCATTCCTCCTTGTCCTGTTTCAGCCTGTCGATCATTCGTCGGCTCTTCTTGGTAGGCCGTCCGACGCCGCGTTGACGATATTCCGAATTTGCAGCCTCTATCAGTTTCACCCGGTTATACTCCTCCTGAGGAGTCAGATCTTCCATATACTCCGGCACCAGTTTGGCTCCCAGCCTGCTTTTTGGGAACTGCAGCACCTTCACGGTCTTGAACAAAGGATTCAGACTGACTGAGATCACATCGCCTGCCTTAAGTTCCTTGGCCGGCTTAATGTTGATACCATCCATTTTGATCTTACCCGCTTTGCAGGCGTCCGTGGCAAGGCTGCGGGTTTTGAACAGGCGGACCTCCCAAAGCCATTTATCAACCCTGTACGATTCCTGTTGGGTCATAGTTGATCATATAAAGGTTCGCCGATCCTGAAGTTATTATCTGTGTTCCTTCTCTCCGGTATAACCTGCAAATGGTTTTTCATTTTTTCCGGAAATAGACCTCCATGGGCGCACCCGAGAAATCATAGAGCTCCCTGATGCGGTTTTCTGCAAACCTCATATAGGGTTCCTTGATGTATTGGGGCAGGTTGCAGAAAACTACAAAAGAAGGATAAGGCATCTTGAGCTGCGTGACATACTTCACCTTCACCTCCTTGCCTTTATAAAGGGGCGGGGGAGTGGCAGCAAAGATGGGCAGGAGTGTATCATTCAGTTTTCGGGTAGGGATATGCCGGCTACGGTTCTCATACACCTGCGTGGCAACCTCCAGGGCTTTGTGAATGCGTTGCTTGTTGATCACGGAAGTGAAAATGATCGGCACATCTGTAAAAGGGGCAATATTTCTACGGATCAGTGCCTCATAATCGCGGGCAGTGTTGGTCTCCCGTTCAACAAGGTCCCATTTGTTAACCAGGATGACAATTCCTTTGTGGTTCTTTTGGATCAGGTTGAAGATGTTCTGGTCCTGACCTTCAAACCCCATTGTGGCATCAATGATCAGAAAACACACATCGCTGTTCTCAATGGCCCTGATCGAACGCATTACCGAGTAGAATTCCAGATTCTCCGAAACCCGGGTCTTGCGGCGTAAACCTGCCGTGTCGACCAGCAGGAAATCAAATCCGAAGGAGTTGTAGCGGGTAAAAATAGAATCGCGGGTGGTGCCGGCAACGGGAGTCACGATGTTACGTTCATTCCCAAGCAGGGCATTGATGAAAGATGATTTGCCTACGTTGGGACGCCCCACTACTGTGAAACGCGGCAGTTCATCAGGAATTTCGATCGGACTATTGTTGAAATCCTTTACGATAGCATCCAGCAAATCGCCGGTACCTCCGCCGTTGGATGCAGAGAGGGGGAAGGTGTTCTCGAATCCCAGACTGTAGAACTCAGCCATTACCGGTTCCATATTGGGAGTGTCGACCTTGTTAACCGCGAGGAAGGCGCGTTTTCCCGAACGCCGGATCATCTCTGCCACGTCTTCATCGAGCGGGGTGAGTCCTTCGCGGCCATCAACCAGGAAGAGGAGGGTGTCGGCTTCTTCGATGGCGAGTTCAACCTGGCGGTGGATGGCCTGTTCAAACACATCTTCGCTGCCAACCATAACCCCTCCGGTGTCGATCACCGAAAACTCGATCCCGTTCCAGTCGCTATGCCCGTAATGCCTGTCGCGCGTAACGCCGCTGGTTGGGTCCACGATAGCAGCCCTGGTACCGGTGAGGCGGTTGAACAATGTACTCTTTCCCACATTCGGCCGTCCGACGATGGCCAGGATATTCCCCATGATAATACGATTTAATGAATGCTAATCCGTTGCAAAAGCAGCGTTTACAGCCGGCAAAGGTAGCAATCTTTCATGAACCGTCCTCAGGGATTGAACGACCCTCTTCCGAAAACGATGCATTTTGTTACACTTTAAAAATACTTTAAGTAATATTTGGAAAGCCCAACAATTGAAACTACTTTTGCACTCCCAATCAGAAACGTTCTTACAACATAAAATACATTGCGGGGTGGAGCAGAGGTAGCTCGTTGGGCTCATAACCCAAAGGCCGTAGGTTCGAATCCTGCCCCCGCTACTAAATTGAAATTTCACATAACTTGAAAAGTACCTAAAAGCCCTGATTTTCAGGGCTTTTTTGTTTTTCAAGATTAAATGAGATAAAGAGAATATGGGGTAAAATAAAGAAAATTCGTCCCCCTATTCGTCCCCCAAGTTCTATTTAGTATCTTTACTATATCAATATTTGTACTATGTCATCTTCAATCACCTTCGTACTGAAAAACCCTAAAAGCAGTGACCCATCACTGATTTACCTTATTTTCCGGTACAATTCATACAAGATTGATTCATCTGGTAAGAAATCATACCAACGTTTCAAATTCTCTACCGGGTTAAGATGGAATCCCAGCCATTGGGATAAAATAAAGAACTGTGGAATCGATAAGAAGGGATTTCCGGACCCGGGCGAACTGAATCTTCGTCTTAAAAATATGGAAGTAGTTGTCGCTGATATTTATAGAAAACTCATTAATGATGGCAATGAGGTGACAGCCGAAATTATTCGCAGTGAGCTGGACAAAAGGACGGATGTTTTCCCTGATCTAAAACGAAAGACTGTCAAAGCTTCTGCAATTGCAAAGTCCTCAAAGTCTGTAGTAAGTTACTTTGAAGACTATCTGGCAAATCTGAAATACATATATAAGAAGGGTCAGCCTTACCCTGTTACCAACCGGACTAAGCAACGGTATGCCACAACGCTGAGGCATCTTAAAAATTTTTCTGCCACAAAAAAGAAACCGGTAAGCTTTGAGGATATAGATATTGAGTTTTACCAGGATTTTGTTGACTATCTGCGCACACGGGTTAAGGAAAAACCGACAAAAAACAATCCTGAACCTGTCCAGACTCTTCGCATGGCTGATAATACTGTCGGGAAACACATCAGTACCCTGAAAACTGTTTTAGCCGCCGCAACTGAGGCCGGAATCAATACAAACACCAAGTTTCAGAGCAAAAAATTCGCTTCCATAAGCGAAGATGTCGACAAAATCTATCTTACCTCTAAGGAACTCGATGCCATATATGCCCTGGACCTTTCAGCGTCCCCGTACCTCGACAGGGTGCGTGATACCTTCCTGATCGGTTGTTATACCTGTTTGCGGTTCTCGGACTTCAGCAATATTCAGCCCGACTGCCTCTACAATAACGACAAAGGGACTTTTCTCCGTATCAACACCTTGAAAACCGGCAAAGTGGTTGTAATTCCTATCCATTATAGGGTGATGGAAATCCTTAATAAGTATAAATTTGAACTTCCCCAAAGCATTTCCAATCAGAAGATGAATGATTACCTGAAAATTATCGGACAAAGGGCTGGAATAAACGACCCGATCAGTATCTCGAAAGTGGAAGGAGGAGTGAGAGTAACCCGGACAAGTCCCAAGTATGAGTTGATAAGTACGCATACAGCCCGTAGGAGTGGTGCAACAAATATGTACCTTTCCGGGATTCCCGCTATATCCATTATGAAGATCACCGGCCATCGGACAGAGAAAGCGTTTATGCGTTATATCCAGATGACTGAAGAGGATAATGCGATCAAACTAATGGATAACCCCTTCTTTAAAGCTGAAAAATAAGTATCAATTGACAAGGTAAGTATTAACTTAATTCTAAAGACTATGGCAGCAGGTGAGCAACCTATCAATCCCGATCATACCGAATTAGCAGGTAGAATGATTCAGGAAGCTAAACGGATGGCATCAGAGCGATTTAAAGAATTCAAGAAGAGATTCAAACTTGAACTGGATTTTACGTCAAAATCCAAACTGAAATACTCAATAGATTTACTTGGTGATGTGAAGGCCCATTATAATCTAGATCTGGATGTTCGTAATTCCAAAGAGATTAAAGCTAAAATGACGGAAATCTTGTTCAGATCTAATGATATATTCCTTGAAGGAGGGCGGGTAAACCAGGATTGCTATGAAACTTATTGTAGTACATTGATTGATCAATATCTTATTTTAAAGAAGATAGATTATTTAGAAGAGAGTATTAAACTATTAGTAGAAGAGGAAGATATGGGCTTGATTGCTGGTAAAGGTAAACGGATTAAATGGCTTGGGAAACCATCTCAAATGGGCCATCTGATAAAGGCGCTGATTGATGGCGATTATATAGCTGCAGGTAAAGGACATAGGAAAGAGGAATTGTCCCTAAGATCGATCGCACGAATCATTTATTCCAGCTTTATAATTCCGGACCTGGTAAATGAAGGTGAGACATCCTTCGAAAACTTTTATCGGGAAGTCAGGGATAACTCATCCACCGATGGTGGAAAGAGCTGGTTAAATGTGAAAAAGAGGTTTCCGGGATAACTATCTCATTACTGTTGCAATAGTTAAATTGCTGATATACAGTAGTTAAGTTAGGTTTTTATATTAGGATGAAGCTATATTTGTGGCCATAAAACATGGTCAAGATGAACAAGTATGTTAATCAGGATGGTAAAGATGATATTCCTATCATCGATCTGAACCGCGGAGAAATCAAAGAGCTTATTTCTGAAGTTATTAAGGAACACTTCAAAAAGTATCCTGACTTTTTGCAACCTTCATCTTCGCCGGACAGGAAGTTTTGGACCAGGAGCGAAACTGCCGCCAGACTATCCATTACCCTCCCAACATTATATGAGTGGACCAAGATGGGGAAGTTAAAATCATATAAGATTGGTCGAAGGATTCTATACAAACCGGAAGAGGTGGAAAAAGCGCTGAAGGAGCAGGTAATAAGAGTCAGAGGATGATGATCATTCGTTCATCCTTACTCAGGAATGCAGGTTGTAATCTTCAGAGTTCGTTTCACATTTCACTTAAAAATCCCCAGGTAGTAACATATATCAGTTGTATTTAACGTAAACACCTAATTACCATGGAAGCATACTGTAAACATTGTCGAAAAACGTTTGAAGCAAAACGGGCCTCTGCCTTATATTGCAGTGATAGTTGCAAAACTCTGGCATGCAGAGAGAACAAAGAAAGGAGATTAGCCAAAGAAGAACATCAGCGTAAGTGGCAGCTGCTGGAAGATGAGAAATTGAAAAAACGCCAGGAAAGAAAGGCCCGGAAGGAAGCTGTGTTAGAAAAGAAGAGATTAAGCCGGTTAGAAAAGAATGACTCGATATCTAATATCATCACCGGGCTCAGGATCAATGCAGAAGAACGGGAAAAAAGGGAGCTTCAATGTCTTTCAAATGTAAGTGATGAAATACAACCAGTCAGCCACATATCACAACCAGCGTATATACCAAAGGGGCTGACGAAATATAGTACAGGTAGTACTAATAAGCTTAATATTCAAGGGAAAACCATAAAAGTTGGGCTTCGACCATTGATAGTAGGCACCTTGGTAGTCGGTGGTGCGTTGCTCTTAACCAGTATATTTTATAAACCCGATAAGTGATAGTATAAAGTCAATAATTTATTCATCAAAAGATTGTTCTTGATATTTTATTAGCCCGAGAGAGTAAAGTAGGTAAAAATATCTTTTTCCTTCATTTTCATGCATTGTTGTCCGGTAAAGTTAGAAAATAATTTTTGAGATCATCTAAATGCTTGAT
>CAZJCG010000044.1:0-27830 GCA_964544545.1 uncultured Lentimicrobiaceae bacterium | reverse complement strand
CATGGCTCATCAGCGTTTATTGGCCAATCAGCTAATCAGCTAATCAGCTAATCGCCGAATTGACTAATTCTCTCATTCTTAAATTTTTAAATTCCCAAATTCTCACATTCCCATCTTTTATCTTTTATCTTTCTTCTGGTAAAACTTCAGTTTTCGCGGCGAATGATGATTTTTATCCATTTTTAAGTATTTGATTACCTGAATAATAAAATCAATTATGCAATTTTTAACATATTTATTTTGTTAAATATTTGCTTTGTTTAATTTTAGGGCGTATTTTCGTAAACGTTTTTTATTAATTCTAAATAAAGCAAAAATGCGTTTATGGTCTGTGTTGCTCTGGTTTTGGCGTGATTTAACAATTTTTTAACTTTATTTAGAATCTATCTAAATTAATTTGTTTAACTTTGTTCACACTTTTTCCAAACTGATTAAACATGACACAGATAGAATTTTCCCATAAACTCCTTAGTCTGCATGAAAATCTGCAGTACTATGCAAATATGCTGACCTCTAACCGGGAAGAAGCCAAAGACCTGGTGCAGGATACCTATCTCAAAGCGCTGGCTAACCGCGACAAATTTGCTGATGACACGAATCTCAAAGCCTGGGCGTACACCATCATGAAGAACACCTTCATCAACAACTATCGCCGGAACCAGAAAGCCAACACCATCATCGACAATACCGAAGATCTCTTTTACCTGAATATTCCCAGGAAATCCGACTTTGAAGCACCCGACTCCCATTACTCCGAAAAAGAGATCCGCAAGAGCATTTCCCGCCTGAGTTCTGACCAGCGGTTGCCTTTCGAAATGCATACCGATGGTTACAAATACAAAGAAATCGCCGACAGCCTCAATATTTCTATCGGAACTGTTAAAAGCCGCATCTTCTTCACAAGGCGGAAACTGATGGACAGTCTTAAGGAATTTGCTGATTGAGTTTTTGGTGGACTAGATTTTACTCGATCAGACTGCAGTAGAAGCCATGGAACCATTGCGGTTCCTGGCTTTTTTCTTTATCCGGACAAGGATTTCCCAGATTGACGGGGCCTCTTCCAATTACTACTGCAATCGTCCCTGCTGATAACTTCGAGACAGACCAGGCTTTGAGGCATACTCTATTTATGCTCTTTAAATATTTCCCCGTCCCGATAAATGAACCAACCCGCCGCGAGCGGTCGGGTTATCTATTGACCAAAGTACAATGCAAATTCACCGCCAGCGGCGGGGAACATACCCCACAATCCCGAGAGCCTGAAATGGCTGTCGCGATGTAATAGTGCAACACGTTGCCGTGCAACGTTAACACTATTATCATTTGGTATTTTTATCCAACTTCGTATTTTTACAAATTCATTTTTCTTTCAGTTTAAATTTCAATTATCCATTGCCTTTTCTGTTTCCTTATCCGATGCTTCGTCATTTCTCTGAAACGATACAATAAATATACTTCCATGAAATTTATCAATCCTCAATTTGCCTTCATTCTACTAATCCTGAACATTTTTACTTCTCAGAACGCCTGGTCACAAAAAGATTTTCGACCCGCATCGTTGTATGGTTTGAAAGGCGACACAATCACCGGCTGGATCGACTACCGGAATTGGGAGCGGAATCCCCACCGGGTCAGTTTCAGACCTTCCTCAACCAAGGAAGTAGTTGAGATAAGCCCGATGGATATTCTCGGATTTGTTGTACAGAAAGAAAAATATGTCAGCGCCATAGTACAATCCGAAACCAGTCCCACACAATTGAATAACCTGCAAGGTTTTCCGGACCTGAACCTTAATACAGATACTGTGTTCCTCAGGGCTCTATATGAAGGAGAAAAAAGCCTTTATATGCTGATTAATCAAAATGGCCGGGAAAACTTTTATATCAGGCAGTCGGATAGTCTGGCACTTCTCCAATACAAGAAATATATCCATGTTCAAAATGATAATATGGATGTAACCGAAAACAAAAGGTATATCGGACAATTGACCCTTTACCTGGATAGTTGTTCCAGTTTGGCAGAAAAATTAAAAGGGCTGGATTATAATCATCATAGTGTCGGATCTGCCTTCCGGCAGTATTATAAATGCAGATCAATCACTCCGGCGTATCAGTTTAAACGCGAAACCATCAAAGTGGAAGCCGGAGTCCTGGCCGGTGTTCTATGCAGTTCACTCACGATTAAGAGTTCCATCCACCCTGATTTGGGCCAAACCGAATTTCCAGTCTGTGTCGATTTTTTCACTGGCCTGCATGTTGATCTTATCCGGCCCCGAAATCAGGGAAAATGGGCCTTTCGTTTTGAAAAGCTTTATACCCGTTTTCACACGACAGGTACTTATGAAGAATTTTTCAATCCGGAATATTATTCAATTACAACTATCAAATTTGTTATCAATCAATTGAAAAATAATTACCTGATCAGATATCGTTATCCATTTAAAAAATGGCAGGCATTCGGGAATATTGGTTATTCGCGCGGATCAGCGATTGGCTTTGTCAACGACAAGTCAAAGTACTCTAAACTGTACAATTATGAAAGAACACAAACAAACCCGGCCGTTGCTCATCCAACAGCAATCGAGCAGGCTGTGCTTATCGGAGTCGGATTCAAATACAAGCATCTTTCGTTTGAATTTCGCTATGAACTGGGTGATGGGTTTTCCAATAATAGCAGTGTCGGAACCACTATGAATCGTTTTTACTGGATGACCGGCATTAGTTTTTGAAGACAACATACGATTCAACCGTTTGGAAATCTCATCGGGCTTCTTTACCTTTATCTCAATAGAACCCAAACGTATTTATGCAGCCCGTTACTAACAAACGCTTCCGGAATCAACTGATACTGTTGGTCGCAGCCGTAGGCCTGCTGGCTTTCGCGATAGGATTTATGTATACGAAAAAAGTTCGGGAGTTAACTCGGGATGATAAGTACAAAGAACTCCGTGCGATTTCCAGTCTGAAAGTCTATCAGCTTGCACAATGGAGAAAAGAAAGGCTCTCAGAGGTCCGTTTTTTTTCAGGAAACCTCCCCTATTCAGGTTATGTGAGGGATATCCTTTCAGGAAGGAAGGAATCCATAGAGCTGTTTCGCAACTCACTGAAACATATCATGTCGGATCAGCGATATGCCAACATTGCATTAGCATCGCCCGAAGGAGTCATTTTAATGAGTGTTAAACCTGATTCCATTTCGCTTGACAAGATCACCCTCTCCGATATTAAGCATGTAATAAACTCAAATGAGATCACACATAGAGACCTATATTCATCTTCGGAAGGGAATGATGTATTTATGGATTTTATGGCACCGGTCGATGATGAATCAGGCAAGGCGATCGCCGTACTGCTGTTCCGGATCAATCCGGACCAATATCTTTACCCTTTGATCGAAGGATGGCCTGTACCGGCGAAATCTGCCGAATCGTATATTGCCAGGCTGGAAGGTGACAGCATTCTTATTCTGAGCAATTTACGGCAACGAAAGGGATCGGCACTTCATCTGAAGATTCCTTCTGAAAATGATGAAATAACGGGAATTTTCTCTGGAAGCAGGAATGAAGGGATCTATGAAGGCCATGATTACCGGAACAAGCAGGTTCTTTCAGATATCCGGCTGGTTCCCGGTACAGACTGGTTCCTTGTGACCAAGATTGATAAAGAAGAGTTATATCAGGAACTCACTAAAAGAGTGATCCTCATGATCATTGTTGGATTGCTGATCGTATTTTCGTTCGGGATTGTTATTGCATTCATATACAGCCGTCGTCAGCGGAACATTTACAAAGAGTTGTACGGCAACCGGCTCCTGCTTCGCGAAAGCGAGGAACGATACCGTTTGGTCCTCGACAGCAGCGTTGACGCCATCATGCTTACCAGCCCTGATGGATCAATCTATTCCGCCAATAAATCAGCCTGTGAAATGTTCGGAATGACGGAAGAAGAAATTTGCAGGAGAGGGAGAGCAGGACTTGTGGACCATAAGGATGCGCGTGTGCTCGAACTGTTGGAAAAACGTGAAAGGGAAGGCTCGGCCAGTGGCGAAATCAACATGCTGCGAAAAGACGGCAGCAGGTTCCCTGTTGAGGTAACCTCCTCCATGTTTCGGACCGGTGAAGGTGAGATCCGTACCAGCATGATCATCCGGGATATCACACACCGGAAAGCAGCTGAAATAGCGCTGAAGGAAAGTATGGAGAACTACCGAGAACTGATTGACGGAATGAATGAAACCATCTGGGTGATTGACTTCAACGGCAACCTGATCGATGTAAATAAGACGGCCGTCGATACCATGGGCTACACCAAACAGGAACTGCTTGCACTGGGATTGAACGGCATCGATATACATCTTACCCAGGATGACATTCAGCATCTGGTCAAAACAATACCTGCCGACAGGCTTCAAATATTTGAAACGGTCCACAGGACAAAGAGTGGCAAAGAATTCCCCGTAGAGGTGTATTCCAGCATCGTCAATTACCAGGGGCAGAAAGCCATCCTCAGCATTGCCCGTGACATATCCCGCCGCAAGCGTGACGAAGATATTCACCAGATACTCTATGAGATAGCCCGCTCTTCCACTACTTCCAAGGCCATGGAAGAATTGCTTGAGGTTGTCAGCAGGGAGTTGAATAAAGTTCTTGATACGAGGAACCTTTATATAGCCTTGTACGATGCTGAGTCTGATCTGCTCCGGAGGGTGATCTTCATCAATGATAATTATACGCTTGATGAATGGAAAACGGAAAACACACTCTCAGGATATCTCATTCGCACGGGGAAGCCACTTTTATTGAAAAAGAATGCCCGGTCACAATTCCTTCGGGAGCACAATCTTGAATTCAGCGAAATGCCGCCAGAAAGCTGGCTGGGTGTTCCTATGATGGTAGAGGGTAAAGCCATCGGTGTGGTGGTCATTCAGAGTTATACAGATCCCGACGCATACGACAATAATAGTGTAAGACTCATGGAAACGGTCGCACATGAAATGGCTATCGCGTTTCAGCATAATTTCATGATCCGGGACCTGATTGCAGCCAAAGAAAAAGCAGAAGAAAGCAACCGGCTGAAAACAGCATTCCTGGCGAATGTGAGTCACGAGATCCGGACGCCGATGAATGGCATTCTGGGCTTTCTGGATCTGTTGAAAAACTCAAGTTACAACGAAGACCAGAAAGAAAAATTCATTGATCTGGTGAATATCAGCGGGCATCGGCTCCTCGAGACCATCAACAACATTGTTGAAATCTCCAAAATTGAATCGGGTCAGTTGGAGGTCTATTATTCTGAAGTAAACCTGGCCGACGTAATTCAGCATCATTATGATTTCTTTAATCTCCAGGCTGCAGGCAAAGGTATTAGCCTGAAAACCGACTGCAGGCTGAATGGTAAAAAGGCTGTCGTGAAGACAGATTCATTCAAACTGGACGGTATACTTACCAACCTGTTGAACAATGCAATAAAATTCACACACAAGGGCGAGATTGAATTTGGTTGTTACAAGGAGAAGAAAGAGTTTGCCATCTTTGTTAAAGATTCCGGCATTGGCATACCGGCGGATAAAATCGATGCAATATTCGACCGGTTTGTCCAGGCTGACCTTAGCATGACCAGGCCATATGAAGGTTCAGGACTGGGCCTTTCAATTGTGAAGGCCTATGTTGAAGCCTTGCAAGGTTCCATACAGGTGGAATCTGTTCCGGGCCAGGGAAGTACCTTTATTCTCCGCTTTCCCCTCAGCGCCGAAGAAAGTCCGGAAGAACCAGCCCCCGTCGAGGAGGAACAGCATGTTTCATTTTCCGAAAAAAACATGAAAATAGTGATCGCCGAAGACGATATCATCAGTTTCCAATATCTAAGTACTTTACTTGAGGATGAAAACATGACATTGTTGCATTGCCTCAACGGGACAGAGGCGGTTGAAACTGTCAGGCAAAATCCGGATACTGCTTTGGTCCTGATGGATCTGAAGATGCCTGAAATGAACGGGCTGGAAGCAACGAGGCTCATCAGGCAGTTCAGCCGGACCGTACCTATCATAGCTCAAACAGCCTATGCCTTTACCGATGATATCGACAAGGCAACTGAAGCAGGATGCAATGATTACATTACCAAGCCAATTCAGCCGGATGCTTTGTTAAGGCTTATTTACAAATACACTATGTAGAAGACTCATCGGGTATCAATGCGACGGGGTGGCATTCCTGTCATTCTCCGTATCTACTTTCAGCAGGCTGAGTTTGAGGATCGAAAAGATCATTACCAACGCACTGACCCATTGCACCGGCGTCAGTATCTTTCCGTTGAACAGGTAATCGAAGAGTATGGCTGATAAGGGGAAACACAACTCACATATCGTGGCCAGCATTGCCCGCACCCTTGTCAATCCGAAATAATAAAGGAAAATAGCACCGGAACCCGTAGTGATTCCGATGAGAAGAAAGATCAGCCACTCAAACCCGTTAACTCCGGGCAGAGTCCGGATTGAACCACTGATGAGAACCAGCAAAAGCATGAACAATGTGGTGAAACCGTAACGGAAGAATGTAGCCGTATAGAAGCTGTACCGTTGCAGGACTTTTTTGCTAAAAACGGTGGAGCTGCCGAAGGCAAAGGCTGCCAGAAGTGAATAGCCTGCTGCCAGCGCTGTATTGTTCCCTGTGCTCAGGTCCGGCAAACCTAGTCCGAATGTCAGAAAATAGCCTGCAATAATCGCCAGTGCCGACCAAAGGGCAAAGTTCCTCTTCAGCTTCTCTTTCAACAGTATAGCGGCCAGGGTGATGGCAAATACCGGTTGCAGTTTCTGCAAAAGCACAACAACAGTCAATGCTTTGAAATTGACCAGGAACAACGCCTTCACAATCGCCAGGGTGCCGATAGCCCCGCCAAACAACGACAGCAGTGAGAACATCAGCACATCGCCTGCGGTGAAACTCCGGATATGACGGTATTCCTTATAGAAAAACAGGTTCATGATAAGGAAAGGAAGTGCATGGAGCACAAACACCACCAATCCGATATTGAGCCTGTAAAGCTGCGGGGTCAGTACGATCCCGTCGAGCCCCCAGAGGACAGCGGCAAGGCAGATAGCCATTGCACCGTGGAACACAGGTTTGTTAACTTTCATGCATCTCGAAACGTGTGTGAATGCTGATTTGCAGGCGATACCTGCCGTTAATCGCGGCGGCAAAGATACACGAAATCATCGAACGCCCGCATCCATGGATGGCGAACCACCACTACCTCTTCCAGATGTTGATTTTTCAACAACACTGCTAATTAATTAACAATAAACCGGAAAAATTATCCGATCAAAGTAAGATTACTAACTTTGCCCGACGAACCGAATACGCCCATAATCTTCAACTAAATGATAACCAACAACTTCATTCAACGTCACAACGGCCCCGGAAAGGGCGAACTGAAAAAAATGCTGGACACGATTGGTGTCAACTCGCTGGATCAGCTGATCGAAGAAACGGTTCCTTCGTCCATCCGGATGAGTAAGCCACTCAATCTTCCAAGGGGAATGAACGAGTATGAATTCCTTACCCATATCCAAAGCCTGGCTTCCAGGAACAAGGTTTTTAAAAGCTATATCGGGCAAGGTTATTACAACACCATTACCCCCGGAGTGATCCTTCGGAACGTGTTTGAAAATCCCGGCTGGTATACCTCCTACACCCCTTACCAGGCTGAGATATCACAGGGCAGGCTTGAAGCGCTGCTCACCTATCAGACCATGATCATCGACCTCACCGGGATGCCAATTGCCAATGCATCACTGCTGGATGAAGCAACTGCAGCAGCCGAAGCCATGATCATGCTTTTCCACGCCCGTCCGAAAGAGGCTGTTGCCAATAATGCCAATATTTTCCTGGTTTCGAAGAACCTATTCCCTCAGACAATCGAAGTTCTGAAGACCCGTTCACAGCCTCTGGGTATTCAGATCCGGGTGGTATCCTGCAAGGAATTCGAATTCACGCCTCAGGTATACGGCATGATGCTGCAGTACCCGAACCAGATGGGAGTTGTCCGCGATTACAGCCAGTTGGTGAAAGATGCTCATGAGAAGCATGTAGCCGTTGCCGTTGCCGCCGACCTGCTGAGTCTTGCCCTGCTGACCCCTCCGGGTGAATGGGGCGCTGATGTGGTCCTGGGTTCCACACAACGTTTTGGAATTCCCATGGGCTTTGGAGGACCGCATGCTGCCTATTTCGCAACAAAAGAAGATTACAAACGCTTTATTCCCGGCCGTATCATAGGCATCTCCGTTGATGCAGAGGGCAACCGTGCCCTTCGTATGGCCCTGCAGACCAGGGAGCAGCATATCAAACGCGAACGTGCCACTTCAAACATTTGCACCGCACAGGCCCTGCTGGCCATCATGGCCGGAATGTATGCCGTTTATCACGGCCCCGAAGGCATCCGTCAGATCGCCCGTCATATCAATATCCTGACGGCGGTCCTGGCGCAGGAAGTCGGACAATATGGCTATGAGCAGCTTAACGAAAACTTCTTCGATACGGTCCGGATCACCATTCCCGAAACGACCAGTATTGATGCAATCCGGAAGCTGGCAACCGAAAGCCAGGTGAATTTCAGGTATATCGACAATAAAACCATCGGTATCAGCCTGGATGAGACGACCTCTCTCGATGATGTCAACCTGATCCTGCACATCCTGGCGTCTGCCAACCGGAAACCGTTCAGGGAATTTATCTGTGATCCGGAAGTATGTGGTTTACTCCGCTCGTTCCCCGAATCACTCGACCGCAGGTCAGCTTTCCTTACAGCCCCTGTTTTTAACAGTTATTATTCGGAAACGGAAATGATGCGGTATCTCAAGAAACTGGAAAACCGTGATCTTGCTCTTAACCGTTCCATGATCCCGCTGGGTTCCTGCACGATGAAGCTGAACGCCGTTGCCGAAATGAACCCGATCAGCTGGCCCGGGTTCGGAGCCATTCACCCGTTTGCCCCGGCTGATCAGTCGGAAGGATACCGGATCATGATCACCGAACTGGAGAAAGCACTCTGTGAGATCACAGGCTTCAAGGCTGTCTCCTTCCAGCCGAACTCAGGTGCTTCAGGAGAATATACAGGCCTGATGGTCATTTCTGCCTATCACCGCAGCCGTGGCGACCAGCATCGCAACATCTGCCTGATCCCGGCATCAGCCCACGGAACCAATCCCGCCAGCGCTGCCATGGCAGGTTTGAAGGTTGTGGTTGTAAAAACCGATGAGAACGGTAATATCGACACCAACGACCTGCGCGAAAAAGCACAGCAGCATGCACCCCAGCTTGCAGCCCTCATGGTCACCTATCCTTCCACGCACGGAGTGTTCGAGGAAAATATCCTGGAGATCGTTTCCATCATCCACGAAAACGGCGGTCTTGTGTATATGGACGGAGCCAACATGAATGCCCAGGTCGGGCTCACCAATCCCGGACTGATCGGAGCCGATGTTTGCCACCTGAACCTTCACAAGACCTTTGCTATTCCTCACGGCGGAGGGGGTCCCGGAGTCGGCCCGATTGCAGTGGCTGAACACCTGGTTCCGTTCCTGCCCGGTCATGTCAGCATGAACAACAACGGAGATCATGCCATCACTGCTGTTGCCGCAGCTCCTTTCGGAAGCGCCCTGATCCTGCCCATCTCCTATGCATATATCAAACTGCTGGGCGGCGAAGGACTGACCGAAGCCACAAAGTATGCAATCCTGAATGCCAACTACCTGCGGGCCAGGTTAAAAGATCATTACAAGATCCTCTATACCGGCAGCAAGGGCAATGTTGCACACGAAATGATCCTCGACTGCAACCAGTTCCTTAAAACCGCCGATGTAGCTGTGGTCGATATTGCCAAACGTCTGATGGACTATGGTTTCCACGCCCCTACGGTTGCATTCCCTGTTATCGGCACGCTCATGGTTGAACCTACCGAAAGTGAACCGCTGTCGGAACTCGACCGTTTCGCAGAGGCCATGATCGAGATCCGGAAGGAGATCGCAGCAATTGAAGAGGGAAAATGCGATAAAGCCCTGAATCCGATTAAGAAGGCGCCCCATACCCTTGCCATGGTTGCCACCGATACATGGGAAATGCCCTACACACGCGAAAAGGCAGCATTCCCCCTTCCCTGTGCAAAGGAAGACAAGTACTGGCCGGCTGTTACCCGCATTGATGATGCTTTCGGCGACAGGAACCTGGTTTGCACCTGCTCACCCATGGAAACTTACGAGTAGCAATCCGTTACAAGTAATTCAGCTGTATCACGGTAATTAAAACCGCCGTTATCCAGGTCACAGAAAGGCACAGAAGAGCAACCCGTTCTGCTGTGCCTTTCTTTCTTAATGCATATGGGTAGAAAAAGCGAAATCGGATTCGCTAATCGACACTCATCATTTGTTAATCCATTCAAGTAAAAATACTGATCAGCGATTTCTGATTTTTGAAGTGAATTTTGAAGGAAAATACTTCATCATTTTTCATTCGTTAATCGACATTCGTCATTTCTTAACCATTAAAGTAAAAATACTGATCAGCGATTTCTGATTTTTGAAGTGAATTTTAAAGAAAGTCACTTTTTCTGAAGCTGCTAAGATTAATTACAAGTTGTTCAACATCTGTTTTCATTACACATTGTTTTTGAAAACAGTGTTTCACGAATAATCTCCTATTTTTGCATTGCAGCCGGATATCCGGTGAGAAAGGTCTATTTACTTATCAGACATGAAAATAGCCCGCAATTCGATCTTCTATATCACCTCAGTTGGCATTTTTATCCTGCTGATGACGTTCGTTTTGCACCAGGGCAAAGAGTTGCGCCCCGAAAAGCCGGGTACCACTGTCCTGACTCAAACTGAACAAGCTGCTCCGGTGATTCCCGCTGGTGAAAACGGTTTCTGGCATCAGGTAACAGCTAATGTACGCGAAGGCTATTCGCATCCGCTCAGCACCCTGTTATTGCAAATCCTGGTCATCATTCTGGTTTCCAGGCTTGTCGGCTACCTGTTTCAGAAGATAAAACAACCAACCGTAATCGGGGAAGTAATAGCTGGCATTTTACTTGGCCCTTCGTTTCTGGGTTATTTCTTCCCCGGAACATTCAACTTCATTTTTCCTGCCGATTCCCTTATCAACCTTCAGAATCTGAGCCAGGTTGGTCTCATCCTCTTCATGTTCATTATCGGCATGGAACTGGATCTGAAATTGCTGAAGAACACAGCCGGAACAGCCGTTCTGGTAAGCCATGCGAGCATTATCTTCCCCTATCTGCTGGGTGTTATCCTGTCGCTTTATCTCTTTGTGGACTATGCACCGGCGAATATCGGGTTCCTGCCCTTTGCGCTTTTCATGGGGATATCCATGAGCATAACAGCCTTCCCCATCCTGGCCCGGATACTCCAGGAACGAGGGCTCACCCGGACACCGCTCGGCACCATGTCGCTTACGTGCGGTGCTATCGATGATGTAACCGCATGGGCAATTCTGGCCGCCGTTATTGCCATAGTGAAATCGGGGTCCATGGCCGGAGCGCTTACTACGATCGGACTCACCGGGATTTATCTTGTGGTGATGATTTACCTGGTTCAACCCTTTTTGATCCGTGTCGGGAAAGTGTATATCGCAAGAGAAACCATAAATAAAACGCTTATTGCTCTGATATTCGCACTTTTGCTGATCTCTTCGTATATCACGGAAACCATCGGAGTCCATGCTCTTTTCGGTGCCTTTATTGCCGGGGTGATCATGCCGCATAATATCGACTTCAAGAAGAATCTGGTAGAAAAGATTGAAGATATCAGCCTGGTTTTGTTCCTCCCCCTTTTCTTTGCTTTTACTGGTCTTCGAACCCAGATTGGGTTGCTGAATGAAGGGCACCTTTGGCTGGCATTATTCCTGGTGCTGACAGTGGCCATTGTAGGTAAATTCGGGGGCAGTGCTCTCGCCGCACGATTTGGCGGGCTCTCCTGGAAAATGGCCTTATCCATCGGAGCCCTCATGAATACCCGCGGTCTGATACAGCTCATCGTTCTCAATATCGGTTATGAACTGGGAATACTGACGCCACAGATCTTTGCCATACTGGTTCTGATGGCCCTTATAACGACTTTCATGACGAATCCGTCATTGCAGTTTATCGAATATATCTTCCGGAAGAAAGCCCAGGCTGCAGCTGATGTTATCACCCGTCCATTCCGTGTTCTCATTTCCTTCGGGCCGCCTAACATGGGAGCCACACTGCTCCGGATCGCACAGCACATTTCACCGCCTGATACGGAGATCTTCCACAGCCAGTATTCTGCCATCCACCTGACACCGAGTTCGGAGGTGCATCCGGCTCAGGCATTGATATTTGAAGAGGAAGGTTTTATGCCTATCCGTAAGGAGGCCGAATCGGAAGGCATCCTGGTCAATACCATATACAAGGCGACGGATGATGTACAAAATGAGATCATCCGTACAGCAAACCGGGGAGGTTATGACCTGTTGCTGTTAGGAAGCGCCCGTTCGGTTTTCACGGCCAACTACCTGGGCGGGAAAGTGCGGAAATTCCTGAATGATTGCAGATGTAACCTGGGCATCTTCATCGATCGTCAATACCGGGAAAGCAAACGGATACTGATACTTCTGCCGGGCACACCCAATGCGCTCAGCTTAAGGATTATCAGCAATTTTATGCAGCAGGAAAGTACGGAAAAGATCACGCTCCTGAACAGCCGCGATACCGGACTTCCGCCTGAATTGCCTATTGAAGAAACGGCTAATTCCGACAGTCGTCTTGAACTCTTGCCCTATTCATCTCTGCAGCCTGCGTTGCTTATTGAAAACAGCTATGATCTGGTAATTTTGTCAGTAGAAGAATGGAAGGAACTGACTTCCCGAAACCTGACAGAAGAGTTTCCTTCCATTCTCATTCTCAAAGCATAATCCGCAGATCAGGCATCGAGCATTTGAAGACAATGGTCGATCCGTTGCCAAACGCCCTCCATATCATGGTCAAGACCAACGCTGAAGCGGATCAGGCCTTCGGATAAGCCCATTTTTTTCTGTACCTCTTCGGGGACCTCGCTGGAGGTACTTTTACCCGAATTGCTGAAGAGTGTCTTGAAATAACCAAGGCTCACTGCCAGGTAACCTACGTCGTGCATTTCCATCAGTTCCATCAGCCTGCCGGCGCGTTCGGCCGTCACCAGGTCGATTGCCAGCATTCCGCCGAAACCGAAATCAGGATTCATGATCCTGGTCAGAAGAGCATGACCCGGATGGTTTTCCATACCGGGATAGATGACGCGGAGACCTTTGGAAGTGAATTTTTCTGCCAGGAATGCGGCGTTCTTGCTATGCTGCTGCATGCGGATATGCAGTGTGTGAAGGTTCTTGAGTATGGAGGATGAACGCATGGGGTCAAGCACCGGGCCCAACAGCATTGCTGTGCCATCGTTCACATCGATCAGCGAGTTGATAAATTCCCTGGTACTGCATATTGCACCGGCAACGCAGTCGTTCTTTCCGTTTACGAACTTGGTAAGACTGTACACAACAATGTGAGCGCCTAAGCGGGCTGGCGAGATGATCATGGGGGAGAATGTGTTGTCCACCACGAGCTTAGCCTGGTTTTCGTTGGCGATGGCTGCCAGCGACGGGATGTCGGAAACCTGTAGCAGCGGGTTGGTCATGGATTCGGTATAGATCAGCCGCGTATTGGGGCGCATGGCTTTGCGAACAGCATCCAGGTCGGTAATATCAACAAAGGTGGTCTCGACATTGAATTTAGGCAGGTAATTCTGGAGGAAAGCAAAAGTGCCTCCATAGGTAGTCATGCTGGAAACGATGTGGTCGCCGCTTTTCACCAGGTGAAGGATGGTGTTGGTGATGGCACCCATTCCGGAAGCCGTGACCCAGCCTTCCTCAGTTCCTTCCATGGCAGCCAGGGCATCGGCAAGGTACTTGTTGCTCGGATTCCAGTGCCTGGAGTATAAAAAGCAGCCCTCAGCCTCGCCATGAAAAGTATCGGTCATGGTCTTTGCCTGCAAAAAGGTGTAGGTAGCCGAGTCGGTGATAGAAGGGTTGACATCGCCAAACTCCCCGAATTGCTTCAGGTCGAAAATTGCTCTTGAAGGATCGTATTTCATATCAGATGATTTTATGTATGGCTGTTCCGGAGGGATGCCATTCCCTTGCAGGGAAAAGCATTCACGCTGCGAAGGTAGTATAAATGCCGGATAAATATGATCTCAAAACGGCTTTTTACCAACGCCTGAATGAAAGTCCAATATCCATGAGGAAAAATAATCATACCTTTACTGAAAATTTCGATGTACCACCGATAAATCTATCAACATGAAAAAAACAATCATCCTGGCACAGCTCCTTCTGATCATCGTCTTCAGTGCATGCAAATCAGGGAAACAGGGAGATATGGCTGGCGGAAAAGAAGGAAGCCTGTACGGAGTGAAGTCCGGAATTGTCCATTATAAACCTATGATGATGATGGGTGTGAGCATGACCCAGACGTTGTATTTTGACGATTATGGCAATAAAGAGGTCAGGGAGGTGATTACCGAAGGCAACATGATGGGTCAGACCATGAAGAATCATTCGGTCGATATCCGGGAAGGCCTTGTCAACATCCATTACGAACTTGAAAATATGCAGAACGGTCAGAATATGGCCACCAAGGATGCATACAAAGAAACCATGCCTGCCGATTTCCTTGAGCAACAGAATATTACCGAACTGAGCGAAGAGATGAAGGCAAAGATGAGTTACAAGGAAGCCGGAAGTGAAACGGTTGCAGGTCTGAAAGGAATGAAGTATACCATAGCGCCCGACAGCACCAATCCCGGACTGATCGCTACCGGAGTTCATTACAAGAACATACCGCTCAAATTTGCCATGGGCAATATCGAAATGGTAGCGGATAAGGTCGAACTGGACGTTAAGGTTCCCGCCGAAAAGTTCAAAGTACCCGAAGGCTTTAAGATCGTTGAAAGGAATATGTCAGATATTCCGGCAGAAACCGGCAGTGGGGAAGAACAACCTGGGAAGTAATCTGTTTGTTGGATATTGGTAATTTTGTCCGGCAAAAATCATTCAGTCATGAATTATGATATTCTGGTAATAGGCAGCGGGCCTGGCGGTTACGTTGCTGCAATCCGTGCGTCCCAACTGGGATTGAAGGTCGGTGTTGTTGAAAAGGCCGAACCGGGAGGCATTTGCCTCAACTGGGGATGTATCCCTACGAAAGCGCTGCTCAAGAGCGCGCAAGTTTACCGCTATGCCAGCCACCTGGCCGATTATGGCGTCCATCTGGAGGGTACGGTAACCGCCGACCTTCCGGCAATGGTGAAACGCAGTCGCGATGTAGCCGAAGGCATGAGCAAGGGTATTCAGTTCCTGTTCAAGAAGAACAAGATCGATGTGATCCCGGGTTTCGGGAAAGTGATGCCCGGCAGGAAGGTGGAAGTAACAGATGCAGAGGGAAAGAAGACCGAATTTGCAGCTAATCACATTATACTTGCAACCGGTGCGCGGTCGAAGGAACTTCCGAACCTGAAGCAGGACGGAAAGAAGATCATCGGATACCGCGAAGCGCTCACCCTTCCTGAACAACCCAAACGGATGGTGGTAGTTGGCTCGGGAGCCATCGGCTCGGAGTTCGCATACTTTTACCATAGCATCGGCACCGAAGTAACCCTTGTGGAGTTCCTTCCCAACGTGGTTCCGCTTGAAGACGAAGAAGTATCCAAACAACTGGAACGCAGTTTCAAAAAGGCCGGGATGAAGGTGATGACCTCATCCACCGTTGAATCGGTTGAAACCGGCGATGTCTGCAAGGTGAATACCAAGACGCCTAAAGGCAACGAGGTTGTTGAATGCGATATAGTCCTCTCGGCTGTAGGTATTACTACCAATCTGGAAGGCATCGGTCTGGAAGAGACCGGTATTGCTTTCGAGAAGGGTAAGGTAACCGTCGATGATTTCTATCGCACCAATGTTGAAGGGTATTACGCCATCGGCGATATCGTCAGGGGCCCGGCACTGGCCCATGTGGCGTCGCACGAAGGGATCATCTGCGTTGAAAAGATCGCCGGACTGGATGTTGAGCCGCTGGATTATGGCAATATTCCCGGATGCACCTATACTTCCCCCGAGATTGCTTCGGTGGGTCTGACAGAAAAGGCTGCCCGTGAAGCCGGTTATGAGATCAAAGTCGGAAAGTTCCCCTTTACGGCCTCCGGCAAGGCAAGCGCAGCCGGTGCCAAGGAAGGCTTTATCAAGGTGATATTCGATGCCAAATACGGTGAATGGCTTGGCGCTCACATGATCGGTGAAAATGTCACCGAAATGATCGCCGAGGTTGTCGTTGCCCGGAAACTCGAAACCACCGGTCATGAGATCATCAAGTCGGTACACCCTCACCCCACGATGAGCGAAGCGGTCATGGAGGCCGTTGCCGCCGCTTACGGGGAAGTTATTCATATCTGATCCGGAAATACGATTTCCACAATTATTCACAGCATGCAATTTGTTCCGACCGAAATTCCGGATGTCCTTATCATAAAACCCGATGTTTTCCGCGATGAGCGCGGTTATTTCATGGAGTCGTTCCATGAGGAGAAATTCCGGCAACTCGGTGCCGTCCGTTTCGTTCAGGATAATGAGTCGCTCTCCCAGAAAGGAGTGCTCCGCGGATTGCATTTTCAGCGGCCTCCCCATGCCCAGGGAAAGCTGGTCAGAGTGATACGGGGCGCTGTGCTCGATATTGCAGTTGATCTGCGTAAAAGCTCAGCGACCTTCGGCAAATGGGTCGCCATTCCCTTATCCGGTGAATCGAAGTGGCAGTGCTGGATACCGGAAGGCTTCGCCCACGGATTCCTGACACTGGAAAATGATACCATCTTTTCGTATAAGTGCACGAATTTCTATCACAAGGAATCGGAAGGGAGTATCCGCTGGAACGACCCTGTTATCGGCATCAACTGGGATTTCACCAACCCGGTGATATCCGGCAAGGACTCGGTTGCTCCTTTCTTTAATCCGGATGAGTGCATTTTCCCCTGAACAGTTGATCAGGGCTCACATCTGTAATGGAACATGAACTTATGAAAAGAAGTACGATCCTGATATTGGCCATTTCACTGGTGTGTATACTGGAAGGATTCCTGCTCCTGAAAGGGAACCTGACCGGTGCATCGGACCGGAATTATACCAAAGCCTACCAGCAGAATAATAAGATCTATTCTCTGGTACTGCCTGATAAACTTGATTTTGCAGGCGAGAAAGTGCCTCTTGACCTGTATTATGTGCGGGAAGGCCTCGACCGTGAGCTCAGCGTTAATGCCTACTGGCAGTCAAATACCCTGATACTCCTCAAGAAGGCTAACCGGTATTTCCCCGTTATCGAACCTATCTTGAAAAAATACAAAGTGCCGGACGATTTCAAGTACCTTGCCCTGATCGAGAGCGGGTTGAGCAATGTGGTATCACCTGCCGGCGCATCCGGTTTCTGGCAGTTTCTTGGAGAAACAGGTAAACGTTACGGACTGGAAGTTACAGAAGAAGTAGACGAACGGTATAACCTGGAAAAAGCAACCGAGGCGGCATGCAAACTCCTGCTCCATTCGTACGGACTGTTTGAGAACTGGACACTTTCAGCTTCAGCTTACAATGCCGGAGAATCCGGTATCCAGAGAGCGATGGCAAACCAAAAATGCAATGACTACTACGATCTGTACCTGAACACGGAAACATCCCGCTATCTGTATAGAATTCTGGCATTGAAACTGCTGTACGAGCACCCCACCGATTTCGGATTTTTCCTCCGCAACAAAGACCTCTACCCTTCCATTCCCACCTATACGGCTACCATCGATACCACTGTAAGTGATCTGGTAGCTCTTTCGAGGAAATTTGAAGTGAACTACAAGGTATTTAAGGAGTTCAATCCCTGGTTGCGTAAAGACAGGCTTACAGTGAAAGCCGGAAAGAAGTATAAACTCACCCTTCCCAAAAAAGGATTTGATAATTATGAACTGTTGATGCAGGGAATACCCAATCCCGAATCAATATTTAACGATACGCTTACTGCCGGTTCTTTATACCACTGACAGTATACGTGCCGAACTACGGAGCACCGATCAACATGAGCACCCCCGATACTGCCCTTGCCCCTTTGCAACTTACCGCCGAAGATCAGCTTGAGATATATGGCGCAAGGGTCCATAACCTTAAGAACATTAACCTGATCATTCCCAGGAACAAACTGGTCGTGATCACCGGTCTCAGCGGAAGCGGCAAATCATCGCTGGCTTTCGACACGATATACGCCGAAGGGCAGCGGAGGTATATGGAAACCTTCTCCGCGTACGCAAGGCAGTTTATCGGCGATATCGAGCGTCCCGACGTCGATAAGATTACCGGACTCAGCCCGGTTATTTCGATTGAGCAGAAGACAACGAACCGGAATCCGCGTTCAACGGTTGGTACCATCACGGAGATCTATGATTTTCTCCGCCTTCTGTATGCCAGAATTGCGGATGCCATATCGCCGGAAAGCGGTCAGCAGATGGTCCGCTATACGGATACCCAGATCATCGAACTGATCCATAAGCACTTTGCCGGCAAACGGATTCAGATACTGTCGCCTTTGGTTAAGGGGCGAAAAGGTCATTACAGGGAACTGTTTGAACAGGTCCGCAAGCAAGGGTATACCAAGGTGAGGGTGGACGGAGAAATAATCCCGCTGGCGTTCGGTATGCAAGTCGACCGTTACAAGACCCACGACATTGAAGTAATGATCGACGACATCGATGTAAGCGGGAAATCAGCCCAGCGGATATCGGGATCGGTCACTACTGCGCTGCGCCAGGGTAAAGGAGCCCTGATCATTCTCGACCAGTCTACCGGTAAAGCTCAGTATTACAGCCGGTTGCTCATGGATCCGGAATCGGGTATTTCGTTTGAGGAACCGGAGCCCAATACCTTTTCGTTCAATTCACCCTACGGCTATTGTCCGCATTGTAAGGGCCTGGGAGAAATTTCGGAAATCGACTTCAGCAAGATCATGCCGGACCTTACAAAAAGCATCCGGAAAGGAGGGCTGGCCCCAATCGGCGAGTACAAGCCTACCTGGATATTCCGTCAGCTCGAGGCAATAGCGCACAAATATCATTTCACCCTCGACACTCCCTTGTCGGAAGTGCCGGAGGAGGCCATCCACACGATTCTTTACGGTTCCGATGAGGTGATCAAGGTTGCTCATGAATACCTGGGAATAACTTCGACCTACTCGCTAAACTTCGAAGGGATCGTCCGGCATATCCTGAACCAGACCGAAGCCAATAATTCTGAAGGACTTAAGCGTTGGGCCGAAAGCTTCATGAACATGGTGGAATGTCCCGAATGCCATGGACAACGGCTTAAAAAGGAATCGCTTTGCTTCCTGATCGGGGGGAAGAACATAGCCGAACTCACCGACATGGATCTTACAACCCTTGCCGGCTGGTTTGATAATATGGAGGGCGAACTGGATGAACGCAAAAAGCTCATTGGACATGAGATCATCCGGGAGATACATAACCGGCTGGGGTTCCTTCTGGATGTAGGGTTGGATTACCTGACCCTCGGCCGTTCTGCCGGGAGTCTTTCGGGCGGGGAATCGCAGAGGATCCGGCTGGCCACGCAGATCGGCTCACAGCTTGTCGGCGTATTGTATATCCTCGACGAGCCCAGCATCGGCTTGCACCAACGCGATAACCACAGGCTCATCAAGGCCTTGCAGGACCTGCGCGATACCGGAAACTCCGTGATCGTGGTGGAGCACGATAAGGATATGATCCTGGCTGCCGACTATGTGGTGGATATCGGCCCGGGAGCCGGAACACACGGCGGAAGGGTCGTAGCTAAAGGCACACCTAAGGAGTTGCTTGCTTTCAACAGCATCACATGCTCCTACCTGAACGGCAAAAAACAGATCAGGGTGCCGGAAAAGCGCAGGAAGCCGAACGGTGACTACCTGTTGCTGACAGGAGCCTGCGGTAATAACCTGAGAGATGTTACCCTGAAACTGCCGTTGGGTGTGTTTACCTGCATCACAGGCGTTTCCGGCAGCGGCAAATCCAGCCTGATCAACGAAACCCTCTACCCTATCCTGAGCAACCATTTCTACCGGTCGATACAGAAACCGCTGAAATACAGCTCGATAGAAGGAATAAACAAAATTGACAAGGTAATTGAGATTGACCAGTCGCCGATCGGAAGGACACCCCGTTCAAACCCGGCCACTTACACCGGCGTATTCGACGAGATCAGGAAACTGTTCACCGCCTTGCCCGAATCGAAGATCCGGGGATATAAGCCCGGACGGTTTTCGTTCAACGTAAAGGGCGGTCGATGTGAAACATGCCAGGGAGCAGGTGTCAGGGTCATCGAGATGAATTTCCTTCCTGATGTCCATGTCCCCTGCGAGGACTGCGAGGGCAAGCGGTACAACCGCGAAACGCTTGAAGTCCGGTACAAAGGCAAATCGATCAACGATGTACTGAATATGACCATCGAACAGGCCGTGGAGTTCTTTGCCAACGTGCCTTCCATCCTTCAGAAGATCAGGACCCTGCACGATGTCGGGCTGGATTATATCACGCTTGGACAGCAATCAACAACCCTTTCGGGAGGAGAAGCACAGCGGGTGAAACTGGCAACCGAACTCTCGAAGCGCGATACGGGACACACCCTGTATATTCTGGACGAGCCGACTACCGGTCTTCATTTTGAAGATGTGAATGTGCTGCTTCAGGTACTGAACAAACTGGTGGACCGGGGCAACTCCGTGCTTGTGATCGAGCATAACATGGAAGTGATCAAGATGGCGGATTACATCATCGACCTCGGTCCCGAAGGGGGCATCCGCGGCGGACGTATCATAGCCGAAGGCACTCCGGAGCAACTGGTCAGAGAGAAAAACAGCTTCACGGCACAGTACCTGAAAGAGGCATTAATTTGAAAAGACAACGGTGACTTTTGCTTTCCAGGTTGATAAATATCTGATTGAGCAGGATTGATTCGAGATACTAATTTCGTTGAATCCGGGTTATTAAAAAGTAAACAAGACTATCAAATGCATATCGAAGACGAATTAATGAACCTGAGTGAAGAAGACCGTATCAGGGCAGCTATCACTCCCAAGAACTGGAATGAGATCAAGACCCATGATTCATGGTCAGTGTTTAAGATCATGTCGGAATTAGTGGAAGGATACGAAAAGATGGCCCGGATAGGACCCTGCGTCACCATTTTCGGTTCAGCGCGGGTTTCGCCGAACAGCAAATACTATAAATTAGCCGAAGAGATCGCTTACCTGATCACCAAGAAAGGCTTTGGCGTTATCTCAGGCGGAGGCCCCGGTATTATGGAAGCAGCCAACAAGGGCGCCCATTTTGGCGGAGGAAGGTCAGTTGGTCTGAATATCAGGCTTCCTTTTGAGCAGACGGCCAATCCCTTTATCGATGCCGACAAACTTCTCACATTCGACTATTTCTTTGTCCGCAAACTGATGTTCATGAAATATTCGCAGGGATACATCGTGCTTCCCGGCGGATTCGGGACCCTGGATGAATTCTTCGAAGCCGTAACGCTGATCCAGACGCATAAACTGGTACGGTTCCCGATCGTGGTGGTCGGGAAAGAATACTGGGGCGGACTGATCGACTGGATCAAAGCACGACTGGTGGAAGAGAAAAATATTGCGGCGGAGGACCTGGAGATCTTTACATTGGTAGACAGTCCGGCCGAGGCTGTCAACGTGATCGAAGAGTACTATAACCGTTTCGCGCTGAAACCCAACTTCTGATCCGGAAGTTGCTGCATTATCCTTATTTCGCGAGTATCACCTTCCCCACTGCCGTACTCTTACCCGATACAACACGTATCAGGTAGATCCCGGCAGGGTAAAGGGTCATATCCATCTCAAAAGGAAAGTCTTCTATCCATTCCTGACGGATCAGGCTCCCGCTGATGGTAAAGAGGGAGAATTGAACAGGTTTCCCGTGTTCTGCCTCATCCCACCCAAACCTTACGATCCCTGAAGCCGGATTGGGCTGAACCTTTATCCCCGAAACCGGACGCTTCACCTGTTCCGGCCCGGCAAGAGGCAAGTCGGAGAGCCCTTCATAAAATCCCAATCCTCCCGAATAATTGCCAACAAATACATCGACCAGCGTATCGCCGTCCAGATCACCGGCACACAGGCTGGTCCTCCATCCCGGATCAATATTGTGAACGGTTGCGCGCAGCGTAAAGAGACTGTCGAAATGCTCCAGGCCTGTATAGATAAAGATATCACCAAACTCAGAACCGACATACAGCGTGAGGCTGCCGTCGATATTCCTGTAAAAGAAGGGTACACTGTACCCGAAATAGGAAAGGGAAGTATTGGTAACATCCACACCTCCGAGCGAATCGGTAACAAGGAAATATTCCGGACTTCCGGCCAGGCCGTTATTCCGGTACCAGGAAAGCCTGCCGTTCCGTTTGCCGCTAATGATATCGTTGAGCCCGTCGCCATCCAGGTCGATGATCTGCGGGGCGCTGAAATCGCCCGCATCAAGCTGCGCATATCCTGGCTCAATGGACGTGAAATCGGGAGCCTGCCCGGCTCCGGCTGTGTTCCTGAGCAACACAAAGTTTCCCTTTGATGTCCCGCACAGGATATCCATATCACCATCCCCGTCCACATCACCGGCGGCCGGTATCAGAGATTGGATTTCCAGTGCAGATAAGCCGAGGTAATCACGGCTTACCAGCCGGAAAGACGGTTTAGTGGCTGTTCCGGTATTTTTAAATAAGGCAAGTGAAGAGACGTACCTGCATTGCAATCCGGATGAGGGCGAATACCAACTGGAATCCAGAATCCCATAATTCCCGACAATGAGGTCGTTGAGGTTGTCGCCGTCCGCGTCGAACAACACAGGATAAGCACCTGCCCCCAGATCAATCATATCGTGCTGCAGAAAGTCATTTTGCTGAAAAGCGAATTGTAGGTTACCCACTGCAGCTCCCTGGTTCAGATAAAGCCAGGTGCTGCCGAGATTGGAAGTCCGCAGCAGGCTCGGATCGAAGGGTGATACAAGGAGATCTTCCTGACTATCGTTGTTCACATCAAGCAAACAGGCAGCCGGGAATGATGGAAGCGATACAGGGTCATCAGTTCCAGGAAAATCGGTAGAAGCCGATAGCATTATAGCAGTATCCGGCGTTCCCCCGTTGGTCAGTGCTATCAGCGTGCTGAAATCCACATCCCCGATAGCCAGGTCAGGCAGTTCATCGGTGTTAAAGTCGTAAACAAGCAAAGTAGAACCGGTGTGCTTGGGATCGTTTCCCGGCTGTCGCCAGGCATCAAAATCCACGCAGGTATCCAGCCTGATGGCATTCGATTCGCCGGCCTCGGCAAAGCGCCCCCAGCAATTCGACGATTTTGCAAAAACAAGTGAATCAGGAATGCCGTATTGCTCCATCGACTGGTTCTTATGCCATTCAACGAAAGAACCAAGCCCCCAAAAGGTCAGGATATCGAGGTCGCCGTCATGATCCAGGTCAGAAATGGCCGGATAATCGGCATAGGTCACCAGGATGTTGGTTGTGGTACTTCCCTGAAGCGAAACCAGGTAGGGATTCGTGACCTGCGTGAATACCAGCGAATCCTGCGAATCGTTCCGGAAAACCTTGATGCCGCCGGTGGTGTAAGTAAAGATATCCTCTTTCCCATCCCCGTTGTAATCATGAAGCTGCACCCACTCTTTCAGTTCCGGGAAACGGGCAGCAATCTCCGGCTGGTAACGGTAACTGATCTGTCCGGGGATGCCGTTGTTCAGGAACGGGAGAATTTTGTTCCCGTGACGGTCGAACACCAGCAGGTCTTTGGTACCATCCAGGTCGAGGTCGATGGTCCCAAACTGGCAACTGTTCAGTCCCCCGGCAAACGGGAATGCAAGCGTATCGCCGGTTTCATCCATCACCGCAACGGCGCCGGCAGGCTTCAGAATGAACCCGTGGTTTTGCTGGGCTGCAGCATAACCGGCAACCAGGCAAAGAATGATCAGGGTGAGAATCCGGTTCATGATCCTTTATCAGAACGATAATTTCACCACAACCGGGAGATGGTCCGACGGATAGCGGTTGCCGTCATTTTTGCTGATCACTGAGCAGGAATGTACGCGGCCGCAGTTTTTGATGAATACGTAGTCGATCTGCTCGCCCGGTATTCCTCCCACCTTAAAGCCGGTATAGGTATAATCGGGGCCCTGTTTCGATTCAGCCACTGAGCAGGCATCGGTAAAAAGCAATTCGGGCTTGTTCTTTTCCATGAGGATGGTCAGAGGTTCCGACCCGGGCGTGGAGTTAAAATCCCCGGTAATGATAGCAGGCCTCTTGCCGGCAAGGGAGTCGACGGCGGACGCAAGCAGGTATGCGCTGTTGCGCCGGGCGACTTCGCCCATGTGGTCAAAATGCGTATTGAAATATACCAGTTCTTTCCCGGATGAAATCTCAACCAGCCGAACCCAGCTTACCACCCGGTTGCAGGCTGCATCCCATCCCCTGCTGCCGGCTGCAGAGGGCGTTTGCGAAAGCCAGAAAGTACCGGTAACCAATGCATGGAACAAGGTGGTATCATAAAATACCGGTGAAAACTCTCCTTTATCCTTGCCGTCATCACGTCCGACACCTACCCTCTTATAGGCCGGAAAAGCCTTCTCTATTTCCGTGACTTCCGCCACCAGCACTTCCTGAAGTCCGAAAATGGCCGGTTTTTGCTCCCGGATCATCCCGATCACCTTGCTGCTGCGGTTGGGCCAGGCATTCACTCCGTCATCAGGATTGTTGAAACGGATGTTGTAAGTCATCACAACAATATCGCTGTTGGGTTGCTGCCGGGCTGAAGCGACCAGAACGGAAAACAACAGGAATATAGAAGCCAGAAGTCTGCAGGTATTCATGGGCATGGAAGATTGGTTGAAAGCAAAGCCGGAATAACTCTCCCAAAAAAGAGAATACAAATGTCGGCAAATATCCTGCAGCTTTTGATGAGTATTCTTCGCAGAGTATAATTCGGCCTGAAGATCTGCTCAGAAGTAGTCTTCGAAGGAGCACCTGTTGCCTTCGGACTTTGGGGGCAAACCCTGTCTGTTGCGTCTCCCGGCACAGAAGGGTTCAGCTTCCCCTTTAAAGCTAAGAAGTTTCTATAATGTGGGTCTGCTAACATTTTTACATATCGCTCAATATCAATAAGGTAATAAGGTTAAATATTAATAAAACCATTATTGTTACTAAGGTTAAAGAAGAAAAAAAATAAGGTTTAGGCAAGAACAAACCTTATTTACTCTTGAACCTTAGTAAAACAATACATGAACGACTGAATAACCTTATTACCTTATTATTCTTCTGTCTTGCTTGTCTCCCGCCACATTAGAGCTGACCTTTTCCTTGGGATCCTTCGAAATTTATATAGACTGCCTTCCCCCCGCTGAAATGATATTGGTTCCGTCTAAGGACTGACCTGATAAAAATTCCGTCAGTTTTGTTCAAACTTTTTTGCGGGAACGGCCTTGTGCTAAGCGATACAGAAGCATGCGAAGGCCTAAGCGCAGGCGCGGCTTGTATCGCGGGGAAGAAAAAGTTTGCCACAAAACCAGGAATTTATATTCAGTCTTGACTTTTGCTCCACTTTGTGTCAAGACAAAGTGGAAAAAATGGAATTCAGTCTGTCAACAGACAGTCTCAT
Organism: uncultured Lentimicrobiaceae bacterium; assembly: GCA_964544545.1. Lineage (GTDB taxonomy): Bacteria > Bacteroidota > Bacteroidia > Bacteroidales > UBA4417 > UBA4417. Next base: position 2,037 of record CAZJCG010000044.1, on the reverse strand, counting down.
ACTTCTCTTTCAGCAATGACATTTGTACTTGTTAAAGCCTGCCGCGACGAGCTTTCCCTCGAAAACTACGAAGTTTTTATAATGTCGGTCTGCTAACCACAATTTTGCATGTCATTCAATATCAATAAGGTAATAAGGTTAAGTCTTAAAAAAAACGGTATAATTACTAAGGTTAAAGAAGAAAAAAATAAGGTTTAGACAAGAACAAACCTTATTCACACTTCAACCTTAGTAAAAACAAGAAAATGAACTCCTGAATAACCTTATTACCTTATTTATTTCCTCCTGGTTGGCGCGTCTCCATGGAATCCACTAAATAATTTATGTCAATAAACAATATACTATAACCCAAATAAACAGTATCTTGCTGCAATTACCGTAAATCCTGTTTCCAATATCCTTAATCCCTTTTATCGATGCGAATCACACTGTTAACCCTCCTTACCATTCTTTCTGTTGCTGGTTATGCTCAATGGCCCAAAGTATTCGGGCAGAACTCCTATGATATGACCGGGCGAGCTATCAAGCTGAGTTATGATGGAGGGATATTGTTGTCAGGATCAGAAAGATTATCGCCTGGTTGGCCATTAACAGGGTACTTGTACAAAACAGACTTTAACGGAAATCAACTTTGGAAGAGATATATAAAATATACAAGTAATCAATATGAAGTATACATACTTGGGATATCCCAAACCCCGGACGGAGGCTTGTTCCTTTCAGGACAGTTTATGAAGGATTATAATGACTCAGATGGCTTTTATATTCGACTAAATGCATGTGGCGAAAAGATATGGTGCGGCACCGTTTATATTCCGGGATATACATATTGCGACGAAAACATAACTCTTTCAGATGGAAGTTACATTATCCATGGAGAACAAACAGAATTTTCCTGGCGACGTATCTGGCTCTATAAAATCAGTCCTTCCGGAGAGTTTTTATGGGGGAAGAGTATTCAGGAAGCAGATTCGAGTTATTTTCATGCTACCGGATGGAGGATGCAGCAAACGGCAGATTCAAATATCCTTATTTCCGGCTTCGCGAATTCTGTTAGAGATTCCATAAATCCAGATTTGGGATGGCAGACTCCATTTTGGGTTAAGTTTGATTATGACGGGAATGAGTTGTGGGACCTACCATGGCTGAGGGAAACCCATGATTATGGTAATGCTCATGAAGCTGTACAGGATATTAACGGTCATTTAATATGTTGTGGATCTCTTGGCCCTGAAGGTGGATTCAAAGCTAGTTTATTCAGGATCACGACTGATGGAGTAAAAGAAGCGGTGCATTCCTTTTCAGGATTTGGGACAGCATCTGAAGTATCTACAATCAACTTTTTTCAGGATTCCACATTGTTTTTAGGCGGAGCATATGCAATAGGACAAAATGGTTATACCATGGTGATCAAATCCGATACTGTGGCAAATATCATTAAATCGAAACCTGTGCCATCACTTGCTGGGATGCCAGTCGGGTATTCAACCATGACACCCGATAATAAGGTATTAGGAATGGGAGAACGCTATTCAACTGCAGGTGATCGATGGGAAGTATGCCTGTTCAGGTTTAACAGTGAACTGGAATATGACAGCCTCTATACTATTCCACTTACGTATGACAGTCTGTGCCCGAACCCTGTCATACCCCAACTGGACTTCACGCTGGACTGTCCGATGGTGAGCGTCCCGGAACCCGAAGAAGTGAAAAAGAACCTCACCCTGAAGGTTTATCCCAACCCTGCCGATGAATGGATCACCATTGAACTCCCTGAGTATTACCTGGATGAAAGCAGCACCGGGTACGTCAAAATAACCACTACCTATCACAAACTGCCCGGGAAAAAGAGTATTGAAGTGCTGAACCTTAAAGGACAGATTGTCTATTCCGAAGAGTTTGAGGATGACCGAGCTAGCATCACCATCAACTCCGGTTCCTGGCCATCGGGTATGTACCTCATCCGACTGATAAACCAGGGTAAAGTCCGTGCTCAGGGTAAGGTGATCAGGAGATAGGAAAGGAATCAGAGATAAA
>CAZJCG010000043.1:0-27848 GCA_964544545.1 uncultured Lentimicrobiaceae bacterium | reverse complement strand
ATACCTGGTACGACAAAAAATCAACAATGGTGTATACTCCCGGATAGCCATATTACTTTTTTCATAAGCACTTAGGTTTAACGTTTGACTTGAGGTTTGTTTTGGTTGAATGAATTATCTAAATAAAAGTTTTTCTTTTAGAACAGCTAAAATATAAAATTATTTACGAACTTTTAGCATTCTTTCACATTTCTGTTAAAGAAATCTAAAAATTTTGGGTAAAATTTTATTAATCAATTAGTATCCAAGCTTTTATAGTAATAACAATTTGTTAACTCAGGAAGAAGGGTGGTGTTTACCCTATACCTTTATATTATAGCTGTTATAAAATTAAGAAACTTCTGGCTGGATTGATAATATTAAAGAACTTTCATGAACTTTTTCACTTGTACAAACATAATTATCAATACATTATAAATCGAAATAATTTCCAATCCCCATTTATTAGCAATCTTCGTGATTTATTTAACTATGTTGTTAATGGTTATTAATTTTTTTGTATATTTACTCCCGTTTATGCCACAAAACAATAGCTCACGCAGCTAAAACTTGTTTGAATAATTCATTTATAGCCATTTTCCTATGACAACCAGGCTTCTTTTCGGGACCTACTCGGCCGGCACAAAAGCGAACTACAGCAAAAAAAACGCGCTCAAGCTCCTTATCCTGGAGGAATTATACCGGCATGGCTGTAAATCGATCCCCGAACTCAGCAAGATCATCCGTATGAGTACGCCCACCATCACCAGGGCAATTGACGAACTTATCGGCGAATCGCTCCTGGTTGAGGATGGAATTGGTTCCTCAAGCGGCGGCCGCCGTCCAAACCTTTATGGTATCAATCCATCTTCACGCTATGTACTTGGGATTGATATATGCAGGTACTCAGTGCGATACGGTCTGTTCAACTTTCATAACGAACCGGCAGCAGAGATCAGGGTGCTGAATGAAGGGCTGGATACGACAAAAGATATCATCGGTGCCATTAAAACAGCCGTTGACCAATACATCGAAGAAGCCCATATTGATGAAACGAAACTTATGGGTATCGGGATTGCTCTTCCCGGTCTCATTGATATTCATACCGGCATCAGTTATAGCTACCTCCAGGAAGACAAGCCTCTTGCCAGCCTGTTTGAAGATCGTTTTCACCATCCGGTGTTCGTTGAACACGACACCAAGGCAATGGCCCTTGGAGAACAGGCATTCGGTCTGGCAATGGGAAAGCAGAATGTTCTCTGCCTGAACATTGGCTCCGGTATTGGTCTGGGGATGATCTTTAACGGTCGCCTCTACCATGGCAATTCAGGATTCTCCGGGGAATTTGGCCATATCCAGGTCGATCCCGAAGGGCAATTGTGCTACTGCGGCAAGATAGGATGTCTTGAAACCCTTGCTTCCGGTACAACCATGATACAGAATGCCCGCAGGGAAATAGAAGCAGGTGCTACTTCCCTGATCAGTTCACTCGTTGATAACGACCTTGACAAGATCACCAGCGAAGTGATCCTCACCGCTGCGCAGCGCGGTGACCAATTTGCCATCGGACTGCTGGCTACCATCGGCGAACACCTCGGCCGGGGAATTGCCGTCCTGATCCACCTGCTCAATCCTGAGCTGATCATAATTGGCGGAGAACTTACCAAGGCAGAAAACTACCTGGTAGATCCCATCCAGCAGAATCTAAACAAGTACACCATCTCAAAGATCAGGCGCGATGCCCAGATCATCACATCGAGCCTCGGTAACAATGCCGGCCTTCTCGGTACAGTCGCATTGGTCATGAATAAAGTGTTCGCAAAGGAATAGGTCCGGGGAATCATTCCGGAATAATCTGTTTTAGGAACTAGCCGCCGGATTATGAAGTCGAAGAAATGGTTTATCAGCGCTATCGCGCTTCTTTTTACTGTTACCCTGTCGGGACAGCAAAGTTCAATACCGGATTGGGAAAACCCGGTTGTTCCTTCCTATGGGACGCTCCGCCCTCATGTGACCATGATCCCGTTCGACAATGAGCAGAATGCCATCCGTGACCTCTGGTCCTCCTCCCCCTGGTACAAATCGCTGAACGGCAAATGGAAATTCTTACTGTCCGACAACCCTGTAACGGCGCCCGGCCGGTTCTTTGAGCCCGGTTATGATGCTTCCGGCTGGAAGGAGATCGACGTGCCTTCCACCTGGGAAATACAGGGATACAGTTATCCCATTTATGTAAATGTCAGGTATGAGTTTTTCACCGATAATCCTGTACCTCCCCATGTTCCTTACGATTACAATCCTGTAGGTTCCTATCTCACCAGCTTCGAAGTTCCCGACAACTGGAAGGACAAAAAGGTTATCATCCATTTCGGAGCTGTCAAATCGTTTTTTTACCTCTGGCTGAACGGCAGGTACCTTGGCTTTAGCAAAGATTCAAAGACGCCCGCCGAATTCGATCTGACCAACTCCCTGGTACCCGGGAAGAACATGCTGGCAATGCAGGTATATCGCTGGAGCGATGGCTCCTATCTTGAATGTCAGGATATGTGGAGGATGAGCGGAATCAACCGCGACGTTTACCTCTATGCAAAACCTAAGGTCAACATAGCCGACTTCTTTGTCAGGGCCGGACTTATCGATAACTACACAAACGGGCTTCTCACGCTGGATACACGTTTGGAAAACCCGGAAAGAAAGCCACTGGATTCATACAAACTGGGAATCAGGCTTTATGATGCCTCAGGCAACAACATCCCGGTCCTGGATGAATCCGTTCCGCTGAACGGAATTACCGACAGTCTCCGTTTTGAAAGGAAAATTCCTGCAGTAAAACAATGGTCGGCTGAGTATCCGAACCTCTACATCCTCACCCTGACGCTGTATGATCCACAAATGCATCCCCTCGAAACAGTGAGCAACCGGATTGGATTCCGTACCAGCGAGATCCGCGACGGCCTGCTCCTTGTCAACGGGAAAGCTATCAAGCTGAAGGGGGTTAACAGGCATGAAACCGATCCTGTCAGCGGGCATGTGATTTCCAGGGAGATGATGCTGAAGGACATCCTGTTGATGAAACAAAACAACATCAACACCGTGAGGACCTGCCATTATCCTGACGATCCTTACTGGTATCGTCTCTGTGATGAATACGGATTGTATGTTATCGATGAGGCCAATATAGAATCACACGGAATGGGGTACAATCCCGACCGAACGCTGGGAAACAATCCTGTCTGGCTGGCTGCCCATCTCGACCGCACACGGCGCATGGTGGAACGCGATAAAAATCATCCTTCCGTGATCATCTGGTCGCTTGGCAATGAAGCCGGTGACGGCAGCAACTTCGTGGCAACCTATAACTGGATAAAAAGTCGTGACCTCAGCCGCCCGGTTCAGTATGAGCGGGCCGGACTGACTGACCATACCGATATTTATTGTCCTATGTATGAATCGCCTGATGGTATGAGGCAATATGCTTCCGAAAAGCGGAAAAAGCCCTTCATCCAGTGTGAATACGCTCATGCCATGGGTAACAGCACCGGCAACCTGATTGACTACTGGGACCTGATCGACCGAAACGAGCAATTACAGGGTGCGTGCATCTGGGACTGGGTAGATCAGGGACTTCTGAAATATGACGATAAGGGAAGGAAACTCTGGGCTTATGGTGGCGATTATGGACCCGAAGGAGTGCCCAGCGACGGCAATTTCTGCTGCAACGGCCTGGTTTTCCCCGATCGCACTCCTCATCCCGGTTTATCGGAAGTGAAAAAGGTTTATCAGTATGTAAAGTTCCAACCCGAAGACCTTTCAAAACTGAACTTCTCCCTTCACAATGCCTATGCTTTCTACGACCTCGGCTATACAGAACTTTCGTGGAGCATTCTTGAGAATGGTAAACCCATCGCAGGAGGGAAACTACCCAATGACGTCCTGATCCCCGGACAATCAAGAAATGTTACAATCCCATACAAGCTTCTCAATGCCGGACCAGGTTGTGAGTATTTCCTGAATATCAGTCTTCTCACAACCAGCGATCGCCCATGGACATCGAAAGGTTCTGTGCTGGCATCGGAACAATTTGCTCTACCCATGAATTCTCCGGCCATTGACCGGAAGAAAGAAGTCAACGTCCGATCACTCAACACAACAGAGTCCGATCAGGATATCCGGGTCAGTGGCAAAGACTTCGTCATTGTCTTCAGTAAGACCGATGGCACCATTCAATCCTTTGAGCGCAAGGGCGTTCAGGTTCTCCGTCAGGGACCATTGCCCAACTTCCGGAGAGCACCCACGGATAACGATATTGGATTTCGCCTTTTTGAACATGCCAAATGCTGGTACCAGGCCAGCGAGAACCGCAGCCTGAAATCCATGCGCATTGAGAAATCGGTGTCCGGATTACCTTTAATCAAAACGGAGTATGCCCTTCCCGATGAAACCGGCAGTGTTTCCATCGACTACACTGTTTATCCGGATGCATCCGTGAATGTTGATTATCAGTTGATCCCGGGGAAACCGGATTTGCCGATACTACCTCGTGTCGGCCTTAACATGCGGATCGATGATTCTTTCGGTAAGGTGGAATGGTATGGTCGCGGACCGCTTGAAAACTATCCCGACCGTTTAACGGCTTCATTTTTCGGTAAATACTCTTCCACAGTCGATGAGATGTTCGTTCCCTATGTAAGGCCCCAGGAAAACGGATACCGCACGGGAGTAAGGTATGTTGCGCTCAGCGACGGCAAGTCCTCCGCCATCTGTTTCGAAGGACAGCCGGAGATTTGTTTCAGTGCTCTTTCTTACACTTACGATGATCTGAAAGGATTCTTCCAGGGCGGAAAGCACCTGAATGATCTGGAGAAAAAGGACTTCATCGATCTGAACATTGACCTTGGCCAGACAGGTGTAGGAGGGAACGACAGCTGGGGAGCCTGGCCGCTGGAGAAATACCAGCTTAAGGCTGGAAAATACCACTATTCATTTCGCATGAAGTTGTTTGACCCTCGCAGGGAAACTCCGGAGAAAATTTACAGAGAGCGGTTTCAGTAAAACGAAGCCATTGGAAAACCTTGAATACATTGAGACATGAATCTATCACTGAATTCGATCAATCTGAATAGCAGCCTTTTCCTGGAAGAGGACGCCTTTGCAACCCGTTTCGAAAAGTTGCCCGTCAAAGTAGCCAACTCAGCGCAGGAGGCATCCAGGCTTATCGCACAGCGTATTGCAGATGCGATCAGGCAAAGGCAGGCTCAGGGACAAATGTTAGTACTGGGATTGGCAACGGGTGCCACACCGATCCATGTGTATAACGAACTGATACGACTCCACCAGGAAGACGGGCTGAGCATGAAAAATGTCATCACGTTCAACCTGGATGAGTACTTTTCGCTGCATCCGGAACATTCGCAAAGCTATCACCATTTTATGTGGGAGAGACTGTTCAGGCATGTGGATATCCTTCCCGAAAACATACACATTCCAAAGGGCGACCTGCCTTTGGACGAGGTGGCGGCTTTCTGCAAAGAATATGAACAGATGATCGCTGATGCTGGTGGCATCGACATTCAACTGCTGGGTATCGGGCGCACAGGTCATATTGGTTTCAACGAACCTGGTTCAGCCTATAACTCGCGTACCCGGCTCGTCACCCTCGACCGGCTTACAAGGATCGATACATCCGATTCATTCAACGGTGAAGAGAATGTACCGAAATACGCCATTACCATGGGCATCGGTACCATTATGGCTGCCAGGGAGATCTTCCTGATGGCCTGGGGCGAATCGAAGGCAGCCGTCATCCGGAAAGCCGTGGAAGAAGGAATTACCGATACGATTCCGACCAGTTTCCTTCAGAATCATACCAACACCACAATTCTTCTGGACCGGGCGGCAGCATCGGAACTCACCCGTTTTAAAACGCCCTGGCTCACCGGCACCTGTCAATGGAACGACCGCCTGATCCGAAAGGCAGTCCTGTGGCTCTGCCTGAAAGTGGAAAAGCCCATTTTGAAACTCACCGAGCGCGATTACAACGACAACGGTATGAGCGACCTGATCACCGAGCACGGGCCTTTCAGCAAGATCAACATCGATGTGTTCAATGACCTGCAGCATACAATCACCGGCTGGCCCGGCGGAAAACCCGGTGTTGATGATTCCACACGTCCCGAACGTGCCCTCCCCTACCCCAAACGGGTTGTTCTGTTCAGTCCGCACCCCGATGATGATGTCATTTCAATGGGTGGCACCTTCGCACGGCTTGTACAGCAACATCATGAGGTGCATGTTACTTACCAGACATCCGGAAGCATCGCGGTGAGTGATGACGATGCCTTGCGGTACCTCGATTTTGTGAGAAATTATGAAGATATCTATGGCCTGGGAGAACTTGGCGCCGACAGCATTTATAAAGAAACCGCAGAGTACTACAGGCATAAAAACAAGGAAAGCATCGATTCCGATGAACTAAGGCTCATCAAGGCTGCCATCCGCCAGGGTGAAGCCCGTGCATCCTGCCGCTATATAGGGCTTCCGGAAGAGAATATCCACTTCCTCAACCTTCCTTTCTATGAGTCGGGTACCGTGAAAAAGAACCCTGCAAGTGAAGAAGATATCCGCATCACAATAGAATTCCTCCGGGATATCCGTCCGCACCAGATTTACGCCGCAGGCGATCTAAGCGATCCGCATGGCACTCATCGTGTATGCATCGACATCATCATTGAAGCCCTGAAGCGGATGAAAGACGATGACTGGATGCGCGATTGCAGGGTGTGGCTGTACCGCGGCGCATGGCAGGAATGGGACCTCGACATGGTCGACATGGCTGTACCGCTTAGCCCGGAAGAAGTCGAGATCAAGCGGAACGCCATTTTCAGGCATCAATCCCAGAAGGACGGTGCGATGTTCATGGGATCCGACAAGCGGGAGTTCTGGCAGCGTGCCGAAGAGCGTAACCGCAATACAGCCAGGCTGTACGATAAGTTCGGCATGGCTGAATATGAAGCCATCGAAGTATTTGTGCGATACGACATCTGATATACTCCACGTGTTTAATCTTCTATACTGACAACAATGAACGACACTTCTACCGGTATGAACCGTTCCAACTACCTTATGTCAATTTCCATCATTGGAGTTTTGTACTTCATTTTTGGATTTGTCACCTGGCTCAACGGATCATTAATGCCTTTTCTGCAAACAGCCTGTGAGCTGACCCCGTTTCAGGCAAGCCTCGTAACCCTGGCATTCTACATCGCCTATTTCATCATGGCGCTGCCTTCCTCCTTTGTCCTGAAAAAAACAGGGTACAAGAACGGAGTATTCATAGGATTACTAATTATGGCCGTTGGTGCGCTTATCTTTATTCCGGCAGCGTATACCCGGCAGTTTGGCGTATTCCTGGCCGGACTGTTTGTTCTAGGCACCGGTCTGGCCCTGCTTCAAACGGCAACAAATCCTTTCGTTACCATCGTCGGACCCAGGCACAGTGCTGCCAAACGAATGGCCATCATGGGGATATGCAACAAGATGGCAGGGGTTATCAGCCCGTTGGTGCTTACAACCCTCATCATGCATGGCATGGATAAGTTCAGCGAAAGCAACCTGGCTCTTCTCTCACTGGAACAAAAAGATGTATTGCTCAATGAACTGGCATCCCGCATTGTAGGGCCATACACTGCTATGGCTATCATTCTGGCCGTTTTCGGAATCCTGGTAAAATTCTCCTCCCTGCCTAACCAGATTGACCTGGAAGAAGAGGAAGATGATCACGGCACACTAAGGCAGTTTATCAAACAGATACCGGGTGCTTTGAAGATACCGCATTTACTGCTGGGAATTATTACCCTGTTTGTGTATGTAGGGGTTGAAGTAATGGCAGGTGACAGTCTGACGCAGTTCGGACGTTCGCTGCACCTCGATTATGCATCGCGTCTGACCGCATTTACCATGGCGTTCATGGTTTTTGGCTACATTCTCGGAATTATACTTATCCCTAAAGTGATAAGCCAGTCAAGAGCCCTGGTCTTTTCTGCCGTCCTGGGTGTGCTTTTCGCACTGGGAGCCACTTTGTCGTCGTCGACTGAGACCTATCTCTTTGCAGGTCTTTTCGGCTGGCTGAACCAGATTCCGGGTGTTAACATTCCTATACTGCCCAATGCTGTCTTCTTTGTGACCTTACTTGGGTGGGCAAACGCATTGATGTGGCCTGCAATCTGGCCGCTGGCCCTCGATAACGTGGGGAAATATACCAAAATCGGGTCGGCCCTCCTGATCATGGGTATCGCAGGAGGTGCGCTGATCCCGCCGACCTATGCAAAGCTCGGACAATCCATCGGTTTCCAGAATGCGCTCTGGATCATGACCCCGATTTATCTGTTCATTATCTATTATGCAGTCTGGGGACATAAGATCAGAAATAAGGAAACGGCGATTGATGAGTAAAGAAGATAAAAGATAAAAGGAAAAAGATAAAAGATGGGAATGTGAGAATTTAGGAATTTAAAAATTTAAGAATGTGAGAATTAGTTAATTCGGTGATTCGGTGATTAGCTGATTAGTCAATAGACGCTGATGAGCCATGTACTTCTGCGGAAATCTGCGGTTTTTTTCTGCGGAATCTGCGAGAAACAAGATCCGGCAATGAAAGATAAAAGATAAAAGTAAAAAGACAAAAGACAATAGACAAGAACTGACTACGAATGACTACGAATGACTACGAATGACTACGAATGACTACGAATGACTACGAATGACCACGAATGACTATAAATGACAACGAATGACAACTCAGATTCTCCCTGCCCTCCGCTTTACGCTCTAAGCCCTTTGCCCTTTGCTCACCGCACTTCGTTAACAAACATTTATACATGAAACCAACATTATTGATCATGGCAGCCGGTATCGGCAGCCGGTATGGAAGTCTGAAACAGATTGACCCGGTTGGCCCTTCCGGTGAAACCATTCTCGATTATTCTATTTATGATGCTATCCGTGCCGGGTTCGGCAAGGTGGTGTTCATCATCCGGAAAGACATTGAAGCAGAATTCAAGGAAGTGTTCCTGAAGAAGCTTTCAGGCCGCATTGAAGCCGACTATGTATTCCAGGAACTGGATAAGCTTCCTGAGGGACTGACGGTACCCGTTGGCCGCGTGAAGCCCTGGGGAACAGGACATGCATTGTTGATGGCCAAAGATGTTGTAAAAGAACCTTTTGCCGCCATCAATGCCGATGACTATTACGGAGCAGACGCTTACAGGGTGATGGCCGGGCATCTCCGGTCGCTGAACGAAAACAATCAAACTGACTTTGCAATGGTTGGATACGACCTGAACAACACCATGAGTGATTTTGGGTCTGTTTCGAGAGGCATCTGCCTGACACGCGACGGTGGCTGGCTCGATGAAGTGGTCGAACGAACCAAAATCAGGTATACGCCCGATGGTATTGCCGACATTCAGGAGAATGGCGTGACCACGGAATTGCATAAGGATGATGTGGTATCGATGAATTTCTGGGGATTTACTCCTGAATATTTCAAACTGACCGAGCCCATGTTCAGTCAGTTCATCGGGGAAAACCTCGGTAATCTCAAATCCGAATTTTATATTCCCCTGGCAGTCGACAAACTCATTAAGAGCAAGCAGGCCAGGGTAAAGGTCCTGCAGAGCCATGACCGTTGGTTTGGAGTAACCTATAAGGAGGATAAACCGGTTGTGATTGAAAAACTTCGGGAACTTATAACCAAAGGAATTTACCCCGAAAAACTATGGGATTAACGCATGAAGAAAGACATTAAAGAAATCGCATTAAATTTCTGCATTCCTGACGATATCAAGGAAATTAAGGCCGTGACAACCGGCCATATTAACGATTCGTACCTCATAACCACAGGTAACGACTCAGGGTACTTCCTTCAATGGATCAACAGTTACATCTTCAAGGATGTAGCCAGCCTGATGAAAAACATTGAGATCGTGACCCGGCATATTGCCTCCAAGGTTAAATCGCGCGGGCATGATGATTTCATGGTGCTTGAACTGATCCCGACACACGACGGCTCTTCTTACTACTGCACCCCTGCCGGTGAATATTGGAGGATGTACAGGAATATACAGGGAACCCACTCCTACGACGTGGTGGAGAATACGGCTATTGCTTTTGAAGGCGGAAAAGCGTTCGGACGTTTCATGTCGGATCTCGCTGATTTACCAGCAAACCAGCTTACTGATACGATTCCCCATTTTCACGACATGGAGGTGCGGCTTGCAAATTTCAGGGCATCTCTTGAACAGGACCCCGTGGGACGTGCTAAGGAGATACCTGAAGATATCCGGTTTGTGAAGGACCGGATGACAGAAATGCTACGCATCCCGGAACTGATCAGGAACGGGAACCTTCCGTTGCGAATCACCCACAACGACACCAAGTTCAACAACATCCTGTTCAATGCTGATAATAAAGCCGTCTGCATCGTGGATCTCGATACGGTGATGCCCGGCAGCGTGTTGTTTGATTTCGGGGATGCGATCCGTACGGGAGCTAATATGGCCTGCGAAGACGAGCAGGACCTTTCGAAGGTGGGAATAAACCTTCCCATTTTCGAAGCCTATGCCCGCGGTTTTATCCAATCAACACAGCAAAGCCTGAACAGCGAAGAGATCGGGAACCTGGCATTCTCTGCCCGTTTCATGACCTTCATTATCGGATTGCGCTTTCTTACTGATTATGTGGATGGCGATCCCTATTTCCGGACCAACTATCCGAACCATAACCTGGATCGTGCCCGGGTTCAGTTCCGGCTCGTTGAATCCATGGAACAGAATGCTGCCGGGATGGATGCTATCATCCGGAAAGCCCTTTCAGACTAAACATTAACGCCTGACCTTATCCATCATGAATATCCGACAAACCAAGATCCTGATTCTCGTCTTCCTGCTGATGGCGGGAACTTTACAGGCCGGCAGGATCAACATTGTGCCCCGACCGGCTGAGATAAAAGAAGGTAAGGGGTCATTCAAAATTACTTCAACCACGCAGTTGCGGACCGATCCGGGAAACAAAGAACTCCGTCAGATCGCCAAACTGGTTGTTCAGAAGATCAGTATGGCCGGAGGTCCGGCTCTTGAGATCACCGATTATACTCCGGGTCAGAAAATTAAAAATGTGATCGTTCTTACCCTGACCGGATCAGATACTACTCTGGGAAAGGAAGGCTATACGCTGGAAGCGACAACCAAAGGCGTGGTTATCAGGGCTCCGGAAGCGAAAGGAATATTTTACGGCATCCAGAGTCTCTTCCAACTCCTGCCACCAGAGGTAGAATCCGGGCAATCCATGCTCAAGGATCCTCAAATACCGGCTGTCAGTATCCGTGATATCCCCCGGTATCCATACAGGGGCATGCATCTGGATGTTTGCAGACACATATTCCCGGTCGAATTCATCAAGCGTTACATCGATCTGATGGCCATGTACAAGATGAACAGCTTTCACTGGCATCTGACCGATGACCAGGGCTGGCGGATCGAGATAAAGAAATATCCGAGACTTACCCAGGTTGGATCCGTCCGGCCGTATTCGCTGAAAGGGAAAGCATGGATCAGCGATGAAACGCCTTATGGAGGATTTTATGCACAGGAACAGATACGTGATATTGTGGCGTATGCAGCCTCAAAATACATCACGGTGATCCCTGAGATCGAAATGCCGGGTCATGCCGTGGCAGCGCTTACTGCTTACCCTTCACTTTCCTGCACGGGCGGGCCGTTCCAGGTTCGATCCGAATGGGGAGTGGCTGATGATATTTTCTGCGCAGGCAACGACTCCGTTTTCACTTTTGTGGAAGACGTGCTGAAGGAGGTTATGGCATTGTTTCCCTCGACGTATATCCATATCGGTGGCGACGAAGCACCTAAAGTACGCTGGAAAGCCTGTCAGAAATGCCAGGCAAGGATCAGGGCCGAAGGCCTGAAAGACGAAATGGAATTGCAGAGTTATTTCGTTAAAAGGGTGGAAAGGTTCCTGAAGGCAAACGGACGGCGACTGATCGGATGGGACGAAATCCTTGAAGGCGGACTGGCTCCCGAAGCTACAGTCATGTCCTGGCGGGGTGTTCAGGGCGGGATTGATGCAGCGAAAGAAAATCATGATGTCATCATGACGCCTACAGACTTCTGTTATTTTGATTATTATCAGGCTGATCCGGCTACCGAACCTGAAACCATAGGCGGCATGGTCACCCTCAAGACCGTTTATGGATTTGAACCCACACCACCGGTACTTTCGCCTGCCCAGGCCAGGCATATCCTTGGTGCCCAAGGGAATTTGTGGACAGAGTATATCGACTCCCCGTCGAAGGCCGAGTATATGGCATACCCGCGGGCTATTGCCCTGGCTGAAGTGAACTGGTCGCCCAAAGAAACGCGTAACTGGGAAGATTTTCTCGACCGTCTCGACAGCCAGTATAAACGGCTGGAATACATGGGTGTGAATTTCAGCAAAGGCTCCCTGCAGGTGGATATTACTACCATGAGGGATTCAGCAAATCATCGCAACCTCGTGGTTATCAGCAGTGAAACCAAAGGTCACGACATCTTTTACACCCTTGACGGAAGCGAACCCGGACCCGGTTCAACCAAATATACGGAACCATTTGAAGTAAAAAGCACATCAACCGTCAGGGCATGCCTCGTTAAGGATAATGAAGTCAAAGGACAGGTGAACGAGCGCAGGATCGAGGTAAACCTTGCTAGCGGAAAACCGGTCAAAGTGATTAAACCATATAGCTTCAAGTATCCCGGAACAGGTGACCAGTCGATGACCGACGGGCTTGCGGGCACGGCGTCGCTGAAAACCGGCTGGCAGGGATACGAAGGAACAGACATGGAGGTTGTGATCGACCTCCTGAAGCCGGAACCGGTAAACCGCATAGGAACCACATTTATCCAGTTGATCAGTTCCTGGGTGATATACCCGCTCGATGTGGATTTTTACACCAGTATCGATGGTATGAACTGGGAACCGGCCGGCAACATCCACACTGAACCGTTGCCTTCGAAAAGCAAGGCCGATCGTGACTTCGTGGTGGAGTTCAGCTCCCGGACTGCCCGGTATGTAAAAGTAAGCGCCAGGAACAACGGCGTTCTTCCTCAATGGCACGAATACAAAGGACAACCCTGCTGGATTTTTGCTGATGAGATCCGTGTAAACTAAATTGGTACGATAGTCCGGGATTAGCCGGCAACCAGCAGACCCTATTTAATCATTCCTCTGCTGATGATACCATATCCGACGTATCATATTCTTCTCCGGTTTTTGTAACCCTCAATCCCTAAAAGATGAAACGTTCGATCATACTTTTATTGCTTCTGGCAAACGGGGCAATTGCCGCCTTTGCTGCAGGAAAGCCTCTCGTGATAACCCGGAACGGTGCATCAGGGTACCGGATTGTCGTTGCGGTAAATGCCTCTGCCAATGATCTGAATGCATCCGCTACGCTTCAGTCCTACCTGAAACGGATTTCAGGGGCTGAATTGCCGGTGGTGACTGAGGCTGAGAAGAGATCCGGCTCCGAGATCGTGGTTGGCTTTTCGAACCGGACTGATGTTCCCGGACTATCATCGATCCGGACAGAACTAGTTCCCGACGGGTACCGCATCGTGACACGGGGAAAGACGCTCTATATTCTGGGCGGAGACGATAAAGGCAACATTTACGGTGTTATCGCCCTGCTTGAGAAACTTGGATGCCGGAAATACAGTCCTTCGGTTGAGGTCGTTCCGGTGAATCCTGATATCATACTTGAACCATTAAACCTGAAAGATCAACCTGCCACCACCTTCCGGGTGATCAACGGGTCATTTTGCAGGGACAAAGCTTATTGCGACTGGCAGCGGCTCGATAATACCGAGGATGTTTTCGCATCAGGATACTATGTCCATACCTTTAACCGGCTGGTTCCATGGGAAACATATTTCCAGTCACATCCTGAGTATTATGCCCTGATGAACGGCAAAAGGATCATTGATCAGCTCTGCCTGTCAAATCCTGAAGTACTGAGGTTAACCATCGAACGGCTGAAGAAGGAAATGGCCTCACAGCCTGATAAAAAACTCTGGTCAGTCAGTCAGAATGATAACTTTTCTTACTGCCAGTGCCCGGAATGTTCCAAGGTGATTGCCGCGGAAGGATCACCATCGGGTCCCATAATCCGCTTCGTGAACAAGGTTGCCGGGCAGTTTCCCGACAAGGTTATTTCAACCCTTGCCTATCAGTTTTCACGAAAGGCCCCAAAACTTACAAAGCCCCTTGACAATGTCCAGATCATGCTTTGCACCATTGAGCTGAACAGGGCACTGAGCATCGAATCGGATCCGAGCAGCCGCAGTTTCAGGGATGATATCGTGGATTGGGGCAAGATCAGCAAACACATCTACCTCTGGGATTACACCGTCAATTTTTCGCATCATATTTCACCCTTTCCGAACATCCACGTCTTACAGCCTAATATTCAATTCTTTGTCAGAAACGGGGCGCTGGAACATTTTCAGCAATCGAACAACGATGCCGGTCATGAGTTTTCAGAGTTGAAATCTTATCTGATCTCCCGGCTGCTCTGGAATCCGGACATCAATGCGGATTCGGTCATCAATGAGTTCCTCAGCGGTTATTATGGCGATGCTGCACCCTTTATCCGACAGTATATTGACCTGATGCAGCAGGAATATCTTCGCTCCGGACAGGTGCTGGACATTTATGCATCACCTGTATGGAATGCAAATGCTTCCCTTTCGGCTGATAATATGGCTATCTATAACTATCTTTTCGACAAAGCCGAAGATGCAGTAGCCGGGAAACCCGACTTTATAAAGCGAGTTAAGGTGGCACGGCTGCCAATCCAGTATGCTGCCATGGAGATCGGAAAGAACGATATGTTCGGGCCCAGGGGATGGTACACCAGCGTTAACGGTAGATACATCCTGCGGCCGAAAATGAAGGCGATGCTGGAAAGCTTCAATGCTACCTGCAAAGCGAATCAGGTCAGGACGATCAATGAAGCAGGACTCACCCCGGAAGAATACTACCAGTCGACCTTGCGGTTCATCGATGTAAAGATCGACAACAATCTTGCGTTTCAAAAAAAGGTCACCGCCTCTCCCCTGCCTTCATCCAAATACAGTAACGGTGATCTTACAACACTGACCAACGGGGTACAGGGCGCCAACGACTATAAAGTACACTGGCTTGGCTGGGAAGCACGTGATTTCCAGCTCACGCTTGACCTTGAGAAAACAGTCACTCCAAAATCCATCCGTCTCGGAACCCTTTACGATCCGAAAAGCTGGATTCTGCATCCTGTAAAAGTCAGCTGCGAAACATCAGCCGACGGCATTACCTGGCTTGACAAGGGAACCATCCTCGTGGAAGGGGATCAGAAAAAAGAAGGGGTAACACGCACTTTCCGCTTCGAAAATGATCTTGGTGCGCTTCGCTATGTCCGTTTCTCTGTAACAGGTACCAAAACGCTGCCGGTCTGGCACCCTTCTGCAGGAGGTGATTCATGGGTGTTTGTCGATGAAATCGTGGTAGAATAGCCGTTACGGCTGCACGCAATTTTCAAAAACTGCCTACCTTTGAATTCTAATCCGCTAAGCCATGTCATACAGTATTGTGACGGGAGCTGCCGGTTTCATCGGGAGCTGTCTGGTAAACAAACTCAATAATAAGGGCATCACCCGGATCATCGTGGTGGATGACTTCAGCAAGCCTGCCAAGAACAGAAACCTGGAACATAAGGCTATAGCCGGGAAGGTACACCGGAATGAATTCTTTGATTGGCTTCAGGAAAACCACGCGGATGTTGAGGCAGTTTACCACCTGGGTGCAAGAACAGATACGACCGAATTCAACAAGGCCGTATTTGATGAGTTAAACCTGAATTACTCCAAAAGAGTGTGGGAGCTCTGTGCCAGCAACAGTATTCCTTTGGTGTATGCATCTTCTGCAGCTACATACGGCATGGGGGAACATGGATACAAGGATGATCATGAAGTAGTTCAACTGTTGAAACCCCTCAATCCATATGGCGAGTCGAAAAATGACTTCGATAAGTGGGTACTTCAACAGGAAAAATGCCCTCCATTCTGGGCCGGGGTTAAATTTTTCAATGTTTACGGGCCAAACGAATACCATAAAGGGCGTATGGCCTCCGTGATCTTCCACTCGTTCAATCAGATACGACAGACCGGCAAAGTCAGGCTGTTCCGTTCGCATAAGGAAGGTTACAAGGACGGCATGCAACTCCGTGATTTCATCTATGTGAAGGATGTGGTGGATGTCCTTTACTTCCTGATGCACACCGCTCCTCAGCCGGGGCTCTATAATCTCGGCACAGGAAAAGCCCGGGCATTCCTGCACCTTGCGCAGGCAGTATTTGCAGCTCTCGATCTGCCGGAGAATATTGAATTCATCGATACACCGCTGGATATCCGGGATAAGTACCAGTACTTCACGCAGGCAGAAACCGGAAAGCTGGTACATGGAGCCGGTTATACCAACCCATTTTACTCGTTGGAAGAAGGAGTAACGGAATATGTGAAGGAGTTCCTGGAACCGGTGAGATACTTCTGATTTCCCAGACTGGCCTGCTAATAAAATAGTTGGTTTTGCTGACAATTTAACCGTCAACATATCGTTGATATTACAATATCTTTACGATCCCTGTATTTTCAGATTTTTCTTGACCTTACATATCTGCCCTTCAGTCTGCTATTTACTGACCCTTCTAGCCCTGCTTCCTTTGTTTTTTGTTAAACCCAACCACATTATTCATGAAAAAATTACTCTTTTCCCTTCTTATCACCCTTATATGGATGATTCAGGGAGTCATCGCACAAACTCCTTCCGGGGTATTATCCTTAGATCCCTCTGTCAAAGTCGGAAAACTGGACAATGGGTTAACTTATTTCATCAAATACAACAATAAACCGGAGCGTAAAGTGGAACTCCGGCTTGCCGTGAATGCCGGATCCATTCTCGAGGATGATGACCAGCAGGGTCTGGCTCATTTCATGGAACACATGAATTTCAACGGGCTTCAGAATTTTCCCGATAATGAGCTGGTGCATTATCTCCAGAGCATCGGGGTGGGCTTTGGCAATGATCTGAACGCATACACCGGCTTTGATGAAACCGTTTACATTCTCCCTGTTCCATCGGACGACCCGGTGAAACTGGAAAAGGCATTTACCGTTCTGGCCGACTGGAGTCACCAGGCATTGCTGACCCCTGCAGAAATTGACAAGGAAAGAGGCGTCATCCTTGAGGAGAGCAGGATGGGCAAAGGTGCTGACGACAGAATGATGAAAAAATGGCTTCCGGAACTGATGAACGGTTCCAGGTATTCAGTGCGCCTCCCGATCGGTAAAGATTCGATCATCGCAAATTTTGATCATTCGGCACTGAAACGTTTCTATACCGATTGGTACAGGCCGTCGCTGCAGGCAGTTATCGTTGTAGGTGATATGCCGGTGGAAGAGGCCGAAAAAATGATCGTACAAAAATTCGGCGGATTCCGCGATCCGGTTCCACCAAGAGACCGGCCAATTACGTTCCCGATGAAACCGGTCACGGTTAACAAAGCCATGGTCCTGAGCGATGATGAGGCAAACCGTACCTCCATCTCCATTACGGGAAGTACTCATCCCCGGACTCCCGTTACAACAGAAGCAGGATATCACGAACAGAATATCAAGATGTTATTCTCCAATATGTTATGGTCCAGATTGAACGAACTGCAAAACTCGGCCAATCCGCCCTTCATTTATGCCTATGCTTATATTGGCGGTGGCTGGGCAAGGGGATATGAGCAATTCAATGCCGTTGCCATGTGCAGCGCCAACGGGATCAAGAAGGCCGTAGATGCATTGGTAACAGAAAGCATGCGTGCAAAGAAGCACGGATTCACGGAAGCTGAATTGCAGCGTGCCAAGGCTGCCGTTTTATCCGACTTTGAGCAACGTTATATGGAACGCAACAAGACAGAATCGGAGAACTACGTCTACCGACTGGTAAACTACTATCTGGAAGGCGATGTCTACCCTGGAATCGATTGGGAATATGATTATATCAAAAAGAACCTGGATGGTATCACTTTGAAAGACTTCGACGGCATCCGCAGTAAGATGGATATCGACCAGCACTTTTTTGCCTATATCACTTCCAAAACCAATCCTGACCTCCCCACCAACGATCAGCTGAAAACATGGATCGAATCGGCGCTGGCAACGGATGTTGCCCCATACCAGGAGGCCAGGATAGCTGCCACACTGCTGGATAAAGAACCTGTTCCCGGGAAGATCGTCAAGACTGAAAAGAACGAAAAACTCGGGACCATAACCTATACCCTTAGCAACAAAGCAGTTGTCTGCATCAGGCCTACTGATTTCAAAAACGATGAAGTATTGCTCAAAAGCTCCCGGTTTGGCGGTTATAGTTTGTATCAGGGTGCTGATTACCAGAGTGCCCAGTGGTGCAACAACCTTCAGGACGATATGGGATATGGAAATTTCTCCAAAACAGACCTGGATAAGTTCCTGTCCGGCAAAATTGCCAGTATCAATCCGGAAGTCGTCGAATATACCGAATCGATGATCGGGAACAGCAGCAACAAGGACATGGAAACGATGTTTCAATTACTATACCTTAAGAGCACTGCACCCCGTAAAGATGAAGCGGCATTTCAATCATTTATCACCCGGTCGAAACAACAACTGGAGTCTTTGAAACAGGATCCGCAGTATCTGTTCATGGACACTGCCTACAACACTTTCTACCAGTACAACAAAAGAGCTCACATGATCGAAAGTCCTGCTGATTATGATCAGATAAACGTCGACCATTCAATTGCATTTTACCGGGAACGCCTGTGCAATCCTTCCGGCATGTACTATACCATCGTGGGTAGTTTTACGGAAGAACAGATACGGCCGCTGATTGAGAAGTACATCGGAGGACTGAATGCCGCACCGGTCAATACGCAATACAAGGATCTGGGAATTTTCCCGAAAACCGGAAAGAACAGCTTCACGCTTCACAAAGGCACTGAAGCCCAGGCTATGCTTGTGCATTATATTACCGGGAAAATGGCCTTCAACGCTGAAGACAATTTCAAACTGGGTATGCTGAACCGTATTATCAACAATATGATCATCGACACCATACGGGAACAGATGAGCGCCATTTACGGCGGCGGTTGCGGCGGCTCACTCCAGAAGTATCCCAGGGAAGAATACCTGATCCGGACAACCTTCCCCTGTAGTCCCGAAAATGTTGAAAATGTGCATGCAGCTTTCTTCCGCCTCCTCGAAAAAGTTCAATCCGAAGGGGGTATTACTGAAAAAGATCTGACGCAGGCACGGGAACCAGCCCTGGAACAGAATAAGGTGAGTCTTAAGCAAAATGATTACTGGTTACAGAACCTGCAGGCTTCTTTCCTGAACGAAACCGATCCTGAACGCATCCTTACCAGGGAAAAACGGCTGAAAGATATTACCACTGCTCAGCTCATGGAAACGGCCAGGAAGTTCTATGGCAATCCCTCCGTATTCAAAGCTATCTGGCTGCCTGAAAAATAAGCGTTGTTATTAAAGATTGCTCCTGACTTCAAGCAGGAAACGCTTTACCCGTTGTAACGACCGAACAATCTCCTGGTTATCAGGAGATTGTTCTTTTTGTTTTTTAAGATACAATTTTGCTCCATCAAGCGTATATCCTTTCTCCTTGATCAGGTGAAAGATCACATGGAAACTATCGACATCATTCTGGGTGAACAGCCGGTTTCCTTTCTTGTTCCGGTGCGGTTTGATAATGTCAAACTCATTCTCATAAAACCGGATGAGTGAGGTATTTACGCCAAACATCTCCGCAACTTCTCCGATGCGGTAGTATAGTTTGCCTATTTCTTTCTTTCTGAGAGGCATACACCTGTAACTGATTGTTGAATGAAAGCTATGCTGAGCAGGCTCCAGGTATTTATTCAATACGCTGTTAAGCCGAAGCATAACACTGTTTGCAGCACCGCCTGATTATCCCAGTTTCCCATTCTCAAATTCTTAAATTTCTAAATTTCTAAATTCTCAAATTGTCTAGTCAAGCGTCTGCGACGGTTTTGACGACTGCTCGATCATGGCCTGGTACTCCTGCGGGGTAATATCATTGAAGAAGAAATAGATCGGGTTGATAGGCTGACCGCTCTTGTGAACTTCGTAATGAAGATGCGGAGCGGTGGATTTACCTGTATTTCCGACCAGTCCGATCACTTCACCCCTGGTAACCCTCTGCCCTACCCTTACTTTCAGGCGGGAAAGATGGGCATAGAATGTTTCGTAACTATTGCCGTGGTTGATTTTAATACACATCCCGTATCCACCGCGGTTATATTCAGCCTCTGTTACAACTCCGTCACCCGTGGCATAGATGGGAGTGCCCACGGCTGCAGTAAAGTCAATCCCTTCATGGAATTTGGTGACCTTATAGAAGGGATCCGTCCGGTAACCGAAATGCGACCCGATCCTGCGGAGATCATGGAAGTTAACAGGCTGAATGGCAGGGATACTGGCGATTACTTTCTCCTTATTCTTTGCCAGTTCAAATACCTCATCAAACGACTTTGATTGTGTGTATACCTGACTGGAAATCATGTCCAGTTTTTCGGTAGTGCTCCGGATGATGTCAGAATTGCTGAGACTACTAAGTTTTGCATAACGGTTGGTGCCACCGTATCCAGCTTTTCTGACTGATGAGGGAATAGGCTCTGATTCAAAAATTACCCGGTAGATGTTGTCATCCCTGTCCTGCAGGTCATCCAGCACGCGCTGTGTAAGATTCAGCCTGTCGTTCAGTATCTTGAACTGGAGTTTATAGGCTTCCAGTTCATTCTGCAACGCTTTTTCACGGGGAGAGGAGATGAAATTGTAGGCAAGCACTAAAACTACTGCCCCAAAAACCAATCCGAACGCCATAGAGAAGAGCAGGCGCTTCAGCCGGTCCCTGAAGCTGGCCTGAACCCGTTCAATCTTTAATGACTTTGTATTGAACTGGTATTTGATCTTCGCCATCGGTTCTGTCTACGGTAGGTTACTTGGAAAAAACAGCTATTCACTGTACTGATACGGCAAAAATAATTATTTACCGTAAATTTGCACCCCTTTTTAAAGTGAAGAAATGTTAAGGCCTCATCATAGCCTGCATAAATCCATCTCAAATCCTTGCTATCCGGCAACCCAATAAAACGCTTCGAATGACCAGTACAGAGATCAGAAAGACCTTCCTCGACTTTTTCGCTGCCAGGAATCACCAGATCGTACCATCCGCCCCCATGGTGATCAAAAACGATCCTACCCTTATGTTCACCAATGCGGGAATGAACCAGTTCAAGGACATCTTTCTCGGCAATACACCTGTAAAATTCCATCGTGTTGCCGACTCACAGAAATGTCTCCGCGTTTCGGGCAAGCACAATGATCTGGAAGAAGTCGGTCACGACACCTATCACCACACCATGTTTGAGATGCTCGGGAACTGGTCGTTTGGAGACTATTTCAAGGAAGAAGCCATCGGCTGGGCATGGGAACTGCTTACGGATGTATATAAAATTGATAAAGAACGTCTTTATGTCACAATCTTCGGTGGTGATGCTTCCGACAGCCTGCCTGAAGATAAGGAGGCGCATGATATCTGGAAAAAATATATCGATGAAGACCGTATCCTCAGGGGATCCAAGAAGGACAACTTCTGGGAAATGGGCGACACCGGTCCTTGTGGCCCCTGTTCCGAGATACATGTAGATATCCGGAGTGATGATGACCGCAAAGCCACTCCGGGCAAAACGCTTGTCAACCAGGATCATCCGCAGGTGATTGAGATCTGGAACAACGTCTTCATTCAGTTCAACCGGCTGGCAAATGGTTCCCTGGTGCAACTCCCGGCCAAACATGTCGATACCGGGATGGGATTCGAACGCCTTTGTATGGTACTGCAGGGGAAACAAAGCAACTACGACACAGATGTCTTTACACCACTCATCACAGAGATATCCCGTCTGTCGGGAGTCGCCTATGGTGCGGATCCGAAATCGGATGTTGCCATGCGCGTTATTGCCGACCATCTGCGGGCTGTCAGTTTCGCCATCGCCGACGGACAATTACCCTCCAATGTGAAAGCAGGCTATGTGATCCGTCGCATCCTCCGCCGTGCCGTAAGGTATGCATACTCCTTCCTTGGCGTGCGCGATCCCTTCATCTTCCGGCTTGTCCCGGTGCTTGAAAAACAAATGGGATCCTATTTTCCCGAACTCACAAGCCAGTTCTCCCTGATCCAGCGGGTCATATCCGAAGAAGAACAGTCCTTCCTCAGGACACTCTCGGTAGGGATACAGAAATTCCAGCATTACACCTCCTCAAACCAGCAAACGAAAAGGATCGCCGGTGATTTTGCTTTCGAAATGTACGACACGTATGGCTTCCCGATAGATCTTACCCAGCTGATGAGCCGTGAAATGGGATGGGATGTCGATATGGATGGATTTACCGCCAGGCTGAATGAGCAGAAGAACCGTTCGCGGCAGGACGCCAACATTGAAACGACCGACTGGATTGAACTGATACCTTCGGAAACCTGTGAATTCCTTGGTTACGACACGCTCGAAGCAGAAGTTCGTATAACCCGGTACCGTAAAGTGATCGCAAAAGGCAAAGAAGTTTACCAACTGGTATTCGACCATACGCCCTTCTATGCTGAAAGCGGCGGGCAGGTCGGCGACAGCGGTATACTGCGTTCAGATTATGAAACGATAGAAATTTACGACACCCGGAAGGAAAACACGCTGATTGTTCACTTCTCGGAAAAAGCCCCGGAACACCCTGCAGATGCCTTCATAGCAACTGTTGCGGAAGACAAAAGGGTGGCAACCGCGAATAACCATTCAGCCACCCACCTGTTGCATCACGCCCTGCGTTCGATACTCGGGACCCATGTGGAACAGAAAGGCTCATTCGTCGGGCCGGATTACCTCCGCTTTGACTTTTCCCATTTCCAAAAGATGACCGATGAGGAGATCCGGCAGGTAGAGATTGCGGTCAACAGGCTGATCCGCGATAATGCAAGTCTGGATGAAAGAAGGGCTATCCCGATGTCGGAAGCGCAGAAACTCGGAGCCCTTGCATTTTTCGGCGAGAAATACGGCGACCACGTCCGGGTTATCCGTTTTGGCGAATCCGTGGAACTATGCGGAGGCACGCATGTGAAAGCAACCGGCCAGATCGGAAGTTTCCGCATCGTCAGCGAAAGTGCTATCGCTGCAGGCGTTCGCAGGATTGAAGCTATCACGGCCGGCAAAGTGGAAGCGTTCATGTATGAACAGTCCGACATGATTGAAACGCTGAAGACGCTGGTCCGGAATCCCGCCGACCCGATGAAGGCCGTTCAGCAACTGATCGATCAGAATGCATTACTGCGCAGGCAGGCAGAAGAGTATCAGGCAGAAAAAGCCTTGCATCTCAAGGATATGCTGGCCGGCAAAGTGGAGCAGATTGGCGGCGTTAACTTCCTGGCATCACGCGTTGAACTGGACGCTGCAGCCGTAAAAGACCTGGCATTCGCCCTGCGGAACTCGGTTGAGAACCTTTTCCTGGTTCTGGGACATGTCAGCGATGGCAAAGCCGGATTGTCGGTGATGATTTCCGACAACCTGGTTCAGGATAAGAAGATGAATGCCGGACAGATCATCCGTGATCTGGCAAAGCACATCCAGGGCGGCGGTGGCGGACAACCCAACTATGCCACTGCCGGGGGAAAGAACCCGGATGGTATCGACGCTGCCCTTCTTTCTGCCAGAGCGCTGATCGGAGGCTGATCTCCTTCTCCGACCATCCAGAGCATGTTCATGATTTGCATAAAATATTTGCATCCGGAAACATATTCGTCAAAGTATTTTTACTTTTATCATGAATCTTGGTGAAAATGCTTTTTAAAAAGTTGTCAGCTCTAAGCAATTTGAACTGATATTCGGTAATACCGTGTTGCACAATCTGTCCGCATGTTGGCGGTTCTCAAACTGAAACTGCATCGGTACAGTATAAATCTGAATCCGGATCATGAACGAGATCGCTAAACACCCCATCCAGTCGCTGGGATACAATTTTATTCCGGCCGAATATCTCCCCGTTGGCAAGGATGAGTACTACCTCCGCAACCGGCAGAATCTGACAAATGGCAAATACCGTCAGCTGACTGCCCACGAGATCGAGGTGATGGTCAGGAACCGGAATACCAGCGACGATTGGAACAAGATTCTGGTGTCGGATGCTTTCAACCCTGAACTGGTAAAGAACTGCAAGTTTTACGGTCTCGTCAGGATCGGCAAGCTGGAACCCTATTTCCTCGAATTCCATGACCTCAGGGTTGCTGTCGGTCTCTACAACAGCACTATTATCAATTGCGATTTCGGCGATAATGTCGTGGTGGACAATGTTAACTATTTCGCCTATTATATAACGGGCGACGAGGTGATCATAGCCAATGTCAATGAAATTGCCACCTCCGACCATGCCAAATTCGGAAACGGCATCCTGAAAGAAGGTGAGAGCGAAGAGGTCCGGATCTGGCTGGAGCTTTGCAACGAGAACGGAGGACGGAGTGTGATGCCTTTTGACGGCATGCTTCCGGGAGATGCATGGTTGTGGAGCCGCGACCGCCACAATTCTGATCTGCAGCGCCGTTTCCGGGAAATGACCGAGCGGAAATTCGACAACTTCCGGGGGTACTATGGTACACTGGGTAGCAGGACGGTAATCAAGAACTGCAGCATCATTAAAGATGTCAGGACCGGAACGGATGCCTACCTGAAAGGCGCCAACAAACTGAAGAACCTCACCATCGATTCAACAGCGGAGTCACCTACACAGATCGGTGAGGGCTGTGAACTGGTCAACGGGATCATCGGCAGCGGTTGCCGCATCTTTTATGGTGTCAAGGCAGTAAGGTTCATCATGGGGGCCAATTCGCAGCTCAAGTACGGAGCCCGACTGATCAACTCCTTCCTGGGCGATAATGCCACGATCTCCTGCTGCGAAGTGCTGAATTCCCTGATCTTTCCCGCCCACGAACAGCATCATAACAACTCTTTCCTGATAGCCGCCACCGTTGAAGGTCAAAGCAATATTGCTGCAGGAGCAACGATCGGTTCCAACCACAACAGCCGTGGAGCCGATGGCGAGGTAGTCGCCGCGAGGGGATTCTGGCCGGCCCTCTGCACCAGCATCAAGCACAATTCGAAGTTTGCACCCTTCACCCTGCTGGCCAAGTCGGATTATCCTTCCGAACTGAACATCAGCCTTCCCTTCTCACTGGTGAGCAACGATACCGCCAACGACCGTCTCATCATCATGCCGGCCTACTGGTTTATATACAATATGTATGCACTTGCCCGCAACGCCTGGAAAACGGCCGAACGCGACAAGAGGACAGTAAAGACGCAACTGCTTGAGTACAACTATTTGGCACCCGATACCGTCAACAGCATGTTTGAAGCCCTGGAGATACTTGAAAGGCTCACCGGAAAAGACCAGCTTGAAAAAGAACTGCCCGGATCAAATCATACTCCGGATGACTGTATCCGTAAAGGCCGGGAACTATTGCAACAGCATGCCGAAGCGATAGACGATGTGCCGGCCGGCAGTCATGAGTTCGAGCATAGCAACCGTGAATGCCTGATTCATAAAGCAGGAAAAGCCTATAAAACATACCGGGATTTCATTCTGATATATGGCGTTGAAGTACTGCTTGAATACCTGAATTATCATCCTGATTGTTCCATCGAAGATTTGTTGGCCCTGTTCGGAGATGCAGATAAGAGGGAAGTCTTCGTTAATGTCGGCGGTCAGTTTATAATGGCATCGCAACTCGAAGCGCTGAAGGAAAAGATCATTTCCTATGAGATCGTAAGCTGGGAAGATGTACACCACTTTTATCACCAGCAGGCTGATCAATATCCCCAGGATAAACTCAGGCATGCAATGGCATCACTGCTTGAACTCCTGCACCCGGAACAGATCGACAAGGCGATGATCGCCTCACTCCTGAATGATTACCTGCCCCGCAAGGAGAAATATGTTGCCGCGATTTCAGATACACGCCTGAAAGACTACGACAATCCGTTCCGTCGGATGGTCTATGAAAACCGCGAGGAGATGTATGCTGTTCTCGGAAATCCTGCCGGCAACAGTTTTATCAAACTCCAGAAGGAAGAACTCGAAAACTATAAAAAAAGGATCGCAAGCCTGCAGGACCGATGGCAGTTGTAAAAGGCAGTTAAACAATCCTGCCCTTCTGCTGTTGTAATACGAAATGGTGAGAATCAAGCAATGAATCGGTATTCGATACGGGATCTGGAAAAAATGACCGGGATCAAGGCCCACACCATACGCATCTGGGAAAAAAGGTATGGGATCGTGGAGCCATCGCGAAGCCTGACCAACATACGCAACTATACCGATGAAGACCTGAAACGGCTGCTCAACGTTTCCGCTTTAAATAAAGCCGGTTTCAAAATATCAGCTATCGTGGCAATGTCGCCGGATGAGATGAACCGGAGACTGATGGAGATCTCCGAGACGGACAGCTCTTACACTTATGAGGTCGAGAACATGGTATTGGCCATGCTCGAAATGGATGAACAGCGCTTTGACAAGATCATCAGTTCTGCCATTATCAAGCTTGGGTTTGAAACGACCATGACAGATCTCCTGAGCAGGTTTCTTGTAAAGACCGGCGTATTATGGCAGGCGGGCACCATCTCCCCAGTCCAGGAACATTTTGCCTCTAATCTCATACGTCAGAAGCTGATCATGGCCATCGACGGATTAAGCATCACCTATACCGACCATTCAAAGACGTTCCTTCTGTTCCTTCCTGAAGGGGAATACCATGAGATCGCCTTGTTGTATTTTCATTATCTTGTCAAGAGGGCAGGCCATAAAGTCGTGTACCTCGGTCAAAATGTACCTGTTTCGAACCTGGCCCTGGTCGAAGGCATCCAGAACATTCCCTACCTGATGACGTCTATTACCTGTCCTCAGGCTGGCAACGACCTCCAGGATTTTATTGACCGGCTTGCGGGATTGTTTCCGACTAAAACGGTCCTTCTCGGCGGATACCAGTTTCAGCAGCATTTCCCATCACTCCCTTCCAATATGAAATACTTTGAAACGGTTTCAGAAATGACGGAGTTTCTGAGAGAGGCGTAGGGCAGAGAGCCTAGAGCAGAGGGCAGAGGACAGAGAGGTTGTGAGAAGTCATTCTTGGTTATTCGTAGCCATACGTAGCAAATTCTTTTATCTTTTTCCTTTTGTCTTTTATCTTGTAAATGCTGAGGGCGAAGGGCTTAGGGCTGAGAGTAAGTTGTCACTCATGGAAATTCGTTGTCATTCATAGTCATTCGTATTCATTCGTAGTCATTCGTGACATAGTTCTTTCATCGAAGGCTCTTTTATCTTTTATACTTCATTGACTAATCAGCTAATCACCGAATTAGCTAATTCTTACATTTTTAGATATTTACATCCTCACACTCAATCTTTTATCTTTTTCCTTTTGTCTTTTATCTTTCATTGTCGGATCTTGTTTCTCGCAGATTTCGCAGAAAAAATCCGCAGATTTCCGCAGAAGTACATGGCTCATCAGCGTTTATTGGCCAATCAGCTAATCAGCTAATCAGCTAATCGCTGAATTGACTAATTCTCTCATTCTTAATTTTTAAATTCCTAAATTCTCACATTCCCATCTTTTATCTTTTTCCTTTTATC
>CAZJCG010000042.1:19815-28204 GCA_964544545.1 uncultured Lentimicrobiaceae bacterium | reverse complement strand
GTCTTTTATCTTTTTCCTTTTGTCTTTTATCTTTCAAAGCCTCACCGCCAACTGTTTCACCATCTCTGCCTTCCAGGGGCTGAAAGTTCCGTCTTCGATCCTGTTGCGGGCCTCTTTCACAAGCCACTGATAAAATGCAAGGTTATGGATACTGGCGATCATCGGACCCAGTATCTCCCCGGCAATGAATAGATGTCTGACATAAGCGCGGCTGTAATCATGATCCACGAATGCCGTCCCATCCTCGTCGAGAGGCGAAAAATCATCTTTCCATTTCACATTTCGCAGGTTCACGATCCCTCTGGATGTGAATATCATTCCATTTCTGCCATTCCGGGTGGGCATCACGCAATCAAACATATCAATCCCCCGGGCAATCCCTTCAAGGATATTGACCGGCGTTCCCACACCCATCAGATAACGGGGTTTATCCTTAGGTAGTATACCACAGACCAGCTCGGTCATCTCATACATCTGTTCGGCCGGTTCTCCAACTGAAAGGCCGCCGATCGCATTACCATCGGCTCCCTGCGAAGCAATGAATTCCGCTGACTGGATACGCAGGTCGCGATAAACGCTTCCTTGCACAATCGGGAAAAGCGATTGCTCATATCCATATCTGGGTTGCGTTTCCCTGAATTGGATCATGCAACGCTCCAGCCATTGATGGGTCATCCGCAGCGACTTTTTCGCATAATCATATTCACAGGGATACGGTGTACACTCATCAAAGGCCATGATGATATCTGCCCCGATGCTCCTCTGGATATCAACAACAATTTCCGGAGTAAAGGTATGCCTGGATCCATCAATGTGTGAATGAAAGACAACGCCTTCATTCTGGAACTTTCGTCGTTCTGCCAGGGAATAGACCTGGTATCCGCCGCTGTCGGTAAGGATCGGTCCGTCCCACCCGTTAAACTTGTGAAGGCCTCCTGCTTTCTCAAGGGTCTCAAGGCCCGGACGCAGATACAGATGGTAGGTGTTGCCCAGAATGATCTGGGCATGAATATCGTTGTGCAACTCCCGGGTGTGAACAGCCTTCACTGTACCGGCTGTACCAACCGGCATAAACGCAGGCGTTTCAATAGTCCCGTGGCCGGTAGTAATCAGTCCTCTGCGGGCTGCAGTTGCTGGATCGGTTCTTCTTAATTCAAATTGCATGTATGTCTATCCGGCCAACAATGACGAAGCTTGCCAAAGCCCTTTACAAAAATTAACAATCCGGGATTATTAACAAATCAAACAATTGATTTACAATTGCTTATCTATAATAATATCCTGTTACAAACTTTTTACAAAGATAGGGCTTAATTCATATCAGAATAAATACTTTTGTACACTAATATCCTGTTTGCATGCTTGCTGAGTATTTCAGTCAAAATCCCTTCCTGTTTATATTATTGGCAATCCTGGCAGTATCCGCACTGATCCAGCTCATTTTCTACTGGGCTATCTTCAGCAGAGTCGCCTTCTTTCGCCCGTATAAGGAGTATGCACGCAAAGATGAACCGGTTTCGATCATTGTTTGTGCCAGGAACGAGTACCGTAATCTTTCGGAGAACCTTCCCTACCTGTTAAACCAGGATTATGGCGAATACGAAGTGGTTGTTGTGGATCACGGATCCGACGACGACACCTGCTATCTGTTGCGCGACATGCAACAGGAATATAAAAGACTGAAAGTGGTCAACATGCCGCAGGATTTGAATTTCTTCACCGGCAAGAAATTCCC
This sequence comes from uncultured Lentimicrobiaceae bacterium, assembly GCA_964544545.1. GTDB lineage: Bacteria > Bacteroidota > Bacteroidia > Bacteroidales > UBA4417 > UBA4417. Next base: position 26,469 of record CAZJCG010000042.1, on the reverse strand, counting down.
TCTTTCCATCGGCATCAAATCTGCATCATACGACTCCCTCCTGCTTACGGATGCAGATTGCATTCCCCGGTCCAATCAATGGTTGCGTAAGATGGCATCCAATTTCACATACGGAACCGAGATCGTGTTGGGATACGGAGGATATGAAAGGTCAGGCTCCCTGTTGAACCTGCTTATCCGGTTCGACACCCTGAGAGTCGCCATGCAGTACTTTGGATTAGCTCTCGCCGGCATGCCGTATATGGGCGTTGGGAGGAACATAGCCTACCGTAAAAGCCTTTTTTACAGGCAAAACGGTTTCATTTCACATTACCGTTTACAAACCGGTGACGATGATCTTTTTGTAAACCAGGCGGCCAACCGGAAAAATACCCGGATCGAGTTCCGCTCCGACAGTCAGACTCTGAGCGCACCCAAGAAAACATTCGCCCAGTGGTTCCGGCAGAAGAGAAGACACCTTCAGTCGGGCCAATACTATAAGTTCCGGCATAAATTCGTACTTGCCTTGCTTGGCCTGACGCAGGTGTTATTTTACGCTACTTTCATCATTCTGCTGGCATTCTGGTATATGCCGTACATCGTTCTTGGCATAATCGGAGTCCGGATTATCAGCCAGATTATCATCTTCAGCAAGGTGATGCGAAAACTCAATGAAAAGGGATTCCTGCTCCTGGTACCATTCTTCGAAGTGTTCTTCCTGTTTCTCAATCCTCTGGTTGCTGTAGCAAATCTTTTCAATAAACCGGTTAAATGGAGGTAAATCCTGACCATCACGGGAAGGCTCATCATGACGCCCTCCTGGTAAAGAAGGTTTTGGAATCAGGCGACCGCAAGGCATACGCAGCATTAATGAATACGTATGCCGACAAGGTTTATGCCTCTATGCTCAAGATGACCGGCGATGCTCTCGACGCAGAAGATCTCACGCTCGAAGCGTTTAGCAAGGCCTTCGAAAAGCTGAACCAGTACACTCCCGATTATGCCTTCAGTACCTGGTTGTTCAGGATCGCACGCAACAATTGTATTGATTTCCTTCGCAGGCGTAAGAAAGAGGAGGAAGAATCCGGCACAGAGGAATCCGCAGGTCATGGAAATGACAGCAATGAAATCCCCTGCCAGCTGCCGGGGCCCGAGGAACTTCTGATCAATCGTCAGGAAACATTATTGCTGCGCAAGATCGTTCAGGGACTCAAGCCCAACTACAAGGCAATTATTGAATTGCATTACTTCAGGGAGTTAAGCTGTGAAGAGATTGCACAGCAACTCAACCTCCCTGAAAGTACAGTGAAAGTCAGATTGTTCCGGGCCCGTGAACTGCTCTATAATATCCTTTCAGGAACTGAGCCCGGCACCTGAGCGGCTGCCCTCAAGCGCTTTCCGGCAGGCCTGCCTCCCTGCATCAATCAAAGCCTCTGCCTTGTAAAAATCATAAATTGAAGCTATCCTGTATGGAATGCTGACACAGATATCCGGCTTGAATTTTTCGATGGATTCAGCCGCCAGCCGGTTTTGCATCAGGTTGATGGATTCAGATATAAGATCAAACATCCCGATCTCTTTTTCTTTAGGTTTGGAGTCCTTACGGCCCCGGTTGATGAGTTCCGACCAACGCCGGTTAAGTTCTTCACGGGCGGTCCTGTACCCGTTCTCATGCGAACTGCTCACCGGATGAAGCAACTCAAGCGGTTCAGCATCCAGCGAATTCACATTAACCGAAACAAGCAGGTCATCAGGTTGGCGGCGCACTGCATCCAACGGCAATGGATTCAGGACACCGCCATCTACCAGGTACGAATGGTCGAGCCTGACAGGCAGAAAAACCGTCGGAATGCTGATGGAGCACCGGATGGCTTTCATCAGGCTGCCGCTGGAAAACACCACCTCTTTATGCCTGAGTATATCTACGGCAACGGCCGAATAAGGTATTGGCAGATCTTCGATGACAGTATCGCCAATGAACAGGGCCATGGCCTGAACGATCTTCTCACCTTTTACCAGGCCTCCGTGCCCAATTGTCAGATCAAGGAATTTGATAACATCCATCTTTGTGACATGGATCAGCCATTCTTTGTATTCATCGAGCCTTCCAAGAGCATAAACACCACCGATCAGGGAACCCATCGAGGTTCCCGCAATTGAAGATATCTCATAACCGGCCCTTCCCAGTTCCTCAATAACCCCGATATGCGCTATCCCTCTTGCCCCGCCTCCGGAAAGTACCAGGGCGACTTTTCTTTTCATGACAGAACAGTAATAAGAAGATGATCAAATATAATGAAGTTATCGAAAAGAACCAAGCACATTCAGGATTTCAGACAGAGAAACCATGCTGACTGATTCCGGAAATTCAGCTTCACGCGAACAGGCTGCCAGGTAATAAGGACCAGGCAGGGTATAGGTCTGTACCGCATAGCCGGCAGATGATTCATCCCCCTCCAGTGCAAATCCTTTTCCGCAACTTACCACCGTAAAGGAATTCAGCGTCCGGGTCAGGCCACTGCCGATCGCTTTCAGGTAACTCTCCTTGATCGTCCATAATCGGAAGAAATATTCCTGACGGGCATTCTCTTCCATCTCCATCAGATCCCTTACCTCTGCAGGTGAAAAAAAACGCTCGGCAACATTGAAATTCACCCGCCGGTGATGTTCGATATCAACACCAACCTCCGAAGAGGAAACCGCACAGGCCACCCTGTCCCCCGAATGGGTAATGTTAAAGTGCACCGATTGTATTCCTTTCAGAAAAGGCTTGCCTTTCTCGGCAATATCAAAATGAATATCCCGGTTTTGCATACCTGTATAGGCAACCAGGGCATACCGTGCCAGAATCTCGCCCAGCAACGATCGCAGGTAGCTGTCAGGATTCGTGATCTTCTGAAGCTTCTCTTCACTGCTGACAGGCATGAGCCGTAGCAATTCATCAGGAAAATGAGACTCTTCCCTTAGCTGCTCAATGCCCGCAACCTGAATTGTGATCATTCCGAAAGTCTGTTATGTTCGTTGTGAATATTTACAAGAGACTGGTGCTATGGTGCAACCCGCAAGCGGATCTTAAATCCCTACCTTTCCACCTCTCTCATCACCCGCATCAGATTGCCTCCCCAGATCTTTCTGATCTGCCGTTTTGTATATCCCCGCTTCACCAGTTCCAGTGTTATATTTCCCATTTCGCTCACATCGTTGCAACCTTCAACACCTCCGCCACCGTCGAAGTCCGTTCCGATCCCGACATGGTTGATGCCTGCAATTTTCACGAGATGATCGATATGGTCGCACACATCCTGAACGGTAGCCAGCTGCTGCGGAAAGAGCTCATTGGTCTTCCACCAGTCACGACGGGCACTGTCCATGGCCGCTTCTGAAAGGTTCTGGAAATTATTCCATTTCTCCCGCATCGCATGCATGGCTGAATCCCGTGCCGGATTGGGCGGTGGCGTTTTAACATAAGCACTCAGAATGCACATCTGGATCACTCCGCCATTTTTTGCCAATGCTCTTACCATATCATCCGTCAGATTCCGTTCATTATCGCACAGTGCCCTGGAACAGGAATGAGATGCGATGACCGGTTTTGTCGACAGAGCGATCACATCATAAAAGGATGCATCCGAAGCATGCGAAACATCCACCATCATTCCAAGCCTGTTCATTTCCATGACAACCTGCCGGCCGAATTCGGTCAGACCGGTATTATTGTTCGAATCGGTCGAGCTTGTACAGATATCATTATTCCTGCTGTGGCAAAGAGTGATGTACCGGGCGCCTCTGTCGTACATCCACCGGATATTTGAAAGATCATTCCCGATCGGGTAACCATTCTCGACCCCGATAAACACTGCCCTCTTTCCTTGCTTGACCAGCCTGTATGCTTCCTTAGGCGTAGTGGCAAGACCGGCAATTGAAGAATACCTGTCCAGGTTGCTGCGAATAGAGTCAAAGGTCAGGATGGCACTTTGCCTGGCTTTCGCATTGCCCTGGGGCGTCCTGGCCCCCTGACCGGTAAACACGGCAAAAAAGACAGCATCCAGTCCGCCTTCTTTCATCCGGGGGAAATCCACCTTGGTGCGTTTGAGTTTCCCTGAATTGTCGATAGCCACGTTAAAAATCGGATCCGAGAAATTCATGGGGGTATCGGTATGCGAGTCAACCGTGAATACTGATTGGTGGATCCTTTGTGCTTTCTTTTCCGGTTTTCCGGAAGTCTGGGCCATAAGGGCCGGCAAAGCAAGCAGCAGTAACACGAGGAATAATCCGCCGAAAGTGTAGCGTTGCATAGATCTGTTTTGGCAAAAATAGCAAACTATCCGAGCCTTCTTACCGCTTTTTGACAGCAATTAACCTTACAACATCTGCCAGGCCCTGGTGTAACGGTCCTTCATCCAGAATAACCTGCGTATCCGAGAATTCGATGATCTCCATTCCATTGAAGTCAGCCCTGATATCATCCGGGTCAAACAGCAGTTCCAGGTTCTTGGGGCCTCCGCTCGTCCGGGGCATCTGGTTTTTGGTAAACGCTTCCAGAACAATGTGACCGCCCGGCTTCAGCGCCCTGATTGCTTTTGCATGAACACTTCGGCGCAACCCGGAAGGAAGGTGTACAAATATCAGCGCAACACAGTCATACCGTCCTTCCTGAGGCTCCCAGTCTTCCAATGAACAAACTGAATAGCCGATGCTGACCCCTTTTGTGGCGGCAAGATGCAGAGCTTTATCCCGGCCATTCTCACTCTGATCGAAAGCATCGGCCTTCCATCCCAGTGAAGCAGCATAAACAGCATTTCGTCCTTCCCCTTCCGCCGGGAACAGGATCATGCCCGGATCATGCGCTTGCAGGAATGAGGAAAGGAATTTATTGGGATGGATGCCATAAATATATTCCCCGCTCAGGTAACGTGTATTCCATTGCTCTTTCGACATGCCAAACTATTAAAGGATGAAATAAAAAAAGAATAATCCTGTGCCGTGAGAACCGCCTATTTCAGGGACCAGGTCCTGTAGTAAACGCTGTACAACCCGGTTTGTTCGGGGATTGGGAGGAACATGGCATCCTGCCGCCCGGAAGATGAAAAGGCGACGAACACCTGCACCAGGCAAGGCATTCGTCACCCTCTTAATTTTCTGTTATCCGAAATACAGATGCTTATTTTACAGGAGGAGCAGGTGGCAGTTTTTCTTTCAGCGGAAGTATGCCGCCCATCTCACCCAAAACATTCACCAGGTCGGAGCCGGTGGGTACCACGATCTTTGCATTGTCCTTCAATGAGGTTTCAAGTGCCTGGATACGGCGCAGTAACTGGGCGTTCCCGATAAAATACTTTTCAGCAGCTTCATTAACAAGGGCAATTGCCTGGGCTTCCCCTTCTGCCCTGAGAATAGCAGCCTGCTTAACCCCTTCTGCCCTGCGGATCTCGGCACGCTTTTCACCGTCAGCTTTTGTTTCGGTTGCTGTAGCAAAGTCAATGGCAGCGATCTTTTCATTTTCGGCTTTCACGATCTTGTTCATGGTCTCCTGCACATCCTTGGGCGGGTCGATTTCCTTCAATTCGGTCCTGACGATCTCAATCCCCCAGTTCACAGTCTCTTCAAGCAGGGTGGCATGCAATTCTTTGTTGATCTTCCCTCGCTCGCTGTTGGCCGATTTCAGGGTCATGGTACCAATGATGTTACGCAGGGTGGTTCGTGCCAGGTTTACGATCTGGTATTCAATACTGTTGACGTTGTATTGCGAGTTTTTTACACTGTCTTCATCCGGCTTGATCTTGAAATACACCTGGGCATCCACCCTGGCATTCAGGTTATCGTTGGTGATGATCTCCTGGGGCTCGGCATTGATCATCTTCTCGGTTATATTGATCTTGAACATTTTGTCAATAACCGGAATAATCCAGTTAAAGCCCGGCCTGGCAAAGTGGTGATATTTCCCGAGACGTTCAACCAGGGCTCTGTGTGTAGGACGTACAATCCGGATTCCCGCAAAGAAAAACAGGATTACGATAATAATAATGGTGGTGATAGTGCTGTTCATATGAATTTGATTTTGGTTAAAATGGTTAACAATACCCTATATGCAAATATACAAGATGTAAAGAAAAATGATCTCCTGCTTCCGCTAATATTCAGGCATTTCGATAATTATTAAAAACAGGTAATCTAAATGTTCTTCTTGAAGAAGCATAGGGCAAAGGGCTCCGGGCAGGGAGTATGCTGTTATTCATAGTAATTCATAGTCATTCGTAGTCATTCGTAGTCATTCATGGTAAGATCTTTTATCTTTTTACTTTTATCTTTTATCTTATCAAGGCGAAGGGCTCAGGGCAGAGAGCCTGGGGTAAAGTTGAAATTCAATCGTCGAATCAGCTAATCGCCGAATTAGCTAATTAACTAATTCTTAAATTTTTAAATTCCCAAATTCCCACATTCTCATGCTGTCTTTTATCTTTTTCCTTTTATCTTTTATCTTCCTCTGGCTTTGTTTCTCGCAGATCCCGCAGAAAAAAACCGCAGATTTCCGCAGAAGCACATGGCTCATCAACGTTTATTAACTAATCAGCAAATCATCGAATTGTCGAATCAGCTAATCGCCGAATTAGCTAATTAACTAATTCTTAAATTTTTAAATTCCCAAATTCCCACATTCTCATGCTGTCTTTTATC
>CAZJCG010000042.1:0-19715 GCA_964544545.1 uncultured Lentimicrobiaceae bacterium | reverse complement strand
CTAATCGCCGAATTAGCTAATTAACTAATTCTTAAATTTTTAAATTCCCAAATTCTCAAATCTCATCGTCGAATTGGCTAATCAGCTAATCATCGAATTGTCGAATCATCGAATCAGCTAATCACCGAATTAGCTAATTAATTAATTCTTAAATTTTTAAATTCCCAAATTCCCACATTCTCATGCTGTCTTTTATCTTTTTCCTTTTATCTTTTATCTTCCTCTGGCTTTGTTTCTCGCAGATCCCGCAGAAAAAAACCGCAGATTTCCGCAGAAGCACATGGCTCATCAACGTTTATTAACTAATCAGCAAATCATCGAATTGTCGAATCAGCTAATCGCCGAATTAGCTAATTAACTAATTCTTAAATTTTTAAATTCCCAAATTCTCAAATCTCATCGTCGAATTGGCTAATCAGCTAATCATCGAATTGTCGAATCATCGAATCAGCTAATCACCGAATTAGCTAATTAATTAATTCTTAAATTTTTAAATTCCCAAATTCCCACATTCTCATGCTGTCTTTTATCTTTTTCCTTTTATCTTTTATCTTTATTCAATAACAACTTCATCAACAAACAGCCAAGCCTTCTCCCCTGCTCCCGGATGACCGGGCGGGCATACGCCGATATTATCGGCAGTTACCTTGATATACCTGGCACTTTTCATCAGGGTACTTTTCAGCGTCGAGATCATCTTTCCCTCCTCACTGCCGTTTGCCAGATCCCCAATGTTGTCGAACCTTGCTGCGATGTCAAAACTTTCACCGTTCTTCGATGTCTTGATCTCCACATGTTTGGGCAGGAATATCCAGGAGGCCGGATCTGAGAGGAAGTGCAACTCCAACCGGTTGATCAGGGTTTGCTCTCCCAGATCGATGGTCACAGAAAGATCATCACCCTGAAAGCCCTGCCAGCGACCGTCATTAAAGGCAACCGAACCTTCGGCACCATCCACCAGACCATAGGAACCTCCGGCAGAATATTGAGCAGAATACCGGTTCAGATAACCCACTTTTGCCGCCATCCCTTTATGCTGACTGATTTCCCACGACCCTATCGATTCAGAGGCAATACCATCCTTGCATGCCCGTGCAGTCAGCTTCACAGGTCTCATGATCCTTAACCTTTCTTTGTAAAGCGGCGATTTGCAGAATGGTTCTGAACTATCTAACGTATAATGGATAGCCGCATTCTTATCCTCCGAAATAAGCTCGTATTCAATTGTACCGGATCCTTCATCGTACACCGGCTGCATGAACACATTGGATGTCACTACCGGCCAGTCATCGGTCCGGAAGGTGGAGGCGGGCAGTCCGGCGGAATTAAACAGGGTCGCTTCGGATGTATTTGCAAATGCATACCTGACAGCTACCGGCGCCTTAACATATTCGGAGTGGACAAATACCGTATTCCCTTCAACCTGGGCCCGGGCCGGCACGAAACGCCTGTCCTCACCGGCAACCATAAAACCTGACGATTTTCCGCCGCTGGTAAGCCTTAATACATCACCGGCATGATCAAAAGTGATGCGGATGCCTCTCCCGTCGGTCCGGAATCCGGAAAAGAGCGGGCCGGAGCATTCGATGTTATCCTTCCCGTATGTTCCGGATAAGGCCCAAAGGGCTAACCGTTTCCCGACAGCCTGCTTGTTTTTCGGATGAATGTCAGTCACATCGCCGGTGATATCCATCGTTACAGCCATTCCGGTATTGGCAATGCCGAGGCATTTCAGCTGCGCCTCCCTCATTAAAGCGCCAACTACTGCCCGTGAATAGGTGAACGGGGCGATCTGGACATAGTAGAACGGGAAATCCCCCCTGCCCCAGGCTTGCCTCCATCCCCGGATCAGTCCGGCCATGAGGTCGGGATAGGTGGAAGCATCGTTCACATTCGCCTCGCCCTGGTACCAGATCACTCCCCGGATGCTGGTCCTGACCAGCGGATTGATCATGGTGTTGAACAAAACCGAGGTATTTGTAGGAAACCAGGTATTGCGGTTGGGATCATCCCGGTAATAAGCCAGCGATGAATCATCCTGAATGATGTGCCTGGGTGTCCATGCCTCTGCCGAAGTTCCGCCCCATGCTGATGCGATCAGCCCCACCGGCACGTTGAGATTTTTGTACAGTTCAACCCCATAAAACCATGCGGTGGCACTGAAGTCTGCAACCGTTGCCGTGTCGGCCACAAGCCACCTGCCCTGGCAATCATCCCTGGGAACTATTGAGGTATCTTTCCCGACCGTAAAAAGGCGGATATCCCGGAAACCGGATTGTAATAACTCATCCCGCTCTTCCGGATAAGTCCTGTCCCATCCCCCGAACATCCGGATGGTAAAATCCATATTCGACTGCCCTGAACAAACCCACACTTCACCCAGCAGAATATTTTCAAGCGCTACTGTTTCCGACTTCCCCTGAACCACAACCATATAGGGACCACCGGCATTGCCTGTGGGGACGCGCGTCATCCATTTCCCGTCCTCACCGGTGATGGCAACTGTTTCCGTCGGCATCCAGCCAGCCCTTATCATGATCTTCTCCCCGGGATCGGCCCATCCCCATATCTTCCATTCGGAATTGCGTTGCAGAACCATATTGCTGCCAATAATTGACGGAAGCCTGATGGCTCCGGAAGCATCCATCCAGCCGGAAGTGATACATAACAACAGCAGACAGGCGGCAAATACCGCCGGACGGAATGTTCGAAATGAGGAAGTTGAGTTCATGAGTGTTCTGAAATGAGTTTTCCACCAAAATTCAAAAATAGCATTTTGTCACTAATATGAAACCTGATGATATGGCTGACTACCGGGAGAATAGTCCGTTCAGCAGTTTGTGGCTACCCGGAGGTGGCGATTTCGAAACAATTCACGTCAACCAAGCACAAACTTTGATAGAAGCACAAAGCATTATTTAAGCACTGAACCGCTACTTTTGGGTAGGTGCTATTTGGGGCTGTGCTTCTATGTTGCATTAATTTCGATTGGCACTTCAATCATATTTTTAACTGTTGTGTACAGCTCAATGTCTTGTGCGGGTGTTTCAAGGGAAATAATCAAGGCATAACGGGTTTGATTTTCAACTTTTCCTAAATGCTTACGTTCACGCCACCAGCCAATGACAGGATAAACCGCAATGTGATTGCAGGTTGCTAATGCAGCTGCCGTTCCTTCCCAATAATCGGAATGAATTGAACCTGTGCTACGATTGTTAGTTCCTATTGCCCAACGATTGCTACCTGCGTTTCCGTTAACTTCTTCGTTTTCTTCCCGTGCAGCAATGTTTACCCTTCTCCTAAAATCGTCTTCACTTTCGTTGACGTTGTTTACATCAAAACGTAAGCCGTGCGACTGATAACGATATTTATCTTTCCAACCGATTTCACCCGCACCGGGTTCAATGAAATAGGAAAGCGTGACTTTCAATTTTACTGGTGTTTCACCCATTTGCAGCAATAAATCGCTTGCCCAAGGTAAGTTAAAAAAATGAATTTCGTTAGTTTCGGGTGTGCTGCTTTCTTCTTTGAAATTGAACGGCTGAATGGTTTCCTGTGCTATGTAAGTCAATGCGCTTTCCTGACTATACAATGCACGATCTAAATCGGGAACGCCAAAACCAAAAGTTCTCAACAAATTTCTAAAACTCGCTCGGTTTCCTTGTTGCACATTTTGTTGAGCCAGCATTGCATTGTTCCAACTAGCAGAATGAACAACCAAACCTCTCACGGTCTCTGCCCAAGCGTTTGGATATTCGTAAGCAATTTTTGCAGCAAACCACGCCGCTTGTGCAGCTGCAGCACTCGTTGCCCAAATGGTATCAAAATGCCGTCCCGTGTTAAATTGCCTTGAGGTGGACAACAATTCCAAATCTTCGTGTCCTGTTATGCTGTTGTCGGGAGCTCTCAATATGTTTCCACCTTCAAAAACCACATCAGGTTTTACCGCCCATTTTCTTTCCCAAACTAATGAAGTTGAGCTGTAAGGCGAAAGTTGTCCTTCGTTTGCAACTGGTGTATGATTTTGAAAATTCGGGTTAGTTACCAGAATTTTATTTGTGTATGCTCCTGCTACCAAAGCATTCCACGCTTGAGCAGGATTTTGAACCGATGTTAAAAAGTTTGAATTAGGATAATTTTTCCACGATTCTTCATCTGAGACATTACCTGCCGAAACAATTATCAAGCGCTGGTTTTCGCCCTCGCCATAAGCCATATTGTCCACTGCTCCCGACCATGAAGAAGGTCTGCCTATGCCGGTATCTTCTTGCGATGTTACTGCCATACAATACACTAATACCACATTCGGATTTTGGATTTCTGCTATTGAAATTCCCTGTGAAGTTATGTCGCCCCACAATTCTCGTGGATTTTGCCCTTGATTTGGCAGAATTTTTACCGAACACAATTTATGTGTAAGCGGAACAGCATTGGCAGAAGCAAGCACTTGTTCCATTTGTCCGTAACCCGCAACACCCGCCATTAGTGTTCCGTGTCCGGCTCCGTTAGCGTGGTCGTTTGTTCCCCAAGCATTTTCAACCGTCAGCGTATTGTCATTATCAATAAGTGGTTGTAACAGTTGATGCCCATTGTTCACGCCAGTATCTAAAAGGCAGACTTTTACATTGCTATCTAAAACTTGTATTCTTTGCAACAAATCATCAACCCAGGCTTGTTGCTCTATGCGACTTTCATTTACCCAAAATCCTGCGGGTTCTTGCCCTGCTCTGAATTCTGCTAACAAATCGCTTTGTAGCATCAATTCAATTAGTTGTTCACGATTTGCGTTTACCAATAAAACGGCTCGTTCTGGAAAAATAATTCTGTTGTGTTTAAAAGATATTCCAATATTTTCAAGCGTCTCAAGAAACTGGGCAATTTGTGTCTGCTCTTGGTTTTCTTTGGTGTTTATGTTTAGCCACACTTCGCACCATTTAGCTTCATCCGTTGGAATAAGTTGAGGATTATCTGTCCATAAACCTTCTAGTAAAGCGACGCTTACATCTTCAATACTGTTTACTAGCGGTGCATTTTTAGGTTCACCCTTTATAGTTTCCTCCTGTTGGTATTTTTGAATTTTGGAAATGAAATGACCCTCTTTTCCGTTGGGAACATATACCATCGCTCTTACTTGCCTTTGATTTGCCCCAACGGGAATTTCTTTGATGTTGAGCAAGCGAATACCTTTTCTAAGATCTTCCAAACTTTTAGTAATCAAATCGTGGTCTGCCGCACTAGTAAACTGAATATATGTTCCTTCTTTGGTGGCAATGTGTTCGGCACTGCGTTGTTGTCGCAGTTGCTCTTTTTGTTGCCAAATTTCAGCAAACTGATTTAAAAGTCTTTGGCTTTGAGTGGCCCTATTACGAATAGGTATGTGCGGTTTCGCGCCCATCGCTGTAGGTGCTCTGTATTTCTCACTGTTTACATTTCCTGATATAAAGATATGTTTATATGATGCCATTACTTAAACTTATTTATGATAAGCTGCATTACGGTCTTTTATTGCTTTTAAGATTAAATCATTATTCATCTGCTGCTTTTCATTCAATACAGTTTCTTTGATGGCATCAATGCAGGCAAGCGATATTTCAGCGTGGCTTAAACCGTTTATATTTGGTAATAAATCTTTGAATTTTATTTTTTTTGTAAACTGGGAAAGTCTGTTTTTTAACAATTCTTCTTTTTCTTCCAAACTTGGCAGGTGGTATAAAATCACATCGTCAAACCTGCGGAACAGAGCTTGGTCTAACAGTTCTTTATTGTTGGTAATTGCAATAATCAAACTGTCGGAATTGTCCCGCTCAATAAATTGAAGAAATGAATTTAACACCCTTCTCATTTCGCCCACATCATTATCACGGCTGCGTTCGCCACCAATGGCATCAAATTCATCAAACAGGTAAACACCCTGCTTTTGCTCAATCAAATCGAACACCTGACGCAATTTAGCACTGGTTTCACCCATAAATTTTGTTACCATTTTGTCCATTAAAATGGTATAAAGCGGCAGATTCAATTCGTTTGCAATAATAGAAGCCGTCAAGGTTTTGCCCGTGCCGGGAGGACCCGAGAGCAAAATTTTTCTGCGGTTTTCTAAATCGTACCTGCGAAGTTTATCTCGCTGCACAAACTCGGAAATGATGCGGTTTATTTTGGATTTAATGTCATCGGAAGCAATTATATCCGACAACTTGACTGCAGGCACGTTTTCCTGTATCAAGCCCTGCAAATCGGGAGCAAATGCTTTGGTTTTATGCTTTGTTTCCTTTGCCTTGTCAATAATGGTTTTTATCTCATTGGCAACAAGCATATGCCCCAGTTTGGCTTCGTGGGCGGCAATCTGCAGTGCAACAGTAGTGAACCTTTCAGGTTCATTGTTGTAATGCGATTTGATTAACGATACTATGTAGTCTGCTTTAGCCATTTTTACTTATGTCACAAAGGTATTAAAATAATGTTTCTTGCTTTAATGGATTAGTTCCATCCAGGACTTTAGTATATCCTTAGTAGTTCGAGTGTCCAATTGCATAACTCAATACTTGCAGAAATATGCCACTCGTCCGGGCTCCGTCATCAATAACTCTATTCCTGTAGCTGAATAAATCGCACCTCATGGTTTCATCCCTCCGGCCAACTTCCGGATCAGCTCCCAGGCCTGTTGCACATGCCTGAGTTCCACATTTGTTTGAGCAATCGACATACGAATGGTATATCTGCCGTCGAGCCTGGTATGCGACAAATAAGCCTTACCCGAAGCATTGACCAGTCCGAGCAGCTTTTCATTCATCAAATTCAGGGATTCCTCGCTTATGACTGATTTGGGATGGTAGCGGAAACATACCAGCGAAAAGTTGCGGGGCGCCATCAGTTCAAAATCTTTGGAATCCCTGATTTGCTTTTCTATCCATTGGGCATACTCAATATGATCCCGTATCTTCTGTTGCAATCCCTCCACCCCGAACGTCCTGATCACAAACCAGAGTTTCAGCGCCCGGAACCGTCTTCCCAGCGGAATGCCCCAGTCACGATAGTCGTTCACCTTTCCCCTGGTACTGGTCTTCAGGTATTCGGGCAATATCTCAAAAGTGCGTGTCAGCGAATCCCTGCTTTTCACGAAATAGGCAGAACAATCGAAATTGGTGAACATCCATTTATGCGGATTCATCACAAGACTGTCGGCATGTTGAATTCCGTCGATCATCCAGCGATACTCCGGAAGGATCAGGGCTGTTCCTCCGTATGCCGCATCAATATGAAGCCACAGGCCAAACTCCTTGCATACGGCAGCAATCTCCCGCACCGGATCAACTGCAGTACAGCCTGTAGTACCCAGGGTAGCAACCACACAACACGGCTTCAGTTCCTCTTCCAGATCTTTCAGGATGGCTGCCCGCAAGGCCACAGGATCCATACGGTAATCCTCATCAACCGCCACTTTGACCAGATGCTGCCGGCCGATCCCGGCTATCTTAACCGCCTTTTCGATTGAAGAATGAGTCTCGGGCGAACAATAGACCCTTAACGGCGCATGCCCGGTGAGCCCTGCCTCATTGACGCGGTATTCAAAAAAATGTTCTCTTGCGCTTAAAATTGCGGCCAGCGTGGAGGTGGATGCTGTATCCTGGATCACTCCGGACCATGATGATGGAATACCGGTCATGTTCTTCAGCCAGTCCATAACCCGCTCTTCGAGTTCGGTGGCGGCCGGAGAGGTCTCCCATGTCATGCACTGGGAACCCAGCGTGGCCGTAAGCATCTCAGCCAAAACCGAAGGAAAACTGCCATTGGCAGGGAAATACGCAAAAAAACTGGGGCTTTGCCAGTGCGTGATCCCTGGAAGAATGATCTGCTGAAAATCAGCAAAAACTTCTTCCATCTTCTCTCCCCTTACAGGAGGTAGTTCGGGCAACTTCGACAGGATTTCACCGGGTTTAACCTGCGATTTGACCGGCCGATCTTCAATGCCTTCATAATAATCGGCCATCCAGTCGGCGAATCTGTGCGCCCATTCCCTGAATTGCTTTGTATCCATACCCTCTGTTTTTCGTAAAATTAGGAATTATCGGCTTAAAAAAGAACCGGACTGACTGAAAACCTATTTCCTGCCGAAACGATGCATAGTCGCCAGAAAGACGTAATTTTGTTCAAAAGCACTTCGTTCTATCCACAATTATTATTGCGCTATGGACATGAAACAGATCATGAAACCGCTTGGCACGCTGCTCCTGATTTTGATCCTGGGCTTCCTTGCCTGGAGATTCTCCTTCCTGATCGTCTATATCCTGGTTGCTGCCGTGATCTCATTCATCGGGCAGCCCCTGGTGCGCTTTTTCGACCGGCTTCACATCCGGAAAATGCATATCCCGCATGCAGTAAGCGTAATCTTAACCCTCATCATCCTGATCGTTGGATTCTTTTCCCTGTTTGCCATTTTCGTCCCGCTCATCGTAAGCCAGGCTCAGACCTTCGCCCGGATCGACGTTGACCTGGTTGCTTCCCAACTGCAACAACCCCTGGCCTGGATGGAGAATGAAATGAAACTGCTGGGCATACTTCCGCAGGACGGTTCCATTCAGGTATACCTGACCGAAAAGGCCAAATCGCTGCTGAATTTCACCAATGTATCCGGTTTGCTCAACAATATCTTCGGCTTTGCCGGATCCTTCTTCGTCGGGCTGTTTTCTGTGATCTTCATTGCCTTTTTCTTCCTTAAAGAAGAAAAGATGTTCGAGAACATGCTCATGGCCATTGCTCCGGTAAAACACCACCATGCCGTTAAAAACGTGCTCAATGATTCAAAGGAATTGTTGATGAGGTACTTCGTGGGACTGATACTGGAACTGCTCGGCGTAATGACAGTGATCTCAATAGGTTTGTGGATATTCGGCGTTAAAAACGCCCTGCTGCTTGGATTTTTCGGAGGGCTGATGAACATCATCCCCTATCTGGGCCCTATCATCGGCACCGCCCTTGGATTAATCCTGGGTGCCGGCAGCACGCTGGCTTCCGCCGATTTTGCCCACCTCCTGCCGGTTCTGATCAAGATCGCCGGCGTCTTTATCGTGGCCAACTATATCGATAACATGCTGCTCCAGCCGCTGATCTATTCCAGCAGCGTGAAAGCACACCCTCTGGAGATCTTCTTTGTGATTATCATTGGCGGAAGTGTCGCCGGCATAGCCGGAATGCTGCTCGCCATCCCGGTCTATACCGTCCTGCGTGTGATCGCCCGGGAATTCTTCAGCAAATTCAGAGTGGTGCAAAAGCTGACAGATGACATCTGATGCTTCTGATACTCTGTAGGAACTCTGCATCTGTTGAATCGCCGCTCACATAAACGGGGATTCATAGCTGATACATCAAATAACTGTTCTGTTAACACGTATCGCCTTTAAATCTGATTATTAACCTCATCAAACCATGAAAAAAACAATAACCTTCCTGTTTCTTCTCTCGGCATCCATCCTCATGGCACAAACCGGAGAAAAGAACTTCATCGATCAAAACTACATCGAGGTGACCGGTAAAGCCGAAATGGAAATCGCTCCCGACGAGATCTATATCAAAATCCTGATCCGGGAGTCGGACTATAAAGGAAGGAAACTCGCTGAGACGGAGAAGGTGATGTTCGATAAGATGACAGAACTAGGCATCGATATCTCAAAAGACCTGAAAATTAAAGATTTATTAGGTAGTTTTCAAAACTATTGGCTGAGCAAAGACGAAGTTTCGCTGACAAAAGAATACCAGCTCCTTGTGCATGATGCCGCCACTGCAGGAATAGTATTTTCAGAACTCCGGAAACTGGATATTTCCAGATTATCCATCGTCCGGGTCGATAACAGCAAAATAACCGATTACAGGAAAGAGGTAAAAATTGCTGCCATCAAAGCTGCCCGGGATAAAGCCAAAGCTCTCGCCATGGCTGTGAACCAGGATATCGGGCGGGCAATCTATATTCAGGAGGTTGAGCCGGCTATTGGATTGTTCCGTAGCAATGTTGAAGGTTTGTATTCCAAAAGTGTTTCCAATACCATTCTGTCGGATGCTGATGCTCCAGAATCCAATCCCGGATTTGAAAAGATCCATCTGGAATACAGCATCATTGTGCGGTTTGAACTGAAATAAAACCTTACGATCCCGCTCAATGACGGCATTCGCCTGATTTTCGATTATCATTGCATCGAATTAACCGTTTTCAAGTCCTTATGCCGGCATCCAGACTCTTCAGACTGATATCTTCCCTTACTCCCGGCCGGCTGGGCAACCTGCTCCTGAACGAAGGATCCTACCTCATCAGCAGGTTGACCGGTAAACCCCGCATGGCCGGTTTACCCTGGGCCATATCCATCGAACCTACTACCTCCTGCAACCTCCGCTGCCCGGAATGCCCATCCGGACTCAGGCAGTTTACACGCCCTACCGGAAGTCTTGACCTGGACACCTTCCGCTCTATCATCGATCCGTTAAGCCGTCACCTGATCTACCTCACCCTCTATTTCCAGGGCGAGCCCTTACTTAACCGGCATTTCCCGGAAATGGTGCGGTATGCCAAAAAGCAGCGCCTGTTTGTTTCCACCTCCACCAATGCCAATCTTTTGGATGATGAAACCGCCCGGAAGATCGTTGAATCCGGCCTCGACCACCTGATCGTTTCAATGGACGGAACCGACCAGGAAACCTATGCCTTGTACCGGAAAGGTGGTGAACTCAATAAGGTCCTGGAGGGAATCCGGTCCGTAATATCCTGGAAAAAGAGGCTTGGCAAACATTACCCGATCATAGAACTCCAGTTCCTGGTGCTGGGAACCAATGAACACCAGATCGGGGAAATCCGCCGGATAGCAAAAGAACTGAAGGTAGATAAACTCAGTCTGAAAAGCGCCCAGCTGTATGAAACCCGGAATAATCCCTTTCTGACAACGTTGAAGCGATATGCAAGGTACCAGGATTCAGGGAGCGGATTTGCCGAAATACAGAGCCGGCTGCCTGACCGCTGCCATCGCATGTGGCACGCACCTGTGGTAACCTGGGACGGGAAAGTGCTGCCCTGTTGTTTCGATAAAGACGCTTCCCGCCTGCTCGGTTCTCTCGACAATTCCGGATTAGCTGATATCTGGCACCAGGAACCGGCCGTCAACTTTCGGAAAACCTTATTCAAAAACCGGAAAACATTGGATATCTGCCGGAATTGCACCGAAGGACTGAAACATCATTGATGGAGTAGCCCGGGAATGCAAGCTGAATGCTGCTATTCCGGAAAAAATCCGCAGTTTTGGGAAACTTCGTGAAAAAGTTTACGAAGGGATGATTACAAATGATCCTTAAATCCATTAACGAATACTAACAACACTCATTTACTCTCCATACCTCTTTAAAAATCGGTCGGGTATACTTACCTGATCTGCATGAAAAGGCCCGGAATACTTGTATAACTAAAACATGAGCAACATCCGAATCCTGAGTATCTGTATCTTGCTTCTTGTTTGCGGAAGCTACGCTTCGGCTTCAAACACAGCAGATAGTCTGACCAGAATTCTTGGCTCCGCTACACGCGAAAAGCGCGTCGATATTCTGAATGCGCTGGGCTGGGAACAGAAATACAATGATATTGAAGCCGCCTTCCGGTATTCAACCGAAGCCCAGCGCCTATCGGAACAACTGGATTATGATAAAGGAAGAGCTAAAGCGGCAATGAACCTGGCCGGCCTCTACACCCTTACCAATAATGATAAAGAGGCAATCCGTCATGCTAACCGGGGAATCGCATTTGCGACCTCCGTGCAGGATACGTTTACACTGGCCAAACTTTTTAATATCAAGGCTTTGGCCCTGGAAGACCAAAATGCCTACGCACTGGCGATCGAATACTTCAATCGTTCATATCAGTACTTCCTCAAGATCGGGAACCAGACAGAAGCCACAGGGCTGCTGAATAACCTGGCGGTTGTTTATGGTAAGATAAACGAAAACAAACTGGAGATCGAAACCTATATCAAGGTCATTGAACTGGAAGAGAAGGCCGGAAACAAGATTGGATTGGCACGTACCTATAGCAATATGGCTGATGTCTACTATCGCAATGGAAAAACGGCCAATGCTCTTAATTTCTACCGGAAGTCCTTGCAGTTGAGCAGGGAAACCAATTCGGCCAGATACGAGGCCGCTGCCTTGAACGGTATGGGGATGATTAAAAGTGAAATGAAACAATACGACTCGGCAATCATCTATCTCACCCAGTCGGCAGAACTGAATAAAAAGTACGAATACCATCAGTGGGAGGCCAACAACTACCTCAATCTGGGAGGAATGTATCTCCACAAACTTTCAAATCCCTCGGAAGGCGTCCGGTATCTCAGAGATGCAGCATCAATTTATTATTCGATCAGCGACTGGGATGATTATGTGAGCTCAATGACCGAACTTTCTGCGTGGTATCGTGACAATGGAGACCTTACCCGCGCCGGTGAGATCATGACATTGACAGGGAAATATGAGGACAGCATAGCATCTATCGAAGTCCGGAGAAATTTCTGCTTTCAGAAGTATAAATACCTGAAACAAACAGGTAAGATCAACTCTGCACTTTCATATCTGGAGAAAGTGATCGTTTTGGACGACTCCATCTCTTCTACACAGGAAATGAGCCATGCGCAGGAACTACAGGCTAAATATGACCTCACCCGACAGGAACAGGAGAATGATAAACTCCGCATGGAAAGCAGCATCGACGAGGCAACCATAAAAAAACAATGGACCATGCTCTCGGCTGGCATCCTGCTCCTTCTGATGCTGGCCCTGATCATCATTATTACCTCCATTTCGAACCGGAAGATCCGAAAAGCCAACAAAGCCTTGCAGGTGGCTACACTCCAGTTGAAAGAGAAGGCAAATGAACTGCAACTTTCGAATGAATCGAAGGATAAATTCCTTTCCATTATAAGCCACGACCTGAAAAATCCGATCGGGGCCATTCTGGGCCTGTCCGACCTGCTGATTGATGAAACGATGACACTGTCGGAAGAGGAAAAGAAGAAATACATTCGTTACATCAATGAAGGCTGCGTCAATACAGACTACCTTCTGGAGAATCTGATGAAATGGGTCCGCTCGCAAACCGGAAAACTGGAAATGAATCCCAGGGAATTTGACCTGATCCAGCCTCTGGAACATGCACTGGCCCTTATCAATAACGCAGCTATCCATAAAAATATCATTGTCAGTTCCGAAATTAAAGGGGAAACCCTTGTTTATGCCGACCAGGAAATGATCAGCACCTGCCTGATCAACCTGCTCACCAATGCTGTGAAATTCACGCCTGAACAAGGCAGGATCACGGTCAGCCTCAAAGAGGAAACAGGTTATTATCATCTGGCAGTCTCAGATACCGGAGTAGGCATAAGTCAGGAAAACCTCAACAAATTGTTCCGTCCTGATACCAAATCAGGCACACTTGGCACCGCAAACGAAAAAGGAACCGGGCTCGGCCTTTTGCTGGTAAAAGAGTTCATCGAGAAAAATAAAGGTAAGGTAAGCGTCCAGAGTAAGGTGGGATCCGGCAGCACATTTTCCCTGGCTATCCCAAAAGCTTCGGTTCGGACTGTTGATTATGCACTTGCAGGTTGATTTTTCATCAACAGAATACATAAAAAAAGCAGCCTGAGGCTGCTTTTTTGTATTGCTACACGGTCATTATGTCTTTCTCCTTATGTTCCAGTGTCTTGTCCACCTGAAGAATATAATTATCCGTCAGACCTTGAATATCCTTTTCAAGCACCTTGATTTCATCCTCAGGTACACCTGATTTTTCAAGCTTCTTCGCATCCTCAACAGCAGTCCTGCGAATGTTACGGATTGCCACTTTCGCATTTTCAGCTTCCGTCTTGGCTTTTTTCACCATTTCCTTACGACGCTCTTCGGTGAGGGGCGGAACAATGATACGAAGGATTTCACCGTTATTCTGCGGATTAAAACCCAGGTTGGCTTCCATGATTGCCTTGGCAATAGGCCCTAGCATGTTTTTCTCCCAGGGCTGCACAACGATCTGACGGGGATCCGGCGTGTTGATGTTCGCAACTTTATCAACCGAGGTCAGGTTACCGTAATACTCTACTTTAACTCCTTCCAGCATTTGTGGACTGGCCTTCCCGGTACGGAATTTATGAAACTCCTTTTCGAGGTGCGACAGGGCATTCTGCATGCCTTCCTTCATTTCTTCAATAATAAACAGGGCATCTTCGGTCATAAGTGATCATTTTGGGATACAAATTTATACATCCTGTCTTTTTATCCAATAGGGGTATTTTAACTTTCCGGAATGCAAGGGATATTAATCAGGCATACACCAATGTTCCGACCTCCTGCCCTTCAACTAGTTTGGCTAAATTTCCGGCTTTATGAACGTCAAAGACAATTATCGGCAGCCTGTTTTCCTTACAGAGGGTGAATGCCGTCAGGTCCATGATGTTCAATCCCCTGGAATAGGCATCATCGAAGCTTAATGAAGTGAAACGGGTGGCAGTGGGATCTTTTTCGGGATCAGCCGTATATACTCCGTCAACCCTCGTTCCTTTGAGGAGTATGTCGGCTTGGATCTCAACCGCGCGCAAAGCTGCAGCTGTATCCGTGGTAAAGAAGGGATTCCCCGTCCCGCCGGCAATAATCACGACTTTCCCGTCTTCCAGGCTTTCGATGGCCCTGGGACCACTTGCTTTCTCTGCAACCGGATCTACCGGAAGGGCTGATAGTATCCTGGAGGGAACATCAATGGAAGCCAGGGCCGACTGAAGAGCAAGACTATTGATCAGGGTGGCAAGCATGCCCATGTAATCGCCCTGTACACGATCGACTCCTACATTATTCCCCTTCAGCCCCCTGAAGATATTTCCACCTCCTAGGACAATGGCAACCTGTGTTCCTGCCATCGTGACGGTCTTGATCTCAGATGCATACAAAGCCAGCATGCCGGTATCAAATCCGGAGCCGCTGCTTCCTGCGAGCGACTCGCCACTGAGTTTGAGCAATATTCTCCTGTATTTCATCCCGGTTGATTTACGTTGTTGATTGGTCTTTCCTGCCAGTCTTGATTAAAGCTCATCCTTTCCATGACAGGCCTTGTACTTTTTCCCGCTTCCGCATGGACATGGGTCATTCCTCCCAACCTTCTTCTCAACCTTCACAGGACCGGTAACCGTATTCTCCCCTGTGCGCTGGCTCAGGATATCCGTCCGCTCCTCCCTCAGCCGCTGTTCACTGCGCTGGGGCTTATGGGCTTCATGGACCTGTTCCGACTGCTGAATGGGTATATCGGCACGCATCAGGAAAGACACAATCTCCTTGTTCACGCGCTGTATCAGACTCTTAAACAATGAGAATGATTCAAACTTGTATATGAGCAAAGGATCTTTC
The DNA here is from genome assembly GCA_964544545.1 of uncultured Lentimicrobiaceae bacterium. Taxonomy (GTDB): domain Bacteria; phylum Bacteroidota; class Bacteroidia; order Bacteroidales; family UBA4417; genus UBA4417. The sequence continues at coordinate 4,304 of CAZJCG010000042.1, read as the reverse complement.
TGTTCATAAGTCGCCGACTGCACACTTTGCCTCAGGTCATCCATTTCCCGGAGATGCTCCTTCCAGGCATCATCTATCACAGCAAGCGTGATTCCCTTTTCAATCGACAGGATAACCTCCTTGCCTCTGTCTTCATAGGCTCTCTTCAGGCTTGGTGCTACCTGCATGGTCTTGATACCATCGGTAATGGGAATGGCTATATACTGATAACGGGGATTGTTCTCGTAAACATCCTTGATGATCGGATAGGTGCGTTCGGCAATCCTTGCGCATTTCTTGCGATAGTTCGAATAAACCGAATCAAATAGCTTGTCGGCAAGTTCTTCCTTTTTGCTGCTTCCAAATTCCTTTTCAGAGAATGGACAATCGGCCGACAGGCTTGTGAGCAATTCAAGTTTAAATCCTTCGAAATCGTTCTGCTCCAGGCTGTCGGAGAGCACATTATCACCCATATCATAGATCATGTTGGAGATGTCAAGCGCGAGACGTTCTCCATAGAGGGCGTGGCGGCGTTTACCGTAGATCACTTCACGCTGTGAGTTCATCACATCGTCATATTCAAGAAGTCTCTTACGGATGCCGAAGTTGTTCTCTTCTACTTTCTTCTGGGCACGTTCAATACTCTTGGTGATCATCCCGTGCTGAATCACTTCTCCTTCCTTCAGTCCCAAACGGTCCATAATACCGGCAATACGTTCAGATCCGAACATCCTCATCAGATCATCCTCCAGGGAAACGAAGAACTGCGAAGATCCCGGGTCACCCTGTCGTCCGGCACGTCCACGCAACTGTCGGTCAACGCGCCTGGAGTCATGACGCTCCGTGCCAAAGATTGCAAGACCCCCTGCTTCCTTAACGCCCGGGCCCAGCTTGATGTCGGTACCACGACCTGCCATGTTGGTTGCAATGGTAACGGTCCCGGCCAGACCAGCCTCGGCAACAATCTGTGCTTCTTTCTGATGCAGCTTGGCATTCAACACGTTATGGGCAATCCGCTCACGTGTGAGCATCCTGCTAAGCAACTCGGAGGTTTCAACCGAAGTAGTACCTACCAGAACCGGACGGCCTTTGCTGATCAGATCCTTGATCTCCGTAATAACTGCATTGAATTTTTCACGCTTGGTCTTATAAACCAGGTCATCGCGGTCGTTTCGGATCACCGGACGATTTGTCGGAATAACGACAACATCCAGCTTGTAGATATCCCAGAACTCACCTGCTTCCGTTTCAGCTGTACCGGTCATCCCTGCAAGCTTCTTGTACATGCGGAAATAGTTCTGAAGCGTAATGGTGGCGTACGTCTGGGTGGCTGCTTCCACCTTAACACTTTCCTTGGCTTCTATGGCCTGGTGCAGACCGTCGCTGTAACGCCTTCCTTCCAGAATACGCCCGGTTTGTTCATCAACGATCTTTACCTTGTTGTCAATAACCACGTATTCCACATCCCTCTCAAACAAAGCGTAAGCTCTCAGCAACTGGTTTACCGTGTGTATACGTTCCGATTTCACTGAATAATCGCGCAGCAACTCAGCCTTTGCCTCCAGCTTTTCATGCTCGGGCAGGTTCTTCCGTTCCAGTTCGGCGATCTCCGCGCCTACATCCGGCAGAATATAGAATTTTGAATCCTGGTAGGATTTGGTGATCAGGTCAATTCCTTTGTCGGTAAGCTCGATGGAGTTATTTTTTTCATCGATGACGAAATAGAGCTCATCATCAATGATGTGCATGTGTTTCGACTGCTCCTGCATATAGAAGTTCTCCGTCTTCTGTAACAGGGTCTTCATGCCCGGCTCACTCAGGAATTTGATGATCGCCTTATGCTTAGGCAATCCCCGGTGGGCACGGAGTAATAATTCTCCACCCTTTTTCTCCTGCTCCGAAGGCACCTGGCCATCGGCTCCCGGAGTTAACAGGCTCTTGGCTTCGGCCAGTAGCTTATTCACCAGGTTGCGCTGCTCATTATAAAGCTTCGAGATCTCAGGTTTAAGCGGCTCGAATTCCTGGTTTTCACCTCTCGGAGTAGGACCGGAAATGATGAGTGGTGTCCGGGCATCATCGATCAAAACCGAGTCAACTTCATCAACGATGGCATAATTATGCGATCGCTGCACCAGTTCCTCGGGATTCCTTGCCATATTATCACGCAGGTAGTCAAAACCGAACTCGTTATTGGTGCCATAGGTGATGTCGGCCAGATAAGCCTGGCGCCGGTCCTCCGAATTGGGCTCATGCTTGTCGATGCAGTCAACTTTCAGCCCATGGAATTCGAAAAGTACTCCCATCCATTCGGAGTCGCGCTTGGCCAGGTAATCATTCACCGTAACCACATGAACTCCTTTTCCGGGAAGCGCATTCAGGTATATGGAAAGGGTTGCCACAAGGGTTTTCCCTTCGCCGGTAGCCATTTCAGCGATCTTCCCCTGGTGCAGCACCATCCCTCCTATCAGCTGAACATCGTAGTGCACCATATCCCAGGTGATCGTGTTCCCGCCTGCCATCCAACGATTATCCCAATATGCTTTGTCTTCAACGATATTCACATTCCCCTTCCTGGCGGCAAGATCACCATCGAAATCGGTGGCCGTTACCACTACCGTCTCATTCTCCTTGAATCTCCGGGCTGTATCCTTGATAACGGCAAATGCCTCAGGCAGGATCTGGTTCAGCATATCCTGGGTCTTATCGTAGGCTTGCTTCTCAATGGTATCTATCTCTTTGTAAAGTTCTTCCTTTACTTCGATATCCATGTCATACTCGGAATCGATCCTGGCACGTATCGCTGCTATCTTCTCCTCTTCTTCCCTGACGGCATCCTGGATCCGTTTCCTGAATCCGGGTGTCATAGCCCTCAGTTCATCATTGGAGAGATGAGTGATGCGTTCATATTCTTTCTTCGACTTTTCAACGAAAGGAAGAATTACCTTTATATCACGTTCGGATTTAGTTCCTCCGGCAAATTTTTTAAGCAGAAAATTCAGCATGATTTTATTCTTTGGACCAACCGGTCGGGTTCAATATCAAGAGGGTAGCAAAATTAACCTATTTCTCCTATTCAACAGGTAATACAGTAAAATAAAGCGGGGCGCCAAGAGCGCCCCGCAGTAAATGTATCAATACTCATCTTCATGAAAAAAGAAGTCCTCCTTCGACGGATAATCAGGCCAGAGGTCTTCGATACTCTCATAGATCTCTCCCTCATCTTCCAACTCCTGCAGGTTTTCTATAACTTCCATCGGTGCACCTGAACGCACACAGAAGTCTAAAAGTTCTTCCTTTGTAGCAGGCCAAGGGGCATCCTCAAGTCGAGAAGCTAATTCTAATGTCCAGTACATTGTGCGGGATATTAGTGGATTAATTTTTTTGCAAAAGTAACTTATTATACAGGAAAATCAAGTAAACTCCTCTATTTTACCGAATCACGCGTCAGTCCTGGGTTTCCAGACTAAATCAGGCACTCCGTTATCCCTCGCCAACTTCCTCGCAAGCACAAAAAAGTAATCCGAGAGCCGATTCAGATAACGAACAATTACTTCATCTACCTCCGACTCTGTCGACAGCCTGATAACAATCCGTTCTGCCCTGCGACAAACAGTACGGCAAATATGGCAGTATGAAACCAGTGGATGCCCTCCCGGCAGGATAAAAGCTTTTAACTCAGGCAATACTGTATTCATCCGGTCAATCTCCTTTTCAAGCAACAGGATATCCGATTCTTCCAACCGGGGTAGTCTTTTGCCGGGCTCAGTTCCAGGCTCGGTGGCGAGTAACGATTCCGCAGTGAATAAACGATCCTGAACTTCAAGAAGAATGCTCTTTTCAGCACATTCATCCAGTTGGTCGCCTAAATTCCCCACAAAGGAATTCAACTCATCCAACGTGCCATAAGCCTCAATCCTGACATGGTATTTTGGAACCCTTCTTCCGTTCAGCAAGGATGTTTCACCCTTGTCGCCCGTCCTGGTATATATTTTCCATTCCTTCTCCATGCTTCTGTAAACTCTGGCATTTCTTAATAAACGGACACTCCCTTTCTCCCGCTCTGTTGATATCACAGTATTATACCGGAATATTCATTTGTCTTTATCTTTAACAGGCAAAGGGCTTAGAGCTTAGGGAAAACTAGTCTATCATCTTTTATCTTTTTCCTTTTATCTTTTATCTTCCTTTAGCTTTGTTTCTCGCAGATCCCGCAGAAAAAACCGCAGATTCCCGCAGAAGTACATGGCTCATCAGCATTTAATGCCTATCAGCTAATTGTCGAATTATCGAATTGTCGAATTGTCGAATTGTCGAATTGTCGAATT
>CAZJCG010000041.1:0-31223 GCA_964544545.1 uncultured Lentimicrobiaceae bacterium | reverse complement strand
CACAGGTGATGAAACACTACCGCACACTCGTTTACACAGTTAAGCTAACACTCTCCAGGTTCTTTTATCTTTTTACCTTTTTCTTTTATCTTTAAACAGCATAGGGCTTAGGGCTGGGTGTAGGTTGTCATTCGTAGTCATTCGTAGCAGGTTCTTTTATCTTTTTCCTTTTGTCTTTTATCTTTAAACAGCATAGGGCTTAGAGCCTGGAAGAATGAAGTTTATTCAGTAAATGACTTTCAACTATTTCATTCTTCATTGACTAATCAGCTAATTGGCTAATTGTCGAATTAACTAATTCTTAAATTCTTACATTCCCAAATTCTTAAATTCTCATCCAATCTTTTATCTTTTCCCTTTTATCTTTTATCTTTAATCCAGAAAGCTCCTCCTTTCCTGCTCACCCGTCCGGAGCAGTTTCATCCCCCAATGGTAGCCTCCAGTCCGTAAGTGCTGAAGATACCGGTTATCTTTTCAAGCTGTTCATGGCTTGGTTCATGCATGAATTCATCGTTGTAAGCTTTGCCAAGTTTTTCATATTTGCGGGCAGCGATCGCATGATAGGGCAACAGGTTCACCGGATGCCCGGCGCCGGGAAGTGAAGCTACAAATGATGCCGTTGCTTCCATGTTTGTTTCATCAGCATTCACTCCTCCGATAAGCGGGATACGGATAATTAAAGGTATATCTTCCCGGGCTAGCAAGCGGAGATTTTCCAGGATCAGTTCGTTGGGAACACCTGTATATTGCCTGTGCAGCTCCGGATCCATGTGCTTCAGGTCATACAGGAAAAGGTCTGTATGCTCCGCCACCCTGAGCAGTATGTCGGGGCTGGCATGGCCCGATGTGTCCACTGCCCGGTGAAAGCCTTCCGCACCGCATGTTTTGAGCAGCGAAACAAGCATATCGGGAAACATCAGCGGCTCCCCGCCTGAGAATGTCACTCCCCCGCCGGAAGTATCCAGGATGAGCGTTTCTTTACGAATTGCCTCCATCACCGACTCTTCAGTCATAGCTGATCCGCTCATCTCCATGGCTTTCGAAGGACAGACAGCGGCACAGCTTCCGCAGCAAACACATCTGCTGAAATCGGTTACAATGCCGGCAAGCGGATCTGGTTTCAAAGCACCTTCCGGACAGGCATTCACGCAGGCTTGGCAACCAATGCAGTTGGCAGCATTGTACAGTTTCTGCAGCCGGGGTGACTGGCTTTCGGGATTATGGCACCAGGCACAGTGCAACGGACATCCTTTGAAGAATACCGTCACGCGGACGCCGGGCCCGTCGTTGATAGAATAGCGCTTGATATCGAAAATGAGCGGCTGTTTGTACATATCGCGTGCGTTACCGGAATGACTCATTTTCAGTCCTTTCGATCACTTCCTGCTTGAGGTCATCGTTCATATCGTTGAAATAATCACTGTAGCCAGCCATCCTGACAAGCAGGTCGCGGTAGTCTTCCGGATGTTCCCGCGCCGCCAGCAGCGTCGACGTATCCACTATGTTAAACTGGACGTGGTGGCCGCCCATGGCAAAGTAGCTGCGAATAAGGCTTCCAAGTTTGGCTATGTCTGCGTCGCGCTTCAACAAACCCGGCAGAAACCTGAGGTTGAGAAGGGTGCCGCCGGACTTTACCTGGTCCAGTTTTGCGAGAGAGTTGATCACGGCTGACGGACCATGGATATCGCAACCATGGGAGGGTGAAGTACCGTCGGATATTGATTTCCCTGCCATCCTTCCGTTTGGTGTTGCGCCCAGCACCTTGCCGAAATAGATATGACAGGTGGTGGAGAGCATGTTGAGATGATACTTCCCCGCTGTTTTACCATTAGGCCTGCCGTCAATCAGTCCGAAAAGATCATCATATACCCGCAAGGCAAGACTGTCGGCATATTCATCGTCGTTTCCGAAGAACGGTGTATTGTTGACGATCATCTGGCGAAGTGATTCTTCACCTTCAAAATTCCCTGCCACTGCTTTCAGCAAATGCTTCATCGAAACCGATTTTTCCTCAAACACATGCTTCTTCAGGGCAGAAAGGCTGTCGGCCGTTGTCCCCAGCCCGGTACACTGGATGTAGGTGGTATTGTACCTGGGTCCCCCGTTGTAATAGTCCTTCCCTTTGGTGATGCAGTCTTCGACCAACACCGAAAGGAAAGTCGCCGGTGCATACAGGGCGTACATCCTGCTGATATAGTTGTTGACCTTTATTTTCAGGTCGATGATATAGGATAGTTGCTTATGAAAAGCGCCATACATCTCCTCAAAACTGTTAAAAGTCCGGGGATCGCCGGTTTCGATGCCAACCTTCTTCCCGGAAAGCGGATCTATTCCGTTGTTCAGCGTTACTTCCAGGATTTTCGGTACGTTCAGGTAGCCGGTAAGCAGGTAGGCTTCCTTCCCGAATGCCCCGACTTCGATACATCCGCTGCATCCGCCTTCACGGGCATCGCGCAGGCTTTTTCCGGACCGGAGCATTTCCTGTATATAGACATCGGGATTGAAAACCGAAGGATAACCGTGTCCCTGCCTGATCACCCTGGCAGCAGCGTGCAGAAACCGGTTGGGAGTAACAGAGGCAATATGGACCGAGTTCCCCGGCTGGAGGATATGCAACTCCTCGATGATCTCCAGCATGATATAGGAGACTTCGTTCACGGCATTGCTGCCATCGGGCTTAACACCCCCAATATTAATATTAGTGAAATCGTTGTATGTCCCGCTTTCCTTTGCCGTGATGCCCACCTTTGGCGGTGCCGGCTGATTGTTAACCTTGATCCAGAAACAGGAGAGCAGTTCTTTGGCCTCCTCACGGGTGAGCGTTCCCTGCCGGATCTCCTTATCATAGAACGGGCAGAGGTGCTGGTCGAAATGACCGGGATTCATGGCATCCCAGCCGTTCAACTCGATGATGGTTCCCAGATGAACGAACCAGTACATCTGAATGGCCTCATGGAAGTTCTGAGGGGCATGAGCAGGAACGCGTCGGCAAACATCAGCGATCTTCCTCAGCTCGCGCTTTCTTTCCGGGTCGGCAGTCAGATCGTACAGCTCCTCTGCTTTCTCCGCATGCCTGTTCGCCAGTAAGATGATTGCATCACAGGAGATAGCCATGGCCTTGAGTTCTTCTTCCTTCTCGGTGGCCTCCGGGTCATTGAAATAATCGAGGCGGCTGATCTGTTCTTCTATCTCTCTTTTGAAATCCAGCATTCCCTTTCGGTAGATCTTCCCGTCGAGACAGGTATGGCCCGGAGCGCGCTGTTCCATGAATTCGGTGAACAACCCGGCTTCGTATGCGGCCGTCCATTCGTCCGGCACTTCACTGAATATCCTGTCTCTCTGGGTGCGCCCCTGCCAGTAAGGGATCACCTCTTCTGCATAGCGTTGGATATCCTCATCGCTGATAGCGTAATGCTGTTGTTCCCTTGTCCGTAAAACGTTCAGATCTTCCACCGAATGACAGTTGAGTTCCGGAAAGGTTGAGACCGCTTTAGGCCGGGGACCTCTTTCACCGACGATCAGTTCGTCCTGGCCAATGAAAATCTCTTTTTGCCTGCATATTTCCATGAAATTCAGGGCACGAAGTACAGGGGTGGAATACCTGCCCAGATTTTCCCGGTAAAACTTCGTTTCAATCAGGGCTCTTTCGATCGATAGACTGGCAGGTGTCCGGACACTAAGGTCCCGAAGCCTGCGGATCCGGTCATTCATGCCCGGTAATTGGTTTGAACCCGTATAAAAGTTTCCTTCACTGCCGGCCGGGCGTTCAGGCAGATCGGTATGTTTAAGGACTTTTTCAAACATGGCAGTTAACTTTACTAAGCTTTTGGAAATGGAGTTGGATAAATGTTCAGAATGGTATAACCGGCTGATTCATCCTGCGGACCGAAACAGGCTGGTTGACCCGGACAGATCAGGGATAAATTCTGGAGCACTATTTCTGAGAAAGAATACTACTTCATCCAACAGCAAAAAAGACCTTTGCCATTATTGTGGAACAGGGTGGAAATGAATAGAGTTTTCATTCCTGGATGATTTCGGTTACAAAGGTAAGCAACTTTCCCCGCCATGCATCTGAACCTTGAAAAACCAGTCCCTTCCTCTTGATGGATATGTCTTAGAAATCTACGCAAAATGCGTAACGCATTTTGCGTAACGCATTTTGCACACATTTCTGACTTATATATTATCTTTGTCCTTTAAATAAAACATGATTATGAAATCCATAAATCCATTCCCGACAAAGGATTACATTGCTCCTGAATACTTCTGCGACAGGGAAAAGGAGACGGCACAATTAATCGAATCTATCCACAATCACAGGGATACCACGATTGTTTCACAACGAAAAATTGGCAAAACGGCGCTCATTAAACATGTATTTCATAGTCTAAAAAACGAAAAAGACCTTTCCATTCACTATTTCGATATCTACCCAACACAGAACCTGCGGGATTTTACGAACATGCTTTGTAACGCTCTCATCGGGTATTTCGAATCAAAGCCTGAAAAGCTGCTTCAGAGGTTCGTCAAGTTACTGGGGCAGTTCCGGCCACGGTTTACCCTGGATGAGTTTACAGGGCGTCCTGCACTCGAACTTGATCTTCAAACTGAAACGGAAATGGCTAACAGTCTGGCAGCCTTGTTTGGTTACCTGTCGAAGCAGGAACGGAAAGTAGTGCTTGCCATTGATGAGTTTCAGCAAATAACGCAGTATCCGGAACCCAATGTAGAAGCTCTCCTTCGCACACATCTCCAGGAATGCAAAAACGTCGTCATGATCTATTCAGGCAGCAATCGTCACATGCTCACCTCACTGTTCAATGATTATGCACGTCCTTTCTACCAAAGTTCGGGATACCTGTTTCTGGGTAACCTGGATACGGCTGCCTACCGGACTTTCATCTCCGGACACTTCAGCCGGGCCGGCAGAACTATTACCGAACCTGCACTCGAATACCTGATGGACTGGACCCTCGGAATTACGTATTATGTCCAGGAGGTATGCAACCGTTTGTACGCTGCCGGAAGCAAGAAAAATGATCTGCAGGAGATTAAGGATATCTGTTTCAGGATACTGGAAGAGCGCACACCCTTATATCTGGTTTTCAGAGATTTACTGACCCGTCAACAGTTTGACCTGCTGGTAGCGCTGGCCCGGGAGGTATATACATCTCAGCCGGGCTCCATGGAATTTATCCGGAAACACGAACTTGGAGCGGTCAGCACTGTGAACCGCTCATTGGAAGCTTTAATGAACAAAAACCTGGTCTTTTTGGAAGACGGCAGATATACCCTGCCGGATGTATTCCTTTTACGATGGCTCCGGCACTATTTCTGATCCGGCTGTCAGCCTTTCAATTTGGCCTGGATGATACTGCCGATGCGATCCACGTTGATGCGTTCCTGCAGCATGTTGTCGCGATCGCGGATGGTCACCGTATTATCTTCCAGAGTCTGGTGGTCAATAGTGATGCAATAAGGAGTGCCTATGGCATCATGCCTTCTGTAACGCTTTCCGATGGAGTCCTTCTCTTCGTACTGGCACATGAAGTCGTATTTTAGGGAATCCATGATCTCGCGGGCTTTCTCGGGAAGTCCGTCTTTTGCTACCAGAGGAAGTATCCCGCATTTGATCGGGGCAAGAACCGCCGGAAGACGCAATACAACTCTCTCGGAACCATCATCCAGCTTCTCTTCTTCATAGGCATGGCTCAGGATGGCCAGGAAAGTCCGGTCGAGACCGATAGAGGTCTCAATAACATAAGGAACGTAGGTTTCATTGAGTTCAGGATCGAAATAGGTGATCTTTTTCCCCGAATATTTCTGATGGGACGAAAGATCGAAATCAGTTCTTGAGTGGATACCTTCCAGTTCCTTGAAGCCTATCGGGAAGTCAAATTCTATATCAACGGCAGCATTAGCATAATGCGCCAGCTTTTCGTGCTTGTGGAAACGATATTTTGAGGCCGGGATGCCTAAGGAGAGGTGCCAGTTCATCCGGTTCTCCTTCCACTTTTCGAACCATTCCAGTTCTGTTCCGGGACGTACGAAAAACTGCATTTCCATCTGTTCAAACTCACGCATACGGAAGATGAACTGCCGGGCAACGATCTCATTCCTGAAGGCTTTGCCGATCTGGGCAATCCCGAAAGGAATCTTCATTCTTCCGGTCTTCTGCACATTCAGGTAATTCACGAAGATACCCTGGGCTGTTTCGGGCCGCAGGTAGAGTGTATTGGCCTCATCGCTGACAGATCCTATCTGTGTACTGAACATCAGGTTGAACTGCCTTACTTCGGTCCAGTTGCGTGAGCCGCTCACCGGGCAAACGATCTCCAGCTCTTCGATCAGTTTCTTGACATCCGCCAGATCGTTACGCTCCATGGCGCCGTAAAACCGCTTGCTGGCCGTATCTATCTTCGACTGGTATTCCAGCACTCTTGGATTGGTCGAAAGGAATTGTTCCCGGTTGAAGCTGTCGCCAAACCGTTTTTCGGCCTTTTCAACCTCTTTGTCGATTTTATCCTGCCATTTGGCAAACTGATCTTCGATCAGAACATCGGCACGGTACCGTTTCTTGGAATCTTTATTATCAATCAACGGATCGTTGAATGCATCTACATGTCCGGATGCTTTCCAGATGGTGGGGTGCATGAAAATGGCCGAGTCAACACCAACGATATTTTCGTGGTGCTGGACCATGGCTTTCCACCAGTATTGCTTGATGTTATTCTTTAATTCGACGCCATTCTGCCCGTAATCATATACGGCGCTCAGCCCATCATAAATCTCGCTCGACGGGAATACAAATCCATACTCCTTGGCATGGGAGATGATCTTTTTGAAAACTTCTTCGTTCTGTGCCATGCGGCAAAGGTAAGCAAAAGGCCGCTAGCTGAAAAGTTTCTTGAATAAGCCGGGTTCGGTTGACTCCTCTTCGTCGGTATAATAACCATGCGATGCCCCGTAGCCGTATCCATAGCCATACCCGTAACCATAGCCATAGCCATAGCCGCCGTACGTCGATTTCTCAAGGTTCACATCATTAACAAGGACAACGGCATTCTTGATCTCACGGGTTTCAATATCGGTGATGATGGCATTGAACATCTTCTTATGGGTATAATTCTGCCTGACGACCATAATGGTAACATCCGCGTACTTCATAAGCAGGTACGCATCCGTTACGAGACCGATAGGAGGCGTATCGAGGACAATGTAATCGTACATCTCTTTCAGCCTGTCGATAAGTTCGTCATTCTTGGCCGTGGAGATCAATTCCGTGGGATTAGGCGGAATTGGTCCGGCAGTTATGATATCAAGGTTATCAAACGGCGTTTTTTGTATGATCTGATCCAGTGTTGCTCTGCCGATGAGATAGGAAGTGATCCCGAAATCATTCGACAAGCCCAGATCCTGGTAAAGTTTCGGCTTCCGGAGGTCATATCCGATGAGCAGGGTTTTACGGTCGAACTGCGCATAGATAGAGGCAAGGTTCATGGAGGTGAAGGATTTACCCTCGCCCACCGTGGACGAACTAACACAAATCGTTACCTTGTCACTGCCCTGGGTAATAAAATGAAGGTTGGTCCTTACAGCACGGATCGACTCGGTGAGTGACGATTTCGGATAAATAGCTGCCACCAGATTGGTATTGTGACTGTTATGCAGCACATGCCCCACGATTGGTAAGCGTGTATGATTCTCTACATCCTTCTTCTCAACGATGGTATCATTCAGGTAATCTTTTCCGAGAATGAATATGATCGGGATGATGAACCCCAGAAGCAAGGCAATGGTGAAATTCAGGGTAGTTTTGGGATACACCTTTTCGGCCAGCCCGACCTCTGCGACATCCAGTATCTCATTGTCAGGTGTATTGCTGGCAAGTTTGATCTGGGCTTCTGACCGTTTCTCAAGCAGGTAGGTATAAATCTGGTTATTCAGGTTCACCATACGTTTGATGCCGAGCAACTGGCGCTGGGTAGCAGGAAGATCCTTGAATTTATTAGTCAGCTGACCGATCTTGCCGTCAAAGTCGCGTAGTGCTATTTCTGATGTGTTCACTGCTATGGAGATGTTTTCCAGCAATGATTTTTGCGCACTCCTGATCCTGTTGTTCAGCGCAACGATCACCGGACTTGTTTCCCGCAGATTAACTAGCCTTTGGGCTCTTTCAGAGTACATATTGGTCAGTTCATTGATAAGAGAGGTGAGCACCGGGTCTTCAATGCCAATGGATGAAGGTACCGGCATCTTATCAAGGTCATCGTTGTTCTTTTTCAGATAATCCTGCAGATAACGGTAGTATTTCAGCTTCACAAGCAGATCGGCTTTCTGCGACTGTAACTGGTTGATATAGAGATACGCCTGTTGCGATTGGGCGTCCAGGTCCATAATCTCATTATTGGCCTGGAAATTCTGCAACTGCGACTCGTTGGAACGCAGCGTATCGCCGATGCCGCTGAGCTGGCTGTCGATGAAGTTTATGGTATTGATTGCTATCCTGTTTTTCTTTTCAAGGCCAAGCTCGATGTACTCGCTGGTAAGCTTGTTGATGAAATCCACCGATTTTTGCTTGGAATTTCCGCTTTGCGAGATCTGGACGATCATAGCATCCTTGTTGATCGGTTCGATCTCATAGCCATCGAAACTGGAAACGAGGGAATTCAGCGAATTGAAAGTAAACTGGTAGTTTTTCCCGATATCGTCCTTGGGTACATACCTCGGGTTCAGGACAATCCTGAAAGAGAAAGCTGAGTCGTTGACCATGGCACCAAAAGCGACCTTCTTCTTTAATGAGATGGACTTCACCACCTTTGTGCCGGCAGGTTCACCGAAAGTTGTATAATCGTAAAGGGATACCTCCTCGCCGTTGGCACTGAGCTGGTATTCCTTATTCGACAGGATGTTCACATTGAATTTCAGGTTGCTCACCGGTTGTTTGTGCGTCGAATCGAACAATACGGTGAAGGGGCAACTCTTGTATACTTCATTGACAATGAAGTTATCCTCCTTGAAATAGGATACGTAGAAGTCCAGTTTGCGAATAGCCCGGGAGATCAGGAACCTTGATTTCAGAATCCCTATTTCGGTTTGTAAATCCTGCGTGCTGGTGCTCGAACCGAGCCCAAGCATTTTCTGCGGATCGATCAGGTTCATGTTACGCTGCTCACCTTTGATAACCAGCGTGGTCTTTACCTTGTAAACTGAATTGGTGAATTTATTGAAAAGAAATGCAAGGGCAAGTGAAACCAGGATTGCAATAGCAAAAAGGTACCAGTTCGAAAGCATTTTATAGAGCAATGCTTTGTAATCGATCGATTGTTCCTTTTGCTTGAGTTCAGGATTGAATATCGGGGCTGTATCCATTTCAGGCTATTTTTGGGGAATAACTTATATTCTAAAGAATGTGAGCAGGGCGAGCAAGGTAGAGAGGCTGGATAATATCAACGCATAAGGGAAAGATTCAAATGCGTACTGCTTGTTTTTCAGCGGTTCAACGTAAATAATATCACCGGGCCTGAGGTAGAAATATTCTGATGTCAGGATATCCTTTTTCGTCAGGTCCAGATTGATCATGATGGTATTCGAACCCATCTTCCGTAGCAATTTAACATTATTCCGGTTTGAGTAAGTGGTCAGATCACCGGCCATGGACAATGCCTGGAATATGGTGATCTTATTCTGAGTAATGGAGTATGTTCCCGGGGCCTTAACCTCGCCAAGGATGGAGATCTTGAAATTTACCAGCCGGACTACAACTCCCGGGTTATTTACCTCCCGCATCATCAGGTTCTGTAATTCCTTTTCGATCTCCGGGATGAGCAACCCTCCGGCCTGGACCTTGCCAAGCAACGGGAAACTGATGTAGCCGGAGTCGTTCACGAGATATGAGGAAAGATAGATGCTCTGTTCGTATACGCTGTTGTTATTTGCAACACCACTCATTTGCGAGAAGATCTCATTAGCGTCCTTGTCCATCGTAAAAAGCCTGATGTAAAGGTAATCGCCAGGTTGTACACGGTATTCCTGGTAATTGCTTTCAAACTGACTCTGTGGTTTTGCTCCTTCCTGATCCTGGAGATATTTGATCCTGCTCTGCGATACGCAGGAAAACAATAATGGTCCCAGTAAAATCATCAAGAATACCGGAACCCAGCCTTTTAGTCGCTTATTCATGGTTTGGGGGCTATAAACAAATAACGTATGGTCAATCCGTGATAAAATTATGCATTTGTGAGCATTTTTGTACTATGTTGTTACACTATATGTATTGATAAAAGAGGAAAAGGTAATTCTTGTTCATTTTTTGCACCAGATTTTTCAGATATTATCTGCTAGTTTACCCTTCAAAGTAGCTGCTGTACAACCTTCAACCAACACATTAACATAGTCTCCCGGTTTATTGTTTCCTTTAGGAAAAACGATCACCTTGTTTTGTTCATTCCGCCCGTACAATTGATCCTGCGATCGTTTGGAAGTCCCTTCGACCAACACCTCAAATACATTCCCTATATCTTTCCGGTTGCTTGCCAGCGACAATTCCTGCTGGAGGCTGATAATCTCCTCCAGACGGCGGCCCTTCACTTCCTCGGGAACATCATCCTTGAGTTTTTTTGCCGCAATAGTGTTCGGACGTTCCGAGTATTTGAACATGTATGCGTAATCGTATGCCACCCATTTCATCAGCGAAAGGGTAGCGGCATGATCCTCCTCATCTTCTCCGCAGAAACCGGCAATGATATCGGTGGTGATAGCGCAATCCGGAAGTTGTTTCCGTATTGCCTCAACACGTTCCATATACCATTCGCGGGTATACCGCCGGTTCATCGTTTTCAATATGCGGCTGCTGCCCGACTGGACAGGCAGATGGATTGAGTTGCAGATATTCCTGTAATCGGCCATCACTTCCAGCAGCTCATCGGAAAGGTCTTTCGGGTGGGAAGTGGCAAAACGCACCCTTAACAGCGGATCAACCTGTGCCACCATCTCCAGCAGACCCGGAAATTCGATCGGAAGGCCATCTGATTCCCACCTGTATGAATTCACATTCTGGCCCAGGAGTGTCACCTCCCTGAATCCTTTCCCGAAAAGATCATGTGCTTCCGCGACGATGCTCTCAGGGTTCCGGCTGCGCTCTTTCCCGCGGGTATAGGGGACTACACAGTAGGCGCAGAAATTCTCGCAGCCCCTCATGATGCTGATAAATGCCGTTACTCCGTTAGTGCTGTAACGCACGGGGTTAATATCGGCATAAGTTTCATCGGCAGAGAGAAGGGTGTTGATCGCCTTCTGACCTGATTCAACCTGCTCCAGCAGGGCCGGAAGCGAACGGTATCCATCGGGACCAACGATCAGGTCGATATGCTTTTCTTCTTCCAGGATCTTGTCTTTCAACCGTTCAGCCATACAGCCCAGCAATCCGATCCGGAGCGATGAGTTCTTCCGTTTTAGGGCATGAAGTTCATTCAGTCTTTTTCGTACGCGCTGTTCAGCATTATCACGGATGGAGCAGGTATTCATCAGGATAAGGTCAGCCGACCGGATATCCTCGGTCGGTTCGTAATTATGCTCCTGAAGGATCGAGCCCACGATCTCCGAATCAGAGAAATTCATCTGGCAACCATACGTCTCAATAAAGACTTTCTTTTTTAATTCCACAGTTCAGGATGTAGTTGGGTAAAGTGACAAAAGAGATTTTCAGACTGCAAAAATACGATAAATTCAATAATCTGAATAACATATATTTCATTGATTATCTGTTATTTGATCGATAATATATATTGAATCTTAACAGTATAAAATGATTCTATGCTTTCCGACGGGGTCTTATGGAAGGAGCATGAAAAGCTGTGATCCCGGAAACCGATCCTTTGTTTGGATGTACCGGATAAAGAAAATCATTAATAAGTAAATCAATCCTTTTCGTGGCTAATTCCCGGATAATCATCTTTGTATTCTATTATTTATTCATTTTATGACAGCATGCGTAACATTTTGTTGTAAATTAATTGTTTTACTTTGCAAAAAATCCGGGATAAACGTAAGGGTATGAGTAAGAATCTGGTAATTGTTGAGTCACCTGCCAAGGCAAAGACGATTGAGGGGTACCTTGGCAAAGATTTTATTGTGAAGTCTAGTTTCGGTCATGTGCGCGATCTGGCGACCAGGGATTTGAGCATTGATGTTGCACACGGCTTTAAGCCGGTTTATGAGGTGATGTCGGACAAGCAAAAAATGCTGAAAGAGTTGAAGAAGCTTGCTGACGGATCGGAAGTCATCTGGCTGGCAACTGATGAGGACCGCGAAGGAGAAGCCATTTCATGGCACCTGGCCGAGGTGTTGAAGTTAGATCCGGTTCGTACCCGCAGGATCGTGTTCCATGAGATCACCAAAACAGCCATTACAGAGGCTATAGCACATCCCCGTTCCATTGATCTGAACCTGGTGAATGCCCAGCAGGCACGCCGGGTGCTGGATCGTCTGGTAGGATTTGAACTGTCACCGATTCTCTGGAAAAAGGTGAAGCCGTCGTTATCGGCAGGGCGCGTTCAATCTGTTGCTGTCAGGCTTATCGTAGAGCGTGAGGAAGAGATTCGTGCTTTCCAGTCTGCATTTTCTTTTAAGGTCACCGGCCTTTTCCAGGTCGATAATGAATACGGAAAAGCGACCATAAAGGCTGAGGTGCCCAAGCGTTTTGCCACCGGGGAAGAAGCCCGGGCATTCCTCGAAACATGCATTGGTGCAGCATTTACCGTTTCCGATATTGAAACAAAGCCCGGGAAGCGTTCGCCCGCTCCCCCTTTCACAACCTCCACCCTGCAACAGGAGGCCAGCAGGAAGCTCGGGTTTTCGGTATCCCGCACCATGACCCTGGCCCAGCAGCTTTACGAAGCCGGTAAGATCACCTATATGCGTACCGACTCCGTTCACCTGTCGCAGATGGCGCTTGGAATGGCAAAGGATACGATCACGGAGATGTTTGGCGCAAACTACCACAAATCGAGGCAATATGCTACCAAAAGCAAGGGCGCTCAGGAAGCTCATGAGGCAATCCGTCCCACTTACCTGAACCATCCTGCCATCGAAGGGGACGCCGCCCAGCGAAAACTTTACGACCTGATCTGGAAACGGACCATTGCTTCACAAATGGCCGACGCGTTGCTTGAAAAGACCAACATTACCATCGATATTTCCAAAAGCCGTGAACAATTCATCGCTACCGGCGAAGTGATCAAGTTCGACGGATTTCTGAAAGTTTATCTGGAATCGACTGACGACGAATCGGAAAGTGAATCCGGCATCCTGCCCGTACTGAAACGGGGTGAACTCCTTGGAATGGATGAGATCACGGCTACACAGAAATTTACCCAGGCGCCGCCGCGATACAACGAAGCCAGCCTGGTGAAAAAAATGGAAGAACTGGGGATTGGCCGGCCTTCAACCTATGCCCCCACCATCTCAACCATCCAGAAAAGGGAATATGTGGTGAAGGAAGACCGCGAGGGAATTACGCGGGACTATGAACAGCTCACGCTGAAAGCCGGAAAGATCAGGACTGCCGTCAAAACCGAAAAAGTAGGTTTTGAGAAAAACAAACTCTTCCCCACTGATGTAGGCGAATTGGTGACACGCTTCCTGATGCAGTCGTTCCAGAACATCATGGATTACAATTTTACGGCAAACGTAGAAAAGGAATTCGACGACATCGCCGAAGGGCTTGAACAATGGAACAAGGTGATAGCCGATTTTTACGGTCCCTTCCACAAAAAGGTAACAGAAACACTCGAAAGCCGTGAAAAGGCCAAGGGCGAAAAGCTGCTTGGAATCGATCCTGCCAGCGGAAAGAACGTATTTGTCAAAATAGGCCGATTTGGATCGATGGTGCAGATCGGTGATACTGATTCCGAAGAAAAACCACGATTTGCAGGCTTACGCAAAGGGCAGTCCATCGAGAGCATTTCCCTGGAAGAAGCCCTGAAACTTTTCGACTTTCCCCGCCGTGTAGGCGAATACGAAGGAGAAGAAATGGTGGTCGGACTGGGACGTTTCGGTCCTTACGTGCTGCATAAGAAGAAATTCTTCTCGCTGAAAAAGACACAGGACCCTGTAACCCTCACTTCCGATGAAGCCATCGCATTGATTGAGGAAAAAAGGGCCGGGGAAGCCAACCGTACGATCCGGGAATTCACCGAACGACCGGATATCAAGGTTCTCAATGGACGGTACGGGCCATATATCGCCTGCGGAAAAGAGAATTTCAAGATACCCAAAGGAAAGATCCCTGCATCCCTTACTCTTGAAGATTGCCTGGAGATCATTCAGAATACTGCACCGTCAGCAAAAAAGAAAGGTATCGTGAAGAAAGGCTCCAAATAATCCAGTATCCTGTGCATCCTACTATCTGATCCAATCGATTTATGGCCGAGATATCCTTGTTTTTTAAGCCGGTCAGCGGATATGACCAGTCTGAATACGCTCATTTGACTTATAAACGCCTGGGTGAGGCATTTTCGATCTACACCGACGAGAAGGATTTTCCTTCACTCGAAGGGATCGATATCGCCCTGATCGGGGTTGAGGAATCGAGAAACTCCGTGGGCAACGAAGGTTGCCATAAGGCGGCAGATGCGATACGGCCATACCTGTATAAGTTGTTCCCGGGAAATTATAACGTCAGGATTGCCGATCTGGGGAATATCCGGAAAGGCAACACTCCTGAAGACACTTACTTTGCCCTGACCCAGGTTGTTCAACAACTGCTGAAGGCGCAGATCGTGCCTTTGATCATCGGCGGAGGCCAGGAACTTACCTATGCTGCCTATAAAGCTTACAAGGAACTGAACCAGGTGATTAATATCGCTTCCATTGATAACCTTTTCGATCTGGGAGAATCCGAAGGGCAGCTTCATTCACGGTCGTTCCTCAGCCACATCATCCTGCACAAGCCTAATTATCTCTTCAATTACACCAACATTGGCTATCAGACCTATCTGGTAGATCAGGGTGCAATCGACCTGATGAGGGATCTGTTTTTCGATATCTGCCGGCTCGGGGTTGCACAGGCCAATATTCCTGAGGTAGAGCCCCTGGTCAGGAATGCCGACATGCTTTCGTTCGATATTTCTGCAATACGGCAGTCCGATGCCCCCGGAAATGGCAATGCTACGCCCAATGGCCTCTATGGAGAAGAAGCCTGCCAGATCATCCGGTATGCCGGGCTCAGTGAAAAGCTAAGCTGTATCGGATTTTATGAAATGAACCCTTCACGCGACCGCGACGGCCAGACGGCCCACCTGATGGCCCAGTTGATCTGGCATTTTATTGACGGATTTTACCACCGGCAGCAGGATCATCCTTCACGCGACCAGGAGGGATTCGTACGGTATCATGTGCAGATGGCCAACCAGAGTGATGGGATCGTTTTTTACCGCAGCAAAAAGACCGAACGTTGGTGGATGGAAGTGAAATGCTCGGAGAATATCAAGGAGCGCTTCCGTCATCATTACCTGGTTCCCTGCTCCTATACCGATTACCAGACCGCTTGCGGGAATGATGTTCCGGACCGCTGGTGGCAGGCCTATCAGAAGTTAATGTAATCCTTTCTTTACTTTTTGACCACCTTATCGGGATTCTGGCTGATGAACGATCCCCATCCGGAATAACTCTTCTTACCGGTGTCAGGTGAACGCTGGAAATAATGGCAGCAGGCGACGGCGACGGCGTCGGTGGCATCAAAGTACTTTGGTTGCTCAGCAATAACGAAGAGCCTGTTCAGCATGGCCGATACCTGTTCCTTGGAAGCATTTCCCCTGCCGGTGATCGACTGCTTCACCTTCCTGGGAGAGTACTCAAAGATGGGAATGTCCCTGTACAAAGCTGCAGCCATGGCGACGCCCTGTGCCCGCCCCAGTTTCAGCATGCTCTGCACGTTCTTGCCAAAGAAGGGAGCTTCCAATGCCACCTCATCCGGATGATAGTGATCGATCAATGCCAGCACCTTCTCAAAGATGTTCTTGAGTTTCAGCGGGTGGGTATCGAGATGGTCCAGTTTGATAACATCCAGGGCAATCAGTTCAATTTTCTTACCTTTATCGAGGATTAACCCGAATCCCATGATATTGGTCCCGGGATCGATGCCCAGAATAATACGTTCGGTTGGCAAATGCTTGGAGTTTGACCGGCAGTCCGGTTAATTTAACAGAAGTGAACTTGAAGAACACAAATTTATACAAAACTCTCAACAACATCTTCAGGCTGGCAATTGTTGCCGCTTCACTGGGATTCATCTACTGGAAGGTTTTTGCCGGGGGGAACCTGAAGGAACTGGCAGAATCGATCACTTCCTATACCGGGAATCCTCATTTCCTGCGCGGAATCATATTGCTGATGCTCCTTATGTTGCTCAACTGGGCAGTTGAATCCGTCAAATGGCAGCAACTGGTCCGGCGGGCAGAACCGATTTCCTTTTTCAAATCGTTCCAGTCGGTGCTGGCAGGAGTTACTGTGAGCATTTTTACGCCGAACCGCACCGGGGAATTCATCGGCCGGGCTTTTATCCTCAAAAAGAGCGAACCGTTCACGGCCGTACTTCTCACTCTGGTCGGCAGTTTCAGCCAACTGATCGTGACGCTGATGCTGGGATCACTGGCCCTTATCTTTTCTTACAAAAAATTTCTTCCGGCAGGGGTCATTGTTCCCGACTGGGCCAATATCGGTGTCATCAGCGGGATCGTGATGATGAATATCTTTCTGGTGCTTGCCTTTCTAAACCTGCCTTTTTTCGGGAAACTGACCGAAAAAACTTTTAACGGGCGCTTCAGCCGTTTTGCGAAATATATCCAGGCCATCGGGGCTATTTCACGCAAGGAACTGATCAGAGTCTGGCTGCTCAGCCTGCTCCGTTATCTGATATTCAGTTTCCAGTTCTTCATGATACTGAGAATTTTCGGCATTATGTTGCCTGTCATCCCGGCATGCTATATTATTCCTGTCATCTACCTTGCCCTGGCCATCGTCCCGACAATAGCACTGTCGGAACTGGGAGTCCGCGGCTCCGTCAGTCTTTACTTTATCGGCGCTTTCCTGCTGCAAGCCAGGGGAATTCCCATGAGCGAATCAGAAGCGCTGTCGGTAGTACTTGCTGCCGGATCTCTCTGGGTAATCAACCTCGCGGTTCCTGCTCTGGCAGGTATTCCGTTTGTGTTTAAACTGCGATTCTTCCGGAAATGATTCCCTTGATAATCGTCGGTCTCATCCTGCTCGCTTACAGCATCCTGCTGCTTTTCATTACAGCCGGCTGGTTCAGACTGTCACGTCTCGTTCCGGCCGTCAGTGAACCGAAAACCCAAATCAGCATTGTGGTGGCCGCCAGGAATGAAGAATCCGTCCTGCCCGGCCTTCTGGGCGACCTGGCCAGCCAGGATTATCCAAACCATCTCCTTGAGATCATCGTTGTGGATGATCATTCAGAAGATCAGACCTGCAAGGTAGTTAAGGAACATATGTCTTCATGTCCTTTCCGGTTTCGGCTTATCAGGATGGACGACGACGAACCGGGAGGGAAAAAGGCAGCCATCGACAGGGCAATCCGCACCTCGGAAGCAGAGCTTATCATAACGACTGATGCCGACTGCAGGGTTGGGGCCGGATGGATCAGGACCATTGATGCATACTACGAACTGCATCGCCCGAGGATGATCCTTGCCCCGGTCCGGTTTTCCTCTTCAAAACAGTTTTTTGGATGGCTCCAGGAGCTGGAGTTTATGAGCCTGCAGGCTACAACAGCCGGCTCTGCCGCCTCCGGTTTCCCCCTGATGGCCAACGGAGCCAACCTTTGTTACGAGCGAAATGCCTGGCTTTCGTGCGGAGGATTTGCCGGAAATCTTTCTCAGCCTTCCGGCGATGATGTCTTTATGATGCTGACATTTAAAAAAGCGTTCGGTCCAGAGTCCGTTCATTACCTCCCGGCAGAGGAGGCCGTGGTTTCTACGGCTCCGGAACAGAGTTTCCGTGCATTCATTGCCCAGCGCCTCCGCTGGGTTTCGAAAAGCCGGGGTTATACTGACTTTTGGCTGATCCTGTCATCCCTGATCGTTTATATGACCAACCTGGCCTTTGCCGTTTCCCTGCTTACCGGCTTGTTCATGCCGGAAGTTTTGCGCTATGCGGGAATCTTTTTCCTGATCAAACTGATTATTGACCTTCCGGTGATGATCTCTGTTTCACGTTTCTTCAAAAGAAGCCGTCTGCTGCTCCTGTTCCCGTTCCTGGAGCCGTTGAATGCCTTTTACACAGCCTATATCGGGCTGGCAGGAAACAGGAAGTCATTTAGCTGGAAAGGAAGGAAATTCAGGCCGGCGGCCGGCAACTCATAGATCCAATTTCATCCTGCTGAGATGGAGGCCGGCGATCTCAAGGTCGCCCGGCAGTGTGATCTTCAGGTTCCTGTGATCACCCACCGTAAGATGTACATTGACTCCCATGGCTTCCAGAAGGGAGCCGTCGTCGGTGAACCCGGGTTGGTATTCCTGTTCGTAAGCCCTGCGAAGAAGCCCGGCTTCAAATACTTCAGGAGTCTGCGTAATCCTCAGGGTTGTGCGATCGACCAGTGTAATCTGTCCATTTTCCACTTTCCGTACCGTTTCGTTCACCGGCACACAGGGAATGGCCGAGGAAAACTCTTCAGCTTCTCTGAATACCCTGGCAATCAATTCTCTTGAAATAACGGGACGTGCGGCATCATGGACAGCAACCAGACCCTCTCCCCGGACTACGGCCAGGCCATTCTTCACCGAATGGAACCGGGTTTCCCCGCCTGCAACTACCTGTTGCTTTATGTTCAGCCCGTAGTTCCGGCACAAATTATTCCATTCCCCGATCAATTCAGGGTTCAGAGAGATTATAATTTCACAGTGAGGGTCGTATTCCGAAAATGCAAGGACCGAATGCATCAGAACCGGTTTCCCGTCAAGGATCAGGAACTGCTTGGGAGTGTTTTCACCCATGCGGCTGCCGGTACCTCCGGCTACGATGATCGCGAATTTTTTCATGCTGCGTCGGAAATTATATTTGCAGTGCGAGGCCTCCTTCGGAGGTTTCCTTGTAGATGTCCGGAAGATCATGCCCGGTTTCTTTCATGGCGATGCAGGTTTTGTCGAAGCTCACCCTGTGGCGGCCGTCGGAGAGAATGGCATACGCCGATGCGTCCATGGCACGGCCGGCAGCGATGGCATTCCGTTCGATGCAGGGAATTTGCACCAGTCCGGCAACAGGATCACAGGTCAGTCCGAGGTGGTGTTCAAGCCCCATTTCTGCAGCATATTCCACCTGAGAGGGAGTGCCCCCGAAGAGTTGGGTTGCTGCTGCAGCGGCCATGGCACAGGCCGTGCCGATCTCGCCCTGGCATCCTACCTGGGCGCCGCTGATAGAGGCGTTCTTCTTAACCAGGCTCCCAACCAGTCCGGCGGTAGCCAATGCTCTGATAACCTTGTTATCGGAATATTGATAGGTATTCTGGGTATGAAACAACACCGCCGGCACAACGCCGCACGATCCGCAGGTAGGAGCCGTAACGATCTCACCACCAGCGGCATTTTCCTCGGCAACCGCCAGTGCATAGGCAAATACCAGGGCTCTCTTCTGCAACGACCCGGCTGAACTCTTTGCTTTGACGTAATAGGAGGCTGCCTTTCGGGGAAGGTGAATACTGCCTTGCAGTACCCCTTCATTCTCCAGACCGCGGTTGATGGATGCTTTCATCACATTCCAGATCTCCGTGAGATAGTCCCAGATGCCCGGTTCTTCATGTATCTCTACATATTCCCAGAGTGTTCTTCCATTGTGTTCGCACCAGTGCAGGATATCCGACAATTTGGAATGCGGGTAGACACAGGGTTCCCTGGCTATGGTTCCGTCGTCGGCAATATCTCCGCCGCCCACGCTGTAAACCGTCCAGGAGTCCTTCACATGACCATTCTCATCCAGAGCTTCGAATTTCATCCCGTTCGGGTGGAAAGGCAGGTAGATATCCTTCTCCCAGACAATCTGCACCTTGCCTTCGGGAAAAGATTCTTTCAGCACCTTGTCGGTGAGGTGGCCTTTACCGGTTGCTGCGAGGCTGCCGTAAAGTGTAATACGTACCTTATGCAGCTTCGGATTTCGGGAAAGGAATTCAAGGGCTGCTTTGCGTGGCCCCATGGTATGGCTGCTCGAAGGTCCGATTCCTGTTTTATAGAGTTTCCGGATAGTTTCCATTGATGGAACAGGTTAACATTAAAGGTACAAAACAAGAGCTTGTATCCCCTGTTGAAAATGAATTACCGCAATGGCACGGGATGGAAGTCAGCAACGCAAAGTGTCGGTATTCTGATTCTGACTCTGCGTCATTGCGCTGACATGGCGTCATTGCGGTAAATAATGATTTAAAGAATGCCTGAAATCAGGCTTTATTCGTAACCAGGATGATCATATGACAAGCATGGCATCGCCATACGAAAAGAAGCGGTACTTCTGCTGAACGGCTTCCTTATATGCTTTCATGAGCAGGTCGTAGCCGGTGAAGGCAGCAACCATCATCATCATGGGCGACTGGGGAAGGTGAAAATTGGTTACCATGCAATTGGCTATGCTGAAATCGTATGGCGGGAAGATGAACTTGTTGCTCCAGCCCTTGTATGGATTCAGGTTGCCGGAGATGGCCACTGACGACTCAACTGCCTTCATGGTAGTGGTACCAACGACACACACTTTATTCCTGTTCTCTTTGGCCCTGTTGACTATCTGAGCGGTTTCATCCTCGATGATCAGTTCTTCGGAATCCATTTTATACTTGGTGAGATCTTCCACATCGATAGCCCTGAAATTGCCAAGCCCGGCATGGAGGGTCACTTCTGCAAAAGTAACGCCCTGTAGTTCCAAACGCTTCATGAGTTCACGGCTGAAATGCAGTCCGGCAGAAGGAGCTGCCACGGCGCCCTCATTTTTGGCATAGATGGTCTGATAACGTTCTTTATCCTCCGGTTCGATATCACGCAACCGTTGCAGCTCTTCCGGAAGCGGTGTTTTACCAAGTGATTCAATGGTACGCTTGAATTCATCATACGGGCCATCGAAAAGGAAGCGCAGGGTACGGCCGCGGGAAGTGGTGTTATCGATCACTTCGGCTACCAGTGCGTCATCGTCGCCGAAGTACAATTTGTTGCCAATACGGATCTTTCGGGCAGGATCAACGAGCACGTCCCAGAGACGAGCCTCACTGTTCAGTTCGCGAAGAAGGAAAACGGTGATCTTGGCTCCGGTTTTTTCCTTCTCTCCCAGAAGAAGTGCCGGAAATACCTTGGTATTGTTCAGGACAAATACGTCTCCCTCGCCGAAATAATCGAGTATATCTTTGAAAGACTTGTGCTCAATGGTTTGCGCCTGACGATTTACAACCATCAACCTGGACTCATCACGGTTAGGAACGGGATGTTCGGCAATAAGTTCCGTCGGGAGATGATACCTGAATTGAGATAGTTTCATATGTTGGTTTCTTTGGAATTCTGAAAAATGGGTGCAAAATTAATGAATTTTACAATGAAAATCAAGGGTTTATTATGTTAGAAACGCAGTTTAACGCTTTTTAACATCCATTCCGTCCGGAGCGCATTCATCAGGAGCTGTTAAAACCTTCCGGTCATTTTTGCTACCTTTGCGCCTCATTTTTAATTTTTCGTTTATGCTTCGTTCGAATACCTGTGGAGAACTTACCCTGGCCAATGCCGGCCAGTCGGTCACTTTAACAGGATGGATCCAGCGCTCCCGTGATCTCGGGGGAATGACTTTCATCGATCTCCGCGACCGTTACGGCATCACACAGCTGGTTTTCAACATGGAATCCAACGCTTCGCTGTGCGAAGAAGCCCGAAAACTGGGACGCGAATTTGTGATATCAGCCAACGGTAAGGTTGCTGAGCGGAGCAACAAGAATCCGAAAATGGCCACAGGGGATATTGAGATCATCGTCGAAAGCTTTGAGGTTCTCAATGAATCAAAGATCCCTCCTTTCACCATCGAAGACAATACCGACGGGGGTGAAGAACTCCGGATGAAATACCGTTACCTGGACCTTCGCCGCAATCCTGTCCGCAGGAACCTCGAACTGAGGCACCGGATGGCATTTCAGGCCAGAAACTATCTCGACAGCCTACGATTTATCGAGGTAGAAACTCCCGTGCTGATCAAAAGCACTCCGGAAGGAGCCCGCGACTATGTTGTTCCGTCGCGCGTTAACCCCGGTGAATTTTATGCCCTGCCCCAGTCGCCGCAAACCTACAAACAATTGCTGATGGTTGCCGGCTATGACCGTTACTTCCAGATCGTTAAGTGTTTCCGTGATGAAGACCTCCGGGCTGACCGGCAGCCGGAATTCACCCAGATCGACTGCGAAATGTCGTTCGTCACCCAGGAAGATATTTTCCAGACTTTCGAAGGACTGGTCAGGCATCTTTTCAAGACCGTGAAGGGAATTGAAATCGATAACCTGCCGCGTATGACCTATGCCGATGCCATGAAATTCTACGGATCCGACAAGCCGGATACACGCTTCGGCATGCGTTTCCATGAACTAACCGGCCTGGTGAAAGGTAAGGATTTCAAGGTTTTCGATGAAGCTGAGCTGGTGGTCGGGATCAATGCTGAAGGCTGTGCTGAATACACCCGTAAACAGCTCGATGAGCTGACAGAATTCGTTAAAAAGCCGCAGATCGGTGCAGGCGGATTGATATATCTGCGTTATGCAGCCGACGGCAGCCTGAAATCATCTGTAGATAAGTTCTATTCACCTGAAGAATTAAAGAAATGGGCAGAGGCTTTTGACGCCAAACCGGGTGACCTTATGCTCCTGCTTGCCGGCAAAGCATCCAAAACACGAAAAGCACTAAACGAATTGCGTCTCGAAATGGGCAGCCGCATGGGGATGCGGAAACCTGAAATATTCTCTCCCCTGTGGGTGTATGATTTCCCGTTGCTGGAATGGGACGATGAAACAGGACGCTTTTATGCCATGCACCATCCCTTTACTTCGCCCAAACCGGAAGATTTCCCGCTGCTCGACACCGATCCGGGATCTGTCCGCGCCAATGCATACGACATGGTGATCAACGGCGTTGAAGTAGGAGGAGGCTCCATACGTATCCACAACAAACCCATGCAGCAAAAGATGCTGCATTTGCTCGGATTCAGCGAAGAAGAAGCTCAGGAACAATTCGGATTCCTCATGAATGCCTTTGAATACGGAGCCCCTCCACATGGCGGGATCGCCTTCGGCTTCGACCGTCTTTGCTCGCTCTTCGGCGGAAGTGATTCCATCCGCGACTACATCGCATTCCCGAAGAATAACAACGCCCGCGACGTGATGATCGATACGCCTGCACGGATCAAGGAAGAACAGTTAAAAGAACTGAGCCTGAAGATATCCATTTAACCTCCAGGCTCAGCTCTTAAGCAGATCTAACGTATGGATCAATGCGTACCCGATCCGATGACCCTGAATTTGTCACCGGTCTGCTTTACAATATTCCTGTAAAAATCTTCACTGTACCCCGGCTGTTTCACGCTGGGGTTCTTTTCTCCCGGCACCGCAGTTTTGATATTGCCATCCATGAACCTTGTGAACAGGTGGCGATATAACTTTTTCCATTCCGAAACCGTGTTGTTACCTTGTGTCACAGAGAAATCGGTCAGGAAACGGATCGCTTTTTCCTGCGACTGCTTGCTCATTTCCAGCGCCAGCTTATCTATGGCAGGGACCATGGCCATGTAATTCCCTTCCAGCTCCGATTGTTTGGCCTGGATTTCAGGGATCATGTCACGGTAACGGGTATAAGCGAAATTCGAAACCTGGTTGAACACCCAGAAGGCTGCATCGTCGCTGAAAGTCATCATGTCGCCGTTGCCTACGGCAAATGTTTCCGGCACCCGGGTCATGCAGGTATACATGGGAGTGTAAACCGTTGAATAGGTATCATCAACGCCGAACCAGAAAACACCTCCCAGCGGACTGGGTACATAAGCCCTCGACTGGGCGATAAATGAAAATCCGGTCTGCTGGGTTGAAATAGCTCTTTCGTTGCAATATTCAACGCCATCTACTTTCCAGGTGAGAGGCCGCCAGCGGACGATGTTGCCGTAAGGGCCGGCTCCGGCATCCTTAGTCATGTCGAGCGGTGTATTCTGGTAATAATCGCGCATAAGCCCGAATACTTCCTGAAGGGTAAGCTTATGGTCAGGCTTCACATACAGGGGCATCCGGTTGTGCAGGTTTTCACCCCTGGCATAATCCAGGTATTTGTCCATGCCTTTGGTGACCTTGTTGAATCCGCTCCAGACGCGGGCTTCACAGAAACGGGCGCCGTCAAAGGTGAGGGGATTATAGGTGTCGCTGAAGCTGAAATCCTTATCCTCCCCCGAAAACCATCCTTTTTCACGAGCAAAGGAGATCACGTCAGGCGAATAGAGGCAATTTTCGGGATCATTCAGTGGGAAGGTCGTGATGCGTGCCTGGTTGGCATGTCCGGAAATGTATCCGTCGGGAATTCGTACGGCTACCCACACGGCTCCCTTATTATGCTTCCAGGTGATGCGCCCTTTTTTATCCTTGACGGCTACAGGTTTCCCCTTGCCGATCATTTCCATGATCCATACCTCGTTGGCATCGCTGATGCTGAATGATTCACCCTCGCTGCAATAACCATATTCGGCAACGAGCGAAGTCATTACCTGGATCGCTTCACGGGCTGTTTTGGAGCGCTGAAGGGCAATATAGATCAGGCTGCCGTAATCCACCATTCCGGCGGTATCGAGAAGTTCTTCCCTTCCTCCGTAAGTGGTTTCACCAATGGCCACCTGGAATTCATTCATGTTGCCTATCACGTTATACGTCTGACGGGCTTGTTTGATCTTTCCCAGGTATTTTCCCGTATCCCATTCATAAACATCCTGCAACGTCCCTTCCGGGTAAACGGCAGCAGGCCAGTGGTACAGTTCTCCAAAAAGGGTGTGTGAATCGGCCGAATAGCTGATCATGCAGGATCCGTCGGCGGTAGCACCCTTTGTTATTAAAAAGTTGGTGCATGCCAACGCAGGCATTGCACTACCGAGTAACAAAAGACCGGCAATAAGGGAGAGGATTCTCTTCATAGAATAACAGTTTTATTTGTGTTGCTAGTTTTATTGTCTGGCCAAAAAGCAGTTCATCACTCGATCATGCCCACACCCACCGTTTCATTGGTGCCTTCATCAATAAGAACAAGGGCGCCTGTGCGACGGTTGCGGCTGTATGGATCGAAAAACAAGGGTTTCGTAGTACGTATACTGATCCGGGCAATGTCGTTCATCCGGATTTCCTTGTCATCTTCAATTTGCTCGAGGGTGTTCACATTCACCTTATAATGCACTTCCCTGATGATGCATCGGACATCGCGGGTGGTGTGCTTCAGGGCATATTTCCCGTTCACCTGCATGGGCTTGGGATTCATCCAGCAGATCTTCAGGTCGATATCCTGACTGATACGGGGCAGATTGTCCTCTTTCACGATCATATCGCCGCGGCTGACATCAATGTCATCTTTCAGCCTCAGGGTTACCGACATGGGCGGATAAGCCTCCTGCAGGTTTCCCTCGTGTATGTCGATGGACTGGATAGCCGATTTGTGCCCTTCCGGAAGAACGATCACCTTGTCGCCCTGGTGGAATACTCCTCCGTCAACACGGCCGGCATAGCCGCGGTAATCATGGTATTCCTCGGAGATCGGCCGGATGACATACTGTACCGGGAAACGGGCATCGTTGAGGTTATAATCATGGTTGATGGGCACTGTCTCCAGCACATGCAGAAGAGTACCGCCTGAATACCAGTCCATGTTCTTTGAAGGTTCCACCACGTTGTCGCCATGCAGCGCGCTGATAGGCACAAAGCGATGGTCGCGGATATCAATCTTGCGGGCAAATTCTTCGAAACTATCCCGGATGCTGTTATACACTTCTTCGGAATAGTCCACCAGGTCCATCTTGTTTATACAGATAATGAGATGGGGGATTTGAAGAAGGGATGCGATATAAGAGTGGCGGCAGGTCTGTTCTGTAACGCCGTTGCGGGCATCAATCAGGATGATCGCGGCATTGGCCGTGGAAGCGCCTGTCACCATGTTCCGGGTGTACTGGACATGGCCCGGCGTATCGGCAATGATGAATTTTCGTTTGGGGGTGGCAAAGTAGCGGTAGGCAACGTCGATGGTGATCCCTTGTTCCCTTTCGGCACGGAGCCCGTCGGTGAGCAAGGCCAGGTTGATGTATTCGTTGCCGCGCTGGATGCTTGCCCTTTTAACTGCTTCAAGCTGGTCTTCGAAGATGGATTTGCTGTCGTACAACAACCGCCCGATCAGCGTGCTCTTGCCGTCGTCAACGCTGCCTGCCGTGGTAAAACGGAGCAGCTCCATATCGAGGTATCCTTTGGAAGAAAATTGCGTCACGTTGGTAGAATCATTGAGTGTTAGTGAATGAGCAAGCCCGGTTCAAAAGTATCCTTCTTTTTTCCGGTCTTCCATGGCGGCTTCGCTCCTCAGATCGTCGGCCCGGCTTCCGCGTTCGGTGACCCTGGTGGCGGCAATCTCATCGATGATCTCCTCGAGCGTGTTGGCCGTGGAGAGGGTGAGGCCGGTGCAGCTTATATCGCCGATCGTCCGGCAGCGCACAGTTTTTATTTCCGCATGCTCAGTCGGCTTAAGCTTCATGAACGGAGCCACAGCAAGCCAGGTGCCGTCGCGGTTGAATACCTCCCGCTCATGTGTATAGTAGATGCTGGGCATAGGTATCTTCTCCTTCAGGATATACTGCCAAACATCCATTTCCGTCCAGTTGCTGATCGGGAAGACGCGGAAATGTTCCCCTACATGCTTTCTGCCGTTGAAAATATTCCACAATTCCGGACGCTGGTTTTTAGGGTCCCATTGTCCGAACTCATCGCGGTGCGAGAAGAAACGTTCCTTGGCACGGGCTTTTTCTTCATCGCGGCGGCCTCCACCCATGCAGCAGTCGAATTTGTGCTTCTCGATGGTATCAAGCAGCGTGACTGTCTGCAACAGGTTGCGGCTTGCATTGTAACCCTTTTCCTCTGTTACACGGCCCATGTCGATTGACTCCTGGACGGAGCCCACGATCAGTTTCACGCCAAGCTTCTCAACAAGATTGTCGCGGTATTCGATCGTTTCAGGAAAGTTGTGCCCTGTGTCAATATGCAACAAAGGAAAAGGAATACGTGCAGGCCAGAATGCCTTCTTGGCAAGGTAGGTCATCACGATGGAGTCCTTCCCGCCTGAGAAAAGGATTGCCGGCCGTTCGAACTGTGCGGCCACTTCCCGGATCACGAAGATTGATTCGCTTTCCAGTTCATCCAGGTGGGTAAGGTTATAGGGTTTCATTCAGTCATTTTTTTATAGTTACCGTCCGGACTGGTTTGCAGAATGCCTGCCGGAATATTCTTCATCAGCGAAGACTAATTACCGGGAGGATAAAGTCCATTATCCTCTCAATGGATGCTTCTATGCTTTCCGTATCTGTATTGATCACCAGATCAGGGCTGGCCGGAGTTTCGAACGGAGCGTTCACTCCGGTGAAGTCGGCGATCTGTCCGGCCCGGGCTTTCTTATACATACCTTTTACATCCCGTTTCTCGCAGGTTGTGACCGGCGGATTAAGAAAGATCTCGATAAAGTCCTCGTCCCCGATGATCCGGCGGGCCATTTCGCGGATCTCTTCCGTAGGGCTTACAAAAGCATTGATGGTAATAACACCGGCCGAAACAAATAGTTTTGACACCTCCGCAATGCGGCGGATGTTTTCAAGCCGGTCGGCATTCGAAAATCCGAGGTTGTTATTGATGCCGCACCGAACATTGTCGCCATCGAGTATCTGGCAATGGTATCCCCGGTTGAAAAGTTCCTTTTCTACTCCCTGCGCCAGCGTGGTCTTTCCCGAACAGGGCAGTCCGGTAAACCAGATAACACGGGAGCGCTGTTTCAGGTTTCGTTCTTTGTCTTCCCGGCTGATAAACCCGCCGGAAGGTATATAAACTGCTTGGTTCACAACTTTGTATTCCGTTTTCGCCGGCAAAAATACTCTTTAATGAATTAGTAAAAAAATATACTGCATCATGTTGATATTGCCCCAAAGATCCGATGACACGCAGTGTTTCTGCAGAGACTCCTGCGTAGGGAGCCGTTGCAAGAGGTATTATACAGGATTGCGACAAGGTTGCAGTTGCATTCTTCTTTTCTCAAAGTTTTCCGGCTGACAGTCAATATTTTATTAATTTTCATGCTATATTTGTTGATTGTCCTGCAGTTTTCAGCTATTGGCTTTCATGAACCCGGTTTTACATACTTCACTACACTCACTACCTGAAAAGAAAGGAAGAAAAAACTATGCCCGATTACTTGACACACACACACACACAGATTTATATTTGAGATTAGGGAGGATAACCACCCTCCGTAGGTTTTGATGTTGAACTATACTTTAAGTTTAAATTATGAGTATACAACAATTAAAACCATAAAAATGAAAACGAAACTATTATCTTTATTCTGTTTGATTATTATATTAACCGTAATGGTTAATCCAGTTTCAGCACAAATCAATTCAATATCTGTTTCATGGAATGATGAGTGCTTGCCCGCAGTGAACAGTACTGATTACTATCAGATTACAGTTTCAATTACAAGGAACCTTGATGATGCTAAATTATGTGACAGCCCATTTTCTTGGACTGAACCATATTATTCTAATAGTGGCACATATACATATATGCTTGATGTTTGTTATTGTACTGATGTAATAGGAGGTTATCATGTAAATGCAAAAGTTCAGCGGATGACCAATAATAATATTGAGATTTGCTATGGAGAAACAGACTTTGACTGTACTTGCGGGGCTTTACAAGATATAGATATTAAAATCCCGTCTATGCCTTAATATCAAAATTGAATTCATCTAAACAGATTACTCAATGCAGAATAAGGCAACTATTTTACTGAAAATACTTGGTCTCAGACTGCTATGTTTTTTGCTTAGTTACATAGCTCCAAATAATCAACTTTCTGCTCAGAATGAGACAGTTAATTGGTATTTTGGTCATAAAGCAGCCGTTCATTTCCAGAGTAATGGTCCTATAGCTATACTTGACAGTCAGATGAATTCAAACGGAGGATCTGCCAGCATTAGCGATAGTGCTGGCAACCTCCTTTTTTATACTGATGGGGTTCAGGTTTGGAATAGGAATCATGAAGTAATGCAGAATGGGACAAACCTCGGTAGTATAACTGGATATGGATACTCTATCCACCCTGTAATTATTATACCCAAACCAGGTACCTGTAATTTGTATTATATTTTCACAGTTGATGGAAGGACTACAAATCCCAATTATACTCGTGTAGGCTTGAGGTATTCAATTGTTGATATGTCACTGGATGCTGGACTTGGAGATATAACCAATGATAAAAATATTCAAATAGCAGGTGCAAGCAATGCAGCCGGAAGATTAACTGCTGTAAGACATGGGAATAATAAAGATATTTGGATTATCTCTTTTATATATGAGGAAGGGAACTATGCTGCATATTTACTCTCAGAAAACGGAATAACTCCAAATCCGGTACTGAGCAAATCTCTTGTCACATTAGGTATTAATTTACAAAATCCCGGATGTATAAAGGTCTCATCAGATGGATATCAATTGTTTAACTATGGAGACTATCCCGGAGTAGAACGATGTGATTTCAACTTTTACACGGGTATCGTATCCCCTCATTATCTTTTTGCAACACCTGGTAGCAGTTCTGCCAATTATAGCATGGAATTTTCTCCTAACAATAAATATCTCTATTTATCTAATGTTTCTACGGTCCTCCAGTATGATCTCACAATACAAGAAAAAAATGCGTTCATATCTTCAGGAATCGCAATTGGAAATTTTGGGCCTACTCTTTCTGGTGATTATCAGCTAGGTAATGATGGCAAGATATATATAGCCCAATATACTGAGGCTTATCTTGGAGTTATAAATTATCCTAATCTACCAGGCATATCGTGCGGATTTCAAAAAAATGCTATTGACTTGCTCGGCAGAAATAACAATACAACCCTGCCCAGTTTCATTCCCACCTATTTCACCCGATTTGATTTCACCGGACATTGCATTGGAGATGATTTCTCTTTTACCCCCAACTTCAACCCCACTCCTGACAGCATCCACTGGAGTTTCGGGGATCCGTTGAGCGGAATGGCAGATACCTCTACTTTACTTTCTCCTTCGCATACTTTCACTTCAGCAGGCAAATTTACAGTCACTGTTTTCGTCCACTACCCCGATGGCCGCACCGAGGAGACCTCACGCGAGGTAACAGTTGCAGGCCTTCCCCAACCCAACCTCGGCCCGGACCTCACAATCTGCAAAGGAACTTCCGTCCAGCTTAACCCGGGCAATTTCACCTCTTATCTTTGGAATACCGGTAGCACTTCCCAAACTCTTAATATCTCTGATACCGGCTATTACCGGGTGGAAGTAGTGAATGATACCGGCTGCATCAACCGCGATACGCTGCACCTGTCCTGGTTCCGGCAAGCTGTTCTTGACGAGGGCAACCTGAATATTGCTCCTACCACCTGCAATGCCGCTACAGGGGCTATTACAGGACTTGCTGTTGACGGGTTACAACCCCTCAGCTGGGAATGGAAAAACGGAGGAGGAACTATCCTTGGCCATGATCCCGACCTGTATCATCTTCCGGTGGATAACTACATCCTCAGCGTCACCGATTCGGCAGGATGCACCACCCTACTGAAAACCTACACCATCAAAAACGTGGGCGACAGCCTGATCCTGTCCGTGGATAAACAAGCCTCTCATTGCGGACTGGACAATGGCAGCATCACTGTTAATGCCACGGCAGGTCTCACCGATATGCTCTTCTATGCCATCGACACCAACCAGTTCATGGCAAACGGCGGACTGTTCACCGGTCTTCCACCCGGAGACTACCAGGTATGGGTGAAAGATTCCCTGGGCTGCAAAAAGGTCTATGACGGGAACCCGGTTCAGGTATTCCAACTCCCCGGGCCTTCGGTTCAATCCATCATCCAGGATGAAATCAACGGTCAGTCCGACGGCAGCATCCTCA
>CAZJCG010000040.1:0-35604 GCA_964544545.1 uncultured Lentimicrobiaceae bacterium | reverse complement strand
ATTTCTATCAACAGAGAAATAAATCTGCTTGTTTATTAACATAGAAATCTCTGTGTCCTCCGTGGTGATATTTTTTTACCACAGAGAGCACAGAGGTGCACGGAGATCAGGTTATCCACTATACGATGCCGTCATTTAAGTTCATCAATACTCCAAACTTTTTATGTGTTTCTCTGTGCCCTCCGTGGTGAGATTTTTTTACCACAGAGAGCACGGAGGGGCACGGAGGTTAGATTATTCGTTATACGATGCCATCTTTTAGACGTTTTACATTGAGGTTCATCAACAATCCAATCATTTTATGTGTTTATCTGTGCGTTGGTTATTAGATAACCCTGTAGTTCGCATCGCAGTGGTTTATTGACAGATAATATTTCTATGCCGTTGTCCAACGGCCAGAACAATATGGAAGAATCTTGTAGGTTTATGTTAAATTTACCTTAAAATCAATGACATATGATACAGATAACAGGTGCAACCGGAAACCTTGGGACGGCCACAATTCATTTCTTATTGGGAAAGGGCTTCCCGGCCAGTGAGATTTCTGCTCTCGTAAGAGATAATGCTAAGGCTGCTGATCTCGCTGCTTTGGGTATATCTATCCGTAAAGGGGATTATACCGATTATCCTTCCCTTGTTGAAGCCTTCACAGGCGTTGATAAGTTATTGCTCATCTCATCGTCAGTGATACCCGGACGGTCGGAACAACACAGGAATGCAGTCCTTGCAGCCAAAGCAGCAGGCGTAAAACACATTATCTATACGAGTTTCCAGCGAAAAAATGAAAACTCATCTCCTCTTCAGGCGATAGCACAAAGCCATCTGGATACGGAAAAGGAGATTTTTGCCTCCGGTCTGACTTATACCATTCTGCAAAATGGATTGTATGCCGACATTCTCCCCTGGTTTATGGGAGAGAAGCTGTTCGAAACCGGCATATTCCTTCCGGCCGGTCACACCAAAGCCGCATTCACTGTGAGAGAAGACCTTGCGGAAGCTGCGGCCAATGTGCTGTCGGAGAAAGGCCACGAAAACAAAGTCTATCTCACAGCTAATAACGAATTGAACTCCTTCGATGACATCGCCGGCATAATGACCGGGCTTTCAGGCAGAGAGGTTCAATATGTGGATGCGCCGCATGAAGTGTTCATCGAAACACTGACCAAAGCCGGTGTCCCGGCGGAGTTCATAGGGATGTTTGCCGGATTCAGCAAAGCCATCAAGCAGGGAGAATTTGATTTTGCGAACAATGACCTCGAAAAATTGTTAAAGAGGAAAGCAACAAGCATTAAACATTTCCTGAGGAAAGTGTATTTCCCCTCCTGACAAAAAGGCATCCGGCCATTTAAGCCATGGGAGAACAGTGATACACACCCGGGATCAAGTCAAACTACATTAACATACCCTGTTTATGAAAAAAGCTGGTCTGATCACTCTGTTTGCCCTGGCGATCTTGTATATGTCCTTCACCGTCGTTGAGAAGTCCACCTGGACTTACGACAATGCACATGCAAAAGTGGGATTCACCGTTACCCACATGATGCTTTCGGATGTAGAAGGCTCCTTCAGGAAGGCGGATGCAAAACTGACAAGTTCCAAAGCCGACTTCACAGATGCAGTCGTTGAAATGACGGCTGACGCTTCTTCCATTTTTACGGATAATGAGAAGAGAGACGAGCACCTGCGCAGCGCCGATTTCTTCGACGTCGCAAAGTATCCTACCATCTCCTTCAAGAGTTTCTACTTTAAAAGGACGAAGGCGGCCAACACCTATTATGTGAAGGGTAACCTTACCATGCACGGAATAACAAAGCCTGTCGGGCTGACCGTTATCGCCAGAACGGGTACAAATCCTTACAGTAAAAAGACGGTTGCCGGTTTTAAGATCACGGGAAAGCTGAAGAGGAGCGACTTTGGAATCGGAGGGAGTACACCCTCGGCAATAGTGAGCGACGAGGTACAGATCAACTGCAACGCCGAATTCGTGAAAGATTAAAAAGGATTGGACTTTCTGATGCTTCTGCAGGCTGTATCCGAAGATGCTGGCAAAAGGAACACGGATTCAGGCTTAGTGCATTTTCTGAGTTTTTAAAATCATTCTATTCAAGGCGCAATCGTAAATTTTCCCGTAACTATCCGGTTTGATTTCACTTCCGGATGTCGACCGGCGAAAACCTTCCTGTAAAGTTTAACAAGTAAAAAGTAGTTTTATGAAAATTCGTTCTGTCGAACGGATCATCATTCCACCTGATCCGCACATGGTAGGTGACGGGTTCCGGGTTCACAATTTCATTCCGGCTGCAATCCAGTCGGGCATGGCCAGGATGGACCCGTTTGTGATGCTTGACTACGGGTCGAGATATTATTTCCCGCCCAGCGAGGTTCAACGCGGAGTGGGAGTCCACCCTCACCGCGGATTCGAAACGGTCACCATTGCTTATCACGGGAGGGTTGCGCACCATGACAGTGCCGGTAACTCAGGCGTTATCGGGGAAGGTGAAGTTCAGTGGATGACAGCCGCATCGGGTGTGCTCCACAAGGAATACCACGAAAAGGAGTTCAGCCGGAAGGGCGGTGAATTCCAGATGGTCCAGCTCTGGGTGAACCTCCCGGCAAGGGAAAAGATGTCACCGCCCAGGTACCAGGCCATCACCCGCGAAATGATCAACCGGGTGGAACTTCCGGGGAATGGCGGTCAGGTTGAGGTGATTGCCGGCCGATACTCAGATGCAGTTGGACCGGCTTCCACATTTACTCCGGTCAGCCTGATGAATGCTATCCTGAAACAGGGTCATCACGCCGTTTTTACTTTCCCTGCAGAATACAACACGGCAGTGCTGGTTATAGAAGGGACGATCCGTATCAATGGCAGCAACGTTGCACCCGCCGACCATCTCATCCTACTCGGCAACGACGGGGAATCTTTTGATATTGAGGCCCGGGAAGATTCAATAGTGCTCGTTATGAGTGGTGAACCGATCCGGGAACCAATAGTGCCCTATGGCCCCTTTGTGATGAATACCCGCCAGGAGATCGTTAAGGCTTTTGAAGACCTGGAAGCCGGCAAATTCGGTTTCCTGGAGGATTGATCTTTA
This sequence comes from uncultured Lentimicrobiaceae bacterium, assembly GCA_964544545.1. Lineage (GTDB taxonomy): Bacteria > Bacteroidota > Bacteroidia > Bacteroidales > UBA4417 > UBA4417. Next base: position 32,509 of record CAZJCG010000040.1, on the reverse strand, counting down.
GCGGATCATTACAGTAAGGATGGAATGAGCCGGGCTGTTCAGCTTAACAGCCTTATTATCGATCCAGACATTGAATTCTTTGTCTTTCTCACCCGAATTCTGAACAACCGTGGCGATGGAGCCATCGGTGTTGAGGAATGCAGTGGCCAGAAGTTCGTCATCGTTCGAGGAACAGATGATCCGCTTGGCGCCCGGACGGATGAATTTAGAGAAATGTCCCAGGTAATAGAATGAATTCATGAAGTGGAGTTTGCCGGTCCGGGTGTCCCCGATTACCGGAGCCATGCAGAAGTTCTTTACATGGTTGGGACCTCCTGTTTCATCAACCAGGATGTTCCAGTCAATCCACCCGGCAGCACCGTTATTCAGGTCATGGATGAGTGATTTCCCGTATGTTTCACCCCAATGCCATTCATTTAGGCTGTCGAAATTGAACGGATAAAGGCAACCTTCGGTGAAAAGCATGTTCTTGTCGGGGAAAGCCTCGGCATGAAGTTTCACATTCTCGAAATGGTCGCCGGTATACCAATGGAAACCAGTTCCCCAGACATATTTTGCTGCGTTCTTATCGTCATACATCACCTTGGCCCGCTGATACATCAATCCGCGATTATGATCCCAAATTACCAGTTTGGCATCCGAAAAAGTTGATTTGGCCAGGGTGGGTCCCAGGAAGTTTTTCACGAAATCGCGCTCTTCCTCGGCTGTATAGATGCAGGATTCCCATGTCTGGACAGCCATCGGCTCATTCTGAACACTCAGTCCCCAGAAATTGAGCCCTTCTTTTTTATACTCCTCAAGGAAACGAACGTAGTAGTCGGCCCAGGATTGGTAATATTCTGGTTTCAGTTTGCCGCCCTGCGACATGTTATTATTATCCTTCATCCAGGCCGGAGGGCTCCATGGAGATGCAAAGAGCTGCAGGGTATTCCCTGTTTTTTCCATTGCTGCCTTGATTAGCGGGATGCGGTATTTACGGTCATGATCGATAGTGAAGTTCTTCAGTTCTTTTCCGCCTGTTTCATCTGCGTATGCATAGCTATCGCTCGAAAAGTCGCAGCTGTTTATTTGTGTACGGCATAATGAGTATCCGATGCCTTTATCAGTTGTAAAATAGGCTTCAATGATCCGGTCGCGTGCCTCCTGCGGCAATTTGTAAAAGGTTTCGGCAGAGGCGTCGGTAATTGCCCCTCCCAATCCGACAATTGTTTGGAATGTCCTGACAGGATCCAGCATGATGGTCGGGAAATGTTCATCCGGCTGCCGGAGTTCTGCAAAGGGCTGCGAAGGCATGAGCGAAATGCGAAGCGAGTCCGCGGGGGCCGTGACAAAAATCTGAGCCGAATCGAGTTTCAGATTGACAGACTGGCTGCCCGTTTGGCCGGCTTGTTTCTGACTGCAGCCGGATACCAGGGACAGGAGTAAAGAAAGGGCAATGAAAGCGCTAAAGAAGGAGTTCTTGTTCATGGTAAGTCGGATTTGTAAGGTTGATTTGAACGGTTGATATTCAGGGTTTTATCATTGGAAAACCCTGACATAGTCAACAATCATCGACTGAGGAAAAACAGTTGTCGCATTGGGATATCCCGGCCATACGCCGCCCACTGCAACATTGAAAATGAAGAACTGCGGCAGGTAGAATGCTTCGAAGTTGATGGTCGACGGCGTCACAGTGTAATAGTTCCTGTAGTCGACGAACCACTCAATAGAGCTTTCCTGCCAGATGATGGTGAAAACGTGGAACTTTTTATCGTATGCCGCGGTATCCGGCACCGTGTAGCGACTTCCCTTGTATTTATGACCGCTTTCATTGTAATGGATCGTTCCATATACGGTATTCGGATCATGCCCCAGGTACTCCATAATGTCGATTTCGCCGCAACTTGGCCAGCTTACAGTGGAGATATTGCCGCCAAGCGTCCAGAGGGCCGGCCAGATACCCTGGCCCACGGGGAGTTTGGCCCGGATATCAATACGGCCATAAGTGAACTCCTTCTTTCCTTTAGTGGTGAGCCTGGCTGATGTATAGGTTTCGTTGTAAGGGTTCTTAACCGCCTTGATGGTCAGATAACCATCTTTCACGAAAGAGTTTTCCGGTTGGTTGGTATAGACCTGGAGTTCACTGTTACCCCAGCCGCCGCCACCCTGTTCATAGTTCCAGTAAGCGTTGTTCAGGGCTGTACCGTTAAACTCATCACTCCACACCAGCGTCATGCCGGGATAATTATCAGGGGTAATCCAGCCATCGGCCGTTGTTTCGGGTTTATAACTGTCGTCATTTTCGATGGTCACAACCAGGTTCGTTTTGGTTGCGGTCACATTGCTGAGATTACTGATCTTGACATTGAATTTCTCGTTGAATTCCAATATGTTATCAGAAGTAATATCGATCGAGATGGTTTTATAGAGTTCTCCGGGAGTAAAGATGACTTCTCCGCCCGTAACTGCCGTATAATCTTCACCGGCTTTGGCTGTGCCGTCTTCGGTGGACCAGGAAAATGACACTGTTGCAGTCGTCTCTTCTGACAGGTCGAGGGCGATGATGGCCTTCCGGGAGGTTCCGCTGCCTTCGGTTACCGAAAAATCGGAAACTATAAGCTTTGGGATTACCGGTGCCGGCTCGCTTTCCTTTTTACAGGAGAATAGTAACAGGGCGGGCAATGTCAGCAAGACTGGTATCAAAGGGGTAAGTTTCATGGGTATAGGCTGTTATATGTCGATGGTAGTAGTCATGTGGATATCATCCGAAGAACTGCCGGCAAGGATGGAGAAACTGCCGGGTTCTGTTTTCCAGTCCCTGCCTTCAACATCATAATAAGCGAACGATCTGGGACCAAGGATGACGGATACTTCTTTCGATTCGCCCGACTTCAGATAAACTTTGGCAAATCCTTTCAACTCCTTCTCAGGGCGCGGAACCCTGCTGTGCTTATCGGAAACATACAACTGAACGGTCTCGGTGCCAGCCATTTTTCCGGTATTCCGCACGGTCAGTTTTACTTTAACGCTTCCATCCTGCATTTTCTGAGCCTGTATGCCGGAATATGCAAAGGTGGTGTATGATAATCCGTATCCAAACGGGAAAGTCGGGGTCATTTTATGTTCATCAAGATAACGATAACCAACAAAGATCCCTTCGGAATAGGGAGCTTTCAGACTGTTATCCATGTATCCTTTGAAAGCAGGTGATTGCCCGGGACCGCTGATGAAAGAGAAAGGAAGCCTGCCGGATGGATTATAGTTTCCAAACAGGATCGATGCGATGGCATTTCCGCCTTCCTGTCCCGGGAAAAAGGCTTCCAGCAAAACCGGGACTTTTTCAAGCCAGGTTTTGGTAATGACCGGTGTACCTGTGTTCAGAACCACAATGGTCCTGGGATTGGCTTCAGCAACGGCTTTGATCAGTGCTGCCTGGTTACCGGCCAGTTCCATACCGTTCCTCCGGTCGTACCCTTCGCTTTCGATATACTCCGTGGATCCGGCAAATACAATAGCCACATCGCTGTTTTTTGCAGCCTGAACAGCTTCGGCGATCAGCCTGTTTTGCCCTTGTTCTTCCTGGTAATCCCAACCAAGGATGAACACGGCGCTGCCGCCATTTTCAAAATATTCCACTTTCAGGTCACAGGTCTTACCTGCTTCAAGGAAGATGGTTGCAGTATCAACGGTAACGCCATGGTCGGTCCAGTTGTCGATGAGTTTCTTCCCGTTGATGTATAATCTGACGCCATCGTCGCTGGCGGTATAGAACAGATATTTCCGGCTGACCGGCGGGATGATCTGTCCCGTCCACCTGACGGAGTAGTTGTCGCTTTCCATTTTCGGGGCCGGGACCTGAATATCCCAGAGGAAATTGAGGATGGAATCCTGACGGGTTACTACCGGTTGTCCGCTCAGGTTCTTATTGCTGAAATATTCGCCCTTCAGGCCGGTCAGGTTTCCGGAACGGAAATATCTGCCAGGGATGGGATCCATAGGGAAGGATGAAAGCATATCACCCTGGGCATAAATTACTTTTGCATTTTCTCCTGCCAGTTTCTTAATACCATCCAGTGGTGAAACAGAATAAGGGGGGCTCACATGCGAGCTGCCGCCTCCACCGGTGGGAACCTTTGCAGCATTGGGTCCGATCACGGCAATCTTCTTTAGTTTGCCTGCATCCAGCGGAAGAAGGTTTCCTTCGTTTTTAAGCAGGACGGTTCCGGCCTCAGCCATCTCCAGAGCCAGTTGCTTATGCTCATCCGAGCTGAGGACGGCTGTATCGGGTTGTATTTTTTCGTCAAACAGACCGGCAAGGAATTTTACCCGGAGGATGCGACGGACTTTATCATCGATCGTCTTTTCACTTACTTTCCCCTCCCGGATAAGTTTTCGTAAGGTGTCGGCAATAAATACCTCACCGTAAGGCATTTCCAGGTCAAGGCCATTGTTGGCGGCATATTCAGGGGTATGGGTTGAAACCCAGTCGGATACGACGAGCCCCTGAAAACCCCATTCATTCTTCAGGATATCGACAAGTAGTGTCTTGTTTTCGCTGCACCACCAGCCGTTCACTTTATTATAGGCAGACATCAGCGACCAGGCATCAGCTTCTTTAACTGCTGCTTCAAATGCCGGCAGATAGATCTCGCGCATGGCACGCTCATCCACTTCCACATCCACTTCGGTACGTCGCCACTCCTGGTTGTTCAGCGCGAAATGTTTTACACTGGGGATTACGTGATTAGCCTGCAACGATCTGACATAAGCAACGGCAAGCCGTGAAGCCAGCCACGGGTCTTCGCCGTAACTTTCAAAATTCCGTCCGCCAATTGGCAGCCGGTGAATATTAACACAAGGCCCCAGCAGGTAATTCCGGCCATGGGCTTTGGTTTCTGCTGCCAGCGCTCCGGCAAAACGGGCAACGAGGGCGGTATCCCAGGTAGCAGCCACAGCAGTCCCGCAGGGGAAAGCTGTTGAGTTATCCCAGCGAACCCCCAGGGGGCCGTCGGACATGTGAAAGCCCGGAATGCCCAGGCGGGTGTTTTCTTTGGTGTCGAATCCTGTTTCCGGTACTCCTGAAAGCTGTTCCAGCTTCTCCTCCAGTGTCATCCGGCTCAACAGGTCCTCCACACGCTCTCCGACCGATGCTTTCGGATCGTTATAGATTGCCCGGTTCGTGCCTGGCTGACTGAAGACGGGGACCGTTAGCATTGAAATACACAGAAACGCTCCCACGGAGATATTTCTGGCAGTTAACAGACTGAAGTAGATTCGACTTTTCATTTTTCTATCTGGCTGGATCAGAGAAAGAAATCCCGGAGATGCTGTATGCATCTTCATCCCCGGGATTTCAGGGGATTCAGATTCTAATAACCCGGATTTTGAACCAGCTTGGTGTTCTTATCCAGTTCCGATTGCGGAATAGGCCACCATAAGCGGTTTTCGTTCAGGTTGTAACTCATGCTCACACCACCGAATTCGGTTACGGCGTTCATCACCGCAATAGCTCTTCCGGTGCGTTTCAGGTCATGCCAGCGATGCCCTTCAAATGCCAGCTCCAGTCTTCTTTCCTTCTCGATGGCAAGGCGCATGGCTTCCTGTGTGGACGCCTGGGTATTAGTCAGGTTCACCCGCGAACGGATCTGGTTTACCAGTTGTGCTGCGCCGGATACGTCGCCCGTCTCATTCAAAGCTTCCGCTTTCAGCAGGATAACATCGGCAAGGCGGAAGATGATATAGTTCTGGGCGCTGGGAGACACATAAGCCCTGTATTTGTAAGCAAACGGGTATGATGCCTGAGGCCAGTGCTGATCCGACCAGTGACCGGTAACATCCATGAATTTGATGGAAGCATTTTTCCGGATCATATCACCTTCCTGGTCAAATGCCTTCACCAGGTCGTTGGATGGAATATTGAATTTCTTCCAGTCCATCCCAAGGAACATGCTGGCGCCCCAGTTTCCGCTGCTGGTGGTCCCTGCATAATTGATCTCGAAGATCGATTCAGAAGAATTCTCAATGGTATTGTTCCACAACTGTTCATAATCCGGGAGCAGGGTATATCCACCGGCGATCACATCGTTGCAGTATTTCAGCACTTTCGTCCAGTCGTGAGGTTCCATGGTAGCATACACTTTAGCCAGCAGGGTATTGACAGCACCCTTTGTGGCAAAGCCTTTATCTGGAGCGGCTGTACGCACGTTGGCCAGGGCGAACTCCAGGTCTTTAATGATCTGGGCATACACATCGGCCTGAGGCGACCGGGCAGGGAACATGATCGGGTAGAGTTCGGGCAGCAGGTCGGCACTAATGGTTTTAATTTCGGTCAACTGCAAAGGAACGTCCCCCCATATCCTCACCAGTTCGAAATACATGAAAGCCCTGATAAAACAGGCTTCACCCTTCACCTCATTTTTGCGGTTTTCTGTCAGTTCGGGATCAGTGACATCATCTACGTTATTGATGATATAATTGGTCTTGCCGATGGTAGAATACAGGTAAGCCCAGTCGCGGCTTACGTTCGAGTTGAGAGCATCGATGTTATAGTCATCGATCTGGAAGTTTGCCGGATTATCGGCTCCGGCATAGGCGTCGTCGCTCTGTGCATCGCCGTTCACGAAGTAGTCGAGCTCGAAATACTCGTTCCGGAAATCGTTGTATGCACCTGCCAGTGCGGCTTCCACCTCGCTGGCTGATTTGAAATAGGCCGAATCGCTGCTTTCATTCTCAATCTTTATACTCTCATTCAGCGGTTTCAGATCCAGGAACTTCTCACATGAATAGAACGGCAAGGCCAGAAGAAGGGCGCTGAGAATTTTTATCGTTGTTTTCATATCAGAAGTTTTTAAAATTCAACATTTAAGCCCACGACAAGTGAACGGGACTGAGGATAAGTCCCGTAATCGATCCCCATTTCTGCCGCACTGTTCCCGTAAGCGTTCACTTCCGGGTCAAATCCGCTGTAGTTGGTAAAAGTCAGCAGGTTCTGCCCGGTTATATAAACAGAAGCCTTGTTGATCCCTTTTATGGTTTTTTTGTCAGTGATCAGACGATAGGAGAGGGTAAGCGATTTGAGCCGTACATAGGATCCATCTTCGATAAAACGGGATGAGTTGCGTACGTTGTAAGTATCGCCCTCCTTAGCTACCTTGGGAATATCGGTGTCGGTATTCTCAGGTGTCCAGCGGTTCAGAACGGCTACCGACTGGTTCTTGCTGTCGAACATACCTTCCAGGTCGATACGGGTAGCATTGTAGATATCATTCCCATAGCTGCCCTGGAAGAAAATATTGAGGTCGAAACGCCCGTAAGTGAGGTTGTTGGTGAACCCAAAGATGAAATCCGGCTGGGCATCCCCGATCACCGTGCGGTCGCCTGTGTCGTCAATGCCATTCTTGTTTACATCCTTGTATTTCATATTTCCGGTAGCCGGATCCACTCCTTCGGCTATATAACCATAGAAGGTGCCCAGGGGATCGCCCACTCTCACGATGGAAACATACGAGTTGTTGCTGTAAGTGTAACCATACATGTAGATATCGGTAAATTTGAGATCCGTCACCTTGTTGCGGTTGAAGGAGATGTTGAAATCAGTGCTCCACCTCAGCTTTTTTTCGATATTGATGGTATTGACATTCAGTTCCATCCCCTTGTTCTCGATTTCACCCACGTTGGTCTGAATGGAGGTGATAGGCAAATAAGTAGGAAGCTGAACATTCATGAGCAGGTCTTTGGTCTTTTTCCTGTAAACGTCGAAATTCACCGTCACCCGCGAATTGAACATTGTCAGATCAAATCCGAGATTTGTCTGGGCGGTGGTTTCCCATTTCAGGTCCGGATTGCCGTAAGTGCTCTGGTAGGAAGCAGGTCCGGTCTTCTTTTCACCTGTTGATAGTACATACCGGTAATACGAAACCAGTCCGTAACGGGTGTAGTTGGGAATTCCTTCCTGATTGCCGTTCATCCCCCAGCCTCCGCGGAGCTTCAGGTCATCAATAAAATCGATCCCTTGCATGAATTTCTCGGACGAAATACGCCAGCCGGCAGAAAATGAGGGCATTGTGCCCCAGTGATGGGCGAGTTTGGAAGAACCATCCTCACGGACACTTACCGTCAGGTAATACTTGCTCGCATAATCGTAGGTCGCACGGCCGAAGAAAGAAGCAAGCGCCCATCCTTCCCTGGAAGTTCCTCCGGTAATGGTATTGGCCGCCCAAAGGGTCCGGATCGATACATCTTCAGGAAGGTTGCTTCCTTCGAGGTAAGAATCGTAGTAACCATATTTCTGGACACTGCTGCCCACCAGGCCGGTGATGTTATGCTGATTGATCTTTTTGGCGTAGTCGAGGGTGTTTTCCCACATCCAGACACTGCTGGTACTGCGATCCGACTTGCCCTGCCCGTGCTGGTCACGGCCATAATTGGTACGGAAAGGATCCAGGTAGTAATCCCATTTATGTCCGGTGAGATCAACGCCAAACCTCGATTTCAGTGTTAAATCGGGATGCAGTTTGATGTCGGCGTTGAAACTGCCCAGTACTTTATTATCAACCGATTTTTGATCGGCGCCTTGCATATAGGCAACTGGGTTATCCCAGGAGGATTGATAGGGATTGGGATCGAACCAGCCACTGCCGTCAGTCTTATAGACATGCATGAATGGCGGGCTGTTCAGGGCGCTCATGATCACGCCGCCGCGGCCGGAACTAAGGTTATCCGGTGTGTCTTTCGAGTTGAGGCTTAACACGGTGATGTTCGAACCCAGTTTCAGCCAGGAATTTACCTCCCTGTCGAGATTAACACGGAAGGAATACCGGTCGAAACGTGCAGGTTGAACGATCCCCTGCTCACTCATGTAGCCGCCTGATGCAAAATAGCGGAACTTGTCCGTTCCGCCGGATGCTGATAACTGGTACGACTGATTGTATCCGGTTCCGAAGATCTCATCGCTCCAGTTGGTATAGTTGGTCCATGAAGGATCATAGGATCCCGGGGAACGTTCTTCCATCAGGTTGCGATAGTCCTTGGTTTTAAGTACGTCGATAGTTTTGCGCAGTCGCGATACCCCGAAATAGGCATTAAGACTAACAACATTGTTCTTTGCTTCGCCCTTCTTGGTGGTGATCAGCACGACGCCGTTGGCGGCACGGGCACCATAAATGGCAGCCGAGGAAGCATCTTTCAGGATGCTCATGGAGGAAATATCCGTTGGGCTGATCCCGCTGATATCGGTTGTTGGCACGCCATCGACCACATATAGAGGCTCATTACCTGCCAGTACAGATGTTGCTCCCCTCACACGAACGGCCAGTCCTGCTCCGGGTTTGCCGGAAGGCTGAATGACCTGGACCCCGGCAGCCTTGCCTTGCATGGCCTGGGCAGCCGAAATGAGAGGACGGTCTTTGATCTCTTTCTCTCCAACTACTGCAACAGCAGTGGTCAGGTCCTTTTTCTTCTGTGTTCCGTAGCCAACGATCACCACTTCATTCAATTGCCGGGTCTCTTCTACCAGAACGACATTGATCGTTGTCTGATTGGTAACGGGGATTTCCTGGGTCACAAAACCTATATAACTGAAACGGAGAACCCCCTGACTGATGTTCAGATTATAGTTTCCGTTTATATCGGTAATGGTTCCGGTAGTGGTTCCTTTCACCTGAACGGTCACTCCCGGCAATCCGGATCCACTTTCATCCGTCACCTTCCCGCTGATCATCCTGCCCTGAGCGAATGCCGAAACAGAGAAGAACAGGAGAATAAACAGAGATAGATATTTTATCATGCGTTACGATTTTATGGTTTCATCTTGTGGAGGTATCTCAGTATGGAATTTCCTGAGTTGCTGAAAAGAACAAGAGGTTGCCAGATATGCCGCGAATTTCCATTCATCCGGATATCCGGTGAATGATGACCGCGTCGGCAGTCAGCGTTTGGTAAGATTGAGCCTGTTTGAGTAACAGGCTCAATCTGATGAACGTTAACGAAATGACAACCTCTTGTTACTATTTAAAGGTCAGGATATTACCTTTCGAGGATTGCTGACCATGAAGAACCTCCGCTATGGTCGGCAGTGATGTCAACTGTAACGAAGAGATACTCTTTGGTACCGCTGTTGGCATAACCCATCACTTCATAAGTATTGGTTGGTGAACCAAAGTTAGGAGCATCGTAGTAGTAATTGGGATCTGCACCATGCCTCGAATTTTCACCACCTTGTATACCGCTGGCAATACCGTTGTATCCTTTGTAGAAACCAAGGAAAGCTGCCCTGTCGGCCGAACCATTTGTAAGTGTAATTATAGCCCTGCTGCTACCGGTTGCCGGAGTAAAGGTATAACTGTGTACACCTGATCCGAAGGCTGAGCCGGTGCCACTTGTGGCACTGGGAACGCTGGCTGCAATCTCGGCATCGCTCCAGCAACCATTCGTGCTGCCAAAATAGCCGTCATTACGTGCAGAACCATTGGTCTTGTATTCGAACACACCACCTGCGCTAAAGATGAACTCATCATCCGGCATGCAGGACCAGTCATCTGCACCGGTACTCGTTCCGTCGAGCATAGACTTGGATACTTTCCACCAGTCGCTTTTGCCCATTCCGGAGCCTACGAACACGGCGTAATCATCAATGCGGACTTTCCATGAACCACCCTGCAGGATGGCGTCGGTAATTTCCTGGTTGGTAACAAAAGCCACAGTAGAGGTTGCACTGCTACCGTTGGTATTGGTTGCCGTAAGCGAGAGCGTGAAAATGCCGCCATTAGCGTAAGTGTGAACCGGATTTGCTTCGGTTGAGGTCTGGCCGTCGCCGAAATCCCAGAGATAAGAAGTTGCGCCTGTGGAAGTGTTGGTGCAGGTAACCGTCAGACCGTTCCAGTCAAGGGTAAATCCGACTGAAGGCTTGTTTCCGGGAATGGGAGGTTCGTCGGCAGGATTGTCGTAATGAACCAGCACATGCCTCCAGTATCCGCCTGGTGTAGCCGGATCCCAGCGATAAACGCCTTCAATGATAAGGGTGTCGACGGTTCCGTCGGTCAGCTTTACGATGTTATACTGCACCGAATCAAGGGGAACCTTGGTTTCTGAGCCATTGCCCAGCTTGATGTAACCGATGAAAGCACCAAGGCCCTTGGCCGTGATTTTCGGGGTGCTGCCGGTGTAAAGAGAGTAAGTATGGTCGGTGCTGGCCCATGCCGAAAGGTCGGTTCCGTCACCATTCACCATAGGATCGGAGGTGGAAGCGCAGATATTATCCGGAACGAAGTAGGTGCCTTCTGCCCAATAATCGCCATTGGCATTGAAGGTCATGTTACCGTTGCGGAAGAAAGTCCATTCGTCGTTCAGCAGGCAGGGACGTTCTGCGATAGCATCGTTGCCGTTACCCATAGCCCACCAGATTGTACTATGATCTTCCGGCCCGCATTCTACGGGATACCTGCCGGTGGAAGGATCACGCAGCAGCTTCCAGGTTTTGGAATCTGCACCGACAAGAGCCGTCAACAGTTCATTCGGGTCGGTGAGGGTGATCTTCTCGGTGTAAATGTCTGAATTGCCACCATCGGAAGTAGCCGTGATCTTAACTGTGTATTCACCGGCTGCTGCGAAAGTGTGTGAAGGGTTCACCTCAGTGGATGTGGCGCCGTCACCGAAATCCCAGGCAACAGTCGCGAAATTCTGTGAGGTATTGGTGAAGGTGATCTTGAGGAAGTTGACAGGGTCGGCCTGATAAGTAAAGCCGGCAATTACTTCAGCTTCCTCACTTTTCTTGCATGATGAGAATACAAGAGGAATCACGAGAAGCAGCAAAGCTGCCCAACGATAAAACTGCAATTGTTTCATGTTCATTTGGTTTTGAGGTTAGTAATAGATGGTTAAAAGAATCTGCTTTATGTGAAATTGATTAAAGTTAGTTTCGTGTTTTCTGTCCTATATGCCTGTCCGGCAGAGAGGTCTTGTAAAGTTATCGATTTATTCAGGTTAAATCAATGATTTGTAGGGTTATATTGTGAATCCGGAGCAGAATTAACAGCCATAGATCCGGTTTACCAGACATACGTTGCCACACAGCCTCCGGCCAGAATAGCCGGAGCCTGACGGTTGCCGTATCTGATATTGAAATACTGTGTTTCCTTACTCTCATTCAGTACAATCAGGACCTTTTTACCTGATGGGGTCCTGAACGCTACATTTGGCAGATTGGCAGGCAGGTCAGAGGCGATCCTTACCGATCCGGTTTCCACGAACTTGGAGGCATGCGCTACGATGTAATATGATACATTCCTCGAAACCGAACCGAAGATCGTCAGCCCTCCCTCACAGCGGTTGCATCCGCCATCGGTATGAGGTTCGTAATAGGGATCGGAGGCCAGGTTCCATTCGAGTACATTGCGGCTCCAGTTGCGGGTAGCTCCGATGATCAGGTTTTTTACATGCCATTTCAGATCTTCGCCGAAATTGCTGGGTCCGCCAACCCATTGCTCAGTGAAATAAACATTCTTGTCGGGATGTACCTGGTGTACTGTTGAGAGAGCCGAAATATCACCGGCATACAGATGGAATGCTGAGCCGTCGATATACTGCGCTGCAGCCGGGTCATTCAGGATATGCGTGGCATATTCAGGATGGTCGCAGTTGTGATCATACAGTATGATCTTGGTTGAAAGATTGGCTTGTTTGAAGGCTGGTCCAAGATGGTTCTTGATGAAATCGAGCTGTTCGTCTGAAGTCATCTCCATACTCGGATTGTTGTAAGGATTCAGCGGTTCATTCTGCGGGGTGATGGCGTCAATGGGAATTCCTTCTGCAGCCATCTCCTGAATGTATTTCACAAAATACCGGGCGTACACATCATAGTATTCAGGCATCAGCTTGCCGCCGACACTGTTTTTATTCGTTTTCATCCATACCGGGGCCGACCAGGGTGAGCCCAGGATCTTAAGGTCGGGGTTGTATTGCAACGCGGTTTTCAGAACGGGGATCAGATGGCTCCGGTCCGGATCCAGGCTGAAATGGTTCAGCGCAACGTCTGTTTCCCCGGATGGGATATCATCATAAGAGAACACGGACGCATCCAGATCGGAGGCGCCAATACTGACCCGGATATAGCTGATACCGATGCAGCCGCTGTCGGATGAAAACAGTTCCCTGATAATGGCATCCCGCTGATCCTGCGGCAGACGGTCGATGTGGTAAGCACTACCGCCGGTCATGGCAAATCCAAAACCGTCGATGGTCTGATAGGTGGTGGTGGAATCAACCGTTATGGTTGGATTCTGGTTGACAGCCGTGCCAAACTCAAGAGCTACCACCTGCTGGCGCAACAAGGCTATCTGATCGGGACGGGTAATCCAGACTTCGATATCCCGTTTGGTTGTTGTATGAGTGGTATCTCCGGGATCATCAGGTTCTTCAACCTCGTTCTTCTTGCAACTGAATGCCATGCTGAAGCACATCAGCAACAGCAATGTCCCGGCCATCGAAATGGCAAATCGTTGCTTTCCCGTCCTGTATGATAATCCGTTTTTCAACATTGGGACTATTTTTGAATCAGTTTGTAGAATCGGACATAATCAATCACCATAGAAGCCGGGAAAACAGAATCATCAACTCCCTGTTGCCCGCCCCAGTCGCCTCCTACGGCCACATTCAGGATGAGGTGGAAGCGTTTATCGAAAGGCCAGGCCTTGTACCCTGTGCCCTCGTTGGTATTCGAAAATACCAGCTCGTTATCGATAAATCCCCTGATCATTTCAGGAGTCCAGTCGATGCGGTAAAGGTGAAAAGCAGTAAAAGGATCTTCCACTGTTTTGATAGCGGTCTTCTGGTTGTTCATGAGCCAGTAGTAGGCTTCGCAATGCGTGCTGATGTGGATGGATCCCGGGTTATAGCCGACGTGCTCCATAATATCGATCTCGCCGGAGGCTGGCCATCCGCCATATTCCCAATCGGTGGGCAACATCCATATCGCAGGCCAGGTGCCGCGTCCTGCAGGTATTTTAGCCCGGACTTCGATACGGCCATACAGAATGTCTCCTTTGTTCTTTGTCACCAGTCGGGCGGAGGTGTATTTGCAGCTTTCGTGATCTTCTTTAAGAGCGGTAATGGTAAGCACTCCGTTGGCAACGGATGCGTTCGTTATTGAGTCGGTATACCATTGAAGTTCATGGTTTCCCCAGCCGGTTCCTCCCAGGTCGTATCCCCACTTTGCCGGATCAGGCTTCCCGGAATATCCAAACTCGTCCGACCAGCAAGGCTCTGTTTCGAAGCTCCAGGCCGAGTCGTTTCCGTAACTCAAAACAGGGCAAGGCGCAGAAAGTTCATTTCCCGCAGTCCCCGTAAGGGCTTTGAAGAAGATGAGCAATGCCAGTAACCGGCTAAAGTGTTTCATGCATTTTCAAGATAAGGAACTGGCTGAGGGTTACAGCCAGTTCCATTCAACACAAATTCAACCTCAAAACCAAATCTTAACACCATTTTCCGAAAACTCAACCAACTTTCTTAATATTTGGGGTTCTGGACGAGCTTGGTATTAGCCATTTCGGTAAGCGGAATGGGCAGCAGCTCGTTCTTTCCCGCGGTAAATCCTTTAAAAGCAAGTGCAGTGGCGGCCTGGCCGGTTCTCACCAGGTCGAAGAAGCGGTGACCTTCGGTTGCCAGTTCCAGTCGACGCTCTTTATAAATATTTTCAAGCGTGGCAGCTATAGGAGGTAATCCTACACGGGCACGGACCTTATTGAGATAGAAGGCAGCCTTGTCCAGGTCACCTCCGGCCCTCACCAGAGCTTCAGCTTCCATGAGGTAGGTATCGGCCAAACGTATCTCGATGTAATCATTTGGGTACATCAGTACGGGATCACCGCCGCTGGTTGCCTGGAACTCTTTCAGCGGAGCGTATTTCTGGATGAAATAGCCGGTATTCTGATAACCGGGAGCATAGGAGCAAACCCCGGCTTTCTGGAGGCTGTCGATATTAGCTACCGTGTAACGGTATCGCGGATCGTGCTTCAGCAGATTGACGAGATCCATTACTATAGGATTGAATCCCCAACCGGCCATATAGGTCGGACCTGAATAGGAGCGGGGTCCGCACATCTGAACAAAGATATTGCCTTCGCCTGCAGGAGGCCAGGGTCCCCAGTAGCCGGCAGCCGAGGAGGTGTGGATGATCTCGAAAATAGATTCCGAATTAAACTTATGATCCGGAAGGAAGATATCACCGAAATTCTCCATCAGTGCATAGTTGGGGGAGGTGTTCACCTGTTCGAAAAGGTCAGCAGCTTCCTGCATACGGCTTTCATCATTCTGCCAGAGAATGACCTTACCAAGCAACGCCACGGCAGCCATTTTGGTTACACGGCCGTTTTCACTTGCCGATACGGTTTCCGGGAGGACGGGAATAGCTTCGTTAAGATCTTTTTCGATCTGTGCAAAAACATCTTCCGGCTTAGCCTGAGTCACATTGAACATGTCGGCAGGAGCTACCAGACTGGTAAACAACGGAACGTTCTTGAAGAGGCGGACGAGGTCGAAATAGTAATATGCCCTCAGGAATTTGGCTTCAGCAGCAAACCTTGCCCTCAGGGATTCCTGAATGTCTTTTACCCCGTCGAGTTTCGACAGCAGCGTGTTTGCCCTGTTGATCCCGATAAAATTCCGTCCCCAGAAATCATCCTGTGGACCAACGGCGGGATCGACGGTATAGGAATTCCAGGCCTCCCAGGTTGCGCGGTCGGCATAGGCTCCTCCACCGGCATAACAATCGTCGGAGGCTGTATTCAGCAGGCCAACCTTGGAGGAATAGTCTTTTACGACTTCAAATCCAAGAGGATCATATGCTGCGATCAAACCAGCCAGGGCTTCATCCGCATTCTTATAATAGTTGGTTTCCAGGGTTGTCCCCTTGGGGTCAACCTCTAAAAAATCTTTGCTGCACGAGTTTGAAACAATGAGTCCCAACATCAACAGCCCGAAAAATATCGTTTGTTTTTTCATCTCTGTCATCATTTGGAATTAGAACGTAACATTTACTCCGGCGAGGAAGGAACGGGCCTGAGGGTAAATTACCCGGTCGATTCCGAAACTGCTTCCGCCTATTTCCGGATCATAACCTTCATACCCGGTAATAGTAAAGAGGTTGTTGGAGCTCACATACACCCGAAGTTTCTGAAAGCCGATGCTGCTAAGGATCGACTTGGGAAGAGTGTATCCTATCTGCAGTGTCTTAATCCTGAAATAGGATCCGTTCGACAGGTAGAATGATGACGGGCTGGTAAAGTTTTTATTGGGATCGCCCAGCACGAGCCGCGGGAAATCCGTTGAACGGTTGTCCTCCGTCCAGCGGTCCAGGGCTGCCGTGGTCCAGTTGGCTGAGGTAATGTCAAGCCTGCGCAATCCATTGAAAATATCATTGCCTGCAACACCCTGTCCGAATACCATTATATCAAATCCCTTGTAAGCTGCAGAAGCCGTAAAACCGAAAGTCCAGGTAGGAGTCGGATCGCCGATAAAGGTACGGTCTTCAGGCCCGATCTTTCCATCGCCGTTCAGATCGGCAAACTTCAGATCGCCAGGTTCGGCATTGGGCTGGATGGGATCACCGGTTTCAGGATCAACGTAATTGAGCACATCCGATTGTTTTTTGAATATCCCCAGGGTCTGGAATCCGTAAAAAGCGCCGATCGGATGCCCGACGGCCAGCCTGGAGATTTCATAGGTACTCGACTGGAATGAGGCTCCGGCAATGTAATCTACTGTCCCCAGGTCGGTAATTTCATTCTTCAGATAAGAGGTGTTGCCCTTTACGTCAACGTATAAATCACCGATCTGTTTCCGGTAACCCAATTCGAGTTCGAACCCCTTGTTTGTCATGGAGGCCACATTCCCGGTCGGATTTCCTGATCCTACGTAAGCAGGCAGGATGATAGGCCGGAGCATTCCCGTGGTCTTTTTGGAATACAGGTCAAACACTAAGCTGAAGTTTTCCCAGAGACTGGCCTCGAAGCCGATATTCGACTGGCTGGTTTCTTCCCATTTCAGATCCGGATTGCCGGGTGCATTGGGGCTGTATCCGATGACGTTGGTCTCGTCGCCGAAATAGTAGTTCCGGCCGCCACTTACGGTGGATACATACTGGAAGTCACCGATATTATCATTACCCGTAACGCCATAGGATCCGCGAACTTTAAGATAGGTGACCACCCTGTTTTCGGGCCAGAATTTTTCTCTCGAAGCAAGCCAGCCGAATGATGCCGAGGGGAATATTCCATACCGGTTATTGCTCCCGAAACGGGAAGACCCGTCACGGCGAATGATTCCGGTGAACATATATCTTTCATCATAATTATAAATCAACCTGGCAAAGAGGGAACTCACCCTGTGATCTGCATTTTCGTACCCTCCTGCAAGTTTCTTGTCATCCGAAACGGAATAATTCAAGGAGGCATCGTAAAAATTGTTGACAGGCAGATCATAATACCTTCCGTTCACTCCTTTCGCGTTTTGAACAAAGGCGCTGCTCCCTACCAATGCTGTAAATGTGTGTTTCTCGATTGCCTTGGTGTAGGAAGCAGTATTATCAAAGTTCCAGATCAGCCCGTTGTTGTTTTCACGGTAGAAGGAGTTGTTTTCAAGGTTGTAGGTGGCAGCATTCAGATAATATACCGGAGTGAAACTTTCACTTCCCCAGAATGCCAGTTTGGCCCCAAGATCGGATCTGAATTTCAATCCTTTAATAGGTTCAATTTCCGCATAAACATTTCCGACAAAATTATCGGACCAGCCGTAATTACCCTGCTGCGTTTCAATATAGGCCAGCGGATTGGTCATTTCCTGGACAACTATCTTTGAAATACCGTAAGGATTACCATTTGCATCCCGAACCACCGGCTGTGTTGTATAGGGAGGATTGCTCAGAATATCCGGATCGGTTTCAATGATCGGGGTGATTGGATCGAGATTGATAGCAGAAGACAGAGGACCGCCGAATTCGCTGTTGGTGTTGAGCGACCCCTTACTCTTAATATGCGAGTAGCCGAGATTGTTCCCAAAGCGCAGCCATTCTTTTACCTTATGCGAGGAGTTGAACCGCAGGTTTATTCGTTTGTATTTCGAAATATCAGTTGCCACAATACCTTCCTGGCTAAAATAACCAAAGGAGGCAAAATACGTAGAGCGGTCGTTGCCGCCACTGACACTCAGTTCGTGATTCTGGATGCCGGCATTGTTGTTGAAAATGGCATCCTGCCAATCGGTGCCTTTCCCCAGCGAAGCCGGATCTGCATAGATTTTCGGACCGCCTCCGTTGATCGACATCTCATTCTGAAGTTCAGCGTATTGCGTGGCATTCAACAGGTCAAGCTTTTTAGCCGGAGCCTGGGTACCGAAATAGGCATTGTAGCTTACCAGCATATCTCCTGATTTCCCTTTTTTGGTTGTCACAAGGATAACCCCGCTGGCAGCACGGGTCCCGTAAATGGCGGCAGAAGCAGCATCCTTCAGCACTTCAATCGACTCGATGTCGGCTGAATTCAGGTAGTCGATGCCGCCATTATCCACAGGAACACCGTCGACCACATAAAGCGGATCGCTGTTGTTGATGGAGGTAGTACCACGGACCCTGACAGTTGCAGCTGCTCCCGGTTGCCCGGAACTGGCAGCAATGGTCAATCCGGATGTTCTTCCCTGCAAAGCCTGCTCAATACGGGAAATCTGCATATTGTTCAGATCACTTCCTTTAACACTCGAAATTGCTCCGGTTACCACACTCTTTTTCTGCACACCGTAGCCGACTACCACCAGTTCGGAGAGACCAATTGATTTGTCCTGCATCACAATGGTAAGAGATATGCCGGCAGCCGCCTGCACTTCCTGTGTGATCATCCCCACATAGGAAAACACAAGTACTGCAGCAGGTTCAGCGGCATTAAAAGTATAAGCACCTTTGATGTCGGTTGTAGTCCCAACAGAGGGTGAACCTTTCACTACAACGTTGACACCCGGAAGGGTCTCCCCTTGTTTGTCAGTGACTTTTCCGCTGTAAGTGTAGGTTTTCTGGGCATAACTCTGCGACAATACCGCAAATACCAGAAAGAAGGTCAGCAGTAATGTCCTCCCAAGCAATGTCCTGGAATGAGAGTAAAGAATTTTTGTCATAAACTTGGTTTTGTTGGTTGTGGTTGGTTGTTGGATGCTGATTGAAACTCGAATTGTCTATTCGATCAGGTTAAACTTTTGTTTTAAGCCATTGATACTTACCTCAAATTCACCTGGTTCAACAATCCAGGAGAGGTTCTGGTTCACGAAAGCCAATTCTTCAGCCTTCAGATTGAAGGAAACAGTCTTTGACTCCCCGGGTTCCAGTTCAATCTTTTCATATCCGCGCAGGCGTTTTACCGGAGGAGTTATGCTTGCAAAAAGGTCGCTGACATAAAGAAGCACCGGCTCTTTGCCTTTGATTTTCCCTGTATTGGTGACTGTTACCGAAACGGTGAGAGCGCCATCCTGTTTGATCTCTTTCTTATCCAGCTTCAAGCCGGAATAGCTGAAGGTGGAATAACTGAGACCATAACCGAACGGATATTGCACATCATAACGGTTAGCGCCGGTGTCTTCAGAATATTTATGGTCGTAATTGAGCAGCAGATTAGGATGCCTGGGATAGGTATAGGGAAGTCGACCGGAAGGGTTCACATCCCCATAAAGAATATCGGCAATCGCCGGACCGCCTTCATTGCCGGGCAGGTAAGCCAGCAGTATCCCCTTCATGTTGTTGGCGAATTTGCTGATGAGGCGCGGACGGCCTTCGGTGAGGACCAGGATCACCGGTTTTCCGGTTGCGGCAAGTTGCTTTGCGAACGTTACCTGTGCATCAGGCAAATTCAGGTCGGAAATATTGCCTGGTGTTTCGCAATACGACATTTCACCCAGGCAAAGTATGATATAGTCGCATGAACGGGCCAGTTGCAGGGTGCGGTTTACATCGCGCAGTGAATCATAGGAGCAGCCTTCCGAATAGATAACGTTCGTCTTGCCCGCTTTCTGCTCAATGGCTTCAAGGATGGTGTTTTTGTAAGCGGCATACTTGTCGGTGAGCTCACCCTGCCAGGTATAGGACCAACCGCCATTCAGGCAGCGCATGGAATTAGCTGCAAAACCGGTCACCAAAACCCTGGCAGTTTTCGGAAGAGGTAAAATGTCATTTTCATTTTTCAATAAGGTGATGGATTCGCGGGCAGCCTCCAGGCTGACCAGCCGGTGTTCTTCTGATCCGAATTTTGGATAGTCAGATGGCGGGTAAAGCGGATTTTCGAATAATCCAAGTTCCATTTTCACCTTCAAAATGCGTTTTACGGCCTCATCGATCCTCGATTCCGGAACCTCTTTGTCTTTTACCAGTTCGAGGAGGTAATCGTAAAAACTGTAATCATAAGGCACCATACTCATATCGATTCCGGCCATAACAGCCATCTTCACAGCCTCTTTCTGAGTGGCGGCAACCCTGTGATTGGTATGAAGACGTTTGATGTCTTCCCAGTCGCTCACCACGAATCCCTTCAGTCCGAGTTCCTTATAAAGAATATCAGTAAGAATATGATGGTCGGCATGGACCGGAACGCCGTTGATCTCACCCGAGCAGACCATCACCGAATGGGCTCCTTCCTTAATTGCTTCTGCATACGACGGCAAAATATATTCACGCAGGAATATCTCGGGAATCCAAGCCGGGGTGCGATCCTGTCCGCTCAATGGCAGACTGTAACCCAAATAATGCTTCAGGCAGGCGGCTACCTTGTATTTGCTCCCTATCGAATCACCTTCATACCCCCGGATCATTGCGGCGGCCATGGTCTTCGAAAGATAGACATCCTCTCCGAAAGCCTCCCACAGACGTGGCCATACGGCATTTCTTCCAAGGTCAAGGCTGGGTGAAAACGTCCAGGGGATATAGGATGCGCGTGTTTCATAAGCCGTGATGGCAGCGGCTTTTTCGGTCAGATCTTTATTAAATGTGGCCGCCATGCCGATCTCCTGAGGGAAAAGAGTCGCGCCCTCCGTATAACTTGCTCCATGAATAGCATCAATACCATATAATACAGGGATTCCGAGGCGGGTCTCTTTGACTGCCATCTCCTGGATGGCCGAGATGATTGTATGCCACTGTTCACGGGTATTGGCATGCTGTGCAACATTCAGGATGGAGCCCACATGATGGTTTACAACTGCATCCCGCAAACGGGCCGTATCGATGCGCTGGGGTTCAAGGATTGCATTGTTGCTGTCGCGGGTCAGGATCACATCGAGTGTAACCTGCGTCATCTGCCCGACTTTTTCTTCCAACGTCATCTTCGAAACCAGATCATTCACACGGGCATCTGTATTGCCTGCATTTCCGCCGGTCTTTTTATTGCATGCTGAGCAACCCAGGATAAGGATTACACCCAGTGTTGCGATTACCACCTGATAGCGCTGAATTTTCATCGGAAAGATATTTTGTAAAGAAGTAACTGCAGGAATTACATCATATCCGGGCTTCAGAAAGCTAAAATAGTCCGGAGAAGCGAATGGATCAAGCATCCAAGCTACATCAAATATGCTACAGGATATTGAATCTTGTTACATATTGATTACATCAATTCATTTGAATCGGACTATTAAATTATTGAAAAATAAATTAATATGAACGAATCTATAAAAAAATTATTTCATCGTGCGATACACAGGCACTGTCCAAACCAATGTCAAAGCTTCATCATGAAATCAGTGAGGTTGGCATTCCGGTCAAGTCCAAGTTTTTTCCGGATACGGTAACGGCTGATCTCGACGCCGCGGGTGCTTATATTCATGAGGGTTGCGATCTCTTTGCTTGAAATATTCATTCTCAGATAGGCACAGAGACTCAGTTCACGGGGCGTCAGGTCAGGGTACTGTTCTTTCAGCTTCTTGAAAAGAACCTCATGGACCTGTTCCACATGTGTGTTGAATACCTGCCATTGTTTTTCGTTGTCAATTTCACGGCCGATCCTTTTTAAGGTCGCATTCAGTTCATTTTTCAACGTTTCATCGGGCAGGTTGTTCTTGATCCTGGTCAGCTCAGTCCGGAGCTTCTGTAATATTTGATTCTTCTGGATTATGAGCAACGAAGAGTTTGCCAGCTCTTTTTCCTTATGGATCATTTCGAGATTCAGTTTCTCATTCCGGAGCCGGATCATCTCTTTTTCAGTGATGAGTGCCTCCTCCTTGAGCTGTTGTTCGCGCTGCCGATATTTGTTTTTCTGATCTTCTTTCTCCTTCAGTCTGGATTTCTCCATACTGCGAAGGAAGAAACGGTAAGCCAAAACGATCAGCCCGGCAAGACAAAGGAAATAAAAGATCCAGGCTGGCAGCGACCGGTACCAGGGAGGCAGGATAGTAAAATGATATTCCAGAACCGGCGTGATCTTTCCGGTTTCAGTCCGGGCTTTTAGGCGGAACGTATAATCTCCGGCCGGGAGGTTGGTGTACTCCTTAGAAGTCTGCGTCGTCCAGCCCGACCACTCCTTGTCAAATCCTTCCAGTTCAAATTGAAAGGCAAGTCCCTGGCTGGCATACTGGCTGGCTGCAAAAGCAATTGAGACAGTGTTATTGCGGAACCTGAATTGCGGACGTAAGGTCTGTTTCCCCAGAGTGCTGTTATAACAGAATATTCCTTCGGCTGTGTCCCCCGAATGAAGCCGGCTGATATATAAGGAGGGCAGGAATTCATAGTTTTTGTACTGCCCGCTTGCATAATGGGCAAAACCTCCCTCAATCCCGATGATCACATTGTTGGCATCCAGTACGTCAATATGGCCGTACGAAGGAATTACCTGTCCCTTTAGTTCGATAAAGGGGGCGGTGATGTTCTTGAAGCTTCCGTCCTCCTGCATGCGGAGCACTCCCGGCTGTTGGTCATTGTAATACCAGATGTTGTTCCGGTTATCCTGATTCAGGTAATCAATGCCTTTATAGTTCGGGAGTACCTGCGAAAAGAAGGAATCAGGAATGAATTTCTGCTGTTTCTCGTCAAACAGATAAATCCCGTTCCGGGTGGCCACTACGATGTGCGACCGGACACGGAAGAGGTTATTGCCAATTTGATTGGGCAATCCGTTCCGTGTATCAAAGAAAGAAACCCTGAGCGCCTTCCGGTATAAAGAGTCAGGTGTAATACGGAATACGCCCTTATACCCATGACTGACCCAGATATAACCTTGCTCGTCCTGTTCCAGAAAATGTGACGATTGATCATATCCGAGAAGCTCATTCCGGTATACCCAATTCCTGCCGTTACGCTCGAGGACCGATAATCCCGAATAATGCCCGACCAGAATGAGTGAAGGGTCATGACTCACCGCCAGGAGAGTCCAGCCTCCCGGGACATTGGAGATCTTAACGGCCTTGTTGTCGATGATCTGGAAAACACCGAGGTTGTGTCCGCAAAACAATGAACCGTTTATGGCTGCCAGGCTCCACACCTGGCCTTCGGTTCCCTCTATGAGGTGAAAATCCTCTTTCCGTTTCAGCGGATTGATGAAATCCTGCCAGCGGATGTAGAACAATCCCTGGTTTGTGCCTAAATAGAGATAATCACCCAATCGCTGTGAGGTATATCCGGAGCCGATGTCAAAGTAATTTTGGATATAGGTGAGTGGTGAGTTGTATCGGATCACCGAAATGCCATTGTCAAGGCCAAGCCAGATATTCCCCTGTTTATCGTTCCCGACACATAGCACCGTATTGTTGAGAATACCGCGTTCTTTATTGAGATGGAAGATGACCTGTCCGGCTGTGTCGGAAAGGATCAGGCCGTTCTGGATAGTTCCGAAGGCAAAACAACCGCTTGTCGTCAGGAACCCATAAAAGATCTGGTATTTCTTAAGCAGTTCGTTAACAGGATTATTCCAGGGAACAACCTTTTCGCCATCGTACCTGAAAACCCCGCCACGGGCTGTACCAATTATAACCTGGTCATCGTTCAGCGGAAGGATGGTCCAGATCTCCGTACCGCTAAAGAAACCACCTTCAGGTATCTGCCTGACCTTGCCTTCCCGTAATTGCATAAGTCCCTGCTGCTCGTCAAAAACCCAGAGTACACCATTAACATAATAGGAGAAATGGAATTGGGACCGTGGATAAACGATATCGATTTTCCCTGCATTGTAAATAAAAATGGCCCGGAACGACTGGAAAACGATCCCGAAGCTGGTCTTATGAATACGCCAGATCTCGTCAAAATCACTGATGCGGCCTTTAAGCAATGGTAATAGGGAATGAAACTTCAACATACCCTTTGCATCCGCTTCATAATACCCGAATTTGTTATAGGCACCTACGTATATGCGGTTCCCATCAACACACAGCGAACGGTATATCAGGTCCATATCCCTGTATACCGACCAATGAGAACCGTCATACTCAACAAGCCCGTCGTTATTGGCAAAATACATCATGCCATTCGCAGCCTGGCCTATCGCCCAGTTCTGAGTTCCGCCCCGGTATTCCTCCCGTTGATAATTTTGAATTCCCGGCAACCCATAACGCTGGCCCATTACCGGGGCAATCCGGAATGCCAGCAGTAACAGAAGACCGGGAACAAGAAATATTGTTCTGATATTCATCCGGTTATATGGAATAGGGTAGAATTCGGAAAATTATCGTCCGAAGATAAGCATTAATTATTCAAGCTATTTCAGTTTGAAATTTATAGGAAGGTTGTATAATGTCTTAACGGGCTTACCTTGCTGACGGCCCGGTATCCAATCTGGCATTGCCTTTACTACCCGAAGGGCTTCAGCATCCAATTCGCCGCCCAGTCCCCGGGCAATTTGCACATCGCCCACCTTGCCTGTTTCATCAATGACAAAGCTTACATACACTGTACCTTCAACGCCTGATTCAACTTCGGAAGCAGGGTAATGAAGGTTCCGCATCAGGTATTTCTGTAATTCCTCATATCCGCCGGGGAATTCCGGCATTGATTCAACAACGGCGAATACTGCATTTTCCTCAGCAACTTCTGCTTCAATTGCCGCCTCGTCTTTTGCCGGGCTTGGTGGTCTGGCATTTGCTATGCCAGCTATGGATGGAGCTTTGTTGTTTACAGTATCTGGATGAACGGCTTTTCCCCTGGCTGGGGCGGATCCGTCTTCGTCAACCAGGGTAATAGCATCCATTAAATTTCCAGAAATAACTGTTCTTTCAGTTTCAGCGGCAATGGACAGGCCTTTTGATTCTTTCTTTGAGGCTGTGACCAAATTCGCGGTATCCAGCACCTGGGGTGAAAGTACTTGCTGCCCGGTGGTTTCATTCCTGCTTGCGAACGACGATTGTTTATGACCAGGATAGGTCCTGACAAGATAGTAGATTCCCAGGAAAAGAATGATACTGGCTGCCATGGCCACGAGAGTATAAGGCCTGTTTATCCTGCGCTCTTTTTTAATGCTTTCGATATCGCGGTGCATGCCAACGCGGTCGTTCAGCCGGTGGTTGATGGCTGCGACCCTGTCTTGGAACTGACCCCTTACAGGTATCCGGAGGCTGCTGTTCGGCATGCCTGCCTTCGGGGCGCTTTCCCTGCCGGATTGGTCTGGTATACTGATCCATTGACGAATTCCTTCCAGGGCATCACGGCAGAATTCACATTCGTCGATATGCTTTCCGGTAAGAACCTGTTCTTCCTCTGTCAGTGTGCCGAAGACAAATCCTTCCATGGCTTCCGGCGTAAGGCAACCGGACGCTGTAAACAGTGACGGATGTTCGGATCGGTTAGTTGTCATGTGTCCCGGGTATTGATGAGAAAGTTCCGCAGGTTACGTTTTCCGTTCTGTATGTGACTTTTTACTTCGGTGAGACTGAAACCGGTAACAGTTGCCACCTCTTTGTAGGATCTTTCTTCCAGGTAGAATAACTCAATGCATCTGCGTTGCTGATCCCCAAGCTGGCTGATCGCGGATTCGAGCGAAACGAACTTATCCTCATCCTTTGTATCCGGAATAAGATGCTCTCCGCCCCCCGTTTCCACAAGTTCGGTTTCAAGATCATCCAGGAGCTGTTGCCGGCTCTTTTCAACAGTCTGTCGGTGCCGTAACTGCATCAAACAGCAATTTCTGGTTACCGAATAGAGCCAGCTTTTAAAATGGATCACTCCGGTATGGCGTAATTCGGTGAATAGTTTCTCAAATACCTGCATGACCATATCTTCTGCATCCGATTCATTTCCCAGATATTTCAGGGAAACCGCAAAAACCAGGTGTGTATATCGTTCGAAAAGGACTCCCAGGCATTCCGGATCGTGGGAATGGGCATACCGCATCACCAGCTGCTCATCGGTGAGTTTCTGCAGCCCGCTTTTGTGTTGTTTATTGCTGCCGAACAGTCGCAACGCAAGTAAGAATGGTCCGGACAAATATATTAATTATACTGAATCTTAACAGGTTTGGGAAGCAAAGCTGATTAGATTCAGTAATACTGAGCAAGTCCCGAAGAGTAAATTTCGACCCGAAGGGTCCCCCTTGGGGCAAAACTTTTAAGCCGCAGTAAAATTGTCCGGATCGATCAGGAGGCAGCCACATTCAGACAAAAGGACAGGTTCAGCAGAAGGTCATCTCCGTACGCCTTGTTGAGTCCGGATAAGACCTCTGTATAAGCAAGGATCAACGACCAGGCAAAAGGGTGGATGGCTGCTTCTCCCGGTTCAGAAGGGTAGCCCTGATTGCCTGGAAGAGAAAAGGCAAATCCGTTTCCGGCCTTCCAGCGTAAAGATCCTTTTATAAAGGCTTCCTTTACCGGACGGTTGCCATCGGACATTCCGGCTGAGGTTTCACTCCTGCCGGACTGGATATGCCCGGGAACCGGAAAAACAACATGGGTGTGGCTGCGGCCTGCATTAAAACTTAGAAACCGGTAACCGTTCTGGCCTGTGAGAATTTTGATCCGGTCATCGATTTCTTTCATACATAGGGAGTGCATTCTGCCTCCCGGACGGGTAAAGGCTAACCGGTGGATTGAAAACAGGAATAGATAATTTTTCATATTACAAGGTGTATAGCAATTATTTGGTTTTATCCGGGCTTTTTTGTATTTCGGAGGTTATAAATGACTTAATATCAAGGATTAAAGCGTCTATCTTTGCCTGGTCGAGTGTAGCTGCAGGTAGTTTCCGCGCCGATTCAAGGGCAGCTATGTATTCATTCAGAAAAGTGAGCAGGGTCTGTTCATATTCACGATGAAATTCTGTGACCGATTGCTCAACAGCAGGCAACTTGCCTGCAAGCTGGACGCAGTTGAGGATGGTCTGATTCTTAAGGTAAACGGCGTAATCAGTCTCCGGGTTGGACGGATCGGGCAGCAGGTAAGCCAGGCGAATCAGGGTATTCGTATCATTCACCGACAGGGAGGTAAAAAGTTGCGTCCTGTATGTGTCGACAGTATTTTTAAGATAAGTGTACCGCCGGTTAACGGTTTCCAGTCCGGATATATACCGGGTTGAAGCAAGGTTCAGTGCATCGTAGAAGTTGATATAGGGCTGAAGTTCTGAACGGAATGCTTCAAGGCTCTTCTGATTAAAGGCATCCTGGGTGGTTGCCGAAACCTCCTTGACCTTGTTCCCTTCTTTGGAGACTTCCACCGAAGTGGTTGAGAAACCGGCAACGGTGCTGATCACGGCGGCAGTGACGGAGGTGATGGGATTGGTGTTAGCCAGGCTGGAGATCACCGGGTTCCCGACCAGCTTGGCTATTATCTGGCCAAACCGGAGTCTTTCGCTTTCTGTCGGAAGCTCATGGATGAAATGTTTTTCTGCTGCCTTGAGGATCGTTTCATTGAAGCGAAAACCCAGGATATCGCTGGTTGGATTGTTGGCTTGTAAAAGTTTCGTGAACAGCCCCGTAACAGCAATTTTATCCGTGGTGTTTAAAAAATTGAAGTTGATACGGGGTGCTTCATTGAAAGCCTCAAAAATCTGTTTTCTGTAACCGGCATAGGAAAGACTGTCGCGGGACCGGATCTGTTTTCGCAAGGCCTGATTTTCCGATTGCATGTCCGCGACCTGCGATTGGAGTTCTTTCACCTGATGCGAAAGATCCTTCCCTGTTTTCTGAGCCAGGGAACAAGGGAACCACACGATCCAGAAGAATACTATGGCCGGTAAAAGGCGCATGCAGATAATGGTTTCGTTAATATTAAAAGCGTAATAATGAAAATATACTCCGGCTGAACAGCTTTGTAATTAATTCTGCCTGAAACCTACTCAGTATCAATAAAATTAAACAGTTTGGATCGACTCAAAAAGTCCCTCCGAAGGAGCCCTTCGAGCCTTTGGGTCAAACCTGACGAGATTCAGAGTACCAGGCATGCAAGAATCACATCCTTCATGACAGGCAATACTTGAAACTGATCGGCAGGACAAAGGATTCGATCCGTTATATCGGAAATTCCCATAGACTAACAACCGCTGACCGGCCTGTTGCTTCAGTGAATAGTAATTTCCGAGACCAATTCTGTATTCCACCAGTCCATAACATCTGTATTTACCAGATACACCTTGAATTTATACTCAGGTTTTTTCCCTATGTACTCATCAACCTGATCAAAGATTTTTCTGCTGTATCGATGGGTAAACAAGGCAAAACAGACAATTATATAGTAGTCATAGCCGGGCTCTGCCTTAATATTGGCATGACTGCCATCCAGCGTGAAATAGCGATCTAGATCCTGCTGCAGATTCAGCGTGGAGTCCAGATTAATCTTGTTCCTGGGCGGAACGGTATCGAATGTTTTCAGGTCCTTCAGGTATCCTTCGCAGGAAGCCCAGTGCATCACAGGACTGAATTTTTTATCGTAAACACGTATTTGCATCGGCCTGAATGATGGTTTCCAGCCCGGTTTGAATGGCTTTGACTGTAGATCGCGCAGCAAAGTGGAATCTATTGTCAGCACCGTTTTTTGATCCTGCTTAGCCTTTTTCAGATAAGTAATCACACTTTCTTCTGATTCAATTCCGGGAGTCCTGAATCCGGCTATACGCAGCAATGCGGTTTTGCAGGAGGATGTAATGATTAATATCAGAAGCAGGGGCAAAAGTCGTTTCATTTATATGGAATTTGATAATTGATGAGGGATGTAGTTCACAATATGGAAACATGTAAAAAAGTGCATGAGTCTCATTCTGCTTTCTTGCGCTTGTTGTTTTCAAATTTGATACCTTGAGTGTTCATATTCCAATACTCCATAAAATCCAGATCTACCAGGAGATAACTGATCCGACAGGAAGGATTATTGGTTGTTTCTATCTCTTTGATCCAATAGGGCACGTGGTCGCGGTTTACTTTTTTCCCCGTCCATTTGGTGAAGTAGATTAAAATGTAGTAGTCCGATGGAGGAATATCGTTAAGCGTTATTCCGGTCAGTGTTGATGAATTAACGAGCAGTTTCAATCTTTCCTCAATACTTTGATTGGTGTAAGGTCGTTGCTGTTTGTCTTTCAGGTTTGAGATGAATGATCCGGCACTGGCATTGCAATTCGGGTTGCTGTTATCGGGGTCTTTATAGGGCACAAGATAACCCTCCTTATTATAGATCTCGATGTCCGGCACGCCGGGATTTGAATTGAATAAAATAACAAATGAAGCAGAATCTGCGCAGTTGTATAAGATGGTATCATTTACTCCGATATTGCGTAGAAATCCTATTACTGAAGAGTGAGTCTCCGGCTTTGGATTTTTAACACCATAGACCATCATAGCCATCTTTGAACAGCTAATTGTTCCAATCGTAAGAATGATAGAAACCGCAATTATCAATAGTTTTTTCATAGTTAATGTTTTAAGAGTGAGTGGCAAGAAAATGCCAGTATATCACATAATATGTTATTCAGATTGGTGTCTTACAAGGGAATAATTATTTGTGAATCATTGCAATTTCTTACCACTCACCGGATAGCTACAATTTGACAATAAATGCATCAGCTGTTTCAACTATTGGATATCGCCCCTTTTTGATTGTGTAATTGGAGATCTCAAGTTTGGAGCAAAGATCATTGCTAAGAATCAGATTTTCCTCCACAATAAAATATCCTGAGCCGAAATATTTTTTAATTGTCAAAGCGCTCATGCTAACTTTATAGAACGTTAAAGTTAATTTGTTGCTTTCTGCAATGATAGAGCCATTTGCTGCATTATCGCTCAGAGCAGTAGAATTATCTGGATTGTTGGCGTTCCAGTTAATAATTGCATAAAAATTGCATAATCCGAACCCACAACAGTCACAAGAGCGCTTACCAAATTCAAAAGAGATATTAATCTTAGGCCCTGCAAACACTGCATTGACGCTCAGTACCATCATGAAGGTTACGATGGCGAGTAAAATATTCTTTTTCATAATACTTAATAATTTATAGGTTTATAGAATAGAATTTGAGGCAACAGCCCAATCTGTCTTCCACTTTCGCAGTCCAACTCCCCAGGCAACTGCCGGATGAACCAGGCGCCGCGTAATCACCGATTGCGGAATGGCAATGGCAAACTTTTTTGGTGATCCGGCGGAATAGGACAAAATTCTATGCGGTAATCCGAATTAGGTTAGCGCTGCAATTCAGGAAATGAACTCATTTTTTCCCAGGGGTGCAAACCCTGGACGGAAGTTCATTAAGACCAACGGGTGGTTATCAAGTCTGACAAAACGGGTTATAAAATCAGTAAATGAAAATGGAGTAATAAAAAGTCGGGATCAGAATGACGGGATGTTTCAAAATCAATACTCAAACAAATATAACGATAATCTCTCTGTTTACTCAGAGGCAAGCCTGTTTTTTTTATTAACAACCAGGAGCTTAGAGGCTATTCCTGTTGAGACGCACTTACAGACGGTTTTCCCGTCCGTACTGTAACCCAATGCAGCGGGCAAATGGCTTCCCTGTGGCATTTATACCAAGATGTATGTATTGCTTAATAGCCGGGCCTTCAGCTATTTGTCCTGGAGCAGGGCTTCGACCATAGGGTATAAAACTGTCTTCCGGATTGGCTTGGCAAGGCAATCATCTGCACCCGCCTGGAGTACTTTCTTTTGCTGTTCCTGTAATGTATAGGCTGTCTGAACCACGATTTTTGTATGGATACCTTTGGCTCGGATTGCATACAGGCAGTCAAATCCGCTCATTTCAGGCATGCTGAGATCAAGCAGTATCAGGTCCGGAGTATCGTACTCGAGGTAGTGCATCAATTCCTTTCCGTCTTTCAGATGCTGAATATCCGCCCCTGTTTTGCTCAGCAGATGATACAGAATGGTAAACGAATAGGGATCGTCTTCAGCTACCGCTATCGTTCTTCCTTTCAGATCGGGTATCACACAAACCAGATCAGGAGTAGGGTCTGTTTTACTCATATTATCAAGTACGGATCATTACGCTTTTTTACGTAAAAATCCCATGCACAGGCATGCAAGGTAACAAATTCAATTATTATCCGAACTTATTTTCCAATGTTTTTTATTCAACTTGTGGAATATGGCGACTGGTTGCATCTTATTTGCAACTATCAATTCTTTATCATGAACTTCTAAATCCCGGTAATTATGGAAACTAAAAAATCAAGCCGTGCCGACCTCGAAAACAAGAAAAGCGTTTTCCTACAGGCCGGATTAATAGTAGCGCTTTCTGTCGCCTTGCTGGCATTTGAATGGGAAAGCCCTGTCAGCCACACCATCAGCCTCAATTCCGCAACCCGGATCGACTGGATTGAAGATTTGGCCCCCATCACCCGGCCGGAGTTGCCGAAACCCAAAGCAATTCCGCCTTCGTTCACAAGGATCGAAATCGTGGATAAGCCTGAGGTGGCAGCATACGAGACACCGGATGCCGGAACCAATGAGATGGAAGCCATTCCGGAGTATATCCCGCCGAAGCGAATAGAAATTCAGGAAGAAAACGACCTGCCCGATCCAGAAGAAATCTTTCACCTCGCAGAAGTGCAACCGGAGTATCCCGGTGGTTACGATGAATTGCGGCGCTTCCTGTACAAAAACCTGGTTTACCCGGACCTTGCAAAAACTGTCAATATGCAGGGAACCGTTTACGTGAGCTTTGTTGTGGAAAAAGATGGCAGCCTGACCGACATAAAGATCGAAAGAGGAATCGGGGGCGGTTGTGATGAGGAGGTTATCCGCGTACTGAAAATGATGCCCCGCTGGTCTCCCGGGCTGCAGCGTACCAAGCCGGTCAGAGTATTATTCAGTCTGCCGGTTGTGTTCACATTAAAATAAAAACTTAATATAACCCCATTCAATTCTTGCATTCATGATAAAAACCATGAATGCAAGAATTTTTTTACAGGGGACACGAATGCACTTGAATGAATAATTTGTGTCGGAATTTTTCATCAGGTAACTTCTTTTGCTTATTGACGCCATATTCAGGTACCTGTCCCCGATAAATAATACAAGGTTTTAGCACAAACAATCCTGACAATAGTAGCATCTCATGAGATATACTGAATCTTGACAGGTTTGCCCCCAGGGCACG
>CAZJCG010000039.1:0-35828 GCA_964544545.1 uncultured Lentimicrobiaceae bacterium | reverse complement strand
GCATGGGGCGATTATGATAATGACGGCGATCTGGACATCCTGCTCTGTGGTTTCAACGGATCAGGTTTGGCAATTACCAAGTTATACAGGAATACCAACGGATCGAATGCGTATGCAGTCAATGAGCCTCCGGCTTCACCTTCAGGGCTAAACAGTGTCGTTACTGGTAATACGGTCAGCTTCGCATGGAATGAAACAATTGATCATTCTACTCCTGAAGAGAGTCTGAGTTATAATCTCAGGGTAGGGACATCCCCTGGTGGACAGGACATCCTTGCTGCCGACAGTGATCCTGTTTCATCCGGCAGGCTGATCCCATCCCGGGGGAATGTTTCTGATAACACCGGCTGGACATTGATGCTGGAAGATGGTACCTATTATTGGAGTGTTCAGGCCGTCGACCACGGGTATAAGGCTTCAGCATATGCTTCAGAACAGCAGCTCGAAGTTATTACTGTTGGCGTACCAGATGAGCAGGAAGGTTTGAACATAAAGGTCCGGCCAAATCCTTTTAGCACCGAACTTAGTGTTTCGGGACTAAAGCCCTTCTCCTTGGAGATCAGTAACATGTATGGTATAAGAAAGTATGCTTCCCCGAGAGCAGGGTTGTCCTTTCAAATACCTACATCTAACTGGCCGGCAGGTACTTATGTGCTTTCCTTCTGTGAAGGAAATTCATTTAGCAGGCAGCTTGTGATTAAAAAGTAGCCGGAACCGCAACCTGGATGCTCACAGGAGTTCTCAGACAATTTCGGAAGCCTTATCGCCACAAAAATAGCGATAGAACCAGGAAATGGTTGCGATTCCTTTATGGAAGCACTCCAGGTGGAAGTTTTCATTCGGAGAATGAGCAGCATCTGTATCCAGCCCAAATCCCATGAGGATACTCTTAATACCCAGCACCTGTTCAAAAGTGCTGATTATGGGAATGCTTCCTCCACTTCTGACTGGAATAGGCTTAATACCAAAAGTGGTTTCATAGGCTTTGCTGGCAGCCAGGTATGCACGTGAATTGGTCGGTGAAACATAAGGGTGCCCTCCATGATGAGCTATAACCTTCACCTTAACGGTAGGAGGGGCAATCTGCTCGAAATGCTTGGCGAACAACGATGAAATTTTATCCGGGTACTGGTTTGGAACCAGCCGCATGCTGATCTTGGCAGATGCCTGAGCAGGTAAGACAGTCTTCGATCCCTCACCAATGTATCCTCCCCAAATTCCGTTTACATCCAGGGTCGGCCTTATGCTGGTACGCTCATTTACCGTGTACCCATTCTCTCCCCATACTTCCCGGATATCCAGTTTGTTACGGTATTCATCCAGGTTGAAAGGCGCACGGGCCATATCATTACGTTCTTCTGCAGTTATCTCGATCACATCGTCGTAAAAACCCGGAATGGTTATCCGGTTGTTCTCATCATGGAGCGATGCAATCAACCTAGCCAGCACATTGGCCGGATTCGCCACTGCTCCTCCGTACAATCCTGAATGAAGATCCTTGTTGGGCCCGGTCACTTCAACTTCCATGTAGGCAAGACCCCGTAATCCTACTGTTACACTTGGAGTATCAATACCGATCATGCTTGTGTCGCTTACCAGGATAAGATCAGCAGCGAGCATCTCTTTGTTGTCCCTGCACCATTTACTCAGTGAAGGGGAACCCATCTCTTCCTCGCCCTCAATCATGAATTTTACATTACACTCCAGCAGATTTTCACTGAGGAGGTACTCAAAAGCCTTCACTTGCATGAACAACTGACCTTTGTCATCTGCAGATCCTCTGGCATAGATTTTCCCATCCCTTATTTCCGGCTCGAAAGGTGGCGTTTTCCAAAGATCGATGGGGTCAACAGGCATGACATCATAATGCCCGTACACCAGGATAGTTGGCTTAACCGGATCGATGAACTTATGCCCATACACAACAGGATGCCCTTCGGTAGCATATACCTTCGCATGATCTGCACCAGCTTTAATAAGTTGGTCGGCAAGATAGCCGGCAGTACGGACCATATCCTCTTTATGATCAGGTACTGAACTCACGGATGGAATACGGATCAGTCCAAACAATTCATCCAGAAACCTTTGCTGATTCTCATGGATGTATTCATTTACAGTCTTCATAAGTTTATTATTAGATGTGTTACGTTTTGTTGAAATCAGACTTTGTGTTAGTTAGGTATTAGATAATCACTGCCTTGTGTACAAGCGCTTTTGTACGAAAGACAAATTGAAAGAAGTATATCTCCGGGGGATAAGCCGAAACGTCAACTCTCATGGTTGGACCAGGCATGCTTAAACTCCCGGCCAGTTGCCCCTGGCTTTTAATAACAAAGATCTTTGCTGGTTCAGGGTAAGCATTCTGAAGACTGTTGATTTCCTCCTGGAATGTGGCATAATCGGGGCTCATCCCTCCAATGGTATAGCTTCCGGATAACTGGGCAACAGTCGAAACTGGATGGTTAACAATGAAGGAAAGGGCACAAAAGGCTGCAATCCGCGAAATCCTGTTTGCGACTTTAGCTGAGAAGGATTTCATTTTGCTTTTTTCAGAATCATACCGCTGAGCGGAGCAACGTCTATTTCGGTGCCATTTAAATTCTTATTTGTCAGCAGGTTGAGATAGGTTCCTTTGGGAACGTGGAATTTATACCCTTCATAGCCGGCATTCAGCAGGACGATTATTTCAGAATTTGCATCAAATCTTTTATAGGAAATGGCTTTTCCTTCCATTTCCAAAAATCGGATGTCACCATGACTCAGGATCGGATTCTCCTTACGAATTTTAATCAGGGTTTTATAATATTTGTGTAAGGGCGCATTGAATCCTACCCTGTTGGTATACACTGGTTTCCCATTCTCGTCGTACCGCGACTCTGACTCAAACTGCAACTCGGGCCACCATATAGGTTTCCGGCAGTCAGGATCATCGGATCCCCACATACCCATTTCATCTCCATTCCAGATGTGAGGCGCACCGATACTTGTATACTGGTGAATAAGGTATAGGTTCACCCTTTTGAGTGTTTCACCGGAAGGTTTGCCTGTTTTATAATCAGGATCATCCTGAGGTTTAGCCTTGTATTTATACTTACCGGGATTATCGAAACAAGTCAGCAGGCGTGGAGTATCGTGAGTGGAAGCAACATTCATCATGGAATACCGGAATGGTTTCTCCAGTCTTGACCACTGGTATTGCAGGCTGTCCCTGAGTTGCCTTGCATCAATACTGAAATTGCTTCTGGAAAAGAAGTACTTGGCGGGGCGGTAGGCCTGATAAAACATGATCGCATCAAAAACATCCCCGCTTGTATAAGGGACTGGATTCATAAAGCGGTTAGGATAACTTTCCCACCAGATCTCTCCTACCAGATAAGCATCCGGCTTGATCGATTTGACAAATGAATGGTAGTCTCTCCAGAATTTCATTCCGATATGATCCGCTACATCCAGTCGATAACCATCTATTCCCTTGCCAGGATCACCATTCGGGGCCAACCAGCGTCGCGTTACGTCGAAGATATGTTGCCTGGCATCGGGATTAATGTCACCTTCGTAAGGATGTCCGATTTTACGTTCCGTAGTAATGTCAACTTTCCTGATTTCTGGCAGGCTGGAAATACCCAGCCAACCCTCATATTTGAATTCGTTCTCAGGTGTGGAAGGATCATCGTACTGTGTGACATTGTACCAGTTTTTGTAGGCTGATCGTTCCTGGTTCTTTACAAGGTCTTTAAAAGCCCAGAATTCCACACCTGTATGGTTCCACGAATAATCAATGATGATTCGCATGTTACGCTTATGAACTTCATCCACAAGTTTGAGGAATAAGGTATCGGCAGATGTCCATTTCCAGGTTGCCGGATCTGCAGGATTCTCATCAGCCATGAGTTTGAGGTCACCTTCGGGATCGGGGCCAAAGTTGACATCAATATGATGATAGTTTCTCGCATCATACTTATGTAATGAAGGAGCATCATTTACCGGATTCAGATAAATAGCATTAATGCCAAGATCGGCAAGATAATCCAGCTTATTCAGGATGCCTTGAAGATCGCCGCCATATCGCCTTAATTGTAAAGTTTGATCAAGCGTACCGCCTGTTTTTACTGCCCAGTCTTCCTGCGAGTACCAGTTCTTTGTCCAGGGTGTCACAGTCCAGTCATCCGGAATCCTGAAAAAGTCTGTTCCTGAGAACAGGGTAGTCCTGGAAGGATCGTTCGTCGTGTCACCGTTACAAAATCGTTCAACAAATATCTGGTACCAGATGGCTTCGCTGGCCCAGGCGGGAGGATCTGTAAGATGGCTGGATTTTGGCTGGGAGTAAGATTGTATAGTCATGGACAAAGCACACAATAAAACAAGGATTGTTTTCGTGTTTCTCATTTTCAGAAGATTGATATACAAAAATAAGTAAAGGGCCTGAATTGTCATGTTCAGGCCCTTCATTCATTCCGGTATCTTATTCCGGTATATTGTACTTTTTACAGACCTCCAGGTAACTCATCTGCTGGAGCTCCTCTTTGAGAGATGTGCCTGCAGTTGATTTCAATGCGATATTGGAGGGGATGATCACAAACCGGAAATAATAACCGGTGGTTCCGGGGCGGGTTAAGGCGTCGGATGTGAATTCTATCTGGCCATAATCAGGGATCAGGAAATCCCAGTTTGCACCTATTGCATAAGCAGGAAGTGGTCGCACGGCTGCAGGGTAAAGATCACCCGGAAGGCTGACATAAGCCAGGATCACTCCTGCTTCGACAACATCCTGGCTGATCTCGGAGTTGGCAACATCGAAGTACCAATCGCCCGTCTGACCATTCCATGCGTTAGGTGTATACCAGGGAGAATAGATCACATTGGCGTTTCCATCTCGTCCATCTAGTCCGTCAAGGCCGTCGCGTCCGGCCGGACCTTCCTTGCCGCAACCGTACCAGGTCAGAACTGCGGCGACAATGACAACTAAGGCACTTATTTTCGTTTTCATATCTGTGGAGGATTAATGAGTAAAAATGATTGAAATATCTCTTGTTTTATGAAAAACAGTGGCTTGAATTTATCAGGAACCATGCCAAAATCAGGAATATGGGTATAATTCAGGATCATTTATCATAATCTGCAGTTATCAGATCTTTCAGGGTGGTCATTTGGAGTTTGTGATAAGAGTAGTCACGAATATCTTTAAATACTTTACGCAAACTGCAATTTGATTCATCCTGACAGAACTCACAGGGTTGGTAAGCTTTTTCTGATACACACGAAACCAGAGCGATAGGTCCTTCAAAATGACGGACAATCTGCGACAGGTCAATTTCCTCCGGTCTGCGGATGAGGTAGTAACCTCCCGACTTGCCCAGTTTGCTTCCAAGCATTCCAAGTTTCTTTAGATCAAGCAATATAGCTTCTAAGTAACGTTGCGGTATCCGCTCTGAACGGGCTATCTCGCTGATCATGATCGCACCCTTCTCAGCATCTCTGGCGAGTTTAATCAGAGCAAGCATCGCGTATCGGGTTTTCAATGACAACATAGTATAATGGATTGTTAAGCGTTTACCAGTACCGGCTGATTTCTTTCAGTCTGGATACATCTGTTATTTCCAGTGTTTTTCCTTCCAGTTTGATGAAGCCCTCTTTGTTCATCCTGGATAAGGTTGTAATCACATTTTCGTGCGAACAGGCGGCAAATTCCGAAATCTCTTTCTTGGTGAAGGCCAGGGTGAACTTATTACTATGATATACATTAGTCGAGAGATATATCAATATGTCAGCAATACGACCGTTCACCTGTTTATTGGTAAGACTGATAAAATTGAATATGGCTGAACGGAACATTTCTGTTGATTCTTCAAACATCATTACGGAGTACTTTCCATTATTCAGTAACAACCTTTTCATGGCCATGCTGTCGATAAGACATGCCTGGCATTCTTCCATAGCTATCAGGGAGAAT
Source organism: uncultured Lentimicrobiaceae bacterium (assembly GCA_964544545.1). GTDB lineage: Bacteria > Bacteroidota > Bacteroidia > Bacteroidales > UBA4417 > UBA4417. The sequence goes on along the minus strand of CAZJCG010000039.1, from coordinate 29,878 downwards.
AGATTTACCTCTTTAAAAAAGAGGTTGGCACCCCCTAACAGGATCGGACCTGAAATGATGGTTAATATGACATTTTTCCCGGCTTCGTTCTCATAATTGAACTTAACAATTCCTTTATGAAGGTAAACCAGGTTGGAAGCTTTTGCACCTTGTTTCAACAATGTTTCTCCTTTCCTGAAGATCAGTTGCTGGGATGATCTCCGGACCAGTTCAAATTCTTCCGAGGTCACTGCCTTACAGCTTAATGTTCTGAAAGTGCAATAGTTGCAATCGTAATGCCTGTGAAGACTATCCGACATGTAATTAAAAATTTCTCATTGAAACCTGAAATATTTCATATCCCTATCTGTGTTCTTTCAGCAAATGTACGTTAATCCGATGTATATATAGTATAAATTTGTTGCATAAAAACAGAAAATGATGAAAAGGATACTTACTCTTATAGCCGGGTTGTTGATGCCGGTGTTCATTGTCATGACTGTACCAACCTCGTGCAGTCAGAAGTCATCACAGAAGACCATTTCCATTTCGGGAGCATTCGCGCTTTATCCTTTGACAGTGAAGTGGGCTGAGGAATATCAGAAACTTCACCCTGAGGTCACGATCGATGTTTCTGCAGGCGGTGCAGGCAAAGGCATGACGGACGTGCTATCCGGAATGGTTGACCTGGCTATGTTTTCGCGGTCCGTTTCAACGGAAGAGACAACAAAAGGCGCCTGGAACCTTGCAGTTGCGAGGGATGCTGTTGTTCCTATGATCAATACTGATAATCCTTACCTGGCCACATTGAAGCAAAGGGGGGTAAAGAAAGATGAGTTCATCGGCATTTTTATCGATAAAAAATACGGAACATGGAATGAACTTATAGGAACAGGAGGCTCAGATAAACTCAACATTTATACAAGGTCTGATGCATGCGGGGCTGCTGAGATGTGGGGTAAATTCCTCGGCAAAAACCAGGAAAGTATAGAAGGAGTAGGAGTGTTTGGGGATCCCGGCATGGCTGATGCAGTAAAGAAGGATAAACTTGGCCTTGGATATAACAATGTTATCTATGCCTATGATATTAACAGCCGTAAAAACTACCCGGGGCTTCAGGTGCTTCCGATTGACCTGAACGGTAACGGGCGGATCGATTCGGATGAAAGCTTTTATTCAACTCTTGATTCAATTATGGGCGCCATTCGCGATGGCATATATCCTTCGCCGCCGGCAAGGGATCTTTACCTTATTTCGAAGGGAGCTCCTGAGAAAAAAGCCGTTCGTGAATTTCTTGAATGGATACTTACCGAAGGCCAGCAATATGTTAATCAGGCCGGTTACGTCCAGTTGAAAGAGCAGCAGATCATTACAGAAAAGGCTAAACTTAACAAATAGTATAATTTACAAGATTTTATTCTCATGCGAAATGTCAAGGTGGCGTTACTGCCCGTGCTGGGTATATTCTTTCTTTACCCGGCCTATGCCCAGCAGAAATCAGCCAATGCAAATGATTCTCTTGCGGTTCAGGTTCAGAAAATATCAAAAACTGTACAGGCGCTTGAGAAGATCAAGATATCCGGTTACATCCAGGCCCAGTATCAGAAAGCCGACACCGCAGGAATCAAGACCTTCAATGGGGGAGACTTCCCTTCCGTTTCATCCCAGCGGTTCATGGTCAGGCGCGGATATCTCAAGATAGCGTATACGGGGAAACTCTCGACTTATGTCCTTCAGTTCAATGTAAATGAAAAGGGATTTGGCGTCAGAGATGCTTATTTAACAGTAAAGGAACCCTGGTGGAATACCTTAAGTCTTACTGCCGGACTATTTTTCCGTCCCTTTGGCTATGAGTTGTCTTATGCGACCAATAAACGCGAAAGCCCTGAATTATCAAGGGTTGTGCAGTCGTTGTTTCCGGGCGAAAGGGATCTGGGCGCGTCACTCACCTTTCAGCTCCCTGAAAAGTCAAAACTACATCCGTTAAAAATAGAAGCCGGTCTTTTTAATGGTAACGGAACTGCTTCCGAAACGGATGATAAACTCGATTTCATCGGAAGGATCGGATACAGTGTTAATGACAATAAGACAATTAACTGGGGAGCTGGCGTATCGTATTATAACGGGTCAGTATTTCTCCCTCAAAGTCTGAAGGCCTTCGAAATGGATGTTTTCGACGGGACTCCTGCATTCGGGCAAATGAATCTGGATAGTTTGAAAGGTAACTATCTTGAACGCAGGTATTTAGGATTTGATGGCCAACTGGCAATAAAGTCGGGTATCGGTGTCACTACATTGCGTGCCGATTATATCGTCGGGAAACAGCCCGGTACGGCAAAATCATCCATAAGTCCAACTGCTCTGTTGGAATCACCCGTTTATATCAGGAATTTTTCTGGTGCAGTCGTTTACCTGATTCACACAATACCCAACACGAAGCACTCAGTTGTTTTCAAGTTTGATTACCTGGATCCCAACACCGATACCGATGCTGACAGAATAGGACTAAAGTCCGCTGCTTATACTGCCACCGGGAATACGGATCTGGCATATCGTACATTCGGATTTGGATATTTCAACGATCTGAATCCGAACCTTCGGCTGACCCTGTATTATGAGATAACGAAAAATGAAACCAGCAGTAATGTTAAAGGATACACTAAAGATCTAAAAGATAACCTTTTGACGATCAGGGCACAATATAAATTTTAGAAGGAGAGTGTTGCCAGCTGTGCTGCCAGTTTTCAGACCTAAAGCATCAGGCTTTAAATTTCTTCAGTTCTAATGTATCTCCATCGAAACTGGCAAATGTGAAATGCTGAACCCAGTCGCCCAGGATAACACAGGAGGCTGTTTCAGATACTTTCAGAATTTCGGGACTATGGACGTGTCCAAAAACGAAATAATCAATTGAGGGATCCTGGACTGCTTTTTCAGTACTGAAGATTACGATTGGCTCTTTGGCCAGTTGGTTGCTTCTCTTCATTTCCACACCTTCCCTCAATATTTTTGTCAGTCTGCTCCTTCTGGAAAAATAAGCGCCCAGACGCGTACCGATATCGGGATGTATCCATCGGTATAAAAACTGGTTCAGCCGGCATTCGAAGACCTTTTTAAGGAATTTATACCCTGCGTCGCCGGGGCCGATACCATCGCCATGCGATAGGAAGAACTTGCGATTCCCCAGAATAGTAATTTCCGATGCCCGGTGTAATTTCACACCGATCTCGGATTGCAGGTAATCGAAAGCCCAGATGTCATGATTCCCCCGGAAAAGATGTACCTCAATCCCTGCGTCGGTTATCTCGGACAGTTTACCAAACAGTCGTGTATATCCTTTGGGAACAACTGATTTATATTCGAACCAGAAATCAAACAGGTCTCCCATGAGGTAAATGGCAGTAGCATCGTCTTTCACCTGTTCAAGCCAGTTGACTAGCATTTTCTCTCTCTCGAGACTGCCTGGCCTGTCGGGAATGCCCAGGTGAAAATCGCTGGCAAAATAGATCATGGGTCTTTAAATTGTGATTCGATAAAACACCTTTGGATTATTTTTTCCCTATCAGGAGGGCTTTGAGGTCCTGGATAGCAGGATTTAAAGCTATGATCTTGCCTGAGCGGTCCAGAAGGAAGGTTGAAGGAATACTTCCCACCTTGTATTTTTTTGCTGTTTCGGAGTTTAATCCTGCGCTGTCATTAACCTGGATCCAGACAGCCTTATCTTGTCGGTATGCATCTATCCACTGGGCCCGGTTAGGATCAATTGAAACTGAAAAAATGGTGAATCCCTTCGAATGGAAATCTCCGTATATGCCTGCAAGTTCCTGGTTTAGTTTCCTGCACGGGGCATTCCAGGAGGCCCAAAAACATACCAGAGTATAATCCGAAAGGGATGCCTTCAGTGAATGAGTCTTGCCAGATGCATCCGGTAACCGGATCTCCGGCGCAGGCATACCAACAGCCAGCTTCTCATTCTTACTCGCTTCAGTTGCCTTTCGTTTTTTATACTGCTCAATATTGGTATGAAAAACGATGACATGTTTATTGTCGCGATATTTTGGCCACAGACAACTATCGACGGATGTATATAAGTCGAAATCGGTTTCCTTGCTTACTAATGGAATATGACCCAGTGAACGGTCAAGGATCAGCAGGGATGCCAACGATGACTTGTGTTGTTGAAGGTATTCGATGGTTTCCTTGCGGAAATCCTCAAAAATCAGAGAAAAGGTAGAATCCAGGCTTCTCTTGATCTCAGGGAAGTTTTTATAGGATTGACTGTTATTGAATATTTCACGCAGGGAATCTAATTTACTGTCAGCGTAAGCCAATTTCTTATTGAATCCCATCAGAATAGATGATTCCGGAGAGCCTTTTATATCACAGGTCTTGATCAGGTTTTCTCCGTCTCCTTCAATCACAATAGATTCGCCTTTGCTGGCAATCAATGTGACATAGTTTTTTGCATCTCTTCGGATTAGCAGGAAGTTATTGTCGACCGGTTCGGTAATCAGGGAAAAGCTGCCATTTTCATCGGTATTGACCGAATCGGCCAGAAATGTACTGTCCGGTAATATCTCGAAGACGAGTAGTTTCGTATTCGCAGAATTAGCCAGCCTGCCGGCGATTTTTACCTTTTCTCTTGCATTGGGAGTGCATGCAAACATCAGCATTAGCGCACTGGCTGCACTAACAATCAGGAACCTGGATATCTTCATCAGTGTAAATTTCGTTAAAAGCAAATTTCGCAATATTTGTTCTTGTTGAATAACCGGCAGAAGATAATAATTCCTGTTACTTTAAGAGTTTTTAACAGGAAGTGCGGGCGTTATAAATTACATTTGTTATTGGAATCAAGGATCCTGTTGTCATGTTCAAGTATCCTATAATCGTTGTCATGCTGTTTTTGATGCTGTGTCCTCTGTTGTTGGATGCACAGCCAAACCTGGTATTGTCCAAACCTGGCAGTAACAGACATTTCTTTTATCAGGTTGGAGATAAAATTACGCTGAAGGATAAGCGTACCGACAGGAAGGTTACAGGATACATTACTGTTCTGAACGACAGCACGCTCGAAATTGGGAAATATGGTCGCATTTCTGTAAGTGATATTGCAACTATTTACCGGGTGAGGCCTTTTTTGCGGCAGGCGGCCGCTGCCGGAACAGTCATTCTGGGAGTCTATCTCCCGATGAGCATTCTCGGCAATGTTATTACCGGTCAAAGTCCGATCCTGAATGAAGACATCCTGCTGGTTAATGGAACTATGCTGGTTGTTAGTGGTTTATCGCGGCTGTTCGTTGTCCGCAGATTCAAAATTCACGATCCCTGGAAGTTGCAGGTAATGGATTTCGGTCATCCGGTTTACGATTGATACTGTTCTTACAAGCCTGGAGAACTTAGGATTTTTCTGGTGATGCATCCTGATTTTACGGATCTCATACTATCCTCCCCAGTTTTCCCGGTCCAGGCTTCGGTAATGGATAGCTTCCGCGAGGTGTTCAGTATGGATATCCATACTCTGATCAAGATCGGCAATGGTCCTGGCCACTTTCAGTATCCGGTCGTAAGCCCGGGCTGAAAGATTCAGCTTTTCCATGGCATTTCTAAGTAGTATCTGACCTTCTTCTTTGATCTGGCAATAATTACGAAGCAGTTTGCTGCTGATCTGAGCGTTGCAATAGATTCCACGGGCGTCACTGAAACGTTTCTCCTGAATTTGCCTGGCTTTTACGACTCTTTCCCGGATGTTTTCACTTTTTTCGGATGGGCGTATACTGGATAACTCACGGAATGGTACAGGGACGACTTCCACATGTATATCAATCCGATCGAGCAGGGGACCGCTGATTTTATTCAGGTATTTCTGCACTATGCCTGGTCCGCAGACGCATTCTTTCTCCGGATGATTATAATACCCGCATGGACAGGGATTCATCGCAGCAATGAGCATGAAACTGGCAGGATATGTAACCGAAAATTTAGCCCTGGAAATGGTGACCACCCGGTCTTCGAGCGGCTGGCGCAGTACCTCCAGGACGGTTCGCTTGAATTCCGGCAATTCATCCAGGAACAACACCCCGTTATTGGCAAGCGAAATTTCCCCGGGTTGTGGGTTACCCCCTCCACCAACAAGGGCCACGTCGCTAATTGTATGGTGAGGATTTCTGAATGGTCTTACAGAGATTAGTGCTGTTTCGGGATCTTTTTTACCTGCCACAGAGTGTATTTTGGTTGTCTCTAATGCTTCCTGCAGATTCAGGGGAGGCAGGATTGACGGGATACGCTTGGCAAGCATAGTTTTGCCCGATCCCGGTGGTCCGATGAGAATTACATTATGCCCCCCGGCAGCGGCGATTTCAAGCGCTCTTTTTATGTTCTCCTGGCCTTTAACTTCGGAAAAGTCGAATTCATACTCATTCAAATGTGAATAGAATTCTTCCTGAGTATTTACGATTTCCGGCTTCAGGGTCATACTCCCTTCGAGAAAACCGATCACTTCGCTGATATTATCTGCCCCCAATACTTCAATGTTATTTACGATTGCTGCTTCATGAGCATTGGATTTGGGAAGTATAAATCCGGTAAAACCTTTATCACGGGCTTCGATTGCAATGGGTAATGCTCCCCTGATCGGTTGCAAACCGCCATCGAGCGACAATTCACCCATGATGATATATTTTTCGAGCAACCCGGTTTGCAGCTGTTCAGAAGCCGCCAGTATTCCAACTGCGATAGGAAGATCGTATGCAGATCCCTCTTTCCGTATATCGGCTGGAGCCATGTTAATAGTCACCTTCTTGTGAGGGATTTTGTAGCCGATATTGATCAAAGCTGCTTCGATCCGTTGGTGGCTTTCCCTGACAGCATTATCGGGAAGACCTACCATCGAAAACTGAATTCCCTGGTCAACATTGACCTCAATGGTAATGGTTGTGGCTGAGATGCCCTGGATGGCACAGCCGAAAGATTTCACCAGCATACTTATAGATTGTTAAGGTTAATATGAAAAATGAGTTACTTTGCGGGATTGAACATATTAATGAATAATTGGTTTTTATCAGAAATTCATATGCAATGATAGCGGATCAGAGAGAAGGTCATGAAAAAGCAGTAAAGTCCCCGTGCAGAAATGTATGTACCCTGGATGAGAAAGGCAAATGCGTTGGTTGCTTCCGAAAACTTGACGAGATTGCAAACTGGAGTGTATATTCAAATAAGGAAAAACAGCAAATTCTGAAGCTTCTTGAATTACGAATGCAATTACCTCAATATTTCGACTGATTCACCAGTATGAAGTTGATAGTATAAAGAGTCAGCTGATAATAACATTTCAAGATTATAATATTGATAACTGCTTAACCCTGTTGCTTAGGCTTCGGTTTGATAATAAGTCTTAATGACTGGTCGTAGGTAACATAATTCCAGAACCAGTTTATAAAGATAAGCAATCTGTTCTTAATTCCGACAATTGCCATCAGGTGAACGAACATCCATGTGAGCCATGCAATAAAGCCATGAAACCTGATAAATGGAAGTTCTACTACTGCGAGGTTTCTGCCCACGGTAGCCATTGAACCTTTATCGGTATAGCTGAATTCTTTCAAGGGTTTGCCTGATCTCAGACGGAGGATGTTTTTTGCCAGCAGTTTTGCCTGCTGAATGGCAGGCTGGGCAACCTGAGGATGTCCATTGGGATATGACGGTTCCACCATACAGGCTATATCTCCCAATGCAAATATGTTCCCGAATCCTTCAACCCTGTTGAATCTGTCGACCTTGATCCGGTTGCCACGGGTCATTGCATCCGATGGGATTCCATTAATCCTTATGCCGGTAATCCCTGCGGCCCAGACTAATGTTTTGGAGCGTATCGAGTTACCATTATGGATATCCACAACGTTTCCATCGTAATTGCTAACCTGGGCGTTGGTGGTGACTTTGACGCCGAGTTTCTTCAAATAATTTTCTGCTTTTGACGAGGATTCAGGACTCATTCCGGCGAGTAGCCTGCTTCCGGCTTCGATAAGGTGAATTTCCATCCTGCCGAAATCAAGTTCAGGATAGTCTTTTGGAAGAATATATTTCTTCATCTCTGCAAGGGTGCCTGAAACTTCTACGCCTGTGGGACCGCCCCCGACAACGACAATGGTCATGAGTCCCTTCAGTAACACCGGGTCCCGGCAGGTCAATGCGTCTTCAAAGTTTTGCAGGATGCGGTTTCTTAAGGAGAGTGCTTCACTGACCGATTTCATCGGAATGGCATGTTCGCTAATGCTTTTCATTCCAAAAAAATTAGTATCAGCGCCTAAGGCTATCACCAGATAATCATATCGAATATCCCCCAGAGAAGTTGAGACAATCTGTTGATTCGGATTTACCGAGAGAATTTCACCGATTCGGATAAAAGTATTCCGGGAATTCTGAAACACTTTGCGGAAGGGAAATGATATTGCGCTTGGTTCCAGACCTGCTGTTGCCACCTGATAGAACAAGGGCTGAAACTGGTGGTAGTTATTTCTGTCAATCAGAATGACCTGAAACTCTGAACCACGTAATTTGCTTACCAGCTTTAAGCCGGCAAATCCACCTCCGGCAATAACGATCCTTTTACGGCCCGTTTCAGGGATGTTCACAGTCATAGATGCCTGAAATTTGTAGTATTCCGGCAAAGATACAATACTCCCCTACAATACATTCAGATTCCACCCCGGGCTGGCCAGGAAATGGCAAGCATACTTTCAGAACCTTAACCCGAGGGTCATCATAAACCTGTTAGATTTATACGTGTTGGCGGAAAAAGTGCTTCCATACAGATAGAGATCATCCTTGGATTCTACATGGTTGAAGGCGAAGTCCATGAAGTACCCTTTTTCTCTGATGCCCAGGCCGGCAGAATATCCCATCCTGGCCCCGCGGGTGGATGAATCCTGGTAAGGAGAGCCATAATAGCTGGTGCCCGCCCGAAGCGTAATGATGTTCAGTTTCACTTCAGCACCGATCCGGATATTATTGGCCTGTCCCAACTCATTTCTGACAATTTCATTTACATCAAAAAAGTCATCGCCATCGGCACGCATCCTTGCGGTTGAATAGTCAACATATTCGTAATCAGCACTAATGAGGCCATATTTTGAAACCAGGGCCAGACTCCCGATAACGCGCATCGGGGTTGTAATGCGATAATCATAGGTTCCATCAGGAGAGTCATCGGAATACCTGGAGCCGTTCTCAAAGTAGGAGACCATGGAAGAATTCCACTCATCTGTCAGGTTATAGGTGGTCGGGGTGTGAAACGCCCCGCCAATTCTCAGGAATTCTAAAGGTTTATATATAAACCCGAACTTCATATTGAATCCGCTTCCCCGTGTTAAGAGGTATTCCGAACGCTTAACGGCATCAAAGTTATATGAAGGATCGGCATTGGAACTCAGCCCTTTACTGTCCTGCTCCGAAAAGTTACTTTCCTCCTCATACCTGAGGCTTGGGAATGCAAAACTTATTCCCAGATAAAGCTTATTGCCGAAATTGGCGCCACCACTAAGAAGCATCTCCCTGGAGGTGCCGAGTGTCTGTATAGTTTTTCGTTGAAGAACATTCCCCTCAGGCATATCGACCCAGTAATAAGCATCTGCAGAATCGAAAACCAAAAGGTTGGTATTGTAGGCCTGTAATGTTGAAAATGGATCGAGTGCATCCAGATTGATTGGATTCCCTCCGTTGTTGGCATTACCGGCATATTCGCCGAGTAGGGAATTCTCGGTATTAAACCCTTCAATCACGATACGGTTATTGAAATTGGCCAGCTGGTTCAATCCAAATCCGAATTGAAGGCCTTTAAGAAGCTTGTTCGGATCATCTTCATTTTTTACCTGGGCGAAAACCATACCCACATTCCTGAGTGATAAATTGGTACGGTAATCCTTACTGGATTCATTGAAGAATGATGACTTGGATGAGGATGAAAAAAAACCGGGAGTTATCGTGAATTCCGATTTCCGGTAAAGTGCAATACCTGCCGGGTTTTGGCTCAGGCTCGAAAAATCGGCGCCAATGGCACCATAAGCGCCTGAAAGTCCTGAAAACCTGGCGGTTCCTTCGTAGGAAACGAAAGAATATCTCAATGCATCAGTGGCATTTTGGGAGTACCCAACTAAGGCGAACAATGTAAAAACAATGCCTGGAATTATCTTTTTCATGATTGGATGAATTTAATGGTTGAAAAAAACCTGCATACCGACAGAACAATAGTACAATTACTATTCAGCAGGATGCAGGTTTTCAAAGACTAGTTATTGCTAGTATGACAAGAATGCTTTTATCTTCTGCGACCCGAACTGGAGCCTGAAGAACTGTTGCTTCTTGAAGGACTTGAACTCTCACTTGAGCGGCTTGGGGCTGAATAACTGCCACTCGAGCGCGAGGGGCTTGAATAATCGCTGGACCTTGATGGTGTCGAATAGGAGTTGGAATTCCGGCTGGGCGAATAATTGTCATTCGACCTGGATGGAGCAGAGTAGGTCGGAGTCGATGGGCTGGAGCCGCTCTGGGTCGTACGTTTAGGGACAGAGTATGTATTCCTGCTGTTGCCAGGCTGAGTTGTACTCCGGTTGGGATTATTTTGAGGAGTTACATTGGGCTTGTTATCCTGACGGGCCGGGGATTGAGTATTGCTTCCGGATGATGGCCTGTTATAGGTGCCTTGATTCCCTGTTGCAGGGGTGGTATTCCGGTATTTCGGTGAAGTATATTCTTGTCCTGAGCGGGGTTTGGAGTATGAAGGTGAACTATAAGGCTGAATATTTCCCTGGTTTCTGGTTCCTTCATTTGTGGAATTGTAGTTCCGGGTTCTTGTACCCTGATAAGTATAGCGCGTAGGTTTTTGTTGCTGTCTGTTTACTGCAGGATTCTGGTTACCAGTCCCCGGGGTTGTACGAACCTGTGTTCCGGTATTTCGCTGGTTTGTATTTCCTTCGTTTATTGAAGACTGCCTTGTGCCTTGTTCGGTGCCTGATCTTCTGGCAGAAGCATAGTCGGTATTTCGAACGGAATTCCGGAGGTTTCCGTTACGCTCTCTGGCGATACTGGCTTCGTATTTTTCAGAGAAGCTCATATCTCTCCTGCTTGATGCGAAGCTGCCGGAGTTCCCTACGCTTCTCCTGCGACCATAGTAGTGCGAATTATCATCGTAGCTGTTGTAGTAATAGTTATGGCCCCAATCTCCATGATACATTCCATTCCAGTATCCGTCGTAGAATCCGTTCCAGTAACCGGCATAGTAGCTGTAGCCGAATCCTCCCCATCCGTAATATGGGTAGGGATCCCACCAGCTGGAATAGCCCCAAGAGTACCAGGGCATGTACCATCTTGAATAATAGGATGGGTACCACCAGTTATATCCCATGTAAATGCTCATTCCCCAATTCCAGGGGTCATAATCATACCAGTAGGAATTGGTGTAGAAGTCGGAATAATAATTGTTATAGAAGCAATCGTTGTGGAACCTCCGGAGGCGTGCGGAATACGCATAATCATAGTAGTCGTCCCCATAGAAGTTATTGGTGATATTGGTGTTTCCCGAACTTTCAGGTTGTGCAACGGAATCATATCCAGTATCAATAACGGCTGCCTCTGAATCCGTAAACTGGCCGCCGGATTGCTCGCCCTGGTCCGGAGCTGAAATGTCTTCGGACTTTTGATTGTCGTCAACTTTGAGCGGTTTTACAACCATTGAATGATTATCGGGCTTGCTATTTTTGGGTGAATAATAAACATCGTCATAATTATTCGCCTGCCCAAAAGCAAGGGTTGCCATAATGAGCATCAAGCCGGATAAACTGAAGCGGATGTAGGATTTCATATCTCCCTCCTTGGTTTTAGTGAGGCTGTACTGGATAGCCTGTTTGTTTGGGGTGCGTGCTGCCTATTTTTTATTAATTTTGCCGGCAAACGTAGCTACAAATTACAGCAATAATTATACCATTTCCTAAGTCATGGCTAAAGATTTTGCATCAAGGGAAGAAAACTACTCGCAGTGGTACAACGATCTCGTAATCAAGGCGGATCTGGCTGAGAATTCAGCCGTAAGAGGTTGTATGGTCATTAAGCCATATGGGTATGCTATATGGGAGAAAATGCAAGCCGAACTGGACCGGATGTTCAAGGAAACCGGCCATCAGAACGCCTATTTCCCCCTTTTCATTCCCAAATCCTTTTTTAGCAAAGAGGCTTCTCATGTGGAGGGATTTGCAAAGGAATGTGCAGTTGTTACTCATTATCGTCTGAAGAACTCTCCTGATGGCAGGGGAGTGGTGGTAGATCCGGAAGCAAAGCTTGAAGAAGAGTTGATTGTAAGGCCTACTTCGGAGACGATTATTTGGGATACCTATCGAACCTGGATACAATCATACAGGGATCTGCCCATACTTGTTAACCAGTGGGCCAATGTTGTGAGGTGGGAGATGCGCACACGTCTCTTCCTGCGCACAGCAGAGTTTCTATGGCAGGAAGGGCATACCGCACATGCAACTGAAGCTGAGGCTATCGAAGAAGCTGAAAGAATGCTGAATGTTTATGCACAGTTTGCCGAGAAGTTTATGGCCATTCCGGTGATCCGCGGGCTCAAATCGCCTAATGAAAGGTTTGCAGGAGCGTTGGAGACCTATTGCATCGAAGCTCTCATGCAGGATGGTAAAGCGCTTCAGGCCGGGACTTCTCACTTTCTAGGGCAGAATTTTGCCAAGGCTTTTGATGTGCAGTTCCTGAGCAAAGAAAACAAACTGGAATATGTGTGGGCAACTTCGTGGGGTGTATCAACGAGGTTGATGGGGGCTCTGGTAATGTCGCACTCCGATGACCATGGTCTTGTGCTTCCTCCAAAGTTAGCTCCGACGCAGGTAGTAATTATTCCGATTTATAAGACTTCCGACCAACTGGAGGCAATCTCTGCAAGGGCCCGGGAGATCATGTCAGCTTTGAAGGCCCGGGGAATTTCTGTTAAGTATGATGACCGTGATACCTTCAAGCCCGGTTGGAAGTTCAATGAGTATGAATTCAAGGGAGTTCCGGTTCGTTTAGCTATTGGACCCCGGGATATTGAGAACGGGACCGTGGAAGTTGCCCGGCGGGATACGCTGGAAAAGAGTGTGTATCAACTGACAGATATTGACATCAAAGTTGAGAACCTCCTTGGCAGTATTCAGGAAAATCTGTTCCAGAAGGCACTGGCTTTCAGGGAGAATAACATTTACAAGGCTGACACCTGGGAGGAATTCAACCGTATCCTTGATACCACCGGAGGATTTGTTTCGGCACACTGGGACGGGACCCCTGAAACAGAGCAGCGTATCAAAGAGGAGTCGAAAGCTACGATCCGGGTCATTCCTTTGAATAATCCCAAGGAAACAGGGACCTGTATATTCAGCGGAAAGCCTTCAACTCAACGCGTACTTTTTGCACGGGCGTATTAATCTATACTATGAATATCGGGCTGGATCCCGAAGGAGAAATACATTCTGCCGAGGTATTCTGTTCACTTTAGACTTATCCGAAAAATGAGCAACAAGGAGTATTCAGCGCTCGGAGTAATACCTGCACGGTATGGATCCACCAGGTTCCCCGGCAAACCTTTGGTTCAGATTGACGGTAAAAGTATGATCCGGCGTGTGTACGAGCAGGCCTCCGGGTCTGCAGGCCTTTCCCGGGTCGTTGTTGCTACCGATGATGATCGTATCTGTTCGCATGTCAGGGATTTTGGAGGAGAGGTAATAATGACCTCTACTCATCACCGGTCAGGAACGGAAAGGATAGGAGAAGTATTGGAGATACTGGAATTATCTGGTGAAGAGTACCCGGTAGTTGTCAATATTCAGGGTGATGAGCCTATGCTGGATCCTGGTCAGATTGACAGGCTGATCCAATGCTTCCGTAAACCCGAAACGCAAATCGGGACTCTTGCCATGAAGATCATCCGGGACAATGAGTTGCTCAATCCCAACGTGGTTAAAGTGGTGATGGATCAGCAACAAAACGCCCTATATTTCAGCCGGGCTACAATCCCTCACTTACGGGACATTCCTGCAGAAGAATGGCTTTTACAAGGCATTCATTATAAGCATATTGGATTGTATGCATACAGGACTGATGTTCTGAAAGAAATCGTAAAACTTCCTGCAGGCTCACTAGAAACAGTCGAGTCGCTCGAGCAATTGCGCTGGCTGGAGAATGGATTCAGAATCAGTGTTGTAATAACAGAACATGAATCTATAGCCATTGACACGCCTGAAGATTTATTAAAACTTACTAACAAAATAGGGTAAGAATCTATATCTGTCCCTATATTCGCAGTTGAAAGCTGAGAGATTTCCCTGATATGAAATCCCAATACATTTCCGAGTTATTACATCGTCACGAATGTGTTATCATCCCCGGTTTAGGCGGATTCCTGACTAATTATCTGCCTGCAAGGATCGATAATGAAACAAACCGGTTTTTCCCTCCATCCTGCCAGATAGCCTTTAATGCAGGTCTGTCGGGCAATGATGGTATTTTAGCTGATTTCGTTGCCCGGAACGAACAGATTTCATACAAAGAGGCACTTGGAAGGATCCGTTTATGGGTGGATGATGGGTATGACCTTTTACGAAAGGGTAAGGCTATTGAATTGCCAGAAGTTGGATGTATCAGGATTAATCCGGAGGGTAACCTTCAATTTGAAGCAGCCAACCGTATCAATTTTCTTGGTGATGCATTTGGCCTGACATCTTTTATTGCAAAGGATGCTGTTCGTCTGCCGGATAACGCTGAGGTACGTCCTCCGCGTGTTCAGCCATGGCCTGCGAGGGTGAAGTATTTAATTCCTGAGACGTTCAAATGGGCAGCAGTTATTGCCCCCTTTATCGGTCTCATACTTTGGGGATCTCTGAATACAGATTCGATCAACCGATACGTCAGTAATTATTCCGGAATTTACTCATCCTTAAAAGAAGAGTCTGTTATTTCCAAAACTGACCCTGCTGAGGTTGCCAGCATTCCATATACTGATCCTGTACAGGACGCCGGCATCTTAACCCCTTCCGGTATTCTGAGTAAAGCCTTACCTGATTTTAACCCATCGGCTATATCGTATCAGGCTATCAGGCAAAACAGCGTGCCCGGGTCAGGCGACCTGAATTTGCCAACTGCCGGTATGGAACAGTATTTTGTTATCGGCGGGGCATTCAAGGAACATTCCAATGCAGAACGACTGGTATCGGAACTCATTCATAAAGGTTTTCCTGCAGCCATTATCGATACCACCAATACTGGTATGTTTGTGGTGAGCATCCAGGGTTTCGCTTCGCATGATGAGGCTGTAATGGGACTCAGGTCCATCCGGCAGGGGGGCTATTCCAGTGCCTGGATCATGCAAAAGAGATAGTTCTCATTCTCAAAATTTATCCATTTTGGCAAAGCGAAAATTATTAAAGTTCGCAGAGAATGCTACTTTCACTCATTTTTTTCAACCCACCTGGGAAGAGTTGCAGGTAGGATTTCCGATGCAGGGAAGATGGGCCACCGATTATTTTCGCAATGATCATCCCCTGATCCTTGAAGTCGGATGCGGAAAGGGTGAATATACTGTTGGACTGGCAACGAAGTATCCGGGTAAAAACTTCATTGGCGTTGACAAGAAAGGAGCCCGGATGTGGCGCGGAGCCAAAACAACGCAAGAGGGCAATCTGCCTAACGTTGCATTTATCAGGGCCCTTGCAGAGAATTTGCCACAACTGTTCGGCCCCGAAGAAGTGGATGAAATCTGGATCACTTTTCCAGAGCCACAACCGAATAGTCCACGGGCAAAGAAGCGGTTCACCTCCCGACAGTTCCTTGATCGGTACAAAAAGTTTCTGAAGCCCGGTGGAATAGTACATCTAAAGACCGACAATGATTCACTTTTCCGGTACACTCTTGATATTATAAAGGATGACGGGCATGAACTACTCTTCAGTACTGAAAATATCTACGAACAAACGGATGATACTGAGATATACGATGTGCTGCAGGTCCGGACTCATTACGAGAGTCTGTGGCTGGAGCAGGGACTGACCATCAAGTATCTCCGGTTCCGAATGGGCCCCGGTGTCCACTGATCCATTGCCGGCATGGATGCTCCTTCCTTTTTTGAACGCGTTTATGATGTTGTTTGCCAGGTGCCCTATGGCAGGGTGACCACCTATGGGGCAGTTGCAAAGTACCTGGGATCGGCCGGTTCCGCCAGGATGGTTGGTTGGGCGATGAATGCATCCCATAACGATCTGCGGGAAATCCCTGCACACAGGGTTGTGAACAGGAACGGTTTGCTAACCGGGAAGATGCATTTCGGAGGTGTTGATATCATGCGTCAGTTGCTCGAAAGTGAAGGTGTTGTTTGCGACGGCGATCAGATTGTTGATTTTAATGCCAAATTCTGGGATCCGTCTCTTTCCCTGCTGTGAGTGTGTTTCACGCATTTTCTCTGAAAAATTCCATACAATCCTGAACGCCATCTGGATTAAATAGTCTATCTTTACGCATTCTAAATAAAAATAAGCATTGCTGTATGGAGATTACTAAAGATCAGATACTGGATGCATTGAAAAATGTAATTGATCCTGATCTGAACCGTGATGTGGTATCGTTAAAGATGATCGAGGATGTCGAAATCAAGGGCAACCAGATCCGTTTTCGTTTGGTACTGACCACTCCTGCCTGCCCTTTGAAAGATAAGCTGAAGAACGATTGTATCAGGGCGATTCAATCGAGAATTGATCCTTATGCCGATGTGAACGTGGAAATCAGTTCACGGACGACCAGCAGGCGAAAGGATGATGCGAATCTGTTGAAAGGGGTAAAGAATATCATTGCCGTGGTTTCGGGGAAAGGCGGAGTGGGGAAGTCGACTGTTTCGGCCAATCTTGCCATTTCGCTGTCGAAGCTGGGGGCACGTGTGGGGCTGTTGGATGCAGATATCTACGGGCCTTCTGTACCTCTTATGTTTGGTTTGATGGATGCCAGGCCCCAGGCCCGGGAAGAAGATGGGAAGACCATTCTGATCCCGGTAGAAAAATATGGAATCAAGTTGCTTTCCATCGGATTTTTCGTTGACCCTTCCAAAGCGCTGGTATGGAGAGGCCCCATGGCTTCAAATTATCTTTCGCAGATGCTGACAGGCGGCGATTGGGGTGAACTGGATTACCTGGTAATTGATATGCCTCCTGGAACCGGTGACATCCATTTAACCCTGGTGCAGTCGGTACCGGTTACAGGAGCAGCCATCGTTACCACTCCGCAGGAGGTTGCACTGGCAGATGCACGGAAGGCTTACGGAATGTTCGTTACAGATAACATCAATGTTCCGGTTCTTGGCCTTGTTGAAAATATGGCATGGTTCACGCCGGCTGAGCTTCCTGAAAACAGGTACTACCTGTTCGGAAAGGAAGGCGGGAAGAAGTATGCAGAAGAGGTTGGGATACCGTTACTCGGACAGATACCTATCGTTCAGGGAATCTGTGATTCAGGAGATAAGGGAAGTCCTATTGCATTGTCGGATACTTCGCCCGTTGCAGCGGCATTCAGGGAACTGGCAGAAAATGTTGCACGCGGTATTGCAATCCGCAATGCGAACATGGAACCTACTAAAGTAGTGGAAGTGAAGGCTTAAATCATCAACGTACAGCATAGTATTCAATGCTGAAGTATTAACTCAAAACAAAATGAAATGGCAGCCAACCAGGTGCTTGAAAGTAAAGTGAAGAATGTTATCGACCAAATCCGGCCCTATTTACAGGCGGACGGCGGGGATATTCATTTTATCGAACTAACGGATGACAATGTTGTTAATGTGGAATTACAGGGTGCATGCGGATCCTGTCCTTTCAGCAGGATGACCCTGAAGAACGGGGTTGAAGATGCGGTCCGCAAGGCACTGCCTGAAATTAAGTCAGTAGAGGCGGTGAATCTCTGATCCGGGTTTGAGGAGTCTGAGTTCATGCCGATAATTGTCAATCCGGCATCCAAGAGGTGTAAATCTGTATTATGGGTATGGAGGTTATTCCATACCCATAGTTGTTATCAGCAGTCAGGTAAAGTATTTAGTTGTTCAGGAAAGGTATACTGCGGCTGAACAGGTTTGCCCCCAGGGGGACCCTTCGGGTCAAAATTTACTCTTCGGAACTTGCTCTGTATTACTGAATCTAATCAGCTTTGCTTCGAGCCGGCAGGCTCCCCCTTGGGGCAAACCTGTCAAGATTCAGTATACCTTCCAACAACCGGCATTCTTCGTCCTGATCCGAAGGCTTTAGGTGATACACGAAGAATTGGAGGGGTTTGCTGTCTTTTCCATTCATTTCTGTTCACCATTCCCAATATCCGTTGAACCAGTTTCTGATCGAAACCGGCAGCTATGATATCGGAAGGACTTTCTCTCTCCTCAATATATCTGAACAGGATGGTGTCGAGGACTGAGTATTCCGGCAATGAGTCACTGTCTTTTTGACCGGGCCGAAGTTCTGCTGAGGGCGGTTTGATGATTGAGTTCAGCGGTATCAACTCCTTATCGCGATTAATATATTTTGCGAGCAGGTATACGTCGGTTTTATAAACATCTCCCAATACAGACAATCCTCCGCACATATCGCCATAAAGGGTTCCATAGCCTACCGCAGCTTCACTTTTATTGGAGGTATTCAGCAGGATATACCCGAACTTATTAGCCATGGCCATCAGGATCACTCCGCGTATCCTGGCCTGGATGTTTTCTTCGGTAATGTTGAATTCGGTCCCGGCAAACTGAGGTGACAGTGTCCGGAGGATGCTCTGATACCCATCTTCGATGCTGATGATGTCATAAGGGGAGTGTAAGTTTTCCGCCAGTTGGCGTGCATCGTTGACAGAATGTTCGGAGGAGAAACGTGAAGGAAGGAGTATGGATCGTACATTTTCGGCTCCCAGGGCTTTAACGGCCAGGGCTAGTGTAACTGCCGAATCGATACCTCCTGAGAGGCCGAGGATCGCTCTGGAAAATCCCATCTTACTGAAGTAGTCCCGGATCCCCATTACCAGTGCGTCATGGATCAAGGCCGGTTTATCAGCCCTGGCATCAGGAATGGAAGAGGTTCCGACAGGACAGAGCGAGCCGGAATCTTCTCTGAATTCCACGACGGTGAAGTCTTCTTCGAAAGCCTTCAATTTTACTACCTGATGGCCTTGCCTATCAATTACTTTCGAATTCCCGTCGAAAAGCAATTCGGTCTGTGCGCCTACGTGGTTAACATACAACAGCGGAAGACCATATTGCTCTACATTCTTCCTGAGCACGGTCATTCTTAGGGATTCCTGATTCCATGTGAAGGGTGAAGCGGCGATATTGATCAACAGCTGAGGGTTGCCTGCTGCAAGGACTTCCATAGGAGCCTGCACATACAGGGGATCGGGGCCGATATTCCAAAGATCTTCGCAGATTGTGAGGGCGATGCGATAACCTTTATAGCTGATCAGCCGGAAATCGCGGTTCGGCTCAAAATACCTGTATTCATCAAAGATATCGTAATTGGGGAGCAATGCTTTATGCGCTTCTCCGATTATTTCCCCTTCGGAGAGCAACAGAGCTGAATTCAGCAGGTTCTTTCCCTTACCGACCGGATTGAAAGTAGGGGCCCCGACGATTGCAGCTATGCCTCTGCATTCCTCAGAGATGAGTTTAACAGAGGTGTTGCAGCGCTGAATGAAGTCTTCAAATTCCAGAAAGTCACGGGGCGGGTAGCCGCAAACACATAATTCTGAAAACACGACCAGATCAGCCTGCATCTCGCGGGCTTTCCGGATGGCTGCAATGATCTTGCGGCGATTTTGATCAAAATCGCCGATTGTATAATTGAGTTGAGCGAGGGCGATTCTCATGCACGATCAGAAAAGAACGGCCACATTCAGTTCGACAAAATTAAGAGCGGCCTTTTCTTTTTTGCCGGTCAGTTTATTTTTTCCGGAAAGAATATCGGTAAAGCCATTGTTAAGTGCGAGGCCTGCGCTAAGGGTAGTTCCTGCATCCAGGGTATATTCAGCTCCCAGGCCAATGATCAGCGATTCACGGAGGAACGAGATATCGTCGTAGTTGACCTTATCGTAAGTGGTAGTTGGCAAGCCAATAAAAGTAAATTCGTCTTCCACCTTGGCGCCAAACCGGAAGGAGGTTCCGAGACCTATCTGACCGTAATACCGGAGCCCGTTCATTTCGTTGGTACGCATTTTAAGTGTAAGTGGGATTTCGAGGCTTTTTACCGAGTATGCACGACTTAACGTACCTGTATTACCCGAATTATCTTGTTCCTCATACTTAAGGTTGCCGCCGTTGAACAGGATATTGAAGCCTGTAGCAAGGCAATGATTTTCGGAGAAGGCAAATTCGCTCACAAATCCCCAGGAGAAGCCTATTTTTGCACCATTTCCCTGATAATCGTCCGTGTTGGCTTTCATCCAGGCAATCTGCGGTGCTGCTTTCAGGCCAAAAGTGTATTTTTTGAATTGGGCGTTGGATGTAAGGCCTGTAAGGATTAAAAACGTGAAGAGAAAGATTCTTGTTTTCATTATGCAGGGTTTTTGTAATTATTATTGAATTATTATGCAAAGATCGGATAAACTTGCGGTATTGCGTTCACTATGCTACTAATTTACTCAACACAGCAATATGGTATATTTCAACGCTGGTGAAAGAAAATAATTATCTTTGATCTACGTTACTTTCTAGTCTCGAAAAAAACTGAATATGCACCGGCTTTCAGCGATTATCCCATTTCTTTTTCTGGTTTCCCTGGCTCATGCTCAAATACCCGGTTTCAGTCTGGGTCCCAAGATCGGGTACAATTCAAACCGGTTTACCACCGATTTTGATTCGATCCGTTCGGATGCCCAGGGCGCTTTTCAATTCGGAGCTTTTATGCGTATCGGGAAGAAAGTTTATTTCCAACCTGAGGTTAATTACGTCATTAAGGGAGGTGAGCTTAAGATAGAGAACCTCGGAAGGCAGGTTATCAAGCTGAAATCAGTGACCATACCCTTACTTTTCGGCATCAAGCCCATTGATGCCGGCTTTTGCAATATTCGTCTGATGGCAGGCCCGACAATGACTTTTATTTCCGGCAAAACGCTTTCGCCCAGCGCTGTGATCAGTAGTTGGCCATTGCAGTCACCCGATGATATCAAGGAAACGAACTGGTCGTTGCAGATGGGGGCCGGAGTCGATGTTTTCTTCCTGACGCTGGATCTCCGTTATGAGTTGGGCGTTGATAACCTGTATGACGGAAAGAGCGATTTTGATCTCAGGAACAATATATTTAATGTAAGTCTTGGATTGAAGCTTCTCTGATCTCCTGAAGCGACTTATCTCCGCAAACAATTATCTAACTGAATACAGCTAATGAAGTTCCGATTACTTAGTGCCCTGCTTACAGGGTTAGTTTTCATGAGTGCCTGCAATTCCGGGATCAATACGAAGCCAGCCGGTGACAAGAAATCTGGCGGGAAAACTGAAATCGTTGTCCGTCGCTATGAGAAAGCCCTTTTCAATCTCAACGCGGATGACCTGCGTACGGGCCTGGACCGGATATATCCTGATTTCCGGTTTTTTCTTGGCAATGACTGGAAGGACACCATGAACCTGCTCAGAATATACAATTATATAACTGATCCTGACATTCGTCAGTTGTATGCCCTTGACACCGTCCGCTTTCCCGATGCAGAGTTTCTGAAAACAGGATTATTGCCGGTTTTTAACCAGTTGCAGAAATATTACCCTGACAGGAAACTGCCTGTGGTTTATACATACGTTTCAGGTCTGGATGTTGAATTACCGGTAATCTATGCCGATTCTGCATTAGCCATCAGTTTGGATCTGTTTCTGGGCGCAGGTGACCCTGTTTACAGCAAGGCGGGCATCCCGGAATACATGAGCAAGCGATTCAGCCGGGAATATATCCTTCCGGCCTGTGTAAAGGCCATATCTGATAGTATTGTCAAGGTTGATGAGAACCGGCAGGCGCTGCTCGACTATATGATTGCAGCGGGGAAGAGGCTTTATCTGATGGACGTTCTGTTGCCGGATGTAAAGGATACCTATAAGATAGGATATACGACTGAGAAGTTGGAGTGGTGCAACCAGAACGAAGGCAGGGTGTGGGCTTTCCTGGCGGGAAACCAGCTTTTATTCTCCAGTGATCCGAAGGTAGTGGGTAAGATGATGGTGGATGCTCCATTCACATCCGGGCTGGTGAGTGAGTCGCCCGGTCGTATTGGTGAGTGGGTAGGCTGGAAGATCGTAAGGGCTTACGTTAAGGCCAATCCTTCGGTGACATTGCAGGAGTTGATGCGTAACGTTGATTCGCAGGCAATTTTGCAGGCTTCTAAGTATAAACCCAGGAAATAGGTGATCCGGTTATTTTTGCCCGATCCTGTTCAGCCCTGATTTTGCCTTCTGGGTAATGCTGAAATTATAGTCGTCGAATTTCATATCCATGCATTTCCGGTAGTAGGAAGCTGCAAACTTGTACTGGTGAGAATTTTCATATATCATTCCCAGGTGCAAAGCTGAATTGGCCGCATAATAGGCCGTGGATGATTCTCCAAGGCGGATGGTCTTTAAATACCAATCGATGGCCAGCTGTTTCCTGCCCCATTCATCGTAAACCCTGGCGAGTCTGTAAGCATATTCAAGATTCAGCCCGGGATCCCGGATCCTGGATGAGGAGGCAAAATCCGTGAGTGACTGGCAGGATCGTTCGAAGTAACCGCCATCGAAGAGAAGACGGGCTTTGAGCAGATCGAGGTCGGGCCGGATCCCCTTTTTTGCATCATTAAAAGCCTGCCGGTCGTTATCGACCACATTGTATCCCCTTAGCAGGATGCGGTTCATATAAAATCCATATTTCTCCTCATTACCCTGGATGAGGTAATACCAGGCCAGGTGTTGATAGGCAGAACGGATATAGTTTTTCCCCCTGAAATTTCCGACGAATCGCATCAGTAATTGGTAGGAGTCATGGTCAAGCCGGTTGAGTTTGGCCACACCCAGCACATAGTCCAGGAAATGGAACGGATAACGTCCATCGCCTCTGTTGCAGGAGGCCATAGTCGCAATGGCCAGATCGTTGTTCCCTGTTTTGATAGAAAGATTGGCGTAGCAGTAGTTGATTAGCGGACTATCGACCAGCCACTTTCTGAGTGCCGGGCCGGTAAATTCAGAAGTAAGCCGGGTTGCATCTTTTTTATCACCCGACAGGTTTACGGCGACGAATGATAATAGGAATGCCGTTTCCGGGAGCAGAAAGTTGTAGTTGCCATTAACGGAACACACTTTGAAAGCCTGCCTGAGTTCCCCGATCCCCTGAGGGATTGTTCCTTTAAAATCGAGGGCCGTGACTGCCCAGCGGTATTTGTCGGGAACTGTACCTACCAGGGCGTGCAACAATCCGAGCCTGACCTGGTTAGGAAGGAATGAGGGGAAACGTGTCGCATTCTTTTCCAGCAGGCGGTAGGCTCTGTTGATGTCCATTGAGCCGTTGATGTACTCTCCGAATTTGACTCTTGCAAAACCCAGTTGGAGATATATTTCAGCCTGGCTGTAAAGATACCAAGGAGAATTCCTGTCGCTTCCTGCCAGGTATCGCAGACGGATATCCCGGTTTTCCCGGAGATGTTTGTAGTCCTTGTCTTCTTCACTGATCATGGCGGTGATGAAGTCAATGTAATTATCCAACAGATAGGGAAGAGGGTTGCCGGGGTTCAGTTTTTTTTCGAATGCAATTTTTTGTTGTGCATCGGTAAAACGGAGGCAGATAATATCCCGGTAGGCAGACTGGCAAGCTGAGTTAAGTCCGGTTTCGGCTGAAACCGAAAAGGATATACAAGCCAGGATAACCAGGATAATGAGATTCTTCATGTCTGAAAAAAAAAGGAGGGGTCGCAGATACAACACCTCCCTATTTTGTATTAGAACGATATGTTCTCAGATTTCGACTGAGTCGGCCAGTTCTTTGTCGACTAAAATACGGCCGCAATATTCACAAACGATGATTTTTTTATGCAGCTTGATATCCAGTTGCCGTTGTGGCGGGATTGCGCTGAAGCAGCCGCCGCAAGCGTCACGCTCAACAGTAACGACAGCGAGCCCGTTTCTTGCATTTTTCCGGATACGCTTGTAAGCAATGAGCAGACGTTCTTCGATCATTTTCTGGTGTTCGTCGGACTTCTGGATCAGTTCTTTTTCTTCCAGTTCGGTTTCAGCTACGATGTCGGTCAGTTCATTCCTTTTGATATCGATGTCATTGTGCCGTTCAGCCAGGACCCGCTGAGCTTCTTCGATCTCTTCTTTACGAAGGGCAAGCTGAGCATTGAATTCACGGATGCGTTTTTCAGATAGCTGGATTTCCAGGTTCTGGAATTCGATTTCTTTGGTAAGGGCGTCGTATTCGCGGTTGTTCCGGACGTTATTCTGCTGTTCTTCATACCTTTTGATCAGCGTCTGGCAATCTTTGATAGCCAGTTGTTTGTCCATGAGTTGCCGTTCAATTGACTGAACTTCCTGAATATAATTATCAACGCGGGTTTCAAGTCCGGCAATTTCATCTTCGAGGTCTTCAACTTCAAGTGGCAGTTCACCACGGACGATCCGGATGCGGTCGATTTGTGAATCGATTTGCTGTAAGGAGTATAGGGCCACCAGCTTTTTCTCTATCGATATCTCTAATTTTTCGGCTTCTTGAGTAGCTGTTGCTGAAGCAGGCTCGGTAGTTCCGACAGTTGCTTCCGTTTTAGCCGTTTTGACATCTCCAACTTGATTTTCGGCTGAATTAGCAGTGGTTTTTGCCATAGGATGGTGAGCTATTTATGTTGATTTACAGATACTTAATAGGATTTGAAGAGATCCCGGAGATTTGGAGGGCAAAGGTAGGAAATTTTTCCTTTAACCGAGTAAAAACCAGTTCTTTTGTGAATTGTTCGCTTTCGTAGTGGCCAATATCGCCCAATATCATGCTTTTTACGGGCAGGAAGAATTCGTGGTAACGGATATCGCCGGTGAGGAATAAATCGGCCCCTGCGGCAATTGCGTCACGGATGAGGAAACTTCCGGCTCCGCCGCAAACTGCTATCTTACTGATCTTGCCTTCAGGAACAGTGCTGTATTTCAGGCAGCCTAGCTGCAGTGTTTTTTTAACGAAGGCAAGGTATTCAACCGGATCGGCGGGAGACTGAAGCTGTCCGATCATTCCTGCTCCGGCATCCGGATAGGCATTCGCCAACGGATAGATATCATAGGCAACTTCCTCGTAAGGATGAACATCCCGTAAGGTTTTGAGCAGCTGTTTTTCGATATAGGCAGGATAGATCACCTCAATCCTGATTTCGTTTTCCGTATGCAGTTCATCCAATTTCCCAACGAAAGGGTTTGCTCCTTGCAATGCACGGAAAGTGCCCTGTCCGGGAAGATTGAAACTGCAGGAATCATATTTGCCAATTTGACCGGCTCCGGCTGCGAAAAGGGATTCACGGACTTTTTCGGCGAAGCCTGCAGGGCAGAAGGTGACCAGTTTCCTTAATTTCCCTTCCAGAGGGTGCAGAACCGTTGGATTCAGGATGCCCAGTTTTTCACAAAGGATGCCGTTGACGCCTTCCCTGACATTGTCGAGGTTTGTATGAGCAGCAACGATCGACAGATTTGAGCGAATGGCTTTTATCACGAGTCGTTCGGTAAGACTGCTGCCTGTCAGTTTTTTGAGTGCTGAAAAGATCAGCGGGTGATGAGAAATGACCAGGTTATAGCCCATTCCGATCGCTTCATCCAGGATCTCTTCCGTGACATCAATGCATATCAATGCACCTGTGATCTCAACAGAAAGGTCGCCAATGATGAGACCTGCATTGTCATAATCCTCCTGAAATGAGAGCGGGGCCAGTATGTGCAGATAATCAAGTATATCTGAAAGACGCATTTTGTCCGGTTAATGGGAATGTGTTACAAATATAGTTACGAAATTTATATACTTTTTGATATTTTCGTATTTTTATAACATGGAAATGTGGCGTTTTCTTTTGTATCCCTTTGCCTTACTGTATGGTATAGCAATAGGTATCCGAAACAAGTTATTTGATTGGGGATTGATCAAATCAGTTGCATTTCCGCTTCCGGTAATTTCAGTCGGGAATATTGCGGTCGGAGGTTCCGGTAAAACACCTTTGGTGGAGTATCTTATCCGCCTGCTCAAAGATGAACATAAAACAGCAACGCTAAGCCGGGGTTATAAAAGGAAGACCAAGGGGTATCTTCGCATTTCGGCGGAAGATACCGTGGAAAGAGCAGGTGACGAGCCTTTGCAGTATGCAAGGAAGTATTCTGGTATCACTGTGGCTGTTGATGAGAGCCGGCGGCACGGTATCCGCACATTGATGGCAGAGGTTCCGGAAGTGGAGGCTGTCATTCTGGATGATGCTTTTCAGCATCGTTATGTCAAACCCGGACTATCTATCCTGGTGACGGATTACCACCGCATTTACACCAGCGATTATCTGATGCCGGTCGGGCGGTTACGGGAGCCTGCCAGGGCTAGCAAACGTGCTGATATCATTGTAGTAACAAAAACTCCGCGTATTTTTTCACCTCTCGTCAGGCGGCAATTGCTTCAGGATCTTAAGCCTGCCAGTCATCAGCTAGTGTGTTTTTCCTATATATCTTATGAGAACTGGCTGCCGGTATATCCCGACGGGCAGTTTACGGATGAAATAGGCGGGAAGTTTATTTCCATTATTATGTTAACCGGTATTGCCAATCCTGCCCCTTTGGAAGAGTACCTCAGACCGTTCTGCAGCGATCTGACCAGGATGGAATTCCCAGATCATCATGAATTTACGGAGAAAGATTTCATGCTCATCCGGGATACTTTTCTGTCTCTTCCTACCAAGCGGAAGGCTATTTTAACGACCGAGAAGGATGCCATGCGGTTAAGGAATGAAAATGCCGTTGCCTCGCTCAGGGATTTGCCCCTGTATTATGTCCCGATCCGTTTCCATTTTCATCCGGCTGACAAAGAGTCCTTTGATTCGGCAGTAGGTATCCTGATGAAAAGGAAAAATCGCGAATGAGGTTTTAAGACTGGAAACTGAGGCTCAGAGCAGAAGATCTGTGATGGCAAAGGCCGCGAATAGCAGGCTCGCGATTCCGTTCAGCGTGAAAAAGGCCAGATTTACCCGGCTCAGGTCATCCGGTTTTACAATGGCATGCTGGTAGAACAGCAATATCGCAAACAATGACAGGCCGATCCAGTAATAGATCCCGGCGTGGATAAGATAACCGTTGAAGGTCAGGATCAGGGCAGATGCCAGATGGATCAGCAGGGAGAATTGAAGGGAATGTTTTTTTCCCAGGGTCACCGGCAGCGACCAGAGTTTATTATCGCGGTCGAATTCCTCATCCTGAAGGGCATAAATGATATCAAAACCGGTGACCCAGAGGAGTACTGCGACCGACAGCAGCAATGGCGGGATATCGAAATGGTTGCTGACCGCCAGATATGCTCCTGTCGGAGCCAGGGCCAGGCCGAGACCCAGTATAAAATGAGAGAATGAGGTGAACCGTTTGGTCAGGCTATAACCGAGCACAATCAGCAGGGCAACCGGTGAAAGCAAGAAGCAGAGTTCGTTGATAAACCAGGTTGTAGCAATGAAAAGTGCAGCATTGCCAAGGCTAAATGCTAATGCATAGGAGGGCCTGATCACCTCGGCAGGGATTTCGCGGCCGGATGTCCGGGGATTTTTCTTGTCGATGTCGCGGTCGGCCCATCGATTGAAGCTCATGGCGGCATTCCTGGCAAAGAACATGCAAGCCAGTACAAGGATTAGCAACTTCCAGCTTATCCCTGATCCGGTATCTGCAGATGCCAGAAAGAAGCCCAGCAACGCAAATGGGAGGGCGAAAATGGTATGTGCGAACTTAACCAGCGATAAATAGTTTGAAACCTTCTTTCTAAGGGCTGGCAACACCATGTGATCTTTTATTAATTTTACACCTATATTCAGGTAAGGTCCTGTTCAACAAAATTACTCATTTCCTGCAATTCTGCTTGTATTATGTCAAGAGGCGCATTTTATTCGGTTCTTAGTTATTTAAGCTACCGTTTCACTTCGAAATCGAAGTATGGGATTCATTCTCCCTTTGTTTATGATCTGATAACCAATGTGCTTCAAAAGAAGCAACCGGTTCCGGCGTTCAATGAAATCCGGAAGATCTACCAGGAGCAGGCCCGGAATTCAAGGGTCGTTGAAACGACTGATTTTGGCGCTTATGCTAAAAACAGATCCTATGTAACAAGGTTCATGAAGGTTAAGCAAATTGCCCGGGGATCATCGGTTGATCGCAGAACAGGTGAGTTGCTTTACCGTCTTGTAAAGCATTATAATCCCGGGAACATTCTGGAGATGGGCACCGCGCTCGGCATCAGTACTCTATATCTTGCCAAGGCCGCTCCGGAAGCCCGTATTGTGACCATGGAAGGCTGTGCCGCCAAGGTCGACCTGGCAAGATCTGCCTTTAAGAGGCTTGAGGTTTCGAATGTTGAGGTCAGCACCGGCAGGTTCGATACGCAGCTTTCGCTTGTGCTGGAGAAAATGCCCAGGATTGATTTTGCGTTTATTGACGGTCATCATCTGGAAAGGCCGACGCTGGAGTATTTCCGGCAGATCATGAAGAATATTCATGAAGACTCGGTGGTGGTTCTGGATGATATTCACTGGTCGGCGGAGATGGAGCAGGCATGGAAAAAGATATGCCAGATCCCCGGGGTGGTTGTGACTGTTGACCTATACCGGCTGGGGTTGATATTTTTCAAGAAGGGGCTCAGCAAGCAGCATTTTGTGATCCGTTATTAAATTCCGGGGGACCTTATTTATAATTAACATTTTTTTGGAAGGGTTACTGCAAAGAAATCCTACATTTGTTTTATTACTCTCAAAACAGGAGTTTATGGATAAGGAAGAAATAATCAAGCTGGTCGGTATTACCCGGACCTATAAAGTAGGGCTTGAGTCGGTTCGTGCATTGCGTTCTGTTTCCCTTTCGATCTATCGGAATGAGTTTGTAGCCCTGATGGGTCCATCGGGCTCAGGGAAATCTACTCTGATGAACATCCTTGGATGCCTGGATACGCCCACCAGCGGCGAATATTATCTTAACAAAAAGGATGTCAGTAAGTTGAATGACAATGAGCTTGCTTTTATCCGAAACAAGGAGATAGGATTTGTTTTTCAGACATTTAACCTGTTACCCAGGAGTACTGCATTGGACAATGTAATGCTGCCGCAGGTTTATGCGGGGATTTCGAAAGCACAGCGGTTGGAAAGAGCCAATGAGGTGATAGCAAGTGTCGGCCTTACCGACCGGGCCAATCATAAGCCCAATGAGCTCTCAGGCGGGCAGCGGCAGCGTGTGGCAATTGCCAGGGCGCTGGTAAACAGCCCTTCCATAATCCTGGCAGATGAACCAACCGGAAACCTGGATTCCGTTACATCCATTGAGATTATGGGTGTGCTGGAAGAAATCCATAAGCTCGGAAATACCATAATATTGGTTACCCACGAAGAAGACATTGCCAGGCATGCTCACAGAATTATCCGCTTAATGGACGGACAGATCGCGGACGATTACATGAACACGGATATCATTACTGTGGGGAAAAGAGAGAAGGTTTTGGAGGAGAGTGGGAAATAAAAGATAAAAGATAAAAGGGAAAAGATAAAAGGGAAAAGATAAAAGACAGATTGAGAATGTGAAAATTTAAGAATTTAAGAATTTGAGAATTAGTTAATTCGACAATTCGACAATTCGACAATTCGACAATTCGAC
>CAZJCG010000038.1:0-35995 GCA_964544545.1 uncultured Lentimicrobiaceae bacterium | reverse complement strand
TAATTGACCACTGATCTTACCAAGGCCCTATTTTTTTACATGGATTCTTCGTGGCAGATTAATTTCTCGCAGATTACGCAGATCAATACGCAGATAAACTCTGATTCGGCGGTTCGACAATGAAATTTGAGAATTTAGAAATTTAGAAATTTAGAAATTTAGAAATTTGAGAATTAGCTGATTAGCTGATTCGGTGATTAGCTGATTCGGTGATTTGGCGATGTGGTAATTTAGGAATTTGAGAATTAGCTGATTAGTTGATTAGCTGATTAGCTGATTTGACAATGCGGAATGTGAGAATTAAAGAATATAGAAATTTGAGAAATAGATGATTCGACTATTCGGCAATTCATAATATGCACTTATTGTTACTATCGGTGCGCATCAGACAATATGAGCAGTGATTACCAGAAAAGGGTAACACTTCCAACAATCATTTCGGACTTTATTCGTGCCTTCGTGGCAAATTCTTTTCTCCTGGCTTTCGCAACCAGTGTTAGATCTGCGATGATCTGTGATATTTTTCTGCGGGATCAGCGTGAAACGGAACCTGAATTATACAAAAGGCCGGAATAGAATTGGAGAATTTGGGAATACAGGAATTTATGAATTTGATAATTAGCTGATTCGGTGATTCGGCAATGAAATTTGAGAATTTAAGAATGTAGAAATTTGAGAATTTGAGAATCACTATTGTCCGATCAATACTGGCCCACGAAGCATAAATCATATATAGTCAGCTGATTAAGCCCATCTCCTTCAGGAGAGGGGTTGGGGTGAGGCGTAAACAGATTATCAATAACTTAATAATGTTTTCCGGTCAACAGTGATTGTGGAATTAGCCGTTTAGATGGTTCGGCAGGAATATTTTCTGATTGCCAACAGGCTAGATAGTTCCGTTTTCGATCATCAGCACGATGCGTTCGATATCCGCATCTTCATTCAGGGGATCGTATTTGACCTTCAGGTTGTAGCCAAAGATTCTGCCTATGCCCTGCCAGAAAAAGGCAACAAACCGCCCCCGGAACTCTTTCACTATTTCATAGGAGCAGTTGGTCGTCTGGCGATCGATCAACTTTAGAAGGATTTTCCCTTGTGTAAAGGTCAGTTCTTTCAACTCACTTCCGAATTGAGCCTGAAGCTCATCTTCGGCCTGTTTCATCATCCGCTTTTTATCTTTCTCGTTGGTGATGGAAGCAAGCTTGTCGTTATACTCCTTGAATTTTATCCCTGCGAGGCGCGCATAGGGATATGCCACTTTGACGTTCCGGACCAGCCGGTCCCACTTGCGCGCTTCAGCGCTGTTTTTAAATGATTTGCTGCCCCAGATGTAGATCTGGTCAAGATACATAACAGGGATTGTATCACCATCCACGATAATGCCGGAGCAATGATAACCTTGTTCGTCGTGCGGGTTGATGATCTGGGAGAAAAGCATGCCTGGCAACAGTGCCAGCAAGCCAACGAAAACGAATTTCACTTTCAGAAATTTTCCGCCCATTGGTCAATTATTATGCCATTCTGATAACGCCTGCAAAGGTAGTTTATTGAGCAGAATGAGAAAACAAATGGATCAGTATCCGGTGGTGAACGGAAAGGAACAGGTGTATCAGGCTACCTTTAGTCTGGCCACGTTGGTCTTGCCGAGTTTCTCGGCAGCATAGTTCTTTGTGACGATCAGTTCGCTATGCCGGCCCTGGGACGGTATCTCGAACATTGCATCGGTAAGGATGGCTTCCAGGATGGAACGAAGTCCGCGTGCCCCTGTCCGGAACTCTATGGCCTTATCAACGATGAACTCATAGGTCTCATCGGCGAAAGTCAGTTTCACGTTATCCATTTCAAACAGCCTGGTAAACTGCTTGATCAGGGCATTTTTGGGTTCAGTGAGTATGCGGATGAGCACTTCCCTCGAAAGGGGATTCAGGTAGGTAACTACCGGGAATCGCCCGACCAGTTCAGGGATCAGTCCGTAGCTTTTCAGATCCTGAGGAGCCACATACTGAAGCAGGTTACTCTTATCGATCTGTTCTTTTTCGCGATCGACCGAATATCCCATGATATTGGTCTGCATGCGGGCTGCTATCTTCTTTTCGATGCCGTCGAAGGCGCCTCCGGTGATGAAGAGGATATTGCGGGTATTCACCTGGATCATCTTCTGTTCCGGATGTTTACGCCCGCCCTGAGGCGGAACATTCACCTCGGCACCTTCAAGCAGCTTGAGCAGGGCCTGCTGGACGCCTTCGCCCGATACATCCCGGGTAATGGACGGATTATCGCTTTTGCGGGCAATCTTGTCGATCTCATCGATAAACACGATGCCTTTTTCGGCAGCGGCAACATTGTAATCAGCAGCCTGGAGCAAGCGGGTAAGAATGCTCTCCACATCTTCGCCCACGTATCCGGCTTCGGTAAGAACGGTAGCGTCAGCGATGCAGAACGGCACATGCAACAGCCTGGCAATGGTGCGGGCCAGCAGGGTTTTACCCGTACCGGTTTCGCCCACCAGGATAATATTCGATTTTTCAATCTCCACTTCATCCTTCGTCTTTACCGAAGGCTGATTGATCCTTTTGTAATGGTTGTAAACGGCAACCGCCAATATGCGTTTTGCTTCATCCTGACCAATCACGTACCCGTCGAGGTATGACTTTATTTCCTGGGGCTTCGGCGTTTCAAAGTGCTTCTGGTCCCTTTGGGCAGAATGTGTGAGCTCTTCCTTCATGATCTCACGGGCCTGGTCGACGCAATAATCGCAAATATGCGCTTCCAGACCGGCAATGAGAATGTTGGTGTCATGCTTCAGTCTGCCACAAAACGAGCAACGTTCTTCTTTTTTGGTCATAGGAGTAATTCTAGAGGGCAATCATTATTGTACCTCGCGATAGAGAACTTCGTCGATCATGCCATACTCTTTGGCTTCTTCTGAAGTCATCCAGTAGTCCCTGTCGCCATCCTTTTCGATCTTCTTGAAGGTCTGACCGGAATGCTTTGCAATGATTTCGTAAAGTTCTTTCTTCAATTTCAGGATTTCCCTGGTTGTGATCTCAATATCGGATGCCTGGCCTTCGGCGCCGCCCATGGGCTGATGGATCAGGATACGCGAATGCTTCAGGGCAGTACGTTTCCCTTTCTGACCGGCACATAACAGGACGGCTCCCATGCTGGCAGCCATTCCGGTGCATATAGTTGCAACATCGGGGCCGATATACTGCATGGTATCGTAGATACCCAGTCCGGCATAGACCGAACCTCCCGGTGTATTCAGGTAGATCTGAATATCGCGCTTCGAGTCGACTGATTCGAGAAACAGCAACTGTGCCTGTATAATGTTCGCAACATAATCATCGATGGGAACACCCAGGAAGATGATGCGATCCATCATCAGCCTTGAGAATACGTCCATGGTGGCTATGTTCAGTTGCCTCTCCTCAATGATGGTGGGAGAGATATAGTTATTCAGCACTGATGTATAGCGCTGCAGGGTCATGCTGCTGATACCGCGGTTATGCACGGCATATTTCCGGAATTCATCCATTCGCTTCCTTATTATTGTTGATTATAAGAACAGTAAAACCGGCCCGGCAGTTCAACCATGTCCCTTATCTTTCGCTGTGAAGCATCTATTAATAACGTAAAGTTACGAAAGGTAACACGATTGGGGAATATAAAACAGGGCACAGAGTTACTTTTTAACACGCAAAGTGGAAATTGGTTCTACGAATGCCGTTCAGATTCCATTTTCACGAACTCTTCGTAACCGACCTCCTTGAAGTTCAGTTTGACCTTTGTTTTAAGCAGACCGGCAATTTTAACTTCGTAGAGGCTGTCGATGAGCCTGCGGACTTCATCCTGGCGGCTTTCAAGATAAGATTCTGCCAGTTTGTCGAGGCGTTGCAACAACTCATCGTTCAGCGTCATATTCCTCCAACCCGGAAGGTACCTTTCTTTTACCACTTCCTTGATCTCTTCATCCGAAAGGTTGATCTCAAAATCGCGGATGATACGGTTCTCGAGAAGCTGCCACTTCATGGAAGCCGCATACTTGTCATAATCCTTTTCCAGATCCTCAGCCGTGATTTTACCCTCATTGCTTTCGATCAGCCAGCGTTTCAGAAATTCATCCGGCAGGCTGACGGGGGTGAGTTCCATCAACTTATCCTGAACCAGATGCATGAAGAAATGGTCGCTTTCGCCGGTAAAGGATTTTTCAGAATCTTCGCGAAGCCTCTCCCTGAAATCAGCTTCAGCAGTGATATTGCCGCCGGGGAATACACGGTTAAAAAATTCTTCTTCCATTGCGGCAGGTACCATGGCGGAGATCTCCCCGACAGTAAAACGGAAATCCGATTTCAGCTCAGCAGCAACTTCCCGGTCGATACCCAGCATGGTGGCTATTTCGGAAACGTTGGCAACAGCTTTGTCAGGATTAATAACAACGGTTTCGCCTGATTTAATGCCTATCAGCGAATTCCTGGTTTCCTGATCTTTCAGGGTGTCGATCATCAGCTTGGAAGAATGAACGATCCCGTTTTCGAGGGGATTCCCTTCGGCATCCAGCTCTACAAATTCACCGGTCAGCACATCCTTTTCCCCTGCCACTTCTGCGGTTCCCAGTGAACCGTAACGTTGCCTGAGATCTTCGATATACTTATCCAGCATTTCATCATTCACCTTGATGTTATAATAGTCGATTTCAACGGAATCGTCCAGTTTCAGTTCAAATTCCGGTGCGAAACCCAAATCGAAGAAGAATTCGATTTCATTTCCTTCCTCCCAGTCGAATGTTTTTGTCAACTCCATATTCGGCATGGGCTGACCCAGGATATCAAGCTTTTCTTCCTGGATATAGTTGTTAAGAGCTTCGGAGACAAGTTTATTGACCTCATCGGCAAATACAGCGCTGCCATACATCTTGCGGATCATGCCAAAAGGAACATGACCAGGCCTGAATCCGGGAATGTTGGCTTTACGCTGGTAATCCTTCAGAACCTTGTTAACATTTTCGTTGTATTCAGCCGGAGTGACTGCGATTTTTACCGTGGCGGTCATGTCACCGGTTTTCTCTCTGCTAATTTCCATTACGACTAATTTTTATTCAGGATTATTTGAATTCGCTAATTTTCAAAAAGATAACTCAATCATTCTTCTTTCGAAAACAAGTGTGCAAAGATACAACTTAATGGTGAAACAACAAGGTCGAATTCGTCGTACTTCTTTCAGATTGAAAGTGCTGAACCATTCCGGATGCGGATTGTTTTATGATTCCAAAATCATTTATACAGGATCGAATGAAAGGAATCCAAATTCCAGGCACGATAGTACTTATGGTTGTCCTTCCGCTCTGGCTGTCCTGTTCGAATCAATCAGCCAATACTGCTGCCATGAATCCGGAACCACAGGCAATAAAAACAATTGATACGGCTGTTTTCGGCATGGGCTGCTTCTGGTGTACTGAAGCCGTATTCAGTCAGCTCGACGGAGTGATCTCAGTTACATCCGGCTATTCGGGCGGTAAAACGCCGAATCCAACATACCGTGAAGTATGCTCCGGCAATACCGGCCATGCGGAAGTAACCCGCATCGTGTTCGACACCACCAGGATCAGTTTTCAGGAATTGCTGGAAGTGTTTTTTACGGCCCACGATCCGACAACCCTGAACCGCCAGGGAGCCGATATCGGGACCCAGTACAGGTCCGCGATCTTCTATCGTTCGGAAGAACAGGCAACCTTAGCCCGGCAGATGGCACAACGTCTGGATGAGGAGAAGGCCTTCCCCGATCCCATTATTACAGAGATCAGCCCGCTGCGTGAGTTCTATGAAGCCGAGGATTATCATCTGGACTATTATGAGCGCAACGGTAATGCTCCATACTGCAGGATGGTGATTGCGCCCAAGGTGGAGAAGGTCAGGAAGGTTTTCAAAGAGAAACTTAAGCAATAACACCTGCTGATCCGGCATCCTGCAACCCGCCGCTTTCAATGCGATCTGTCTGTCGCAACAGGATTCTATAAAAAGTCAGTTATCCCCGAATTAACGACCTGCGACAGCTAGGCGGCAGAGGCATTTATTCTGCTGCAATGAATCCCGCCATTTTGGCATGCCGCAGGAGCAAAATCGCTGATTTTTAACTATCTTTATAGATAGATCAGGAAAATTCCCTTGCATTTTCATTCATTTAACACCTAGTCCTATGAGAACATACCAGGTGGGATCAGGTTCCCAGCAAATTAATTTCTCTGTTGATGTAACTACTTTAGGGCTTGCTGCATCCAGAGCTATTCTTGTTGATCCGTCGTCCAATAACGCCGGAATCCCGGTGGCACATTCCAGGGATGCTACCGGTGACATACCACCGG
Source organism: uncultured Lentimicrobiaceae bacterium (assembly GCA_964544545.1). GTDB lineage: Bacteria > Bacteroidota > Bacteroidia > Bacteroidales > UBA4417 > UBA4417. The sequence continues at coordinate 29,634 of CAZJCG010000038.1, read as the reverse complement.
CAGTTTTCGGAGTTGCCAACGATCTGCAGAATCACCGCCTATCCGTTTTTACCAAGGTCGATCTGCCGTATGATGATTTTGAAAGCAGAAAGCGCGAATTTGAAAAGATCACTGCCGAATATGCCTTGAACAACGGACCGGAAGGTCTGAAAAAATTTTCAAATCCCCTTAAGAGGGCTGACAATGAGTATTATACAGCATTTCTCCTCATGCTGATCGACTTAACCTAGAGGCCATGAGATCGTTAACGACATTCCTGGCGCTTATGCTGGCTGTCAGCGGCTTCGCCCAGAAAAGTACTCTCACCCTGAAAGATCTGGCTGTTCCCTCCTCCCCTGCCTTTATACTGCTGGATGCCACGCCTTCGATGATTCAGACGCCTGTTACGCCGAAAGCCTTTATCCTGGGAATAGCGCAATCGTTTCAATCCTCCGGCAGTGATTTCCCTCAGGATTATTCGGCCGAGTTTACCCCTTACTGGTGGCTCAATCCGTCGAAACGAAGCATATACAGTCTAGCTGGATTCCCCGATCCGGCAACGAGGCGAAGCAGGGCCGACACAACCCTTTATGAGGATCCGTTTTCAGGACTTCGTTTTACTACCGTATCGGTTGGATTTTTGAATAAGGATATGGTGCCTGACCCGATCGACCTGTCCCAGAAGATAGTTTCCGCCGGCTTCCGGTCTACCATCCTGAGAATTCATAAACCCGGTTATGCTCCGGGTCTCAACCGGCTCATTGAAAACTGGCATACTGAAGTCCAGAAGGAATTCGATGAGTATGCGCTGTTGATGGCTCAGGTGGCCATCGATTCAACTAAAATGAACGAACTTCTCGAAAAATTCACCGCTGCCGGGAGTGGAAGCATCGCCAGGGCCATACAGGAACAGATCAACCGCAAGCCATTGTTTTCATGGGACTTAGGAGGTGCTTATGCAACTTACGGTATCGGGGACAGTACCTGGAAAACCGGCCGGTTCGGGATCTGGACGACATTATCCTTATACCATAATTTCCGCCCCGCCGCTGGCGGCAGCACGGAGAGCTACCTGAACCTGGGATTATCGTTCCGCTACCTGGATGATGAGTATTTCCGGACCGAAAATGAGCCGGTACGCAAGCAGGTAATGGATGCAGGCGGCAAGATCGCCTATGAATCGGGGCAGTTCTCAATCGGTTTCGAAACCGTTATCCGCTTACTGGGTAAGGATGATGAAACGCAGTTCAGGACTGTCGGGCTGCTCAACTATAAAGTTGCCGACAACATCTATCTTCAGGCATCATTTGGCAAGAACTTCGATTTCCCACAGAAACTGATTGCCTTATTCGGGGTCAACTGGGGATTCGGGAAAGAATCCATTCACTTGTAGGCTTCCGGTTTGTGACTTTCTTCTTTTTCTTACCTTGCAGGAAAAATATAAAGTCATGAACAAATCTCTTAAAAACGCCCTCCTTGCATTGGGTGTCCTTGCCCTGTTCCTGCTTCTGTTCTCCTCATGCGCCAACAAAGAGGTTGTGACAGCATGCCTGCAGGGAAAGACCTATGGATTCTGGGGCGGACTGCTGCATGGAATCATAGCGCCGGTTGACCTGGTATTGATGCTCTTCCGTGATGATATAACCGTTTTTGCGCAAAACAACAACGGCGCATGGTATGCGTTCGGTTTTATCATCGGAAGCGGCGGATGGGGCTTTCTCGGTGGTAAAGGTGCCTGCAGGAAAAAATAGTCTCCATAACCTTCTTCAGGCGGTTATGGCATCCGTGTCAATGGTCGACGGCAGCAGGAGTCGTATCACCTGCTGACTGACCCTCGGTGACAGGATCGGCATTCCATATCTCCAGCTTGATCTTCAGATTTTTATCGCCCCTGTCTTCCCAGATGGTAACGTACTTCCCGTTCATTTCTAACGGCTTTTCCATACCTGCCTTCTTTACAACAATACGGTAAGTGCCGGCCTCGGTTATCCGGTTATCGCAAACAGTAACCTTGAAAGGGCTCACATCATAGGCTTCCACCTTGGAATCTGACTTCGCTTCAGCAGCCATATGTTCTCTTATTGCATCAATTCCCTCCACTACCGGACTGTTAGGCGGCATTGAAATAACGTCGTCAGCATAGAAATCAATAGTCGTTTCCATCTTTCCGGAAAGGATCGCTTCCCGTATCAACGCATTGTTCCTGTTGATCAACTCAAGATAATCATTTTCTTTCTGAGCATACGCTCTGTTCAGGCCCGGGATAAGCAGCAGCAAGGCTGCAAGGGTAAAAAGTCTGGTGATTCGCATAGTATTGGGTTTTTGGTTATGCAAGATAAGAACAGATCGCGCTTTCTCCAACGGATTTCTGTCATCTGTACCAAAAATACTAAAATCCTTTTCTTTCCCAATATTATTCAGCAAATTCCATCCAACTGAGCGGGCATGCCGGTCACCGGATTCAGATCGTATCCATTATAATTCCTGCTACCCGGGCAGCAGGTATGAGCATAACAATCCTCTTTATCATCCGCCCGGGTGCAGACCTATATTCCGCTGTCATCTTCGTTGATCAGCAGGCCATCTCACCCGCATTCTTCTTTGCCGACAAGAGGTTATAGGCTCCCTTGAGCACAACCTTTGCGACTGTCGTATCGAAACCTTCCGGTAAGATTACCTCTGTATATCCCCCTTCACTAACACCGGTCCGGACTTCCACCATCCGGAACTCCGTGAAGGGCTTCCCGCCTTCAGTCTTCTCACGGACGAACGTAAAAACATATTGTTTGTCATCAAAGCTGACAATTGCTTCCGACGGCAACGATGGAACCGATCCGTTTCCCGTGCTTGCTTCGATCTCTGCATTCACATACATACCGGGTAACACATGCTGGCACTTATCTGAAACACTGGCAAAGACGGTAAAGCTTTTATCGGCATTTACCGAACGGCCGATTTCATAAACTTCAGCATCATGCGATTCCGTTTCATTATTGACAAAGAAGCGGATTTTCTGCTCTTTCGATACTTTATCAACATCCTTCTCAAAAAGGGTGAGTTGCAGGAACAACTTATCACTGTTAACGATCTCGAAAAGAATATCGGAAGGTGAAACGACTTTGCCGATGTTGATGTTGACGGATTTCACATATCCGGTGATCGGCGAAAGAATGCTGACCGAACGGGAAATGTTGTCCTCAGTCAGAGTTGAGGGATTTATACCGATCAGGGCCAGTTTCTGCTGAAGAGCTTTGACCTGCGTTTTCAGGCTTTTGTAATCAACTGTGACCTGTTCGAGGTTTTTCCGGGAATACACATCTTCCCTGAACAACTCTGAATGACGGTTGTATTCGGCTTCAGCATATACAAGCTTATTTTTCGCTTCCAGGTAATTCTGCTGGATATCAATGAATTCCTGATTTTCAATCGTAGCAATCACCTGTCCTTTAGCTACCCTGTTCCCGGGTATACAGGAAGTTGACTTTACGTAACCGCCCATAGGGGCCGAGACGGTCGCAAGGTTCTGGGGAGCAACAGAAACGGTTCCGTTTACTTTCAGGATTCCGCTCAGCGATCGCATCTCAATTGTTCCCATTGTGATCCCGGCCAGTTTTATCTGGTCATCGCGCAATTCCACAATGTCTTCGGGGAGCGATTCTTCTTCCTTTACCTCTTTTGAGGAACCGCCGTTTTTGCAGGAGTTCATTGCAAGCAACACCAGCAACAGCGCTATCAGCGTATTTATATTGAATTTGATCATGATCTTTGGATTTATAAGATTCTACCTGAAATGGATTCGATGTTCACATAGATCCGGATATAGTTGCCGAGGGTGTCCAGGTAATTCTGCCGGATCGACAGGGCGCGGCTCAGGCTCTGGACATAATCCAGGTAATCCATCTCTCCGGCCTTATAACTCAGTCCGGCCTGCCGGATGATGTAACCGGCCTCAGGCAATGCCTGCTCCTGATAGAAACGGACGCTGGAACGGTACTTCTCCAGTTCGTCGAGCATGGAGTGGTATTCTGCCAGCAGTTCCCTCGAACTTACATCTACAGTCGCCTGTGCCTGTTCCTGCCTGATCGCTGCTGCTTTTGTCCTTGCGGCATATGGCCGGAACCAGACGGGAATACTTACACCTGCCTGCAACCCGTTGAACCGGTCGCCGGGACCGAATGTACGGGGAATTGCATTTACTTCCTGGGTACCCTGCATGGTCTGGCTGAACATGCCGATGCTGAATTCGGGCAGGGCTTTGCTCTTTTCGAGTTTTTTCCCCAACATGGCCACCTCCGCATCCTGCCGGATCAACCGGAGCTTCGGATTACCGGATAATACAACCGAGTCGGGAGGCAACGTCATCTCTCTGAAATCCGAAACGACAGACGAGGGGTAGAAGGGTTTGGGCGCATTCAACAACGTCTGCATTTTTCGTAAGGCGATCCCTATATCGGCATCTAACTGCTGAATCTGGTTCTTTACTTCCAGACTTTGCGACCGTGAGGTGATCATCTCCAGCCGGTTTGTTTCACCTGTCCTGGCACGGAGTTCGGCTGCATTCAGGAATCCGGAATACAGGCTGTCCTGGTAGTTCAGCAGGTTCTTTTTTTCAAGGAGGCAGACCAGTTGCCAGTACAGCTGCTTAACCTGCGTGGCTACATCGAGGCGGATTCCATCGAGTTCCTGCTCGCTGCTCCTGACCATCGCCGAAGCCAGTTTTTCCTGATTCGCATACACCGTAGGAAAGGCGAACGACTGCGAGATAGTGAAGCTGTTATCCTTCGTGTAGGAATTGATCCTGCCGTATTCACTCCCGAATTCGGTTCTCGGAAGATCCCAGGATGCTGCTTTCATCGTCTTCTGAACATCAAGGGAGTACTTTGACAGATGAAGTGAAGGATTATTCTCCAGCGCCATTTTAACGGCATCGTCCAGGCTGATCGAGGGAACTGTCTGAGCGGTAACATTGCCGTGAATGGCTATACCACCCAGCATCAGGAGCATCACTGTCAGCGCTTTGATCTTTTTCTTTCTGAACATCATTTTGAACATTCCTGATGAGAAAACGACATAAAATACCGGCAAGACGACCAATGTGAGGATCGTTGAAGAGATCAGCCCGCCGATCACTACTGTTGCCAGTGGTTTCTGAACCTCCGCACCGGCAGAGTTCGAGAGGGCCATAGGCAGAAAGCCCAGTGATGCCACGGCCGCCGTCATGATCACCGGTCGCAGCCGGGTGTGAAGTCCTTTGAACACCCGTTCGGTGATGTCATCAATGCCTTCTTTCTCAAGGCGGTTGAATTCGGCTATCAACACGATGCCATTGAGGACAGCCACGCCAAACAAGGCAATGAATCCAATTCCGGCCGATATGGAGAAGTTCATTCCCCGGAACCAGAGGGCAAATACTCCTCCCACTATTGCCAGCGGGACAGCAGTAAAAATCAGCAGGGATTGTTTAACCGAATGGAAGGTAAAATAGAGCAGGACAAAGATCAGGACGAGAGCGACCGGCACCGCCACTGCCAGCCTGTTGCGGGCTGCCACCAGGTTCTGGAACTGTCCGCCGTAGGTAACATAGTAACCGGCTGGCATCAGTACCTTACGATTGATATCCCCGCTTACTTCATCAATAACACTCTGTATGTCCCTGTTACGAACGTTGAAACCAACGGTGATCCGTCGTTTGGTATTTTCACGTGATACCTGTGCCGGTCCTGATTTGAGCTCAACCCGGGCTAACTGCTCAAGAGGGATCTGTCCGCCACCGGGAAGTGTTACCGAGAGATATCGGACGTCTTCAAGGCTTTGCCGGTAATCTTTATCAAGGCGTACCACCATTCCGAAGCGTTTTTCTTCGTCGAACACCACTCCTGCCTGGCTACCGGCAAAGGCAGTCCGGAGCACCCGGTTTAGTTCATCCACCGGGACCCCGTATTGGGCAAGCCTGTCGCGGTCGTAGGTAACCTGTACCTGGGCAAGCCCGGTCACCTTTTCCACGTTAATATCTTCAACGCCGTCAATTTTCTGTATTATTCTCTCAACTTCCGCTGCCTTTTCGGAGAGCACATTCAGGTTGTCGCCGAAAATTTTCACGGCTACATCCTGTTTCGATCCGGACATCAACTCGTTGAACCGCATCTGGATAGGCTGCTGGAATTCAAATTTTACCCCTGCGAGTGTCACAAGCTTCTCTTCCATTTTACTTACCAGTTCTTCCCTGGAACCTGCAGAAGTCCATTCACTCTTAGGCTTCAGTGTGATAATGTAATCACCTGTTTCCATCGGGGTGGGATCTGTCGGAATTTCACCTGCCCCGATCTTGCACACCGCATGATTTATCTCCGGAAAATTCTCCAGCAGGATCTTATTGGCTTTCTTAACCTTATCGACTGTGTTCGACAAAGATCCTCCCTGCAATGTCATCACTCCGGCTGCCAGGTCTCCTTCTTCGAGTTGGGGAATGAATTCACCTCCGAGCCGGTTAAAAATGAACAGGCTGAAGATGAATAGCAGGACAGCTGCCGCCATGGTCGTCCCTTTTCGTTTTAAAGCAAAGGTGATCATAGGGGTGAAGGCTCTGTGGATAGCATCCAGGAGCCTGTCAGAGAAATTGCGTTTATGGTTTACCTCCTTTTTCAGAAAGAGTGCTGACATCATCGGCACATAGGTCAGTGAGAGAATGGCTGCGCCGGCGAGCGCAAAGGCAACCACCTGGGCCATAGGACGGAACATTTTACCTTCAATGCCAACAAGCGCAAGGATCGGCAGGTAAACCACCAGGATGATCACCTGTCCGAATGTCGCCGAGCTCATCATACGCCGGGCCGATTCGAAGACATTCTCATCCATCTGCTGCTGCGTCAACCGGGTAGCACCCTGCAGGTGATGCTTGCTCCTGCTGATTCGGTGAACCACGCTTTCCACAACGATAACGGCCCCGTCGACGATAAGGCCGAAATCGATGGCGCCCAGGCTCATCAGGTTGCCCGATACCCCGAAGAGGTTCATCAGGGAGATCGCGAAAAGCATGGAAAGCGGTATTACCGAGGCGACGATGAGACCAGCCCTGACATTGCCCAACAATAACACCAGAATAAAGATGACTATCAGGGCTCCTTCAACAAGATTCCGGGATACCGTGCCGATAGCACGTCCAACCAGGTCGGAGCGGTTCAGGAAAGGTTCTATCCTGACACCTTTCGGCAAGGATGGCTGTATGGATTGGATACGAACTTCCACTTCATCGATCACCTGATGGGCGTTGGCGCCTTTCAACATCATGACAACACCTCCGACGGCCTCGGAAGTGTCGACCACAAACGCCCCGTACCGCGTGGCGCTGCCATACTGTACCACTGCCACGTCCTTTATCTGGACAGGCATACCTGAAGCATTTTGTCTGACCACAATTTTCCCGATGTCGTCCAATGAACTGACCATACCGATGCCCCGGATAAAGTAAGCGTTGGGGTTTTTATCGATGTAAGCGCCTCCCGTATTTTCATTGTTACGCTGCAGGGCGTCGAAAATATCCGCCAGCGTGACATCCATCCCGCGAAGACGCTCCGGATTGACAGCAATCTCATATTGTTTTACGTATCCTCCATAGCTGTTAATATCTGCAACACCCGGAGTACCGAGAATTTCCCGCCGGACGATCCAGTCCTGGATTGTGCGGAGTTCCATGGGAGTATAAACACTTTCCAGTCCTTTATCGACTGCAAGACGATATTGATAAATCTCGCCCAGTCCTGACGAGATCGGGGCAAGTTCAATACTGGCAAGCCCTTCAGGTATCGACTCCTCCGCCTCATGCAGCCGTTCGTTGAGTTGTTGCCGCGCCCAGTACACATCCACGCCATCCTTGAACACAACAGTCACTACCGAAAGTCCGAGGCGTGAGATGGATCTGAGTTCAATGATATCAGGAATATTGGCAACGGCGACCTCAATGGGCGCCGTAATAATGCTTTCAACCTCCTGCACTGCCAGTGAAGGTGCCAGTGAAATGATCTGCACCTGGTTGTTGGTGATATCGGGAATTGCATCCACTGGAAGCCGGGTGAGCGAATAGATCCCCCATCCGATCAGCGCCAGGGTGAACAGCCCGATCATGAATTTATTTTTAATAGAAAACTGTATGATCTTTTCAATCATGGTATTGGCCTTAACAGGTTAACAATGAGACCTTCCCGGTATCCTGTAACAGGATTACCGGCTATGATCTGATAAAACGAGTTGAAAAGGTTAACCTATTTTCGGCGGCTGCCAGAAGCCCAGAACGGGCGAAACCACTTTGCTGACGGATACCGGACAATCCTGCCGGTCACAGAGAGGGTAACATACCAATTGCACCGTCATTTGTTGGACAATGACAGGCGTAGCGCAACAGTTGCAGGTACAGAAAGGGGAACAGTGATCCGCTCCGGCCTGGTGATGCTGCTCCTGATCATGCTGAGCGAACAATCCAGCCTGCTGCAACTGGTGATCCTGTGGAACATCGATGCAGGGAATTGCCGTCAGCACGAGCGTATAGACCGCTAATATGAATGCCAGTACTTTCATTGCCATGAGGCGGCAAAAATAAAGAAAAGTAACACCAGAGCGGGTATTAATCCGCCATAAAGTACTTTTTTCTGAACCTGAAAGCCACTTTCACCAGGGCTATCATCACAGGTACTTCCACCAACGGACCGATCACGGCTGCAAAGGCCTCGCCGGAACCCATCCCGAATACGGCAATGGCTACCGCTATGGCCAGTTCAAAGTTGTTGCTTGCTGCCGTGAACGAAAGCGTGACGGTTTGTCCATAGGTAGCGCCCGCCTTCCTGCTCAGAAAAAAGGAACCGGTGAACATCACCAGAAAATAGATCAGCAAAGGGACTGCTATCATCACTACATCAAGAGGGATCTTTACAATGTACTCACCTTTCAGCGAGAACATGACCAGGATTGTGAATAGCAAGGCAATCAATGTTATCGGACTGATCTTCGGAATAAACTTCCGGTGATACCAATCCTTGTCCTTAACCCGGATCAGGACGAACCTTGTAATAAAGCCGGCCAGGAAAGGGATCCCGAGGTAAATGAATACGCTTTCGGCAATCTGCCTGATAGTGATGTTCTCAACCGCATCGTTGGTCGGGATGCCAAACCATCCCGGCATTACGGCGATAAAAAAATAGGCATATACCGAAAAGAAAAGCACCTGAAATATACTGTTGAAGGCAACCAGTCCGGCAGCATATTGCGTATCGCCCTGTGCCAGTTCGTTCCATACGATTACCATAGCAATGCAACGGGCCAGTCCGATCAGGATGATGCCGTACATATATGGCAGGTTGGCATTGTTTTCACCCGGAAAAAGCCTGAATAAAAGGATTGCAAGGGCAAACATGAGCAAGGGCCCTATCACCCAGTTCTGGACAAGGGAGAGGAGAAGCACCTTCCAGTTGCGGAACACGTCCCCGAGTTCTTCATACTTCACCTTGGCCAGCGGCGGGAACATCATCAGGATAAGGCCGATGGCAATGGGAATGTTGGTCGTGCTGTCAGGCGAGGACTTCATCGAATCCCAGAATTCAGCAATGCCAGGGAACAGGTATCCGGTCATCACCCCGATGAACATCGCCAAAAAAATCCAGAGGGTGAGGTAACGGTCGAGGAACTTTAGTTTCTTTGGATGTGACATAATATTGATTCTTGATGCAACTATCGTTTTTTTACTCATTGCTCAAAATGACCTGATTCGACAATTCGTTGATTCGGTGATGGGAGTTTACAAAATAGACATGTATGCTTTAATCAAAGTAAACAATTAGACTCCTGTCACCCTGAATTACAAAACTGTTAGACTTTTTTTGAAGTGGCAATTATTTTTGTGATGACTTTTTTGATTGTTAACAGTTCATTTAATAAGTCCGTTGTATCAGGCAATAGTTGTGATTGCTGACACAGAAGCAGCCAGTATTCCGTCTCTTCCGCCTCCTTGGCTGAAATCTTGAATTTATGGATAAAATCAGCCTTACTTTCTGCATTCTGAGCTTCTCTGACATTTGCCCCAATTGAGGTACCTGCTTTAATTAGCTGGTTCGACACAGTGAACTTCTTCATTCCATCCAGCTGACCACAAAAATCAATAATTTTTAAGGCAAACTTGAAAGTCAGATCAATGATCAGATTTTCCTTAAAATCCTGTTTCATAACCTAATAATTAAATCTCCTGCAGAACCTTGAGTTTATACACTTCTCTTATTTGTTCCTCAGGGAAAAGATAAATAATATAGAAGGTCCATTATCGAATCAGCTAATTGCCGAATTTACGAATTCTCCGTGTATTCACTACATGATCAGGGCTTTTGTACTTTTTCCGCATAGACAGTAATACTGTATATCCCTGCTCCGGATGCTTCATAAGCTTCCAGTTCTGACTGGTCAAGGTAATTGAGGAGTATGTTGTCGGCAATGATGACCGGCTTCATCTTTTGTATCTTGATGCCGGCAAAGCCCTGATCTTCCATGACTTTCAGATATTCGCTCTTTTTTAAGGCTCCGGATACACAACCTGCATACATTGCTGCTGCATCCTTGATCTTCTTGGGAAGCTCACCCTGGAGCACCACATCCGATACAGACAGATGCCCGCCCGGCTTCAATACCCTGAAAATTTCGCTGAAGGCTTTTACTTTATCCGGGACAAGGTTGAGGACACAGTTGCTGATGATTACGTCAGCACTGTTTGCCGTGACAGGCAGCATTTCAATATCGCCATAACGGAATTCCACGTTGTTGTAACCTAACTTCTCTGTATTTACACGCGCTTTATCGATCATAGCTTCCGTGAAATCCACTCCGATCACTTTTCCCTTTTCCCCAACCAGAGTACGGGCGATAAAACAATCGTTGCCGGCTCCGGAACCCAGGTCAATGACCGTATCTCCTTCCCTGATCATGGCATACTCAGTTGGTATTCCGCATCCCAGCCCCAGGTCGGCATCGGGAATATATCCTTCCCGGTTATCGTACCTTTCACTGTTAAAGGTATATTCGATATCACCGCAGCAATCTGATGAGCTGCAACAAGAGGTCTGGTTCTTTCCGTCCGACTGACGGGCAATTGCTCCGTAACGCTCTTTAACCGCATTTTTTAATTCATCACTTTCCATAATCCGCTTTGATTTGTTCATGATAAAACTGTTGAAATCTATCTTTGATCTGATCCCTGATCCTTCTGAATTCTCCCAGCACAAATTCCTCAGTACCCCGGGCATGCGAAGGATCTTCAAAACCCATGTGCAACCTCTTTCTGACCTTTCCGACAAATGCCGGACATGTTTCATTGGCGCTGTCACAAACCGTGATCACATAATCCCACTCCCGGTCCAGAAAGGTATCAACCAGCCTCGGCAGATGACCGCTAATGTCGATGCCCGCCTCCTTCATCACTCTCACTGCCAATGGATTGACCTGTAACGCCGGCTCTGTACCGGCGGAATGTACTTCCAGACCTGGGTCAAAAGATTGCAAAAATCCATGCGCCATCTGACTGCGACAGCTGTTACCCGTACAAAGTATAAGAATCTTCATAAAGAATTATTAGCCTGTTTTTCGGACAATTATGCCCTGTAATGATTGATGACATTTAAACTGTATTTCGTAAAAATACGAAATAACTTCATACGATTAACTTCCGGGCTTTCATAACTAAAGAGTCCGTGTGACAGTTGGTATCGGAAAAATCAGGATTTCAGTTTGTTGAAGAGAGGAATCAGTTTATCCCGATAAAAGCCTGAAATTGTATCTTCATGCTCCCCGATGGGTTTTACCGGGATCAGGTCCATTACTTCTTCGGGCTTAAGGTCGGAGTAAAAATAGGTTCTGACTGCTGCCAGCAGGGTATCGCGCACGGCATTGCGGCTTTCTTCCGCCGAAAGGCCTATCTCGCTCCCGATCCCGATCAGTTCCTTCCACTGGAACCAGAAATAGGTAGGCAACATAGCCGAGATCACTGCATAGCTTTCCAGTTTTGATTCCTCCACCTCGAAGGTCCTGCCCATCCGGCGCAATATCCTGAGCAGGAATTGCTTTTTAACGTCTGAAAAACCATTGGCAAAACAGATGGGGTTATAACCTTCGTTCACGATGGATGTAGCATTCGGTATCAGCCGGGCGATATTGGGAACCTGAGGCAGTATGGAAGCCATCGCCTCAATACTGACTTTGGGAGCAAGCGAAATCAGCATAGACCCGGCTTTAAGGCTGCTTTTTACTTCCTCAAGTGCCGACTGGATCACGGGAGGATGAAGGGCCAGGAACACCAGGTCCTGTTCAGCCGCTTCAGAAGCCGTCGCAGCTATCCTGATCCCGGTAAAACGGGCCTTCAGCTTTTGAAGGACGGCAGGGTCCGTATCATACACCACTATCGCCTTATACTCTGACTTATTGTTCTCAATCACCTGAAGGAAGATGCCGGTGATCCTCCCGCCGCCATTGAAACCTAAGGATTTTGTCTTCATCGTTCGCTTATTTAGGATTATCGTTACTGTTACAACCGCTCAGCGACAGGATAGTTCAGTCGTGTTGCGGTCGGGACCGGATCATGCAGGGGCATTGCCCGCCCATTGTTTCCTGGTCTTTTTTCATAGGCAGACCGTCTTTTTCCCATTCGGCTATTCCCCCTGCCAGATTGGCAACTTTGCCGAAACCGTTCTGAAGGAGCTTCCGGGCTGCTTCTTTACTGTGCAGGCCGACACAGTCGGCGACTATCAGTCTGCAATCAACCGGCAGGCTTCGGATCATCTGATCGAATTCACTGAAAGGACACCATAGTTTACCCTTCACCCCAAAATCCTTGAGCACGATCTCAAATTCCTCGCGCACATCCAGCAGGAAGGCTCCATCGTCAAAGCATTCCAGAGCCTGCCGGCCGGTCAGGTGAAGCAATCCGTCAATTTCAAAGCCCTTATTCAGAAAATGTTCTTTCATGGTTTCCAGAAATATATCCACATCAGGTAGAGACCCGTAAGTATGAATAGAATTGCAACTATCTTCCGGATCCAGCCCTCAAAAGACCGTATCCGGTTGTACACTGTTCCCATGCTGCCAATGCTGTATGCCAGCAAATAGGCTAACAATATCACCGGCAGACCGGTCCCCAGGGCAAAAACCGGCAATAATACCGGTCCTGAAGCCTGTGACAGTACCATAGGCATCAGCATGCCGAAATAGAGCACTCCGCTGTATGGACAAAATGCCAGCGCAAAGAGCAATCCCAGCAACAATGCGCCCCAGCCGCTTTCCAGCCTGACTTTGTCGGCCAGCCGCTGCACAAAATTGCCCGATGTACCCGGAAGCTTAATGATCCCCAGCATGAGTATGCCGATGAGCATCAGCAAAGGGCCGATCCACTTTTCGCCGTTCGACTGAACCGCCCGGCTTACATGGAATTTGCTGGCTCCAAGCAGGATTATAACTCCAATTGCCGTGTAGGTAACGGCACGCCCCAGGGTATACCACAGGCCATTCACGAATACCTTTTTCCTGCTCTCAATATTCTTGCTGACGTATGCCAAAGCCGTGATGTTAGTGGCCAGCGGACAAGGGCTGATGGCCATCATCAGTCCAAGCAGGAAGGCCGTAAACAACGGGAGCGTACTCTGATCGATCAGATCCTGAAGAAATTTCATATTCGCAGGTAAGTTCTATTTCAGATTTTTCGCAATCTCAGACTTGAGACCCGAAATGAACTTCTCAGGTTGTGTCCGGGAATAGCTGAAGGCAAAATTGGTCATATCGCTGGTCTTCTCGTTTTTGCCTTCCATCCGCGTCAGGAACAGGGAGGAACCATCGGCCTGGTACTTTTCAACCAACGCCTGGTTTTTCTTCTCTTCCACATTTAAGGATACAAAAGTGATCTCACCGCTCTTGAACTGTTTTGCATAATACGTATTCAGCGTTTTCAACGTATTTTCCTCGATCGAGAGGCAGGTCGGACAACGATGCTCCGCATGGAAGTAAATGATCTTCAGTTTGGGCGCTTTCTGCGCTGTTACGATGCCGGCAATCAGTACCAACATGAAAACTGCTAACAATCTTTTCATGACGATGTATTTCAGGGTTTTACACTGTTCAGCAATTCCTTGATTTCTGATACCGAAGGCACTCTGCCAGATACCAGCACCTTTTCATTCACAACGATAGCCGGGGTTCGCATGACTCCGTATCCCATGATCTTCACAATATCCTCCTCTTTTACTACCGACGCGTTAAGGTCGAGTTCCGAAACCGCCTCACGGGTGGCTTTTTCGAGGTTACGGCAATTGGCGCAACCGGTCCCTAAAATTTTGATTTCCATAGTTAAGTTTTTGTGTGATGACAGATCATTTTAATTACTGACGCAGATTCTTAATTTACAAAGGTTTATCAGCTAACAGCAGCCCTACCAGATGAAGTTGAAGAGCAGTCCGACCAGCATGATCCCTGTTCCAACCACCCCGATGAAAGTTAAGATCAGGGGTATTTTCAACACCTTCCGCAGGATGATCATCTCAGGCAGCGATAGTCCGATCACCGACATCATGAAAGCCAGTGCGGTTCCCAGAGCTGCTCCTTTCTCGATCAGAGCGGATACGATCGGTACAATTCCGGCAGCATTCGAATAGAGAGGAATCCCGATCAGTACTGATAAAGGTACGGAGAACCAGGCTGATTTGCCCATGAAGCCCGCCATAAAATCCTCCGGTACATATCCGTGAACGCCGGCGCCCACAGCAATGCCGAGAAGAATATAAGGCCATACCTTACCGACTATTTCTTTCACTGCTTCCAATCCACGCCTGACCCTGACACTGAAACTGAGTTTTTCGCCCTCCTGCCCGCGGCCCGACTTCAATTCATAAACCCAGTCCTCCACCCATTTTTCCAGATGCAACCGTCCGATCACCCAGCCGGATACAATTGCGATGAACAATCCGGTAGCTACATAGATGAGTGCCGTTTTCCATCCAAAAAGTCCGAAGAGTAATACCACCGCCACTTCGTTGATCATCGGCGCAGCGATGAGAAAGGAAAAAGTAACCCCCAGCGGTATCCCCGATTCCACAAATCCCAGGAACAACGGAATAGCCGAACAGGAGCAAAAAGGCGTTACGATACCCAGGCCTGCCGCCATCACATTCCCGGCAAACAGCGACTTTCCTTCCAGCGCCTTCCGGGTCGATTCCGGAGAAAACCAGGTACGTACCACCCCGACGACGAAAATGATCAGAACCAGGAGCATGATCACCTTGGGCACCTCAAAAAGGAAAAACCAAAGCGATTCGGCGAAATGAGTACCCTGGTGCAACCCAAACAGTCCGTAAACCACAGAGTCGGTTATCCAATGAAGATTCCGGTACAGGATGTACCACAATGGCAACAATATCACAAGCCATACCAGCCTGCTTTTCAGAACACGGGTAATATTTGTACTCATTTGCAGCTGAACTCCTTACCTTCCTTTGCTGTGCAAAGGAAATTATCCATCAGTCTCCTGGCCAGGTCCCAGTTCTCCTGATTGATGCAATATTTGATTCTGGGCATCTCGATCTCGCCCTGGATGAGCCCCGAGTTTTTAAGTTCTTTGAGATGCTGCGAAAGGGTTGAGATAGCGATCGGAAACTCATCCGCAATGTTGCCGCTGTAACAACAACTCTGTTTCGACAGTATCTCCAGGATCTTTACCCTTGCCGGATGACCCATCGCCTTGGCAAAACGGGCAAGCCTCACCTGATCTTCTGAATAGGATTCGTTCATTTTCATTTAGTATTTCGCAAAAATACGAAACATTGAAATCACTCAACCTCATGGTTACAAATTAATTTTACACCTATTAATATAGAAAAAACGATAAATTGCAGTCCGGTCGGAAAAGTATCCGACAGACGACTACTGTTATCATTCAATATTTGACTCTATGCGTATGAGAAAGTGTATCAGCGCGTTGCTGATGTGCATCCTGCTGCCTGGTTTCTATACCGGGACGCATGCCCAGGGATGGTCCTTTACAATGAGCCTCTCCCAGTCGGGACCTTGCGGTGCCACCCTGCCCTATATCCTGCCTGTGACCATTCCATTTATGCCGACGCAGAGCTTCTGTGAATCCTTCAGACAGACGGTACTGGCCATCCGCTCAAGTATGGCTGTTTATGACAATCACAATCATTATCTGGGCGAATGTGCGGTATTCTATACCTGTTCCGCCTGCACCGGTTCGGATATGGTGATGCCTGCTTCCAGTGTCATTGATCCGGGTGAAGTATCCATCAACGGCCTAACGGAAGGGATGGCATTTTTCTCCCCCCATGAGAGTGAAGCCATTGAAAGGTGGATGAATGATTACAAGCAGAAGATGGCATCACTCGGAGTACCGGTCGATAACTGGCAGCCTTCGGCAAATCCTGACATTCCCTCGACCGGTGATGCCGACTTTGATGGTTACTATGCTAACCAGGTGATCCGTTACGAAAAGCCTGAGCAAGGCGGAGTTGTCGACCTGAGCGGAAAGAAGGGCGTAGTTGTTCCCGACGGGGCAGAACCTGAGATCCCTGCGACACCCGAACCTGTGGCTGCCGAACCGACACCTGCCGGATTAAGCGACGGTTCGGTTGCGTTGTTCCGCGATCCGAACGAAGGATATATCGATGAATTCTACCGTACCCATTTCTCCCCGATATGCCCTGATAATGGCCTCTATGGATGCTACACCGGCAATCTGGAGGAATCACCTTTCTGGACAACCGACCAGATGATTGAACTGACCAAGGCTGCTGTCGGGATACCTCTCGGTTTTATCGAAGGCGCCGCCGGATATGCCGTTGTTCCGGTTGTGAACCTGCTGTTCGAGGACTACAAAGCCGGTGTGCAGTTATACCAGCTCATGAACGGCGAGAACGTGACTGTCCCCTCATTCGGCAACATCATGGTCAATACAGCGAAAGCGTCCACGATCGATCTGCTCGCCAAAGGAGTGGATGAATTTGCCATTGGGAAAGTGGTTGGAAATCAGTATGGCAGCGCCGCACAGGAATTGTACGGCAAATCACCCGGTGTTGCCGGTACTGTTGTTACAGCCTGGGGACTCAATGATGTCAGTAAAAAGAAATAAAAATCAGACAATTTTCTGATCATGAAAATACGAATTACCGGTATCAAACTTATCGTCTGCCTTCTGATGTTGCTGCCTGTTTTGGCATCAGGCGCAGGTAAGGGCGATTCACTCCGTGCTGAAGTATTGCTATCGAAACAGATGCTGACCGAGATCCCCTTCACGGGGAAATTCATTTCATCGTTCGATATCACTCCCGAACATCATATCCTGCTTTCCAGTTCTTACCGCTTTTATACGCTGGGTTGGGGCGGCATGGTGCCGGTGGATGTGGAAACAGCCGGCCTGATCAGCTCCTTTGCCTTCAGTTTCGACGGCTTTCTGATGGCCATCCGGAACGATGAACTATGCAGTTTCGACTCACTGGGGACAATTGTCAAACTCTATAACCTGCCCGGTCCCGATATGAACCTTGCATCAGGAAAGTACGTAATGTATGTTTACGGACGATCGGTCAACGAAAGCAAATATTCCTTGTTTGCGCTGGCCAGGGGCGGTAAGTTTGCCAGACTCCTGGAGTTCGCCACCCCGATTGAATCGGTGGCCGAACTGGGCAACTCAGTCCTGTTCGCCTCCGGTAACACGGTTTACAGCTATACTCCTTCTGTAAAAGAACTGAAAGCATTGGTGAACCTTCCCGGCGACCGGAAAATAATCTCTGTAACGACTGACACTCTTTCCGGACGTATCTACTTTTCAACTGAAAACATGGTTTTTGGCCTGAAGAACGGGCAGCCCTCCATGATCTTCGACCAGGCGGGCGGAAAACTCCGTTTTTACGGCAACAGCCTTTTTGTTTTTAATCCTGAAAAAAACTTTCTTGTCCGGCTTTCCGGAATTGAGAAAAGTCTGGCAACTTCTTCCACGCAAAACAAGACTGTGTCACAACCTGCCGAAGAGATCCTGCAGAATGAATCGGTCATTGCCATGGCAAAACAGGGACTGAGTGAAGGGCAGATCCTCGAACGTATCAACAATTCCCGTGTCAATTTCAACCTGAGTGTCGATGCCATGATCGAACTATCGAACAATCAGATCTCTTCCAACGTGATCATGGCTATGAAGAAGGCCATGAGAAACCAGGCCGTGACCCCGAAATAGCATGCCCAAATCCTGATCAAGATGAAACGCGCGATTATCTTTCTTACTCTTCTCATCCTAACAGGGATTGTCCGGGCTCAATCGGATGACACCCTTACCAATGCATCCATCGTGAAGATGGTAAAGGCAAAGCTCACCGATGAGCTGATCATTGATGTCATACAAACCACACCTGTTCGTTTCGACCTAAGCTTTGAATCGTTGCAGAACCTGGCCAGGGAGCAGGTGTCGCCGTCCATTATAGATGCCATGCGGGAAGCAATGGGCATTACTCCTGCGCCGGTCGTTCAGAAGGAAGAGATAAAGACTCCGCTGGTACAACCGGCAACTCCGCCGAAGGAAGCTGTTACCCAAAAGGCAACGAAGGCTGCCACCCCGCCGCCGGCAGAAAAAAAGGCGACCAAGCCTGTTACGCCGCCACCGGCAGAAAAAGAGGTTAAAGCTCCTGAAGCAGTGGAACCGATCCCTTCAACCGGCTGGCAGACCATCACCGACGGTACCCAGTCATCCCGGTCCATTTCGGCACTGAGTTATGCTTCACCATTGGCCGGACTCGTGGATTTCTACAAAAATGAATTTGAAGAACTGTCAGCACAGATAACCACCTGGGACCGGGCCATTCGTGACTCGCTCCAGTCGGTGAATGAGGCGGCCAAACAGATCCAATCGCTCGAAAATAAGCTTCGGGAAAAGAAAAATGCCGGTGCCGGAGCCTTTTCTTCCGAGATCACCCAGATGAAAAACAGGCTGGAGGCCTCCCGGACAAGGTTCAGGCAACAAAACAACAACCTGGTGGCAAAAGGAGAGGAAATTTCCAGGAACCTGGAGAAGATTGCCGAAACTCAGTCCAAATCGCTGGGTGACAAGTACTCAGATGTAAGTCAGCAGATCAAGTCGTACGAATGTAATCCGGCTGCAGGCGAAAATCCGGTCCCGGTGACCATACCCCGCCTGAAGATCAGCGACAAGACCATTTCATGCATGGTACCGGCCACCGAAATGCTAAGCTGGTATCAGAACAAGATCAACGAAGTACAGAAGATCATCGGCAACTGGAACGAGAAAGTGCTGGATATTCTCGAAAAGGACGATCAGCTGGAAATGCAATTGGAGCCATTGAACAAAAGGCTGGAAGAATGCAAGACCGAGCCGAAGAAATACAAATCAGAGATATCATCGCTGAAGAAACAGGTTTCGGCTATTACCAAATCGCGTAAAGCCCTGGCAAGCCAGATGGAAGACGACAGCAGGCAACTGATCGCCAACCTGAAACAGGCCCGTACCGAAACACAGGATTCATTGAAAGAGCGTTTTGCCGACATCATCCAGAACATCAACTATGCATTCGAAAAGAGAATATCTATCCAATAGAACCTTGACCTTCATCCGGTTACGGGGTCTGGCAGGCAGCAGGCATTGTGGTCTGGTCCTGGTTTCAATCATCCTGCTGGCCTGGTATTCACCTGTGCTGGCAGGGAAAAGTCCCGGCACTTCCGCCGAAAATGCAAGGGTAATGATCGTTACCGAGAATTTCGGAAATGCAGTTACCCTGTATTCCGGTCTTTGTGCAGAAGATCCCGGGAATGCCATGATAAACGGAGAGTACGCCTATGCACTGGCGCTCGCCGGTATTTATGATGCAGCATTGGTCCGTCTTGACCGCCTCTGGAGCACCGGGAACCTGTCGGAAGAAACCATTTTCTTTACTTCGCAGGTATTCGGCCTGATGGGGTACGAACAGGTCTCGGGAGAATTCCTGAGCAAAGCAGGGGCTAACGCTGCGCCCCAATGGATTGCAGCCAAAGCACCGCAGCTCCTGCAGAAATACAAAAAGCCGGGCCGGATGAATCCGTTGACACCGGATGAGTTTGTTCAGGAGTTCCAGCATGCCAACCGCCTGACCGCCCAGCACGCCAACATGCAATCCATTGCTCTTTTCGAGCGGCTCACCCGGTCGTATCCACAGGAATATCTTCCTTATGTGGGATACAGCATTGCTCTGGAAAAGGCCGGACTGCTTGGCCAGGCTATTGCCACAATCGAAACTGCCCTTCAGATCACGGATAATCGTGCCGACCAGCAGGAGGCCCGGCAGTATCTGGATCGCAGGCTGGCGTCGCTTAGAAATAAACAGGCAACGATGCCATCAGCCGCCCGCGTGTCAGCTCCATCCGTAAAGGAAGATGAGAAAAGTGAAAAACAAATGATGGTCTATGCCGGGGGAATGGCAGCCAAACAGTTCCTCAGCCTGAATACCCGGTTTGGATATTTCGTCACCCCATCCAGCAATATAGCGTTGAATCTCGGTTTTTCGAGATCTGCCGGCACTCCTGCAACCAGTATCGGGATGCTGTACTATGCACGGCATAAGATCTTTGTAGCGGGTATGGGGCTCAGCGGAACTTTAGCCAACGATTATAAGGCAATGTACTATAAGGTATCTGCCGGATTCAGCATCATGGGAAAGAAGGATACAGGAAGCTGGGACATCTTCTGGGACGGGCAGGTACCATTCAATAAAAAATATGCAACAACCGTTGGATTTTCTATTGGCAGGAGCGTGTATTTCGGAAACAAGAAAAAGAAATGATGAAAAAACTATTCATACTACTCCTTATCCTGTTGCCTGTTGCCATGACGACCAAGGCTCAACCGGCATCCGGCAAACTCGACACGTTCCGTACCCAGGTGCTGCCGGCCTACTCTACCTATTTCGGATCGGCAGATATGACTGAAGGAGGGCACCTGCAACTGTTTGCCCTCGAGAGCTACGTTCAGTTGTCGCCTTCAGCCAGAAAGTCGGTGATGGATAACCTGCTGAAAGGCTGGCCGGAATCACTCGTACTGGTCAGTTACGGTTCAATAAATGAACTCTGGGGCCGTAACGCTGACGGCCATCAATCGGTGCTCCTCGATAACTGGGATAACAACCTCCCGAGCCTTCAAACGCAGCCAAAAACTGCCAAAACACCGGCACATCCCTGGTTCTGCTACGCCGGTTATCATTTTCAGTATGATTCGGAAAAGAACATCAACCTGGCGTTGAATACCAGGATCGGCTTTTTTCTGTTGCTTAACCGTTGGGATCTGGCGGTAACCTTCACCGGGAGCGCATTCGGCAATGTCGATGCTGATCCTGCCGTGAAAGCCAGCCTCGGTTTAATGAGCAGGGTCTATTTCCCGATCCCCGAATTAAAGATCAGTCCCAATATCGGCGGAAACCTTGCATGGGAATCCATCATAGTAAACGATGAAATAACAAAGAAAGCAACGCCCTCACTGCTAACAGGCATCAGTTGGTTCGTCGGACCGGGAAGCTTCGATATCGGAGTAACGATCAACAAAGAACCGACTGTCATGGTGGGCTATACCTTTGTTCCGGCATTCCGGAAATAATAGCGCTGGTTCTGTTACCTGTCCTTTCCCGCAAATGCTCCATTCTTTCATGGGGAACATCTTCCGGTAAAAAGAAATACCCCGGGACCAGATATCCTGTATCAGGCTATTTTGTTGTCTTCCCTCCCATCCTGGTCAGGACTGAATCAACCGGCTCCCATAATTCGATCTTGTTACCTTCCGGATCCAGGATATGGATGAATTTTCCGTAATCGTACGATACGATTGAATCCAGTACCGTGACGCCGTTGCCTTTCAGTTTCTTTACCAGCCCTTCAAGATGCTGAACCCGGTAGTTGATCATAAACTCTTTCCGCGACGGGGCAAGATAATCCGACTTCCGGTCGAAAGGGCTCCATCTCAGGTAATTCACCTCACCGGGACGAACGGCATTACGGAATTCAAACACGGAGCCGTACTCATCCATGACAATTCCCAGGTTCTCCCCATACCACTCCCGGGCTTCTTCCGGATTATCGGAACCAAAGAAAATCCCGCCGATGCCGGTGACCCTGGGGAGAGTATCAGCCTGAAGCGCTGAATCCGGGCTCCTATTTTCAGTCCGGGAGTCAGGAGCAGAAGGATTACAACTTACCAATGCAATTGTCAAACAAATGAACGATGCCAGCTTGTTCATGATCAGGGAAATTTACGTACTATCAAACAATCGGATCTGTATGACCAAAGATACAAAAGGTCCCGGTTGCCGGTTAAGGGGATAAACGTCTATCGTTGCCTGATGCCGCCGATAAGCCTGAACTTCCAGGCGAAATCCATGCTGATGAGGTGTTCGTAAGCAAAAGGTTTGTCCGATCCCGGACGGTAAAAAGTCGGTCGATAGATCAATCCGAGGCTGAAGAATTGTCCCGCTTTATAGTAGACCGGAAACACCATCCCTATGGCGTCCATGCTTTTTTTCACGGGCTCGCGGCTTGGCGGCGGGGGACCAAACTGATCATAATACCTGAAATCCCAGGTATTTCGCGCCAGGCAGATGCCATACCCGGTCGTGAATCGTCCCATTTTATGGTTATGCGATAGACTCATGTAGCGTGAGCTCATCAGTTCATACTCTCCGCTGATATCGACTGCAGCCGGGACAGGCACAAAAAAGTCACTCACTCCCGACACGGAAAAATTAATAAACCGGTAATCGCGATAGAAATAGTCGAGCCCGAGCAGGATGCCCCAGAAACCGGCATTAATCCTCGGGCTTTCCCCTTCGGGCAGCATCCGGAAGGTGTTGATATGAGGCAGCGATAAATGGACCAGCCACTCTCCCTGCTGACCTGCGGGATTGTACTTCCGGTAACGCGCGACTGTATCCCTGGTATTCACATAAATGCGTTTCGGGTAGGTAAACCGCCTTTCCCCCAACAGATCAGGCAGCATGCCAATGCCGTAGTTAAAGAAGATGTTGCTGTAAAACATGCATGAATTCCGCGGTTTTACGCTGATCTTCTTGCAGATGCTGTCGGTGAACACAGTGATGCGAAGCGGATCGCGGCTTCTGGGCGCAATCAGCCGGACCTGACCGTAATGCGTGAGCAGTGTATCCTTTTTATAGATGATACCGGCAGGAGAATTGGTACAAACCGTTGTTTCCGTACAGGGGCCATTGATCAGCGTGGCGCAGGATGCCAGCAACAGGGCGAGAGGGAATACTAAAAAGCAGAATTTCATACTCAGTATACACGCACGGCATTGTTTTCCCTTAGTGGATATCCGACAAAACAGGGAGTTTTCAAGCCAGGATCAGAATAATCAATACTGAATCGCATGCGGGAATAATTCAGCGCGAATATCAAATCCTGAGAGCCTTGTACAATGGACAGTTGCATAAGTCATTGACTGTACCAAAGGTCTCATTTCTGACATTTTATCTCTATTATAATATTCAATTACAGCGAGTTACATAAAGCACAAAGATGCACAGAGATTAGATTATCCATTGTACGATGCCATCTTTTACACCTGTTATATTGAAGTTCATCAATAATCCAATTTTTCTCGGTGTTTCTCAGTGTTCTCCGTGGTAAGTTTTTTTTCACCACAGAGAGCACGGAGAAGCACAGAGGTGAAGGCGATGCAAAACCGTATCAGAGACAGATTCAAAAATTGGTTACCTATTGAATTTTCTCCGTGGCCCACTGCGCCTTCCGTGGTAAATTTCTTAAACCCTGATTAGCAATTAATTATTATCACCACAGAGAGCACGGAGAAGCACAGAGGTGAAGGCAATGCAAAACCTTATCAGAGACAGGCTTAAAAATTGGTTCCCGATAGATTTTTCTCCGTGGCTTAGGATTCAACAGGTTTGCCATTAACCGGCAGGGTGTAACTGAACACAGAACCTTTATCCGGCTCACTGGATAACCATACCTCCCCATGGTGCAGGTCCACGATCTTCTTTACGATGGCGAGGCCAAGTCCTGTACTCTTCTCTCCTGCGGTAGGCCGGGTACTGGTAGTCTTAAAATAGTTGAACAAACCTTGTTGTTCCTCCCTGGCAATCCCTTTCCCGTGGTCGATCACCTCCGTAAGTACCCGGTTATTGCCAGGAAGGGAAACCCTGACAATGATCTCGCTGCCCTTATAGGAATACTTGATCGCATTCGAAAGCAGGTTGTCGATCACTTCGGCGAGGTAATGGCTGTCGAACTCCATCTGCAGACTTTCAATATCCGTGTGCAGACTGATGCGCATGTCTTTATGACCGGCCTGGATCTGACTCAGCGAAAGCTGCTCCCGGATGAAGCTCATATAATCGTTCGTTTCCATAGTCAGTCTAACCTTTCCCGACTCAATGGCGGAAATATCCAGGAGATTCTGCAGCAGCACCAGTGTATTGTTGCTCAGCGTCCGGATGTGTCTGAGCATTTCCATCGATCTGGCATCCAGCTGGTTCTTGTAATCATCAATAAGTATCTCGGAAAAGGTGAAGATGCCACTGATC
Source organism: uncultured Lentimicrobiaceae bacterium (assembly GCA_964544545.1). Taxonomy (GTDB): domain Bacteria; phylum Bacteroidota; class Bacteroidia; order Bacteroidales; family UBA4417; genus UBA4417. The sequence continues at coordinate 5,053 of CAZJCG010000038.1, read as the reverse complement.
GAGTTGCGCAGGTCGTGGCCGGCCACACCGATGATGTTGTTTTTTTCTTCAACGAGTGTTTTAAGGTTATCGTTCACCTGGTGCAGCTTTTTATCCTTATCCTTCAGGTAGACCAAGAGCAAGCCGATCGCTGTAAAGAGGTTCAAACGGACAAAAGCATTCCATACCGGAAAAAAGAAGCTGGAATACTGCCTGGTTCCATAGTCAGCTATAAACCAGACTAAAGAAGCCACACATGCGGCAACAAATACGGAATAGAGCCGCGTATCCTTGTATAATGCCAGGAAACAGATCGGGAACAGATAGAAGAGGGAGAATGAAAACTCCGACCCGGTCAGATAATCCAGATATCCGTTCATGAGGATAGCCGCGAGTGTGATGAGCAGTGTGAGATATCTGTTTTCTAGTTTGCCTATCTGGATCATCGGAACCATGATTTACTCCTACCAAATATAGCAACAATTTTCAGTAATATTCATGATACGTTTACAGAACCGGAATGCAGATAATTGTTGCCACCGTAAGGAACACATTTACCGGTGATTATGCTATGATCACGACAGATTCAGCTATTAATCAGGCGATCGGATGAATCTCAGCCGGTAAACACCCGTCAGAGGACTTCTGAACAAGCCGGAGAAAGGACCCGTTAAGGAAATATATCTTGAATTCTTTGTGAAAGCAGCCTTATGTATCCGATAAACAAGGCAATAAGATGATTCATGAATTCATTATTCCTGCTTCAACATTATTTTTCTACCAATCTAAGCAACCGTATTGGTTTTCGCTGTTATCCCGTATATCGTACTTGCGATGTTTATATCTGTCCCATTGTCAGTATTCCCTGTGCTCCGGAATTATGGATTTTCACCTGACAGGCCGAAAAACTCCATGTTATTGATCCCCAGATTCCTGTAAACGAAGTCGTTCCATTTTTTCATGGCCTCCAGGTTCTCACCATGCTGGACCTCCTTCAGATACTGATTCTCTATATTTTCGAGATTGACGGCCATTGTTTCGTACTTCTTTCTGATCTCTTCCTCCCTGATTCCGGCCAATTTGATCTCCTTTTCGAATTTTCGCCGCTCAATTTCATGCAGATCGAAATAGATATTGGCAAAACAAGCGACACTGCCGTCGACCGGCAGACGGTAGTACGTTTCGAAAGGATCAAAAATGGTGGCCGTGATCACGTGGGTGGAATCGGCATAGGTGTTAATATCCATGAAAACCTTGACACTTAACCGGTATTGGTCGGTAAGGAATGCAGGCCCCTGGTTTATAGTATGTTTCGGCACCAGCGTATCAACATTCACCTGCTTGATCGTAATCCGCCGGCCGGACCAGTATATGAACGGCGCCTCATACACGGTACGGCCCGAGTTCATGAAATTGTTCCCGCCAAAGATCGTTTTATTGCTGATGGATTCATTGGCTTCGAAAAACCGGCGGTTAAGCTCCTTTTCGTCGCTGAGTTTAAGCTCATCGTTGTAGTTCCAGAAAAAGTCATTGTAAGGCATGGCGTTGATCCGGCGGTAATCCCATATCGAAGGGTCGGCAAACCGCATACAGGGCAGGATGAACTGTTTGCCGAAATCGTAGGCATATAATACGGCCGATGTGGAGACATTGTAATACAAGTCAGGGACGAGCGTGCGCTCCCCCTCCTTTTGCCGACGGCTCACGTAACCAAGGTCATACCGGAAATCGACATGGTTAAAGACCCTGACACCATCCACCTCTTTAAAGGTCCTGGTGATATGCAGGTCAACCCGTGTAAGGCTGTCGGACGGAAACAGCGGCAGGAACGGGTGAACAGTGCATTTGTCGCAATCCATTGTAGCCTTGATAATGCTCTTTCGCATCGGATCGATCCATATTTTCCCGCTGAAGTATCCGCCGGTGGTATCTTTAGGGGTATAGCTGATCACACATACCGTTTGAAGGTCATCGTCGAGGTATTTCCTTTCGAGTTCCAGGTAGAAACTTCTTTTCAGCTTGCGTTTGCCGGGCATGAAAGGACTCACCGGGAAGTAGCTGTTGTCCCCCGCAAGTTTTTGCATCAGGATCGAACGGGAGGTATTCTGCGAGAGAAAAAGCCGGTCCTGGTATTTTTTCAGGGCAAAACGGCCGGCCTTCATCTCCAGCCCGTCGAGGTCATAGCCGCGGATACCGGCATTATAAAAGGCCTCCAGCAATTCAATCTGCTCGTCGTTGGTATAGGATTTCAGTTCATAAAAGACCCTGGCATTCTTCAGCTGTCCCGTGCTGTTTCGGGCGCTCGCATACACCAGGTTATAGAGGTATGCATCATCCGGCGCCGTAATGGTGACGCCTTCAAGCAGTTGCACACTCTCGCTCAGCCGTACCTCATAATAGTCCTTCTCCTCCGAAAGACGCAGTACTTCCCTGTTAAAGCCGACATAGGAGATAATGACCGAGTCGTTGCGGCTGCCTGTCTCCAGCCTGAAGTATCCGGCTGCATTGCTGACCGTTCCCTTCTGCAGGCTTATGTTGTATATGTTGGCATAACAGACAGGCTCACCGGTGGTTGCATGTAATACCCGTCCGGTGATATACGCTCCCTGTCCGAATGCTTGTCCGGTAACAACCACTACCATGAGCAGGAAGGCTAAGACCCATGCCGTTTTCGCCTTGCATCGGGATGGATTATGGGCTAAGTTGTTCATTAAGTTCGAATATACCCGGATTCATCCCCGGTTTACAAATTTGTCCCGGCTTGCAGGATAAAAATTACAACCTGTAACAAATCAATTGATTTTATTGTCCTTGCCTGGTGGTTATGACAAAAAAATATTGCTTTTGACATCTTGTCTTTAAGGTCATTGTACAGGGGGCTGATTCAGCCTTTTAGCCATTATATTTTCAAATCTTGTGTTACTGATAGGGTGATGGCTAATTACCTCATTATTATGAATAATACAAAATGTCCCGAAGGCACAGGGCGTTTGCTGAGCCGTTTCAGAATCCTCTATTTCAATCAGATCAGCCTTTATTTTTAGCTTTTTTGCGGTATTGAGTATTGCATCCACGTTCTTCACCGAATAAGGACATTGTGGTGAGCGTAATATTGTCAGGCCGTTGTTGTATTTATCAGGAGAGAAGGTTTTAAACTTTGGATCGGTTGCAGCTTTATCAAATTTTAAAACCAATAACTCAAAATCCGGTTTTGCTGAATCAACAGGGATGAATCCCTTCTTAAGGAAGATATCCTTGTCGGCCATGAATGATCCCTTTCGGGTAACCACAGCAACACCATACATATTGATGTTCGTTGCTTCCTGAATACAGGAATCAATCAGAGAGGAAGCATACCCTTTCCCTTTGAATTGTTTTTTGAAGCCGACAAATATGCAATGGATAAACATATAGCCTGCAGCATCCACAGGCCGATGAGCATATCTGCCAGGGATATACTCGATCATACCCTGATATCCGCCAGTCTTTGACAGAATGGCTTTTATTCTCAGTCCTTCAGGATAATACTTCTTGAACCAGTCGATCTTTCTTCTTAATTCCAGATGCTTTTCAACGTCTTTGTATCCACAGACACCGTAATCTGCAATATTCTCCGGTGTGAGGTCAATGATTTCTATATCAGTCATCTCAAAGAAAAGTTTGTTTGGTAAAGATATACTTCGGCTGAATAGGTTTGCCTCTTGGGGAACCCTTCGGGTCGAAATTTTTTTATGGGACTTGCTCAGTATTACTGAATCTAATTAGCTTTGCTTCGACTCGAAGAGTCCCCTTTGGGGCAAACCTGTTAAGATTCAGTATAACCTGAAATTGGGATATTCTTAAGTCAATGAAAGGCTGAAGTCCAGGAGATTGCCTGATAATAATTGTAATTCCATTGTGCTCCGGCATTCAACGCCTTCCAAATCTAAGGCTGCAGCTTCAAAATGGGAAACCAATATCAAATTTCCTCTTATTTCATTAATGCTGCGGCTAAACACGTTTGCAATTTTTGCTTTCGGAACTTGCGCATTATAACGTTCTAACAGCCTGGTGTTATAGTATGGTCAACTTAATTTTTCTTCCAAGACCCGTCTCAAATATTTTAAATAAAGTTGATAATTGAATATCAACTTTCCCATTTTCCAATCGTGAAATATAACTCTTCTTAGTGCCAATCTTTTCAGCCAGTTGTTCCTGTGTAATTTTAGCTTCTTTTCTTGCTTCTTTAAGCATTTCAGAGATTACAAAGTAATTCGCTTTGGTTTCATATTCATCTCTGACAGGAGTTCCAATTTTACCGTACTTAATATCAAGCAGTTCATCAAATGATCCGGCTTTTCTTATTTCATCCTTTTTCATGATCTTTGATTTTAAAATACTCGTTCATTAATCTCAGAGCTTTCTCTATTTCTCCCTTAGGAGTTTTTTGAGATTTTTTCCGGAACCCATTGAACAGAACTACAAGATTTCCCTGATCAAAACAGCAGAATATTCTATAAATATTTGAATTGTATTCAACCCTGATCTCATAAAGTCCTTCTGTTTCTTCTATTTTACTAAGAAACTTGCGGGATACTTTTTCTACTTGTCAGATGACACGGAATACATATTCTATTTTTTCCTGAACACCTCTCGACTGTTCAAGGTAAAAGTCAGTGAAGTAAGTACCAAAGAAAATAATCTTTCTTTCAACAAATTCCATTGGCAAAGTTAACTTAAAAGTTAACAATAGCAAAATTATTTTTCCGCGCTTAAAGCATGTCCTCTATTAATTGTTGGTAATGGTTTGCAGTTAAAAGAAGCTGGTGATTTCGATGCACATAACAGTGTGCCACCACTATACTTGATATGAAGCACAAAGCTTCACTTAACCACTGAAACGCCAATTTCGTGTAGGTGCTGTTATCGGTTCGGCTTTCCGTCTTTGTTATACTTCGGCTGAACTGTTTTGCCCCTAGGGGCCAAAGGCACAAAGTGCTCCTTCGGAGACTCCTTCGGAGGGACCCTTCGGGTCAAAAATGTTTATTGGGGAACACGCTCAGTATAACTGAATCTAAACAGCTCTGCTTCGACC
>CAZJCG010000037.1:0-36720 GCA_964544545.1 uncultured Lentimicrobiaceae bacterium | reverse complement strand
TCATCAATAATCTTAGGATCGGGATCATTCATCAACGGTGACCGGGAATTCGATTTCTGCTTCTTCAACAGGCATAGGATAACTTACGCGGAGGTAGTCGTGATAGGATTTTGCAGCTGAACTGGGGGAGGCGAACCCGATCATGACATTCTTATTAGCCATGAGTCTTTTGTCGATCCGGCCTTTTGAAGCATACACCAGCTGGTTGTCGATATAGAAGAAGGCCTGTTGCTGGGCATTCACGGTGATCTTTATTTTATGCCATCCAGTACCGGCCTGGTCAGCCTGAAGTGCATATTTTCCGGTGGCTTCTATCCTGCCATCATCGGTGAAAAGCGAAATCACTACATAGGTGTGGTTCTGATATTCGGGATCAACTCCGGGAACATCCTTTCCGACATAGAGCAACTTCATTGAAATTCCTTCTTCAACCAGGTTGGGTTCTACAGAAACGAATGGTTTACGCGTTACGCCTATTCCCGGGCATACCAGGGCGCCTGCAGGGTCGCTCACATCGAAACTGACCTCGGTCTCAATGGTATAGCCTTTGCCGTTACCAATCCTTGCTTTCGAAATTGCATAGCTGCCTTCAGGGAACCTGCCGTTATTGTCGAACAGTCCGAACCGGTTGTTGGCAAAATTGACCCACTTGGGTTGCGGTGATCCATAAAGATACCACGACTGCATGGAGGCAGCCGTACTGAAATCATCCCTCCAGCCTTTCAGAATTAATGCCGGGGTAATAGGAACGGAATTCCTGAGTTCAGCGGTTTGCTGATTGGAAGCGGGAAGCACATCTTCATCTTTCTGGCAGGCAGTGAAAAAGGTAAAGCCGGCTAACAGTAAGAGTCCTGCAAATTGAATCGTTTTCATGGTTGTTAGGTTTTAAAGTTAATGTTTGGGTGGATTGGTTGATTTTTCTCATGAATGTATGCCCGCAGATTTCTGTAACAGCAAGGCAGATTTTTTTTGCTAATTGTTGCAGAATACGGTGAGTGCCAGGATTATAGTGGCGGTAAAAGCCAACAGTGCCAGCAATGAGCTGGTAATCTGTTCTCTCAGGTAATTGTCGGTGGTGTTCATGGCTTCTCAGGTTAAAAGTGGGTTTTTGGGATACCGGAGATCCGCCGGCATGTATGGCGGATTGACCCGTTTTAACCTGAATGTAGCACGGGAAAAGGATGTAACAGGATGGCACTTGATTCCGGGAAAAAGATGAGAAAACCGGCAACGGGTGATGCAGCATCAAACGGATACGGAAGAACCGGTAAAATGAAAAGCAATATGCAAGCATGCCCTGAGCGGGTGTACCCGGTACTGTATTATTTTTTAGGACGAAATAGTAGAACCTGGGAATGAACGGTTTCCCAACTGCCTACTCCGGTATATTCCCTGCTTAAGATGTTTCTGTCATTCCACGAGCACGAAGGCGGCCCACCTGAACGGTTCATTGGGATAGCGGGAGCTCATGGTAAGCTGGGTTGACCTGAAGGCATCCCTGATTTCTGAGCCTCCCAGCCATGTATCATAGAATAACTCCATGAATTCCTTCGTTTCCTTATCGGGAACTTCCCAGAGGCTCAGGATCAGGTATCTGACGCCGGCCATCTTGAATCCGCGCTGCAGACCTTCAACGCCTTCGGTTCCTGCAATATCCCCTTGTCCGGTCTGGCATGCGCTTAAAACAGCCAGTTGTGTATGGGTAAGATTGAGGTTGGATACTTCTCTTGCTGTCAGAATGCCATCTTCCACGTTACAGGGCAGTGATAATCCTGTCCAGGCCTGGTTTGCTCCGGTTAAGATCAGCCCGGATCTGAAAAGAGGATCATTGGAATACCGAAACTGGTATTCTCCGTGATAATTGGGTTGTTTCTGACCTTTTACCAGGAAAGTATCAGGGAAATAGTAACCATGAGTTGCCAGATGGATTATTGAGGGTGAATTCTTTCCTGAAAGGGAAATGAATGATTCCTCAACAGCGTCATTGCCGGAGTATAAGGTAGTATTTATCCCTGTTTTCTCCAGGCGGCTTTTAACGGCTGTTGCTTCCGACAGTGTTCCCGGCAGGAAATTGAATCCCTTCCGGCTACCGGGTGCCAGTGAGCGGTTACAGGCAAACAATTCAGCTTCGGGTTTCCGGTAGCTGCTGGAAGTTGCCAGCAATGCCAGGGTATCAGCATCATAGTTTATTCCTCCATAAATTGCTGCACTCATTAAAGGTTCCTGCTTCTTTTGGAATGCAAGTACCCTGGTGGAACTAAGTTGCACCAGTTTATATTTTTCCATGAGTGTATGCTCTGTGGAGCAATGAATTGCAGCCATCGAAATTCCATTAAGTAATCGGGATGGTGCATAATAAACGGTTCGGATCCCGGCTAAAAGACTGTCGAGAGGTTTCCATATCAGACTATAGAATGCGTCATTCCCATACGAAAGGTTAATGTCCTTATAGCCGGCGCCATAAGAAGGAATTGCCTGTTTGAGCTTAGCCTCATCACAGAGAAAAACCATCCGGGGAATAGTATCATTTTTCCGTACCACAAACGCTGCATACAGGATACTGTCGTAGCCCCTGGAGTAGTTGCCGTATCTGAAACCGACGAATTCGACTGCAGCCTCATTTTCGCCCAATACCTGCTTCACCTTTTCGCTGGTAAGGGAAAATGATTCCCTCATATCATTAAATGCTTTTGACTTCCGCATCAATGACCTTTCCAGTTCACCTGCTCTTGTTTCGATTTCCGTCAGATCAGCCCTTCTCTGATCATTCCGTTTCTGGTAGTCAGCGTTGATCTGCCTTTTCAGAATCCGCATCTGTTCATATTCTCTTATCAGGGCAGTGTCGTTACTTTGCAGGATCGATTCCTGCATAGCTGTAAAGGAACTCAGGGCAATGCCCTTCAGGAGCAGCTCATTATTATATCCGGTAACTGCCAGTTGGGGCGCATCCTTACGTTCATTCAACAGGTAGGTGAGATAATCGTCAAAATGGTAATCGGTCCGGTCAATAAACTTACGCTTTTCATCCTCAGTCAGATAGAAAAGGTATTCGCGGATATTCCGGCAGATCACCTCATTGGCCTCTTCGAACAACGGGCCTGCAGCCTTGCCATTCCCGACAGCCGAGTAACAATCTGCCAGATAATCCAGAATGGCCGTGTAATACCCGCTATTGGTCATCCGGACCTGGTGAAAGATGGCATTCGCCTCTTCCAGCAGAGGGATGGCAGCGTAATAATCTTCCTGGTATATATAATTTTTAGCCCAGTTTTTCAACGATATTGCATAGTCCGGATGCCGGCTTCCCAGCGCTTCTTTGTAAATATGTGTGGCCTCTTCCAGTAAAGGCCCTGCAGCATCGAATTTCCTGAAGTTTTGATATGCTCTCGCCAGACTGTTCAGTGCCAACGCGTATTCCGGTGTTCGTTTTCCGCTTGCTTTTGCATATATGCCTACAGCTTCCTGTATCATTCCGATAGCGGAAGTATCATTTCTGAGCTGGGAGTAATGATTCCCGAGATTGATCAGGTCGGCAGCATAATCGGGATTATCCTTTCCGACTACCTCTCTGTCGGTAATGGCAACCTCCTCCAACAGATGCAGGGCTGCTTCATAATTTCCCATATCACTTAACAACAAGGCTTGATTTCCCAGGACAGTAGTGTAGTCAACATGCCGGGTGCCAAGCGTCTGCCTGAAGATGGTCATTGCCTGTTCGAACAAAGGCAGGGCTGATTCGTATTGGCCGAGGATTCGGAGCAGGGATCCCAGGTTGTTAAGTGTCAGGGCATATTGTGCATGATGGGTGCCCAGCGAATTGCGACAGATGGCCTCAGCTTCGGTATAAAGCGGAAGGGCTGCTTCATAGTTGCCCATTCTCTTGTAGAGCACCGCGAGATTGTTCAGGGTGGTGGCATATTCGGCATGTTGCGTTCCCAAAACCAGTTTACGGATATCCTTTGCTTCCAGATAAAGAGAAACTGCCGACTGGTAATTTCCCTGGGCGGTGTATACTCCCGCCATGGTACAGATCGCCCTGGCATACTCCGGTGTCTGTTCACCCGACGTTTCCCGGATGATGGTAACCGCCTCATTTAACAGAGGCAATGCAGCCTGATAGTTGCCAATCTTCTTGTACAGGGTTGCCAGGTTATTCAATACACCGGCGTAATCGGGATGCCGGTTGCCCAGCGCCTCCCTGTCGACGGACAAAGCTTCCTGGTATAGCGGAACCGCGGAATCATAGAGGCCCAGCGTATGATAATAAACTGCCATATTGTTGAGTGATCTGGCATATTCCGGGTGATGAACACCCAGGGTCTCCTTCCGGATGCTTTTTGCTTCTTCGAACATAGAGCGTGCGGTGGAATATTTCCCTGTGCAATAGAAGCATGTTGCCAGTTCATCCAGACTTTCAGCATAATCAGGATGGTTCACTCCAACCTCATTTTTCCGGATCTGAACGGCTGCATTCAGGAGGCTGAAAGCGGAATCATAGTTGCCCATATCGCAGTAAAGCACACCCAGATCATTCAGGTTTGCAGCTAAGGCTGGCCGGGGAAGGTCGGGAAGGCTCTGCAGGAGATTCCGGGCCTCTTCCAGCATGGATTGTGATTCCTGGTATTTCCCCGCTTTCTCATAGCATTTACCCAAATGGTTTAGATCAATGGCATACCCTAAAGGATTGGCATTACGGCCCGTTGAATGCTTTTTTTTCAGTTCGGTAAATATCTGTTCTGCTTTATCATACCGCCCTGCTTTAAGGTAGCATAACCCGGCAATCTCATACCGGGCAAGCCAGGCGGTATCGCCTGCTCCGTATGTCTTCTTTGCTTCCGGCAACCACTGCTCGAAGATCAATGCTGACTGGTTGTACTGACCTTCCTTATACAATCCGGCGGCCTGCTGCATTCGCCCGTCGAAATCCTGTCCGGATGCAAAGCACGGGGTCAGCATAAAAGCAAGAAAGAATAAGTGTGCCCGCATTTTCATAGCCAGTTCTATTAATGGATCCTGGGCCCCTCACGCATGATGAAGAGCATTCAGGGCCTAAGCCGTGAACAGGTTACTCTCTGTTTTCTATGCCGTTGTTATTTGTTTTCTGAAACCAACAAAGATTCGTACAACGGCATATCAATATATGCGACAGGAATGCCTCCGGGTAACAGCTGTCTCTAAAGAAGTCTCAGCATGAGCACACCGCACCTCAGGGCCATCGGGGCATTCCTATAGCGATTCAGGATATTATTTGTGGATACTGTCGCCTGTATCCTTAATCGTTTCATCTCCGGGAGCGACAATTCCACCCGACTTTGCAGCATCATTGGTGGAAGAAGTACTGTCGTTCTTGCTTCCATTGTCCTTAACGGTAGTATTGCAGGAACTCAAGCCTATGCATGCAGCCGTGGCTGTAAAGACTATCAGTAAAATGAACTTTTTCATGAGGACTTACAGATTAGGGTTTGATTTTTTGGCATTATTTCGATTAGACTTTCAGATTCGATTGTTGCCCTTTTAATGGGCAGCCATAACCTTTTAAGCCGTCGGAACCGGTTTTACCGGGATTTGGATCAGGAGGATCTGTCAGGAACTCGGGCTGATTTCTACCAGGCATCTATGCTTGAGTTGTCATGCCCGGAGATGTTGCTTTGTCTGTTTCATTTGCAGGAGGATTAACTGTTTCGGGTATAGGTTCTTTAGACTCAGAAGAAGTATCAGCAGTCTTGATGAACTGATCCGGAGGAGTTGTCTCTGGAAGATCTGCCTTATTTTGGGGCTGCTTGGTAGCTGTTGCCTTGGATTTTGGTGTCACTCCCGTAATGAATGATAAGATTTTCTTTTTCATCGGATTGATTATTAGATGATTTGTACTTCCCGGGAAAAATCCGGGATGGATTTATCTCTGCCTTGACGGCTGCCGGCATCGGGATGCCGGGCAATCCTGCCGGTAAGCGGAAATTTCAATCAAAAATTAGTGGAGCAGACGGGATGTCCGGTCGTTCAGCGATTTTACTTCCCCGGACCGGTAGTATCCTGCTTTCAGCAGGTCGGTCAGAATCCGTTTCCCTTCGGCCGTTTTTCCGGCCTTTATCAGCGCCAATGCCTCGTACCAGCGCGAATCATTATAATGAGGGGACTGTTTGCTTACTTTTTGAAATGCAGAAACTGCGGCATTCAGCCATTTGTGACCTTCAGGCTGAAATCCTTTACTCAGATAGCTGTTACCCAGGTAATACCGGATCCTGTCCAGCGTGTCTTGATCCTTAAAAGCCTGGTCACGGATCAATTGGTTCAGAATCAGGATACATCCATCCAGGTCGCGGGCATTGTATTTCCTGGCAGCTTCGATGAACAAGCCGTTCGCTTCCGAAGAAACGGAACGCAGTTCCATGTATTCCATGGTGGAAGGGATGTCATCGGCGCAGGCCAGCAGTTCCCGGTCGAGCGCCTTCAACTCCCGCTCAATTGTATCGGCTTTTGTGACGCGATGTGCATACTGCTTTTCAGGTATTTCCTCTTTCTTCAGGATAGAGTCGGAATGTGCCAGGTTCGGATGCCGGATATCAGGCGGGACCAACCTTTGTACCGGGACAGGGGCGTGTCTGGCAGAGTCACGAGGGAGCTGTTCCTTGTTTGATGCCGTATCGGAAGGATTTGTCCGCGAAAGTTGCTGTTGTGGCCCGGGTTTCACGGCGATCCAGACCGCAAATGCTACAATGGCGACCGCCGCGATCAGCAGCGCCGGGCGGAGTAAGGGTTGTCCTTCAGGCAGTGGGGGGAGCAGGTTGCTGATCCGCGAAGCAATCCGTGAAATCCATTGTTTCATTCTGACCGTGGAAGATTCTTCATTGCCGGAATGTACTTTTTCAATCACCTCCTGCAAGATGGAAGTCAGCTGTTCTTCCTCCTGTTCTTCGGTTTCAGGACTTTTTGATCCTGCGAGATGAAGCAGATGTTCCGATTGCTTATTTCCGGCAGCCATTCCCAACCCGGTGAACAGACTGTATTTCCGGTAAAGGGAAGATTGATTCCGGAGCATCTCTTCGAAAAGGGGCTGGTACTTTTCATCCAATGACCCGTTAGCGAAGGCTTCCAGGGTGAAGTCCTCGGTATACGCCATTTCTTCAGGACCAAGGTCAGCGGGGGAGTTGAAATACTTCTCTGCCAGGAGCCTGTGCAGTTCAGTGACGGAGCTTTCATCAAGTTCACCCCGTTCATAGCGGTTGAAGAGTTCCCTGTGCGGTTCCATGGTCAGGTAAGTTTGGCAAAACACTCCTCACGGCTCAGCAACCGGAAGAGTGTCTGGTTGGTTTGGTAGAGATCGTCGGCAAGCCCTTCTTCATTATCCGGCAGGTGCGCCCTGAGCTGTTGGCGCAACCTCTCATCCGAAAGCGATGAGGGCTCCAGCTGGAGCAATTCTCCCGACAGTTTTTCCAGCAGCAGGATAATATTACTCACAGGCTCATCTGTTCCATAAAAGAGTAAGAGTATCAGGATTCCGAAGCAGGCAATCTGTTCAAGACGTCTTTTGTAGTTTTCCATCAGTTCCTTCATCTTTTTCTCATCGGGAAGCCCGGTGAGTGAACTGGTCTTGCCGGCCGCAGCGAAGTAGAACGTGTAACGGAAGATGTGGTAGTGTTGTTTGAATTCAGGTATGGAGCGGAATTCTTCCCTGAAAAGTTTCAGATCCGGGAATTTCAGCATCGATCGCCGGTACCGGTCAATGGTCAGGATCTTTGCATTCAGCAGGATTTTCTTGCTCTCGCATTGCCTGAGATAATCACCTGCCGTATCAATCAGCTCGGGGATCCTGTGAATGTTCTGTTTGTGCCATTCTGCGAAGCCGGCCCGCAACCGGCTGGAATGTATGCGCGCATTGTTGATGCCCAACAGCGACCGGACTTCCCGGTCGTCGAGGTTACAGTCGTATTGCAGCAACGATACTACCGTCCGGAGTTTGCGCTCTTCCACATACATCCTGTAATACATGAACAGCAGCAAAACGGATGATTCTGCAGGATCAGGCGGTGATGAAAGTTCATCCTTCTCCGGCAGGGATGAGAGATCGGTCCCGGATATCTGATAAACCGCGGTCCGGGTACGGTTCATGAACAGGTTCTTTGCAACCCCTGTGAGATACGTGCTCAGTTTACTGTTTTGATAGAACCTGCGGTGATAAACCCTGCAGTTTTCCGGTTTCGGGTCGCTGCCTGTCAGGTAAATCCCGATTTCTCCTGCCGAGAGCTTTTTCCAGAAAAGCAGCAGGCACTCGTCATAGATCTCTTCCCGGTCTTCCGGGTCCTTGCAGCCGCAGTTATTCAACGTGGCCTGGATCATCCCCTTGATCTCCATGATTTTCTGAAGTCCTGATCCCCTGACCATCCGCTGCTCTGCCTCCTGGTTGTCCTTATAACGGGGATTAACGTTGCTGGTCATGAATATCAAGGAGTACAGGCTGTCAAGATAGGGTAGCAGCTCGGAATTCTCTTTGGATGTAAGAATTGTACCCTCCTGTATGGTCAGGCGGAGTTTACGCTTACTTACCTGACGGCGGAGTGCCAGAAATGTTTCGACAAGCAGCCGGTCGGCTACTGACCTTCCTTCCCTTTTCAGGATACTACTGTAAGTGTCGGCCTCAAAAATCACCAGCTCCGTCAGAGAGTAATACACATCGGCCCTATTGGAAACAATTGCATTCATCAGTTCTTCGCCCGAAGGGTATTTGCTGCAAATATTTTTATACCTCGGGTTCATGGATGAATGTCATCAATTCTGATGATGTAACAGATTTAATGTGAATATACTAAAAAAAATGACCGCATTCGCAGGCTTACTTCAAATAGTTCCTTCCCAGGTCGTTTGGCATTTCTCCGGAAACCGGTCAAAGCAGATAATCTCACGTAAAATGTTCCCTGTTTTTTAAGGATATGTACATTTGCCGGATTCATATCTGTTAATACCAGTGGTCGAATGAAGAAACTTTTACTCCTGCCCCTTCTAGTAATTTGTACGCTAGTTTCGTTTTCCCAAATCACTCCCTGGCGTCCGGGGGAGATGGAGGTCAAGGTCAGGTTCCTTAAAGAAGGCGATGCCGGGCGATTTGCGGCACTGTCGCTGAACAGTGACATCAACTCTTCCTTTGCATATGCATACCTGGTTCCTGCTGAACTGGAGCGGATTAAAGAGGCCGGATTGAGTTATGAGGTGTTGAAACCAAACCTGAATGACTGGTCGGCAAGTTTCGGCGCGGCACTGGTACCTCCGGGATATTATACTTTCAGCCAGATCAAGAATATTGCCGACAGTCTGGCTACGCATTTTCCGTCGATATGTAAGAAGGTTGTCTTTGGCTTTAATCAACAGATGCAAGAGCTGGCAGCCCTGAAGATCAGTGATAATGCCATGACCGATGAGGCAGAACCGGAGATCATGCTCGACGGAGGCATCCATGGAGATGAAGTCGGAGGCTCTCAGAACATGATCCAACTGGCCCGTGATCTTTGCCTCGGGTACGGAACGGATGTGCAGATCACTAATCTCGTGAATACGCGGGAGATATGGTTATTTTATTGTGTTAACCCCTACGGGCGTGACAATATGACCCGATATAACAGTGCCGGGGTGGATGTGAACCGTGACTACTGCTATATGTGGGGCGGGGAAGGGAACAGTACCGGGCCCTGTTCGCAGCCCGAATCCAAAGCCTTGCGCAAATGCCAGTATGAGAACCAGTTCGTATCCTACACAAATTACCATAGCGGAACTGAGATTATCTCATACCCATGGAGTTACAGGTACAGTCCACCGCCTGATGTAGCATCCATTGCCGCGCTTGCTGATGTTTATGCCTCTGCTTCCGGATACAGCAGTCTTCCTTACGGACAAGGCTCTGTGGTGATGTATCTGATCCAGGGCAGCACGAAAGACTTTAACTACGGGGCATTGGGTTCGGTTGCCTGGTCCATTGAAATTTCGCTCGACAAACAGCCGTCAAATCCTCAGTATTATTACAATATCAACAAACCTGCAATGCTGGCGCTCATCGAGCATACCGGCTATGGGATACAGGGAACGGTCACGGATGCTGTTTCAGGGAAACCGGTGGCAGCTTCTGTTTTTGTCGGGAACAATTATCCGGTTTATAGCGATCCTGAAGTCGGAGATTACCACAAATACCTTATTGCCGGGACTTACACGCTCAGGTTTGTTGCGAACGGTTATCAGACAAAGACCATCAGCAATGTGAATGTTGCCAACCTGCAATGCACCACCCTGGATGTTCAGCTGACTCCTGAAGCCGGCCAGTATGCGTACCGGGTGATCAGTACCAGGATCCCGGCCTTCAATGCTCAAAATCCGGGTGATGAATGCTATACGGCTGCCTGTCTCGGCAAACCTGATCAGGTGAACTACTCGCTTGGGAAGGGCGGTTATGTGGTGATCGATATGCAGGATACTATCGTCGACGGGGATTCAGCAAGCTTCGACATCATGGTTTATGAAGGTGATGCAACGCCTGAAGGCTACACGCTATATGCCGGAAACACGATGGATGGTCCATGGACCAGCCTGGGACTGGCGATGGGATCAGCTTCTTTCGACCTGGGAGCCAGTGGCGTTCAGGCAGCCAGGTATTTCAAGCTGCTCGACGACAATAACGGTACAGCCAATGTGAATGATGCCGGTTTCGATCTCGATGCCATCCGGAATCTTCACCCTGCAATTCCCGATACGGTCGGACATCTTTCAGGATATGTTTACGATGCATTCACCCATCTTCCGCTACCCGGCGGATCTGTAACATCCGGCGACAGCCTCGTGCTGACCGACAGTACAGGTCACTATTCCCTGGAGCTGATCCGCGGGACCCGGGAAATCTGTGCTTCCGGAGAGGGGTTCCGACAGGAATGCGATACCCTTTTAATGCTTCCGGCTGGCACCTGCCAACACGATTTTTATCTCTTCTCAACAGTCGGCGAAGCTGAATTCAATTCACCGGAACCGAGATTGAATATTTATCCAAATCCCTTTACGGATGGATTTAAAATTCAACTTCCATCACCGGTGGTTGGTCTTTGCCGCGTAGAGCTGACCGATTTGTCTGGCCGAAAGCTATTTACTGCAAAAAGATGGATCACTCCCGGAACGATCGAAATAGACCTTCTTAACTTTTCCGGTGAAGGGTTAAATTTATGCCCTGGCAGCTATATTCTCACTCTTTTTACCCCAGAAAGCTCATACAATCAGAAAGTTGTGAAGTCTTATTAATTTTTTTTAGGAACTGAAGGAAGTTAGATGTTTTGTATTACTTTTGTAAACAATGCGGATTAACTTCTTTGAGATAATCCCAGTGAGTGCTAACCAATTAGCAACATAAATCATCAACCCATGAAAAAATTTACGCTTGTACTTTCTTTTCTCTTCGTAGCACTTTTGGTCAATGCCCAGGTGGAACGCAACATGGTTGCCGTAGAAATCGGGACTGGAACCTGGTGTCAGTATTGCCCGGGGGGCAGCCCTTGGAGCTGATGATCTTGTTGCCAATGGTAAGAGGGTTGCGATAATCGAGAACCATAACGGCGATTCTTATGCCAATACGTACTCAGATGCGCGCAACACCTATTACAACATTTCGGGTTATCCTACCGCAAGGTTTGATGGCGTGTTGAGCGTTGTAGGAGGCGATCATACCCAGAGCATGTATACTTCGTATCTGCCCAAGTACGATCAGCGAATTGCAATCCCTTCACCGCTGACAATCGATTATACTGTTACGCAGACAGGGCTGCAGTTTGTTTTCAACTTTACCATCACGAAAGTATCGGTCTTACCTGCTGACCAACTCGTTTTCCATTTCACCCTCACACAGTCGGAAATCGTTCAGTCGTGGCAGGGGCAATCGGAACTCAATTTTGTCGACAGGGTGATGATACCGGATCAGAACGGGACTGCACTTGATTTTTCAGGAGCAGATGTTCAGAACGTTTCCATTACAGCCAATGTCGATCCGATGTGGCCTCTTGAAAACATTGAATTCGTCGCTTTCGTCCAAAACAACGCCGATAAGGAAATCCTTCAGACTATCCGTCCGGTTATCACCAATTTTGAAGCTACTTCCGCGACCGATATCTGTCAGCACAACAGCATTACTTTTGAAAGTACTTCCGTAGGCCGTCCGGCTAACTTTACCTGGACCTTCCCCGGTGGCACTCCTTCCTCCTCAAGTGCTGAAGCTCCGGCAATTACTTACAATACTCCCGGCGTTTACGATGTATTCCTGACCACCACCACCGGACTGCAGACCCAGACATCTGCCAAAGTCGGTTATGTAAATATCCGCCCTGGTGCTGATGTAACAGACCCGGCCGGGCCACAAATTGTTTGTACCAATAATCTGGGCCAGACTACCGATTATGTGACCAACAGTGCAAGCGCTACATCCTTTATATGGGATTTCTATCCCGCTACCGGTGCCGGTACGTTGACCAACAATGGCGCTACCGCTACCATTGCATGGAATCATAACTGGTATGGAACTGCCAGCATAAGGGTTAAAGGAATTAACGATTGCGGTGAAGGTGAATGGACCGAATACATGGATATCAGCGCCGTCAACTGCACCGGCCTTGACGATAACGACAACGCCCAGCCTATTACGGTATATCCGAATCCTGCCCATAAAGACCTCAACATTACCCTGGTCAGCCGTGCTCCCGAAACCGTTGAGATCCGCCTGATGAATGCCCTTGGGAAGCTCATGGCTAATGAAGTAGTCCAGGTGAACGGAAAGACTACCACAACCATCAATGTTTCCCGGATGCCTGAAGGAATGTATTTCCTGAGCATCAATGGCAAAGAACTTAAATCCTCACAGAAAATAACGATTCAGCGGTAGCGGAATCCAATAAGATAAAAAAGAGCTTGAAGCATTCAGGCTCTTTTTTTTAGTATCCATACTAACCTCAGGAATAAATCAACCCACAAACGCCGACAAAAAATGAAAAAAGCCTTACTCTTCCTCTTAGCTTGCACGCTCGGAATGAACCTCTTCGCCCAGGTTCTGCTTCAGCAGGATTTCAGTTCCGGACAGATGCCGCCAACCGGGTGGATGGTGTTTGGTAACACATCCAACTGGGTAATTTCTCAAACCAATTATGCCGGAGGGATCACTCCGGAAGCTAAAGTGAAGAATTCTCCGTCATTTAACGGAACCATGCGGTTTATCTCCCCGTCGGTCAACACTTCCGGACAGACTGTCGTGATAATCCAGTTCAAGCATGTTTTCGACCATGTTGACGATAACTCCACTGCATTCACAATCGCAGTTGACACCCGGTCGAATAACGGTACATGGCATAATGTATGGTCCGTTGCCGCTACCAGTGACATCAGCGCTGAAACGGTGACTATCCCGGTAAACAATACTGACGTTGGCTCTTCCAATTTTCAGTTCTGCCTTTATGTGACCGGCAGCAGTCAGAATTTCAAGTTCTGGCAGTTTGATGATATCCAGGTACTGGATCCTCTCTCTGTTGATGCCGGAATGGCCTCGATCATCATCCCTACTTCCTTTGTCGGTTCTCATCTGCTCCAGGGCAAATTCGTTAACGTGGGTGAAACCCCGGTCAGTTCCGTGAATGTTAACTGGGAAGCTATTCCGGGCGAAGTCCATACTACAAGTCTGAGCGGACTCAATGTGACCACCGGAAATACCTATCAGTTTACCTGTGAAGACTCGGTATCCGTTGCTCCCGGTGTTTATGACCTTAAAGTCTGGATCACGGGTGTAAACGGGCTGTCTACGCCGGATGATAATCCAGCGAATGATACCCTTGTAAAGAGCATCTCGGTACCGGAACACATGTCGTACCGCAGGCCTATGTTTGAAGAATTTACCAGTTCCACCTGCAGCCCTTGCGCCAGTTTCAACGCAGGCACTTTCAATCCCTTTGTCGCCCAGCATGGCGATGAGATTACACTGGTTAAATACCAGATGAACTGGCCGGGATCGGGCGATCCCTATTATACAGCCGAAGGTGGCGTGAGAAGGCAGTATTACGGCGTGAATGCAGTTCCCGACCTTTATACCGACGGTAAGGTTACCAGCACAAACTCTTCCGCTGTGAATAATGCCTTCAATACATCCAAGAGTACTATTACCTATATCGATATCGAGTCGCAGCATGAGATCCAGGGGAATAACGTGGTCATCAATGCTAATATCCTCCCGTATGCCAGCTACGACAATGTTACGGTCTATATCGCCATTCTCGAAAGAGTGACTACAGGCAATGTGGCTTCAAATGGTGAATCGGAATTCCATAACGTGATGATGAAAATGGTTCCGGATGCAGAAGGCACAGCTGTGACTCTTACAGCCAACCAGCCCCTGAACCTTCAATTCACACAGGATATGTCCTCCACCAACGTTGAAGAAATGGATGACCTGCGTGTGGCTATCTTTGTACAGGACAATTCAACCAAGGTGATTTACCAGTCAAACTACTCCGTCGAAACCGGCTCCATGTTTACCATGACCCCTGCCGACGGTTCGACCGGCGTTTTGGTTTCATCCCCGATGGTGATTGAATTCAGCCAGCCGGTACGTATGGTTGGCGGACAGGCCATTACCAACAGCAACGTGGCTTCGCTCATTACCCTGAAAGAGAACGGACCGATGGGTGCCGATGCAGGTTTCACAGCTAGCATTAACACCGGGAAAACCAAGATCACCGTTACTCCCACCCCTGATCTGAAATACAATCAGGTATATTACCTCAAGGTAGATACAGCGGAAAATTTGGCAGGCATTCATACCTTCGCCGGTATCAGCCACTTTGCCACAGAGATCAGCACAGTTGGTACAAACCTGACCCAGGCACCCCAGCCCCGCATTTACCCCAACCCGGCCAGCAGTCTTGTCACTCTTGAGATGAACGGTCTGAAAGGCATGAACCGTGTCGAGCTTGTCACTCCGATCGGAAAGGTGATACGTTCCTATGAAAATGTGGACAGTAACACCACGCTGAACATGAATGTTGCCGACCTCCCTGCAGGAGTTTACTTTGTCAGGATTACCGGTGACAACTACAGGCATACTTCCAGGATCATGATCACCCGGTAAGGTTTGCAGATAAGCGAATTGAAAGAGAAGGCTGACGGTTCCGTCAGCCTTCTCTTTTTTACCGGTTCAACATCCGGCTGAAGAGCCGATGAGTCTGCCCGATTCTAAATTACTCCGCTGGCCAAACCTTTCCGGCCTGTTCTTGTTCTTGATATCGCCAGGGCGGATAAAATAACTGATATCCATAATACTTCATAGTACCATTTATGCCATCAACCATCGATTTAACCACTCACAAAGAAATTATCGGGGATAGCGCCTGCGGATGCCAGTCAGGCGGGTGCCGTTCATCATCCCGTGAACATACAGACAACTTCGAACTTCCGGGGCGTTACCAATTGGTGAGCGAAGGCGACCGTGTTGTGGAACTAGGCTCCGGAACGGGTGACGATGCACAGATAGCTGCTTCAGCCGTGGGTACCACCGGCAAGGTGATTGGCATCGACAATAATGCCCTGAATATTGATAAAGCAAGGATGAAGGCCGATTCGATGCAGGTGAACAACCTTGAATTCAGGCATGGTGATATTGAGGCGATTCCGGTCGCAGATGAATATGCGGATGTGATCTTTGCTACCTGCGTATTCAACCTGCAACGGAACAAGCAAAAGGTGGCCGATGAAATGTACCGGATATGCAGGCATAACGGCTTTGTTTGCGTGTCGGACTTCGTTATCCTGAACGATATCCCGGAAGGACTGAGGCAGGAAGCTGCTGAAATTGCCGGTAGTATCAGGGGCGCTGAAGATGTGAACAGTTTCATGGACTATTTCCGGAAAACCGGGTTCGCGAATGGCGGGATCGTTGAAGTGAATAAGGTTCAGTTGCCGGAAGATCTTCTGGCAAAGTATCTTGATCCGGCTATGACAAAGAAATACAACGACCCGGATTCCGACGAAGGCATCTTCAACGTTGTTCTGGTGGCAGAGAAACCGGAAACATGCAATCCGGCTACCTGCTGTCATAATCCGGATAAACATAAGAATTGAAGGGGGTGATGCAAAACGGAGTATAAAAATGCTGAACTTTGTATAGCATTTTCATTCTCATCTCCCTATGAAAAAATTACTCCTCTCCTTGCTGATGTTGTTTGCTGTCATTTTCAGCACAGCCGGCAACATCGAACAGGTCTATACTTTCTCGTATCCATCCGTGAGCATTAACGGGGATTTCCAGACCCTGAATTTCAACAATACCCTGCTTACCGGTCTTCCGGGTGAGCCTCAGCTTCCATACCGGCAGGTAAGCCTGATACTGCCTCCGGGCGAGGCTGCTACCGGCATGGAAATAATCAGGAGCAATCCCGTTACCTTGCCCGGCACATTTAAACTGGCACCCCAGCAACAGGTACGGCCGGTATCACTTGGTCCTTCAGGTCAATACCTGTACAATGAAAAGATATATGGATCAGATCAGAGCTATCCGGCCACATCAGGTGGCAAAATGATCACTGCATACCTGAACGGTCATTCCCTGGCTTTATCCACGTTTACTCCCGTTGAGTATATTCCTTCCACGGGGAAGGTCACTTTCTATGCAACGGTCCGGATTGTAATCCATACAGCTCCTTCATCAGAAGCCGTTTCGGCCCTGTCGAACCTTCGTCAGAACCCGGTTGTGAATAACGAACTCAACCGTTTTACCGACAATCCCGAAGCTGCCGGTCTGTACGTTACCGATGCACCTGCCACCGGCGACAATTACGAAGTGTTGATCATCACTCCGGCTTCATTTGTTGTCGGATTTGACCAGTTGCGGGCCGCATATCTGGAAGAAGGCCTTCGCTCGACCGTAACAACCACCGAATCCATCGCCGGTTCGATGACGGGTATGGACCTTCAGGAGAAGATACGTTCCTACATCATCCAGGAGTATCAAAACCACGGAATACAACATGTGATCCTCGGCGGCGACGACGAGCTGATCCCCAACCGCGGCTTTTACTGCCATGTCCAATCTTCCTCCGTTTATGAAGACTACGGTATTCCTGCCGACCTCTATTATTCGGCATTGGATGGCAACTGGAATACCGACGGCGATGAAATGTGGGCTGAACCGGGTGAAGATGACCTTCTCCCTGATATCTCTGTCGGGAGGCTGTCATTCAGCAATCTTTCGGAACTTTCGAAGATGATCCACAAAACCTACCTGTACCAGTTCTCACCCGTTCCCGGAGAATTTCAGAAGGTGCTGCTGGCAGGGGAGAACCTTTACAGCAATCCCGAAACCTGGGGCAGCGACTACCTTGAATTGCTCATCGGCCAGCGTGATGACAATGGTTATCTGACCAACGGGATACCTGCTGCCTATCCGATCGATAAAATGTATGATGAGAACGGCGACTGGAGCGGAACCGATCTGATCAACCAGCTCAACCAGGGTTATCCGATGCTGAATCATAGCGGGCATGCAAACGAAACCTATGTGATGAAACTCACGAACTGGGATATCACCGATGAGAATTTCTACCTCGTGAACGGTACCAATCACAATTACACGGTCGTGTATACGCACGGCTGCCTTTGCGGATCATTTGATTACAACGACTGCATTGCCGAGAAGATGGTATCAATCAGTCATTTTGCAGCAGCTTTTATCGGCAACTCCCGTTACGGCTGGTTTAATGAGGGTCAGACTGAAGGCCCTTCGGCACATCTTCACCGTGAGTTCATGGATGCTTTGTATACCGATAAGCTAAACCGTATCGGCAGGGCGCACATGGAATCCAAGATCGCAACAGCTCCCTGGGTTACGGCTCCGGGACAGTGGGAACCGGGTGCATTGCGCTGGTGCTTCTACGATTGCAATTTGCTGGGCGATCCAGTGATGGCCATGTGGACCGACAATGCCATGGATATAACCACAGTTTACCCGGAACAGCTCCAGGTTGGCGCAACCGGGATCAGTGTGAACGTAAGCAGCAACAGTACAGGGGTCCATGACCTTACCTGTGCTTTCCTCATGAATGGCCAGTTACTTGGAAAGGCAAACACCGATGAAGGCGGGAATGCAGATATTGTTTTCGATGTTCCGGTTCAATCCGCAGGAGCAGCTGAACTCGTAGTTTCGGGCTATAACTGCCTGCCTACCGCTTATCCGGTGACTGTTGACCAGACCATCGGCATGCCTGAAGCCAACGACGGCGCTTTCCGCCTCTCCATAACTCCGAATCCTGTTGGCGACCAACTCGTTCTAACATACACGCTTGACAGACACAGTGATGTTACCGTTAGTTGTGTTACAGGCGATGGGAAAATATTCATGCTGCAACCATCCTGTTCCAGGGAGCAGGGAGATCATAAGGAGACACTGGATGCTTCGCGTCTTCCCTCCGGATATTACCAGTGTGTCTTCCGGTCCGGCAATAAGGTCGCAAGGGTTCCTTTCATCAAGAATTAATTCAATTCTTTTCTCATCCTCATGAAATGAATGCTCTGCCTCATCCCGCTTTAAGGTCAGTCAGACACTGGAGGCTGAAGCATATTCTAAAGTCATTCCCCCGCGGAATGGCTTTCATTTTTATTTTCCTGCTGATGCGTTCAGTGGGCGTTTCGCAGGAATTTATGCCGGGAGCCAAGGCGCCGGCCAGGTACAAGGTCGATCACAGGATCGATAATATGGGATACTGGAAAAGGATGGCTCAGTTCGGACTTGTTCCCGTAGCTCCTGTCAAGGCAATACCGCCGGCAACCCCGAAAACCTCCCTGATTACTGATGCTGCAGTGGCTTCGCCGGATTCACCGGATGTCCCGGTCACCGAATTGAATTCCACACAAAGTGAGAACTCGGTCTTCATCAGTCCCAATGACCGCCTTACCGTCCTGAATTCCAATAACTCCAGTGCCAATCCCTACCCGGGCTATTTCCTGGGTGCAGATGCTTTTTTCACCCTCAATGGGGGTGACTATTGGGAAGGACAAATCAACGGGGCAGGAGGGACCAACATGGGTGATCCGTCCACTGCTATCAACGGTAACGGGCGCTGGTTCGTCGGATTTATCCATTCTGGCGGAGGGCAGGCACTTGCCTATTCCAACGATCAGGGAACCACCTGGAAGATCAGGGCGATTGCAGCTCCTCCCAGCCTGATGGGCGGGTTGCTCGATAAAAGTCACCTGTGGGTCGACAACAGTCTTAGCAGTCCTTACCGGAACAATATGTATGACGGGTGGACGGTGATCACGGGTCCTGACGACGGCAAGCTGCAGATCTCCCGCTCCACCGATAAGGGGCTTGGCTGGCAGATACCGGTAACCATCAGCGATTCGGTTCATGCCGGAAGCCATAATCAGGGGGTGAACATTAACACAGGTCCCAATGGGGAAGTTTACGCTGTCTGGGCGATCTATGACGCGTTTCCCGGTGACGAAAATGCGCTGGGCTTTGCCCGGTCGTTTAACGGCGGACAGACCTGGCAGCCGGCATCCAGGATCATTAATTCCATCCGGGGCATCCGTACTCACGGCGTAAACTATGAAATGAGGGTGAACTCCTTCCCCAGCATGGCAGTGGACAACAGCTTCAGTCCATGGCGGGGGAAGATCTATGTTGTATGGTCCAATGTCAATGAACCTGGCGTCAATTCCGGCACCGGAGTGAATGTATTTATGATAGCCTCGGCTGACAGTGGCGCTACCTGGTCGGCACCCGTCCGGATCAACCAGGATCAGCCGCTCCCCGGGAAACAACATTTTTTCCCCTGGATCACCTGCGACCCGGCCAATGGCAGCCTTTCAGTGGTATTTTATGACGACCGTGAAGCGCCGCCGGGGCAAATTGAGACCTGGGTGGCTGTTTCAACCGACGGCGGCGCTAACTGGCAGGATTTCAGGGTAAGCGATGTGGCATTTACCCCCGCACCGGTAACCGGCCTTGCCGACGAGTATTTCGGCGATTACCTCGGAATTGCGGCCCGCGAAGGAATGGTTTACCCCAGTTGGACCGATAACCGCAACAGCGTTGCACAAACTTTCGTTTCTCCTTTCCGCCTCGGACCTGAACCGGGAGAACCTTACATCGCTTACCAGTCAAGCCATTACAACGATTCGGTCAGCGGTAATGGGAACAGCCTGGCGGAATACGGAGAAGAAGGAACGCTGGATCTTTCCCTGCGGAATCTCGGCGATACTCCTGATTCCAATGTCTTTGTCACCCTGGAAACCGATTCCCCATTCCTGAGCATCCTGGATTCAACTGAGAATTTCGGCAATTTTCTTCCCTGGGAGTCGCGGACCATTGCAGGCGGTTTCAGGATCAAAGTCTCGGATTCGGTGCCTAACGGCGAACGCTTGATCCTTTCTGTTACAACTCTGGGACAGTCGGACAGTGCTGTTATCAGTTACTTTACTCTACAGGCTCATGCCCCGGAACTCCGCATCCGCGATATGATCGTTGATGACTCAGCAGGGAACAACAACCGTTCGCTCGACCCGGGTGAAACGTGCACAGTCAGGATCAGGCTCGAAAATCCGACGGTCTATCCGGCTGAGGATGTGATCTGCAGTCTTCATTCCTTGCAGGACTTTGTGCAGATGACGCCATCTGCCTTAGCGCTGGGTGATATGGCGGCGGGTGAAATTCGGGATGCAATTTTCCAGGTTACTGTAGATACGGTCCTGGCTGGTACACTCTCTCAATTTGTTGCTGAGGCTGGATTCTCAGAAAGGAAAGTATCAAAAACTTTCAGGAAGAAGATAGGTAATATTGTTGAGGACTGGGAAACAGGCGATTTCAGGAAGTTCAACTGGACGTTTGCCGGCGACCGGGTCTGGAAGATGGATACGACTTATCAGTTCGAAGGCAGGTACTGTGTGCGCTCAGGTATTGTGGGACGAAACCAGTCGGCAGCATTCCAGATCAGGGGAAGAGCCCTGACTTACGACAGTATCAGCTTTTTCCGTAAAGTATCTTCAGAAGAACATTTTGATTTTCTGAATTTCTATATCGATGGCAGCAGGGTTGGCCAATGGTCGGGCGACCAGGACTGGGAACGTGTTGTTTTCCCGCTTGTTCCCGGTTACCATGATTTCAAATGGGAATACGTCAAAGATCCCGAAGTGGTTGTGGGAATGGATGCCGGTTTTATTGACCTTATTGAATTTCCGTGTAATCAATATACAACATCTGACGCAGGTAAGGATGCCACCTTTTATGAATGCCAGCTCTATACCTGCCAGGGGATAGTAACCTATGCCGATTCGCTTCGTTGGACAACCACCGGCTCCGGAAGTTTTTCAGATCCTACTCAGCCAAAACCACAATATACGCCCGGCCAGTCTGACCTGGATGCAGGTTTTGTCACCCTTATCCTGACCGCATACGGTTCCACGGTTAACGACCTGGCAGTCGACAGCGTGAACCTGACAATCCTGCCCAGACCTAAAGCCTTTGCAGGTCCGGATACAGGTATTTGCGCCGGTGATGTTTTCCGGATTACCGGATCTTCGGCAGTGAACTATACCAGCCTGACCTGGTCGACAACCGGAACCGGTACTTTCAGTGATCCGGCCATTCTGATGCCGGTCTATTTCCCCGGTACGGAAGACCTGGCCGCCGGGTCTACCCGCCTCATACTGACCTGCCTTGCCGGGAATAATGATGCCTGCAATGTTGCCTACGACACGCTCAACCTGAACTTTTACCCGCTTCCGGTCATTCCGTTGGTGTCACAGGTAAAACGCTGCACTGGTTATTCAGCTCTCCTGGATGCTACTGCTGAAGGCGCCACCTCTTACCTGTGGACGCCGGGTAACTTCCGGACCGCCCAGATATCGGTTGATACGACAGGTACGGGTGTTGGCACCGTCACTTACTCCGTAACGGTGACCGGTGAATATGGCTGCACTTCCACAGCTTCTGCTGCCGTGACCTTCGAAGAATGCAACGAAAAAGTACAGGTGGGAAACCTGTATTTCAGGGTGTATCCCAATCCTTCAATTGAAATCTGCTATCTGGAGCTCTTTTCAGCAGTTAAACAGGATATCTCGGTCAGCTTATCGACGATTTCCGGAGCACAGGTCATGCAATTAAATTCAGTGGCGGTTTCAGGCCAGCAGATCATCCCGCTGGAATTGAAAAACCTGGGACAGGGAACATACATACTTACGATTGAGGCGGAGGACACGACTGCGTCAACATCAATTATTGTATTGTAACAGGTATAATATTCAAAGAATATTATCGAAAAGATATACCTTCGCATCTGCTTGGATTCAAAGCAGGCTATCAAGAAACCCCTTAAATCAGTACTTAAACGACCAGGATGAAACACTCTGTTCTTACCCTTGTAGCTTTCCTTTTGCTGGCAGCCGGTCCGGCCTTTTCGCAGGAAAGGGAATATTCTTTTAAAAAGGATACCGTTAAATTTACCAGGGAGATGCTTCCCGAAAAATACCAGGTAGATACGCGTGTCGATAACATGGGATACTGGAGAAAGATGGCTGAAGCAGGCCTGGTACCTGTAGCCCCGCAATCCATCGCTCCCGCTCCAATTAAAAGGACTTCAAAGATCATGGCCCGGGGTATTGCTGTGGGCAACTCACCGGATATCCCTGTGACTTCAAGTAATACCACACAGAGCGAAAACTCCGTTTTTATTGACCCGGATGATGCGGCTTCGCTGATCAATTCCAACAATTCGACACCAAATCCAAGTACCGGATCCATATACGGAGCCGATGCATTCAATTCAACCGACAGTGCGGCAACCTGGGGCGGTACGTACCAGGGCGCCGGAGGTGGAAACAGTGGAGACCCGACCACTGCCATCAACAATAACGGACGATGGTTCGTCGGTTTTATCAACAATAACAGCGGTCAAAGCGTTGCCTATTCCGACAATCAGGGCTCAAGCTGGACAGTGAAAACGGTGGCCAATGCCCCTTCCGGATTCAATAACATGCTCGATAAAAACCACCTGTGGATCGATAACAGTCCTTCCAGTCCCTATGTGGGATACCTTTACGATGCCTGGACAACTTTCGGTGGGAACAACGACGGGCAGATCGGAGTATCAAGAAGTACCGATGCCGGTAACTCCTGGCAGGCTTCCCAGCATGTAAGTTCGGCCGTGAATGCCGGCTCCCATAACCAGGGCGTGAACATCAAAACCGGCCCCAACGGCGAGGTTTATGTGGTATGGGCTATCTATGACAGCTGGCCGTCAGATGAAAATGCGCTGGCGATGGCCAGGTCGCTCGACGGTGGACAGACCTGGCTGCCGGCAACACGCATCATTAACAATATCAAGGGTATCCGTAATCATGCCGTTACCCAGAACATGCGCGTGAATTCATTCCCCTGCGTTGCCGTGGATATCAGCAACGGCGATAACCGCGGGAACATATATGTCGTATGGACCAATGTCAATACTCCGGGTGTAAATACCGGATCAGGGGTAGAAGTATATATGATCAAATCATCCGATCAGGGTGCTACGTGGTCGGCCCCCTTGAAAATCAACAGCGACCCGCTGGGGACAGGTAAGCAACATTACCTGCCCTGGATCACCTGCGATCCCGACAACGGGAATGTCGCCATCGTCTTTTATGATAACCGCAATGTCTCCGCTTCCCAGGCAGAAGCATGGTGTGCCGTTTCCATCGACGGAGGAGAAACCTTTACCGACTTCCTCGTCAGTGATGTGGCATTTACTCCTACTCCGGTGCCCAATATGGCTGATAGTTATATGGGCGACTACCTTGCCATCGCCGCTCAGGATGGGGTGGTCTATCCCTGCTGGACCGACACCCGCTCGGGACATGCCATGACTTATGTTTCCCCCTTCCTGCTTACTCCGGCAATGAACCAGGCTTATATAGCCTACCAGGGCCATGTGCTCAACGATATGACCACGGGTAACAACAATGGCAACCTGGACTTTGGCGAAAACCTGATGCTGAGCCTGGCTGTTAAAAATATCGGTGATAAGCCGGATACCAATGTGATGGTAACGTTAAGAAGCGAGTCTCCTTACATCACCATGCTCGATAGTACCGAGAACTACGGAAATTTCGCCATCGGTGAGATAAAGACCATACCCGACGGATTCGCGTTCCATGTGTCCGACTCGGTGCCAAACGGAACAGAAATCGTATTCGATGTGATCGCTGTGAATAATCTTGACAGCGTCAACTACAGCTATTTCACCATTGATGCCTATGCTCCCGAGCTGACCATTGATAACATCCGGATACTGGATCCTGCCGGGAACAATAATAATGTGCTGGATCCGGGCGAAACGGCCGACGTGGTCATCCATTACACGAACAACAGCCTCTTTTATGCCCTCGATCCGGTTTGTCACCTGAATTGTCCGCAAACATTTATCACCATAGCCAACCCGGCAGTCAGCATCCCTACCGTTGCCCCGGGTAATTCCGACAGCGCCGTATTCCATGTTACCGTCGGAAATGTTTTCACCGGTTCGGCAGCCCAGTTCACCAACCTGGTGAATTACTCCTTCCAGTCATCGCAAATGTCGTTTATCGAATCTATAGGTCTGATCGTTGAAGACTGGGAAACCGGGACATTCACCAAATTCCCCTGGGTTGCTGGCGGAAATACCGATTGGGTGCTGGATGACGTGAACAAATATGAAGGTACGTTCTCAGCCCATTCAGGAACTGTTGGCAACAATCAGTCTTCTTCGCTCAGTGTCTCCTACAATGTGATGTACAACGATTCCATTTCATTTTACCGCAAGATATCATCCGAACTGTTCCACGATGTGCTGAGTTTTTACATCGATGGCCTTCGTGTCGGGCAATGGTCAGGTAACCAGAACTGGAAAAGGATGAGCTATCCGGTGCTTGCCGGTCCGCATGTTTTCAAATGGGAATACCTGAAGGACGGATCGAATGCCATAGGTTCCGATGCCGGATGGGTTGATTTCATCGTGTTCCCTCCCGAACAGCGCACCATGTCGTATGCAGGGAATAACATGAGTATCTGCGAAGGCCAGCAGGCCCTGATGAATGCCACGGCTACCAACTATCAAAGCCTGTCGTGGTCAAGCAGCGGTACAGGCTCTTTCAACGACAATACCCTTCTGAATCCGCTGTATACACCGAGTGAATCGGATATAGCTGCCGGCTCTGTTACTTTAACTCTCACAGTGACTGGCTTTTCGGCCGGAGAGACCTCAGTAAGCAGCATGCTCCTGGCAATAAGTCCACGTCCTACTGCTTTTGCGGGTTCCGACCAGGCTATTTGTGAGGGAGTAACGCTTGACCTCACCGGCGCCTCGGCAACGAATTATACAACTTTATCCTGGAGCACCGATGGTGATGGTTCATTTAACAATCCCGGGATCCTTCAGCCGGTCTATACACCCGGTGCAGGAGATATCGGATCAGGAACCGTTGCACTTTACCTCGTGGCCGATCCCGGCAATGCATGTCAGCCGGTTCGCGATACAGTGTCGCTCCTGATCCATAAACTGCCTTCAGTGCTGTTGGAGGCAGCCTCAACCGTATGCCTGGGCGATAGTATTCAATTGACCTATAACCTGCAGGGAACAGCACCCTTCGTTGTAACCTTTGCCAATGGCGAAACACGGAACATTCCAGTTTCTGTCTGGCAGGAATGGCTGAATCCTGATGCAACAACCACCTATTCAGTTACTACTGTATCGGATGCTGCCGGCTGCAGCGGAACATCCTCCGCAACAACTACCCTTCAGGTTCTGCCAATCCCGGTACTTTCGCTTCCCGCCGATACCAATATCTGCGGAAACTTGTCCATAAACCTGAATGCTAATGCACAAGGTGCGGTCAGTTACCTGTGGTCACCCGGTGGTCAGACTTCTGCGACTATTACCATAGATTCTGTTGGTGTCGGTCTTGGTGTGCACGAATACACACTGGCTGCCACCGGATCTAACGGCTGTAAAGCCTATGCTTCGATCGCAGTGAATTTCAGGGATTGTACAGGATTGGAAGAAATGGTCGGGAATGTCGCATTTAACGTCTACCCGAATCCTAATAACGGTCAGTTTACCATTGACTTTAAATCCGGGAAACAGGAGAGTGTGAATGTCCGGATTGTGAATGCATCAGGCGATGTTGTGTTCAACCTTGCTGATCTCAAAGTGAACGGCACACTTTCGAAGCACTTCAACCTAAAGAATGTTCCGCAGGGATCATACCTGCTGACGCTCGAAAACGGCCAGACGCAGATCGCACGAAAACTGGTCATTACCAGATAAACTGATTTCGAGTTTCGCTAAACTGAATATGCCTGATCCTCCCATTTGCAACGATTTCTCAAATGACTGATAACCAGTAATTGGATTTCTGAACGAAACGTTGGATTCGCTTAACAGGCTACTTATATGATAAAAACTATCCCGGCTCTCACCGGGATAGTTTTTTTTATGAGTGTCGATATCGGGAAACAGATTGCCCTGGAAATAGTCTTCAGATAAAGCATTAAATTTCAGCTAATTTCAGATGACCCCTTTGCAGGTAAGCTGATAAGCAGAATCTGTCAGACAAGTTCATGAGTGCCTGAATATATGGAGATAAACTATTTATTTAAATCGTTTCTAAATTATATAATCATCTGTAACTTAGGGGTGATACAGTTATTATTTATCAATAAAATGTATAATTTCGTCGCCTCTTCTAAGAGAACGACAATACAACTCCCATCTAACGTTCAACAAAACCGATCATCCATGAATCGTAAAAGAATTACCCTTAAAGGCCTGATTGTGGGTCTGATAGCCTTATTTATGCTTTCAGGCAGCCTGTCGATAATGGCCCAAAAAGTTACTTACCCGGACAGCTGGGGTGACCAGGGATTAACTCTCGTGCAGAACAGTCCTTCTGGCGTTACATTGAATTTTTCAGTAAAGGAATTCACATTCGATGACAGGATTATCAACGGGGAATCAATGAGGGAGATTACTCTTCCCGGTAACCTGCTGCAAAATGACGAGGGTGCCCCGAACCTTCCTTCCATCAGCAAGTACATTGCAATACCGAATGGAGCTACTGTCAACGTAGAAGTAATCAGTACCCGGACGCAATCGTTCCAGAACATTGAGATGGCTCCGGCACCCCGTATTCCGCTCGAAACGGAACGCGGTCCTTTGCAGTATAACAAGAACATGAGTATCTACTCGAAGAATGCTTTCTTCCCTGCTCAGCCTGTATTGTTAAGCGAAACCAGGAAAATGAGGGGCGTTGAAGTAGCTTTGCTCAACATCACTCCGTATCAGTACAATCCGGTTACCAAGGAGCTGATCGTGTACCGCGACCTCAAAGTCAACGTGACATTCACCGGAGGGACAGGCGAATTTGGCGAAAGCCGTCTTCGCAGCCGTTTCTGGGATCCCATTCTTAACGATAATATCCTGAACAGCGCATCCATTCCGGCTATGAATTATAACTCCCGTTATGCTTCAGCAACCACGGATGAAACTGGCTTTGAATACCTGATCATCGTTCCCAACGATCCTGTTTTCAAGAAATGGGCCGATACGATCAAGGCTTTCCGCACGGAACAGGGTATCCTTACCGGCATCGTAACGCTGAACCAGATCGGTGGAAACACAACCTCCATCATTGAGAATTATATCAATAATGCATACAACACCTGGGATATCCCTCCATCAGCTATCCTCCTGATGGCCGACTATGGTTCGGATGCAAATACAACTATTACCTGTCCTACCTGGGATAACTACTGCGTTTCGGATAACATGTATGCTGATGTCGATAACGATGACCTTCCGGATATCGCTTTTGCCCGCATGACCGCCAACAACGAAGCCCAACTCAAGGTGATGGTCACCAAATTCAAGGACTATGAAATGAATCCGCCCACCGATCCGTACTTCTATGCTCATCCGATCACTGCACTTGGATGGCAGACTGAACGCTGGTTCCAGATATGCTCTGAAGTCGTTGGCGGTTTCTTCAAATATGGTCTGGGTAAGGATCCAATCCGTATCAATGCCGTTTATCAGGGTAATCCCAATGTTGATCCCTGGTCCACTGCCACGAACACCAGCACAGTGGTAAACTACTTCGGTCCTAACGGCCTGAATTACATTCCTGCTACTCCGCAGGCATTAGGCGGATGGGATGGCGGAAATGCCCAGGATGTGAATGATGCCCTCAATGCCGGATCATTTATTTTGCAACACCGCGACCATGGTATGGAAACCGGCTGGGGAGAACCTTCCTATACGAATTCGAATATCAGCGGCCTGAATAATGTAGGCAAGCTTTCTTACATCATGTCAGTAAACTGCCTCACCGGTAAATACAACTACTCCAGCGAATGCTTTGCAGAAAAATTCCACCGTTATACCTATAACAACCAGAATGCAGGCTGTGTTGGTATCCTCGCCGCGTCCGAAACATCCTACTCATTTGTGAACGACACCTATATCTGGGGGATGTATGATAACATGTGGCCTCAATTCATGCCGGCCTACGGTGCCATGTATGAAGAACGTGGCATTCTTCCGGCATTTGGCAACTGTGCCGGGAAATACTTCCTCCAGCAGTCCTCTTGGCCTTACAATACCGAGAATAAGGAAGTGACCTATTACCTCTTCCATCACCACGGGGATGCCTTCCTTACGCTCTTCTCAGAAGTTCCCCAGCAGCTTGCGGTCAATCACGCAGCCGTGATGATCAGCACCGCCACGACCTTCGACGTTACTGCTGATGCAGGTGCATTCATTGCACTGACCTATAATAACCAGATCATCGGTACTGCTATGGCAACCGGCGGTCCTGTTGCTGTTCCGATCAGCGGTATTGTTCCTATCGGCGCAACGGTGAAGGTGGTTGTGACCAAGCAGAATTACTACCGTCACTACTCCAGCTTCCTTGTAATTTCACCTGATGGCCCCTACGTGGTCACCGATTCATATATTGTGAACGATGCTCAGGGTAACAATAACCAGCATCTTGATTTCGGAGAAAATGCTTTCCTTTCGCTGGCTGAAAAGAACCTTGGCTATTCGGCATCCCTCAATACCGTCGTTACTGTCCAGTTAGCCGATCCGTACATCACCTTCGTTGACAATACCGAAGATTACGATACGGTTCCGGCCCAGCAGATCAAAACCATTGCCGATGGATTCTCTGTACATATCGCCAACAATGTTCCCAACCTTCATTCGGTTCTGGCTACCGTTACCGCAACCAATGGCGCCGATTCCTGGACGAGTTATATCTCTCTCCAGTGCTGGGCTCCGGTCCTGAATGCCGGTAGTATAGTAATTGACGATGCCACAGGTGGTAATGGAAATGGCCGCCTTGATGCCGGTGAAACTGCCAACATCATTATCAATACGAATAACAGCGGTTTGAGCATGGCGCCCGATGTACTGTCGAACCTGTCGCTTACTTCGGGATTCCTGACACTCAACAATGCAACCTACACACTTGGCAACCTGAATCCGTTAGCCAATGGTCAGGCCATATTCAATGTAACGGTCAATGAACTTGCTCCTGCGGGACTGCCGGTAAATCTGATTTACACCGCTGTTTCGGGAGAATACTCTGTTACAAAGACCTATGCCATCCAGGTCGGGCTTATTGTGGAAGACTGGGAAACCGGCGATTTCAGCAAGTTCCCCTGGACTTCAGGCGGTAACATGCCCTGGGTGATCTCGAACACGGGCCCTTACGAAGGAAGTTACTCAGCTAAATCAGGAGCTATCAACAATACCTCCAGTTCACAGCTGATCATCCAGTACAATGTTCCTTCTAGCGACAGCCTGCGTTTCACCTGTAAAGTATCATCCGAGACCAATAAGGACTTCCTGAAATTCTATGTTGACAATATTGTGAAAGGTTCCTGGTCGGGTAATGTAAACTGGACAAAGGTTTCCATTCCCATCAATGCCGGCAACCATACCTTCAAATGGATATACAGCAAGGATGGATCGGGATCCTCAGGATCGGATGCCGCATGGATCGACTTCATTGTATTCCCGGCTCCACTCGTAACTACTTCTTATGCCGGAACCGACAACTATGTTTGTGAATCCTCTTCGTTCCAGTGTGCCGGCAATGCTGCCAATTATTCAACAGTTGCCTGGACGACCTCCGGAACCGGGACATTCAACAACGCTGCTATCCTGGATCCGATTTACACTCCGAGTGCAGCTGATATCGCTGCCGGATCGGTTACTCTGACCCTTACTGTTACAGGTGTTTCCGGTACTTCTGCCGATGATATGGTACTTCATATCCAGCAACCTGCTACCGCTGCCGCAGGCGACAATGCCGCTATCTGCGAAGGAGTGCCTTTCCAGCCCCAGGCTGCAACTGCAACCAACTATACTGCCCTTACCTGGAGCACTTCAGGAACCGGTTTGTTTGACGATGTTCATGTCATCAATCCCGTCTATACACCTAGTGCCGATGATATTGCAGGAGGAAGTGTTACACTGACGCTGGCAGCCTCCAACCAGGCCTGCGAACCGGCAATGTCGTCCCTCGAACTTAGTCTGCATGCCCTTCCTCAGCCTCAGGTTTCAGGTGAAAGCAGCATCTGCGAAAACACTCAGAATGTTGTTTACGCAACTCCCGCCAGTGGAAACACCTACAATTGGTCAGTTACCGGCGGCGAGATCATCTCTGGCACCGGAACAGATCAGATCACGGTGAACTGGGGTGCAACAGGTGCCGGAACCGTTTCCGTTTCCGAAACTACTCCGTTTGGATGTGAAACTACCCTCGATTACCCGGTGACCATCAATGCCCTTCCGGCTCCGCAGATCAGTGGCGAACTGGCAATCTGTGCAGGCGAAAGCAGGACCTATACAACTCCTGTAATCGATGGCCACAGCTATAGCTGGGATGCCGGTGGAGCTACCATCGTCTCCGGCCAGAATGCCAATGAAGTAGTCATTAACTGGGAAACTGAAGGCGTGTATAACCTCAGCCTGCTGGAAACAATTGATGCTACCCAGTGTGCAGTCGCTTCGGTTGCTCAGGTTACCGTGAAGGCAGTACCTGTTGCTCCGGCAACTCCACAGGGCGTTGCAGAGGTTGACCTTTACCAGGCCGGTACTTCTGAATATACTGTTTCAGGTGTTGAAGGCAATACCTATACCTGGCAACTTCTTCCGGCCGAAGCCGGTATCATTGCCGGGAATGGGCTTACCGCAACGGTCACCTGGAACGATACATACAGGGGAGATGCCACAGTGAACGTAAAAGCCTCCAACGATTGTGGCGAGACCGCATGGTCAGGTTCGGCTACAACCAGGGTATTCAGTTCTCTGGGCGTTGAGAAGAATGCTGCCAACATGGGTATCAGCATTTCTCCGAATCCGAACAACGGCGAATTCAGCCTCAGGATCGTGACCCCGGAAAGCGCCCGCTTCTCGATCCGCATTCTGAATGCCAATGGCGCAAAGGTATTCGAACAGAATGATATCCTGAGTAACGGAACCTACTCGCAAAATCTCCATCTGAACCTCTCCTCGGGAACTTATAGCCTCGTAGTGGAATCAGAAAACGGAACCGGCACTGCCAGGTTCGTTGTCAGGTAGGACCTGCCTGTTACATAGAAAAAGACCGGCGATCAGCCGGTCTTTTTTTTGCCCAAAATCAGCAGGCTCTTGCGATCAATTGTCACCCTGGATGAGGCTGCCGGCTATATGTTTCTATGGGACCGAAAAATATTGCAATTATTTATACCATACCCTATTACTTTTTCATGTCCGGTTAATAAATAAGTACTAAGGCAACTTGTACAACCGGGATGACCCCCAGGCATACGCTCTTACTCTTCCTTGCTCTTTTACTCGTGAACTCGTCAAGGGCAGTTTCCGGAAATTGGATATCCACTGGATCTCCAATCCCGGAAGCGGCCCTTGTTCTTTTTGAACAAGGCAGCTCCTCAGGGTCCATTAAGCTCTCTATCCCGGGGTTTTACCGCAACGAATTCACTGACAACCAGGGCATTTATTCTATCCCTGAAATCGCCGGATCTTTTCCGCTGATAGAAGCCGGTTCCCCTGAACTTCCGGCTCTCTCAGCAACCATACAGCTTCCTGCTGCCGGCAGGTCTGAGTTGACAGTCGTCTCCTCCAAATACATCGACTTCCCGGGTTTTGCCATTCCCCCGTCACCGGGCAACCTGACCCGCGGGTCAGTGACAGAAGCAGGACTGAAAGGCCCCGCCTACGAATCGGATGCCTTCTTTCCCGGAATATACATGAATGGCAGTGAACCCTATATCAGCCGCAATCTTCGCTGCCAGACCGTAACGTTATACCCTTTTCAATACAATCCTGTTACCGGGGTGCTCCGGGTGTACTACGAATTGGAGATCGGCGTGAATTTCCTGCCGGATAAAGGAAAAAATGAACTCAGCGGGGATGATCTACGGATCAGTAACCTCAGCGGGTTCAATTCGCAGGTATTAAACCGTCATCCTTATGCAGCGGTAAAGTCTGGCGGTCTTCCTGCCGGAAACGGGCGCATGCTTATCGTCTGCCCTGAGAACTTCCGGGAAGCTATCGAACCCTTCATCCGCTGGAAGACAACGTGCGGCATCGAAACCGAGGTAATCGATCCTTCTGCCTATCCCACTTCCGATAAGCTGGCGGATTTTATCAAAGAATATTACTACGCAACGGGCGATCTTGCCTACCTCCTTCTGGTTGGCGATGCAGAAACTGTCCCGTCATGCATGACCCAGGCCGGGGCATCCGACAATACCTATTCTTATATAGCAGGTGAGGATCATTATCCCGATATCCTGGTCGGGCGCTTTTCGGCAGTTACAGTCAAAGATTTAGAAGTCCAGGTAGAGAAGACTATCCGGTATGAACAAGCCACAGGCACTGACAATTCCTGGACGGGGAAAGCCATCGGGATCGCTTCTACGCTGGGACCGGGCGACGATGGGGAAAAAGACTTTCAGCACGTCCGCAACCTGCTGAACGATCTTGACAACTCTACCTACACCGGTAAAGAGGAATATTTTGACGGAAGCCAGGGTGGCTTGGATGCCGAAGGCGATCCTGTGACCGCGGATCTGATCACCGGGATCAACCAGGGAGCAGGAGTTATCCTGTATTCGGGACATGGATCCACCTCGTCCTGGGCTACCGGCAACCTGAACCGTTCGGCCCTGAGCAACCTGCAGAATGCCGGTAAATATCCCATTATCTGGTCGGTGGCCTGTGAAACAGGAAACTTCGTCGGTTATACCTGCCTGGCAGAAACATGGATGCGGGCCAGCGATAATTCGGGTGAGCCGCTCGGGGCCGTTGCTGCCCTGATGGCTTCGGGAACACAAACTACTCATCCCCCCATGGAGGGCCAGGATGAGATGGTCAGCCTGATGGTAAAGGCAGACCAGCCTGATGCAGTGCGTTCAATAGGCGGGATCTCAGTGGCCGGTATGAATAAAATGAATGATGTTTATGGTGCTTTCGGTTACATAACCACCGATACATGGATACTTTTCGGCGATCCTTCCCTTCAGGTCCGGACTGCCTCTCCGGCTAAACTAAAGGTATCACATGCAACGGCATTCGGATTGGGTGAGCAGGATTTCGGACTTACTGTCGAAAATG
Source organism: uncultured Lentimicrobiaceae bacterium (assembly GCA_964544545.1). Taxonomy (GTDB): domain Bacteria; phylum Bacteroidota; class Bacteroidia; order Bacteroidales; family UBA4417; genus UBA4417. The sequence goes on along the minus strand of CAZJCG010000037.1, from coordinate 3,031 downwards.
CAAACGGTACAGCCGTGCTTTCCGAAAATGATATTATCCTGGGTTCTGCTTCCCTGAATGGTGGGTTTGTCACCATAAACCTGAAGCAGCAACCCCTGACGGATACGGTCCGCCTCACTGTAACAGCATTCAACATGATCCCTTATCAGGTATCGTTGAAAGTTATTAAAGAGCCTGCCGTAGTGGTCGGTTGCGTTCCGCAGAATCACAGCCGCAACCAGGCCATAGCCTCTTCCCTGAAATGGGAGAAAGGTAATGGCGGAGCCCCGGAATACTACCTGCTTTACCTCGGCACCGACAATCCTCCTTCAAACCTGATCAATGGGCAACGCATAAATGGCAACAGCTTTAAACCTGCATCGCCCTTCAATTATCATTCGACCTATTATTGGCGTGTGGATGCAGTGAACAAATATGGCACGGTGGAGGGCACTGTTCATCAGTTTGAAACGATCCACGGACCGGATGAAGACTTTGAGGCTGCTGCCGGCAACGACTCGCGCTGGGTTTCAGCCGGAACCTCCGGTTGGACTATCGATGAGTCGTTAGCCTTTAGCGGAAATTATTCCTGCCGCTCCGGTAAGATCGGTGACAGGCAGCAATCCTCCTTGCTGTATCCATGCGAAGTAATGGCCTGCGACTTTGTGGGATTCTGGTACAAGGTTTCCTCCGAAAGCGGCAAAGACAGGTTACAGTTCCTGCTCGATGGTAATGTGATCGGCGAATGGAGTGGCAATAAGGATTGGACTTATGCTTCGTTCCGGTTAGATCAGGGATCTCACCAGCTGGAATGGAGATACAGCAAAGATCAACAAAATGCTGAAGGGCAGGATGCAGCCTGGATTGATGATATCATTCTGCCGGTTCATCCGATGCCTGCACTCACCGTTACCGATATAGCCGGTGTTTGCGCCGGTACCGGTTACATCCCTGAAGCAACTGTTACCGATTATTATACCGTCCGCTGGGAAACCAATGGCGACGGTAACTTCAGTGACCTGAACCTGGTAAATCCCGTTTATACATCCGGAGTCAACGATATTCAGAACGGTACGGTCCGGCTTACACTCAACGCCTCCGGTTACGAAGGCTGCCCGGTAATGTTAGCTGATGTAACTCTCGGAATTAGTCCTGTTCCCGGGATCAACCTGCCTTCCGACATTATTGCCGGAAATGGGGAATCCGTTGAACTGGATGCCTGGAGCCAGGATGCTGCTTCGTATCTATGGCTTCCGGGAAAGGAAACGGCATCCGTTATCCAACTCCAGAGTCGTAGCAAAGATCCGGAAATTCAAACCGTTACCGTACAGGTGACCGGTACATCCGGATGCGTGGCTGAAAAGAGCGTAAACATCCATTTCCTATCCGGTACAGGAGTTCCCGATTTCACTGTCTATCCCAATCCCTGTACTTCGTTCTTTACATTGGCTACAGAAGACGCTGCGACCTTTACCACCCTGAAACTCCTCAACGACAGGGGAGAGATCGTTTGGCAACAGAATGAAGCCCTGGATATTGTAAATCAGAAGAACTTTATACTTCCTTCCCTTCCTTCGTCAACCTATCTTCTGATCGCCGAAGCCAATGATAGCCGTAAAGTTAAGCAACTGATCATCCGCTGATCATAAAAAAAGCGCCTGTTTGTTACAAACGAGGCGCTCAAGCTTAACCAAATGCCCTGAAGTATGATAAGAAAGTAACTCAGGGTTCACTGACCGACAGGAGGTCGCCTGGACGGTCTGTACCAAAAACCCTGACTAAGATACACATAAATTACTGTTTTTCTTCATACTGGGGTGATTTTATTCTCCTTTCTTTTCCTTTTGGCATAATCAATAATTGATGTGCTGATACCATCTAATAGCTTTCAACACAAAGAAGGAATTATATCATGAGCTCATTTCTTTTGTTTCTACTAAGGTTTAAGATTCAGTAATACTGAGCAAGTTCCGAAGAACAAATTTTGACCCGAAGGGTCCGTCTGGGGGCTAACCTGTTCAGCCGCAGTATAAATAAGGTTTGTCCTTGCCTAAACCTTATTTTTTTCTTCTTTAACCTTAGTAATAATAATGGTTTTATTAATGTCTAACCTTATTACCTTATTGATATTGAGTGATATGTATAAAGTTCTATTAGCAGACCGACATAATAAAAACTTCGTAGGTTTTCAAGGGAAAGCTCGTTGCGGCGGGCTTCAACAGGTACAAATATCAATGAAAGAAGAAAAGTAAGGAACTGTTTGTTGACAGACTGAATTCAATATTTCCACTTTGTCTTGACACAAAGTGGAGCAAAAGTCAAGACTGACTAAAAATTCCTGGTTTTGTAACAAACTTTTTCTTCCCCGCGATACAAGCCGCGCCTGCGCTAAAAGCTTCGCATGCTTCTGTATCGCTTAGCGCAAGGCCATTCCCGCAAAAAAGTTTGAACAAAACTGACGGAATTTTTATCAGGTCGATCCTCAACCGGAATTGAGTGATCTGCAAAAGTGTTGTTAGCAGACCGACATTGTAAAAACTTCGTAGGTTTTCAAGGGAAAGCTCGTTGCGGAGGGCTTGGGAAAGCGATACTGAAGCCAGCGCAGGCCGGCGGGTTGGTGCGGCTTGTATCGCGCGGCAGAGCTGAACCGTAGAAAACAAGAAGTTTTTATAAAGTCTTGATTTTTCTTTGGCTTACTTTTCTTTTGATCAAGCAAAAGAAAAGTAAGAAATCGCCTGAAATCAGGCAGAATTCCCTTTTTCCACTTTGTCTTGACACAAAGTGGAGCAAAAGTCAAGACTGACTAAAAATTCCTGGATTATACTGAATCTTAGTAAAAATGCAAAGCAATTTTTGCTTAGATTCAGTTATATCGGGGCGTACGATTTTGATGTTTTCGTAATATGAAATAGCAACGATATAGTAACAAACTTTTTCTTCCCCGCGATACGAGCCGCGCCCCCGCTCAAAGCTTCGCATGCTTCTGTATCGCTTAGCGCAAGGCCATTCCCGCAAAAAGTTTGAACAAAACTGACGGAATTTTTATCAGGTC
>CAZJCG010000036.1:0-37711 GCA_964544545.1 uncultured Lentimicrobiaceae bacterium | reverse complement strand
TGGTTTTAGAAGTAAATTTTGACAGTTTCTCAGTATAACCGTCCCCTGCATGCTTTTCAAGTGGTCTCATTCCTGACGGGAAGGACTGTTTTGTTAATTTTCCGCAAAAAACAATTCTGGCCGGGGAAAAATACGAATCGGAGTAGTTTTTACAATAACTTTGTTTATCCGGCCGGCTCAACTTGCGGCCCGGCATACAGCATCTACCCTTTACACCGGAAAAGGTATGAAAATAAATATCAGCGGCCTTGCGAAAGAGAATTTCAGGATTTCACTCAATTCTATCCGCAGCCACCGTTTGCGCACCACCCTTACAATCCTGATCATTTCATTCGGTATCATGGCATTGGTGGGCATCCTGACTTCCATCGATGCTATCCGCTATTATCTGAATGAGAACTTTCAGATGATGGGTGCCAACACCTTTACCATCCGAAACCGCTCCATGCATATCCACATGGGGGGAAATGAAACCAAGCCCAAGCATTTCCGGGCCATAACATACGATGAGGCTATACGCTTTAAAAGCGAATACAAGTTGCCTGTGAATACATCCATATTCATGTATGCGACAGATGTGGCTACCTTGAAATTCGGATCCAATAAAACGAATCCCAATGTCCCGGTTATAGGTACCGATGCCGAGTATCTGGTTACCTCGGGATTTGATCTGGGTAAAGGAAGGAATTTTACCCAGACCGAAATATTTTATGCATCGTCAGTCGCCGTCGTCGGTCAGGCTGTGGTGAATAAGTTATTTAAAAATAAGGAAGATCCTGTAGGGAAGAATATCATGGTCGGTTCGGCAAAGTACACTATCATTGGCGTTTTAAAGGAAAAGGGATCCAGTCTGGGCTTCAATCCGGATAACATCTGTCTCCTGCCCATCAATAATGTGCGGGAACGGTTCCCCCGTCCTAATGCCAGCTATTCGATCAGTGTAAATGTACCCAACGGTGAGATGATGGATCCTGCCATCAGCGAAGCTACAGGCTTGCTGCGCGTGATCCGGGACGATGTGTTGGGGGAAGAGGACAGCTTCGATATTACAAAGAGCGACAATCTTTCCAAGATGCTGTTCGATAACCTGAAATACCTGCGTATGGCGGCAACCATCATTGGCCTGATCACCCTGGTGGGAGCAGCAATCGGACTGATGAACATCATGCTTGTTTCGGTCACTGAACGCACAAGGGAGATCGGCATCCGGAAAGCCATCGGTGCACGACGGAAGACTATCCGTAACCAGTTCCTTGCCGAAGCCATCGTGATCGCTCAGCTGGGAGGTTTGCTGGGTATCGTACTGGGAATCGCTATTGGCAACGCCTTAGCAATGGCTATAGGAAGCAAATTTATCATTCCATGGGCCTGGATCGGACTTGGAGTCTTCTTGTGCTTTATTGTTGCGCTTTTCTCCGGTATTCTTCCGGCAAACAAGGCTGCCAACCTCGATCCGATCGAATCGCTCAGGTATGAATAGATCGCTCTGCTGATCTTCAATCCCTGGTTATTTCACCGAATTGTAATTCCCGACAGCAATAAGCTGGTCGTAAACCGTTCCCCGTTCGTGGTGATACACCAGAATGGTATAGTTGTTTTCGGTTTCGAAATGACTGCCTTCGATGTAGGTAACATCCCCCGCCTCACTGTTGTTGGGAAGAAAGGTATATAGATAGTTATAATATCCTTGTTTAAACTTTACTGTTGCTTCATATCCGTGACGGCTGTAATTGTAAGTCATCCGGTTATCCTTATCGTATTGCCAGCAGTTGAATCCTCCGGCTACATAAATATTACCGTGGATCACCGGCGCGCTGTAAGGGAAAAAGAAATGCACATTGGCATACTCGCCCATCGTTTCCACTGAGGGCTCATCTTCCGTCTTAAGAAGAAAGCGTCCGTCGATATCATCTTCTTTCACATATACCTTAAATGTCCTGCGTTCAGTCTCCCAGAGGGTCACATCGTAAATCCCAGCCTCGTAACTGATTTCCTTCACCTTATCGGAAAGGTATTTCAGGCTTTTCAGGTCAAAGTGCCTGAACTCGTTGCCTCCGGTGAACTGGTTTGTGCCGTTGTCGAAGTAGTAATCCAGTTCGTCTCCCCGCACCATATATGGTTTAAGGGTGGTAAGCGCATTATCCCACCTGCCGTTCTGGAGGATGCACACCCTGATATCCTGGTAAGGCGCATCAATCCTGTAACCGTTGGTCAGAATGCTGAAATCAACTTCCTGGTGGGTTTCATTTTCATCGATGGTAGTAGCCCTCCTGATGTCCGCCTTCAGGGATACCTTTGGATCCACCACCAGGAACCTGCGGGTAAAGGCATTGATCTCTTGCCCGTCGCCTGAACGGGTAAAAACCCGTAACACATAATTGCCCGATAGTTTGATCCCTATCCGGTCGTTGGGCAGGCTTACGGAATAGTGGGTGTATGCCTGCCTTGTGTTGAAGGAAAACTCATACGTCTCAATCCGGTCTTCCATGAGTCCGTCGAGGTATTCATTCACCCAGATTTCAGTCGGATTCCATCCTGCATCGCAATGGATCAGCGTATAGTAGTATTCCCGGATATTCCCGTCAAGATCGTCGAATTCCAGATGCAAGGTTTCATCCGTATTCAACTGAATGACCGGATCGGAAAGCATGAAGCCGGTCTTACAGAGAACTACCGACCGGATCTGCTCCAGGTAAACATGATCATTGTACCGGAGAAATGAGTCGCTGAAGTATTCAGAAGAGTCCGGAACGACAGTCCCTGCCTGAGCCGGGAATATGGACAAGGCAAGCAGGATGCTGCAGACGAAACAGCCGGTTGAATTCCGGAAGGTACTGTTCCCTTTCATGAATGAGTGATTACGGATGGCACAAAGATAATCCTTTGGGGAATCATGAAACAGTATGAGAAACTGAGGCAGGTTTTTAAAAAACTGGCGATGGAAATTATTTTATTCAAATTCAATAGATATATGTAATTATATCTATATTTGGAGCTCTTTTTCCAGGCATCATAATTTATTCATTACATACGCGATGGCAGACAGTATCAAGATTAAAAAAGGGCTGAATATCAATTTAATGGGTGAATCCATCAGGGAGTTATCCACCTATTCGCCTGCTGACTATGCCTTGAAACCGACAGATTTCATCGGTATTTTTCCCCGGCTTCTGGTGAAAGAAGGTGACCATGTTAATGCCGGTTCACCTGTTTTTCACGATAAATTCAGGGAAGAATTGCTTTTCACATCCCCGGTAAGCGGAACTATACAGGAAATAAGCCGCGGGGAGAAAAGGGTGTTGGAAGCAGTCATCATCCGGGCCGATGGTGAGCAATCGTATGAGGATTTCGGCAAGGAAGAGATGGTCAGCCTGACCCGGGAACAAATCATCGGGAAATTATTGAAGAGCGGGACCTGGCCATTGATCAGGCAACGCCCCTACAATGTGATCGCAAATCCCATGGATACTCCCAAGGCGATCTTCGTTTCGGGTTTTGACTCGGCTCCGCTGGCACCGGATGTGTCGTTCGCGATGAGCGATGATATCACCTCGTTCCGCATGGGCATGGGAGTTCTGGAGCGGCTTACCTCAGGGAAAGTCCATCTGGGCCTTCAGGAAGGTAAAAACGAGCTTGCAGGGATCAAAGGGGTGGAGACGACATTCTACTCCGGACCTCATCCTGCCGGGAACGTGGGCATCCATATCCATCATCTTAATCCGGTGAACAAAGGGGAAACCGTCTGGGTCGTGAATCCGCAGGATGTAAGGATCATCGGGCGACTGTTTACCGAGGGCAAATACGATGCAACATGTACAGTTGCTCTTACCGGTTCGGAAGTGGAGAATCCCCGGTATTATCATTTGCTGAAAGGCGCCAGCCTGAAGGATCTGTTCAGCGAGCAGGTGAAGAATCCCAATGTCCGGTATATCAGCGGCAATGTGCTTACCGGTACCAGGATCAGGCCTGATGGCTTCCTGGGCTTTTATCATCACCAGATCACGGTGATCCCCGAAGGTAATCAGTATGAGTTTTTAGGATGGGCGCTACCGGGCTTTAATAAATTCAGTTTCTCAAAGTCTTTCTTTTCCTGGCTTTCACCCGGCCGCCGGTACCGCCTCGATTCCAACCTGCATGGAGGACACAGGGCACTGGTGATGACAGGCCAGTATGAAAAGGTGCTTCCGATGGACATCCTGCCGATGCAGCTTATCAAAGCATGCATCATCGAAGATATAGATCTGATGGAAAAACTGGGCATCTATGAAGTGGATGAGGAGGATTTTGCCCTGGTGGAGTTCATCGATACCTCCAAAACCGATATACAGAAAATAATCCGCAACGGCCTCGACCTTGTGCGGAAGGAGATGAGCTAATACGAAATATTCATACAGAAATACGATCTGAAAAGAATTACAATCTTACGTATCCTAAATGAAAGCGTTACGAAATTATCTCGATAGGATCAAACCGCAGTTCAGTCCGGGAGGGAAATACGAGAAACTGCACTCGACGTTCGATGCCTTTGAAACGTTCCTGTTCGTTCCGAACAAGACGACTTTTTCAGGCAGCCACATCCGCGATTCCATTGACCTCAAGCGCACGATGTCGGTAGTGATCCTTGCCTTGCTTCCGGCCTTGCTTTTCGGCATGTGGAATGTGGGCTACCAGCACTATCTGTCGGTGGGGGAACAGGGTTCCTTCTTCCAGCTTTTCGGTTACGGTTTCCTGAAAGTTCTTCCGATCATCATTGTTTCCTATGTATCAGGGCTTGCGGTGGAATTCATCTTTGCCCAGTACCGGAAACACGAAGTGAACGAAGGTTACCTGGTGTCAGGAATGCTGATCCCGCTGGTGATGCCTGTTGATATCCCGCTCTGGATGGTCGCCGTGGCGTCGATCTTTGCGGTGATCCTCGGCAAGGAAGCCTTCGGCGGAACCGGCATGAATGTTTTCAACCCGGCACTGCTTGCCAGGGCATTCATCTTTTTTGCCTACCCGGCAAAGATCACCGGCGATGCAATCTGGACGGCCGGTCTTACAAAAGGGGAGGGCGTGATTGATGGTTTCTCGGGCGCCACACCCTTATCGCGTGCTGCCTCCGGCGCCATCGATAAGATCCCCTCCATGCATGACCTGTTCTTTGGTTTTATTCCCGGCTCCATTGGGGAAACCTCAAAACTGGCCATCCTGATCGGCGCAGCCATCCTGATCCTTACCGGCATCGGCTCATGGCGCATCATGCTGTCGGGCGTGCTGGGCGGAGTGGTCATGACCCTGATCTTCAATGCTGTTGGCGCCAATACTTACATGACCATTGATCCTTTGACCCAGGTGATGATGGGTAGTTTCCTGTTCGGGATGGTCTTTATGGCCACCGACCCTGTAACTGCTGCCCAGACCAACAAGGGCAAATGGATCTATGGATTCCTCGCGGGATTCTTCGCGATCATGGTGAGGGTATTCAACCCTGCTTACCCGGAAGGGACCATGCTGGCGATCCTCCTGATGAATACTTTCGCACCGCTTATTGATCATTTCGTGATTGAATCGAATATTAAACGCAGGCTGAAACGGGCTGCTGTTGTGAAATCCTAATTCCGTGCATCCCATGGAACATAGCAATAAATACATTTTTATTTACTCGGTGGTGATGGTGGTAGTGGTTGCCGTTGCCCTGACTATTGTGGCCGTTCAGCTCAAACCGGCCCAGGAAGACAATATCCGCATCGAAAAAATGCAGAATATCCTTGCATCGGTGAATATCAACACTGCCTCTATTCCTAAGAAACAGGTGATCGATGTATATAATAAATACGTCAAACGTGCATTTGCCGTCAACAACAAGGGTGAAGTCATTGAAAGCAACAGCAGCAAGGTTTTCCCTATCGAGATGGCCAATGAACTGAAAAAGCCTGCCGATCAGCAGATCCTTCCGGTGTTTGTTGCCACGCTCGACAGCGGCGATTCCGCATTCATCGTTCCCTTGCGGGGAAAAGGGCTCTGGGGATCGATCTGGGGGTATATCTCCTTTAAACCTGATTTCAATACCGTGGTGGGTTGCGTTTATGATCATAAGGGCGAAACGCCTGGTTTGGGTGCTGAGATCAATACCCCCGGCTTTCAGAAGCATTTCTTCGGAAAGACCATTTTCAACGATCAGAAAGAATTTGTTTCGGTGAATGTGATGAAAGGCGGTGCTGCGCCGGATGATCCGCACGGTGTGGATGCCATTTCCGGTGGAACGATCACCAGCAAAGGCGTAGAAAAGATGCTCCGCGATAACCTGGGCGGATATGTAGCGTACTTTAAAAAACAAATGAAGCCATGAGTGAAGCTAAGACCCTGAAAGAAAAGGATCCCTGGTTCTCGCCAAAGAACCTCAAACTTCTTAAGAATCCGATCAGCCTCGAAAACCCGGTCACCGTCCAGGTGCTCGGTATATGCTCCTCGCTTGCCGTTACCGTCCAGATGAAGCCGGCCATAGTGATGGCCCTGTCGGTTACAGTGGTTACGGCATTCTCCAACCTGATCATTGCCCTTATCCGTGATTCGATCCCGTCGCGCATACGTATCATTGTCCAGCTGGTAGTGGTTGCCGCGCTGGTGATCATCGTCGACCAGATTCTGAAGGCCTATGTCTACGATGTCAGTAAGAAACTGTCGGTATTTGTAGGGCTCATCATCACCAACTGCATCCTGATGGGACGCCTCGAGGCCTTTGCCATGGCCAACAAGCCCTGGCCATCGTTCATCGACGGCATCGGGAACGGATTGGGTTATGGCCTGATCCTGGTGATCGTTGCCTTCTTCAGGGAGCTGCTTGGCTCCGGTAAATTCTACGGAATGAAGGTGATCCCGCAATCATTCTATGATGCCGGTTACATGGACAACGGCCTGATGATCCTGCCGCCCATGGCGCTGATGACCATCGGAGTGATCATCTGGTTGCAGCGATCGCGTTATCCGGAACTGCAGGAGAAAAATTAACAGGGACGAACCTATCCTAACAGTAAAATCAGACAGATATGGAAAACTTATTCAACCTGTTCGTAAGAAGCATCTTCATCGACAATATGATCTTTGCATATTTCCTTGGGATGTGCTCTTACCTGGCTGTGTCAAAAACGGTCAAGACATCGATGGGGTTAGGGGTTGCAGTTACTTTCGTGCTCCTCATCACTGCTCCCGTCAACTGGCTGGTGGATACTTACATGCTGAAAGAAGGCGCCCTCAAATGGCTTAGCCCCGACCTGGCCGGACTGGATCTCAGCTACCTCAGCTTTATGGTGTTCATTGCCGTAATTGCCGCCATGGTGCAACTCGTCGAGATGGTGGTGGAACGTTTCTCTCCTTCGCTGTATAATGCTCTTGGGATCTTTCTTCCGCTGATCGCCGTCAACTGTGCCATCCTTGGCGTAGCACTCTTCGTCCAGGAGAGGGAATACAGCACCATCGGCGAAGTTACTACCTATGCAGTAGGTTCGGGCCTCGGATGGTTCCTTGCAATCGTTTCGCTGGCCGCTATCCGCGAAAAGATCAGATACTCGCACATACCCAAGCCGCTGCGCGGACTGGGGATCGCCTTCGTTCTGACAGGCCTGATGGCCATTGCTTTTATGAGTTTCATGGGGATAAAGATTTAATGAACAGAAGCACAACATGATAACATCCATCATTCTGCTATTTGGTAAACTTATCGGTCCGCTGCTGATCGGAACGGCCATCTTCCTGCTTATCACCATCCTGCTGGTGATCATGCTGCTTGTCGCGAAGGCCAGGCTGGCTCCGTCGGGACCTGTTACCATCACCCTCAACGGTGAAAAGGAGATCACGGTCAACGGAGGTTCCAGCGTGCTGACAACCCTGGCGAACGAGAAAATATTCCTGCCTTCGGCCTGTGGCGGCGGCGGTACCTGCGGTATGTGCAAATGCCAGGTGACTGAAGGAGGCGGGACCATCCTGCCTACCGAAACCGGCTTTTTCACCCGCAAGCAGCAGCTGGATCACTGGCGGCTGGGTTGCCAGGTTAAGGTAAGAGAGAACCTGAAGATCGAAATCCCGAAAGAGGTATTCGGAATCAAGAAATGGGAGTGCGAGGTGATCTCCAATGCCAATGTAGCCACCTTTATCAAGGAATTCGTGGTGAAGCTTCCGGAAGGGGAGACCCTCGACTTTCAGAGCGGCGGATACATCCAGATTGATGTTCCCAAATGCGAGGTTGATTATCACAGCATCGATATAGAACCCGAATACCGTGAGGACTGGGATAAACTAAAGATGTGGGATTTGAAGATGAAAAATCCCGAGCCGATCTTCCGTGCATATTCCATGGCTAATCACCCGGCCGAAGGCAATATCATCAAGCTCAATATCCGTATTGCCACACCGCCCTGGGACCGTGCCAGGAACCAGTTCATGAACGTGAACCCCGGCATCTGCTCTTCCTATGTCTTCTCCCGCAAACCCGGCGATAAGGTAGTGATCAGTGGCCCTTACGGCGAATTCCATATTAAAAATACAAAGAATGAGATGGTGTTTATTGGCGGCGGAGCCGGAATGGCGCCCCTCCGTTCCATGATCTTCCACCTCTTCCATACCGAGAAAACAAACCGCAAGGTGAGTTATTGGTATGGAGCCCGCTCCCTGCGTGAGACCTTCTACGACGACGAGTTCAGGGCCATAGAGGAAAAGTTCCCGAATTTCAGCTTCAACCTGGCCCTGAGTGAACCCATGCCGGAAGATAACTGGAAAGGATATACCGGATTTATCCATCAGGTGGTACTGGAGAACTACCTCTCCAGGCATCCCGAACCGGAAGATATTGAGTATTATCTCTGCGGACCGCCAATGATGAATGCCGCAGTGTTCAAAATGCTTGACCAGCTGGGCGTACCTCAGGAGAATATTGCTTTCGACGATTTCGGCGGATAAGGGCTGAGTTCTACCATTTCTCCGGAACAGAATAGTTTAACGCAAAGGACATATACCTGTCCTTTGCGTTTTTGTTTTCCGGGCCATTTCTGCGTTTGATGTGTTGTCATGGTCAAAGCAAGGAACATATAAGCTGCAATGTTCCGAGGTTTCGGATTTCTTCCTACTATATCTGTTCACTATACAGTTTAGTATTAAATCGCGATAGTAAGTGAAGTTTTCCTGTCAGAGATCTGGTGTGCATGGGTATGCATCTTTTATATACAGTATAGCAACAGATACTCTAAGCCCTTCTGTCGCAGATACTGTTATACTGTCACACTCAACAGTACGGATTTGCGAAATGAAATAGCTCTGATATAGGAATAGATAATTTAATGATTCAGGGAATACGGGTTTCAAACAAGTTATAAATGAGTCACCTTCTTGTACAGTGAGGATCAGCAACAATATGATGATTTTCAGGGAAGGACCGACATTATAAAAATTTCGTAGGTTTTCAAGGGAAGGCTCGTCGTGATAGGTTCAGTAAGCGACACAAAAGCCAACGCCGGCATTTGCGTTAGCGCGGCTAGGGTCGCGTGGCAGAGCCAAACCGTAGAAAACAAGACATTTTTATAGAGTCTTGACTTTTTCTTTGTTACTTTCATTTTGTGTCAAGACAAAAGAAAGTAAATATGATATTGCCGTTTTCCGGTATAAAGCATTGAGCATTCAATATGAAGATTTATGATCACAGAGGATGGCTAATAATTCTTACCTTGCGGCCTATAACAGTCATGATGCCATGAAACGCAACATTATCATCGCTTTGCCGGTTATTCTGCTTTCTCTTCTGATCCTGATTTCCTGTAAACAGGATAAGGAGATGAAAATAGTCAAAATGGGCGGGGAAACCCAGGGTACCTATTATGCTGTCACCTGCCTTGTAGCCGACAGCAGCAACCTGCAACACGGGATTGACTCCTTGTTACTCCGCTTCGATTCTTCTGCCTCCGTTTACAAACCCAATTCCATTATCTCAAGGTTGAATTCTAATGACAGTGCAGTGAGGGCGGACTCCACCTTTGCTTTTGTATTTCGCAGGGCCATGGAAGTATCGGAAACTACCGACGGGGCATTCGATATTACCGTCGGGCCGTTGGTGAATGCCTGGGGATTTGGCTTTACCGACAGGATGAAGGTGGACCAGCACGTGGTCGACAGCCTTATGCCATTGGTAGGCTACCGGAAGGTATCGCTCGTTGATGGGAAACTGGTGAAATCGGATCCCCGCATCCGGCTCGATTACAATGCTATCGCGCAGGGCTATGCCGTTGACCTTGTTGCAGCCTTCCTCGAATCGAAAGGGATCACTTCCTACCTGATTGATATAGGCGGTGAGGTGGTTGGCAAAGGTACCAAGCCGGGTGGAGAACAATGGAACGTGGGAATTGAAATGCCTGCCAGGGATGCTGATGCGGCCCGCGAAGTGGAGGCAGTTGTCAGCCTGAAGGATATGGCCTTGTCAACCTCCGGGAATTACCGCAAATACTATGAGGAAAACGGTGTCAGGTATTCCCATACCATCGACCCTGCTACCGGCTATCCCGTGAAACACCCGCTGCTGAGCGTTTCGGTGCTTGCGCCCGATTGCGTAACGGCTGATGCTTATGCCACCGCCTTCATGGTAATGGGGCTTGAAAAGGCAAAACAATACCTAGCCGGGCATAAAGGCCTGGATGCATACTTCATATCATCCGGAGCGAACGGGAAAATGGAGATTTTCTATACCGACGGATTCAGGGCTATTCTTCAGAAATAGCAGCCCTCAAGGTTCACTGATTATTGCAGACTGATTCATCACCGCCACCGCAGGTGCAGCCCAGTTTTTGTCCGGTATTCGGATCGACGCTGCTGCACGATTTACGGAACTGCCCGTCCTTGATGAAGAACATACGGATCGCGATTCCGGCAAAAGCCAGACTTAACAGGATAACAGAGGCAAGGATCAGTTTCAGCATTGCAAATCAGCGGTTAAAGACAGACTGTTTTACAGGGCAATTTTCGGTTTCCGGCCCCGGTTGCTCTTTTCACCTGCTCCGGGGATGGTTTTGTATTGCTTGTATTTCAGCCCTATGTAACTCTTCTTGAAGAAGACAAAGGTGTTCGTTTTATCCAGTTTCAGGTTCGACAGGATGTTCTTATCCGAAGTTGCCCTGAACTGATTAACATAAACAGTGATCTCCATAATATGTTTGGGGTCATCGCTGTTTTCGAGGAATTCCTTTACCAGTTGCTTGATAGTCCCGGTTTTGACCATCTGCCATTTTTTAAGGGCATAGGTACTTGTTTTACCGATAGCAACCACTTCTTCGATACTGAGTATGGAGGAACGGAGCGATTCGATATTCGGCGGGATCCGGGTGGTGCGGGTTTTCAGTTCTTTGCAGATCTCTGTCAGCTTCATGGGCCTTCCCATATCCTCCAGTATGCTGAGGATATGCTCGGAGAGTTTGACCAGTGTATTCCGGTGGAAGATGATGTTCACCTTGTCGAAGCCCAGGTTGAATTCATCTACGAGCATACGACGGCAGAGTTGCTTCAGACGGTCGTTCATCTGCTGCGACGGCATGAGGAACTTGCCCAGGTATTCTTTGGCGTCGAGAGCGTAATCATTCTCGATCCGTGCTTCCAGCCGTTTCTCTATATCGGAGAAGAAGGCCTTGAATGCAAAAACTTCCCGGTATTTCCGGCTTACCAGATAGTAATTTTTATAGTTGTGCTCCATGTCCTGGAACGATATAAAATACCGTTGCAGGGTGCCGGATAGGATCAGGGCATAAAATTTTCCTGTAAAGTTCAGCTTCTCCCTTGCATTGATCTTCTTAACCAGTTCATCGTTCACAACGAGGAATTCCTTTTTAAGATCCAGGTCATAACTGAACTGTTTATCGATGTTGAAGAAACGCTGAGCGATCTTGTTCACGGCCATTGAGACCTTCTCGGGAACCTTCTGGGCGATCTGCCTCACTCGTTCGCGGGTGATCCCGTAATGATCGCCGATCGATTGCAGGGTGCGTTTCTGCGAGTCGGCCAGGAAGCCGAAATTGTTCTTGAAAATGTATAACTCCCGTTCATTCAGGATATACTGAACAACGATCTGCATATACTTGAAGAAAGGGAAATTCCTTGCAATGAAAGCGTCCTTGAACTCTTCCGTAACCTCCGAAGGTACCTTGAAGTTTACATAGCAGAAAAGCTTGAAATCTTCGAAGCCCAGCAGTGGTTCGTTCATGCGGAGGTCATCGAGTGAAAGCCCTGACTGGGTCAGGTATTTTTGTGAAAGGTGTATGAGTTCAAGGTCAGTTTTTAAGCCGCAATTACGGATGTCGCGAAAAGTGCCTCTTTCCAGGTAATAGTAAAGGATCTTATACAGCGTGTCCAGGGAACCTTCCAGGCAGACATTCTTGGTCCTTTCCGAGAGGTTGTTGATATTCTTCAACTCCTCTATGTGGTAATTGATAAGGTTAGATAAAGGTGCCACGGCTATATATATTAGTTTGACATACAATACAAATTTAATGAATAAATTACCGAATTCTACTTTTTAAGGCACGTTTGTCAAAATTTATTTTCGAAAAGCTGTTTGCTGATTTCGTAGCAGATGATTGCATTTGCGATGGAAGCGTTCAGCGATTCCGCATGATCCTTTGCGGTTGATAAAACAGGCGGGATGAACACCGGATCGGTGATTTCCGGGAGGAGTTCCGCTGATATTCCCTGCGACTCATTCCCGATGATCAGGATGCCCGGGCGGGAAAATTTCTTGCTGGTAATGCATTCACCGCTGAGCAAGGCTCCGTAAACGGGCACCCCCTCCGGCCTTGAACGGAGGAATGTCGTCAGGTCCGTCTCATAAACCACTACGCGTGCAAATGATCCCATGCTTGCCTGCACCACCTTCGGATTGAATACATCGACACAATCCTCTGAGCAGACGACCTTCCGGATACCGAACCAGTCGGCGGTGCGCAGGATGGTTCCCATGTTCCCGGGATCGCGTATCCCGTCGAGGGCAAGGATCAGGCTATCATAATCTTCCGGTTGGAATGGGAGCTGATCCGGGATTCCGGCCACAGCCAGCACTTTGTTGGGGGTTTTAAGATCGCTGATCCGTCCCAGATCGTCTTCGCTTACGGTTTCAGCCTTCAGGGAGCTTTTCAGAAGGTGCCGGTGAACATTCATCCAGTCTTCAACCGCATAAACAGAATCAACCCGGAGTTTTCCGAGCAGGAGTTCCTCAACGCTCTTTTCGCCTTCAACGATGAATGCGCCATGTAGTTTCCTGAATTTTTTGGATTTCAGGGATTGGATATACTTGATGGCATTACGGGAGAGCATGGCAGAATATTTAAGGTTATCGGAACCGGTCCGGCATAAAAAAAATCCCGGATTTCCGGGATTTAAGTTAGGAAGTTCTTATAGAAATACGGCAATTATTCGCCGAAAACTTCGAAATTGACAGTTGCCTGTACTTCCTTGTGCAGTTTGACGGTAGCCTTGTAAGTGCCCAGTTCTTTGATGGATTCACCGTCGATGTGGATCTTCTTGCGGTCGACATCGTAGTTGAACTGTTCCTTGATGGCTTCGGCAATCTGGATAGCATTTACCGATCCGTAGATCTTTCCGGTTGATCCGGCTTTGGCGCCGATCTTCACGGTAATGTTCTCGAGAGCTTTCTGCAGCTTTTCGGCTTCGGTAATGGTCTTCTGTTCTTTATAGGATTTCTGCCGGAGCGATTCGGCATTCATTTTCTTGTTGGCTTCGGTGGCAAGAATGGCATATCCCTGCGGGATGAGGTAATTGCGTCCGTAACCGTCCTTAACGGTAATCACGTCGTGGGCATAACCCAGGTTAGCGACATCTTTCTTCAGAATGATTTCCATATCTTCCTCCTTATTTTAACAAGTCAGCAACGTAAGGTAATAAAGCCAGGTGGCGGGCACGTTTGATAGCCTGGGCAACCTTGCGCTGGTATTTGGTACTGGTACCGGTGATACGGCGGGGTAAGATCTTGCCCTGCTCGTTGATGAATTTCAGCAGGAAGTCGGCATCCTTGTAATCGATGTACTTGATACCGCTTTTCTTGAACCTGCAATATTTTTTCTTTTTGACATCAACCGTGATGGGAGTCAAATATTTTATTTCCGAGTTTCCTTGATTGGCCATTTGTAATGATGTTTAAGGGTTCTGAATTATGCTTCTGCTTTAACTTCGGCGGCAGCTGCGGCCTTGTTGGCACGCCTCTTTTCGCTGTAAGCAATAGCATGTTTGTCGAGAACGAACGTGAGGAAACGGATAACGCGCTCATCACGTTTAAAGGCTACTTCCAGGTCGGCGATAACCGAACCTTCTGCTTTGAATGCAAGCAGGCAGTAAAACCCGGTAGTCTTTTTCTGAATAGGATACGCCAGCTTGCGTAAGCCCCAGTTGTCCTCATACAGGACTTCAGCCCCTTTGTCAAGAAGGAACTTGTGAAATTTGCTTACCGTTTCCTTCATCTGGTCTTCAGATAAAACGGGAGTCATAATGAAAACGGCTTCGTACTGTCTAATCATTTGTTTTCCTTTGATTTAATTAAACAACCTGATGGTCTGTAAAATGGAGTGCAAAGATAGGATTTCTTTTTGAATTAACAACATACAGCCTCAATTCCTGAAGAAAATAGTACGGGAATACGGCTGAAACCGGGGAACGGTTTTCTGAACAAGGCCTCCAGGTATATCAGCACCCGCTTACACATGATCAGGATGCATCTCTCAGGCCATGCTGAGCAGTCAGTATTTTCCTTTTGAATGATTTGTCCTGATCCTTCCTGTATCAGTGTTTGCCAGCGACAATGTCAGCGTTTCCGGCAGGAAAGGCAGGCTGCGTTGGGGCTATGCCTTTACCGGGTAGCTATCTGCCTGCTGTTTCCAGCATGGTCCGGCAGATGAATTCGGCCGTATGGCCATCGCCGAAAACTGGCGGAAGATCCAGGCTGGCTTGGCTAAACCGTTCAAAGGCACCGTAAATTTTCTCTTCATCTGCATCAGCAATGATCCCTGCACCATTTTCTACGATCTCGGTCCATTCTGTTTCGGGCCGTGCGATGATCAGGGGCTTCCGGAAGAAGTAGGCCTCTTTCTGCACCCCGCCCGAATCGGTCAGAACCTGGCTGCAATGCTTCTCGAGAAGGATCATTTCGAGGTAGGAAACAGGGGGAATGATACGGATCTTTTTCTGCCGCTTCAGCTCTTCCTGCAGAGCGGCGGGCAAAACCTTTGGCAGCATTTTCGATGTCCTGGGATGAAGCGGGATCACCACCTGTTGTCCAAAATGTTCTGAAATCCGGATCATGGCTGCGAAAATGGCCGAAAGCCTGGCCGGATCATCCGTGTTATTGTCACGGTGGATCGTGCACAGTACAAATTCACCGGGATTGAGTCCGAGCGTATTCAGGATATCGGATTGTTCAGAAGCCAGGGAAGAATAGTGGACAAGGTTGTCGAACATGATATCCCCGCAGTGGAAAATACCGGGATTGTCGATGCTGAAAGGCTGAACCGGATCCATCCTGAAGCCTTCCCGGGCAAGGTTTTTCATTCCGGCAGGGGTAGGGACAAACAAGAGGGTGGAAACATTGTCGCACATGATCCGGTTGACCTCTTCGGGCATGCTTTTATTGAAGGAACGTAAACCGGCTTCAATATGGACAATGGGAACATGCATTTTGGCCCCGGCCATGGCTCCTGCCAGCGTGCTGTTGGTATCGCCGAAAAGCACTAGGAAATCAGGCTTCAGCCTCATCAGTTCCGCCTCGATCCCTTCCAGCATGCGTGCTGTCTGCCTGCCGTGACTGGCAGAGCCGATGCTGAGATTGATATCGGGAGCCGGGATGCCCAGTTCTTCGAAAAAAACCTGCGACATGTTGGCGTCATAATGCTGACCTGTATGCAGGATGGTTTCATCAATTTCTGACGGAAAGAGGTTGCGGATGGCCCTGCTCAGCGCGGCGGCCTTGATGATCTGCGGCCGTGCACCGACGATGGTGAGTATGCGTATTGAAGTTGGCATGAGTTACTTACAAACAATTATAGCGTATGGGTAATGAAGTTATGATAACGTACAGATTGAGGGTTGATTGTTTTATACCCGGTTTATTGTATTTGCTTTCCCGAATCTGTTGCCTGTCGCTGGTTATTCAGCCTGCTGACATTCCCGGTTGATCCCGTCGCGGTATTATAGTTTTCCTTCATCCGCAAAACTGTAATACCGTTCGTCACCAACGATGAGATGGTCGAGAACGGGCATTTCAAGCAGTTCTCCGGCATGTTTCATCTTCCGGGTGAGGGCAATGTCCGCTTCGCTGGGCATGATCTGTCCCGACGGGTGGTTGTGCCCCAGGATCATGGATGTGGCATTGAATTCGAGCGCTAATTTAAATACCTTTTTCGGATCGACAACGGTTCCGGTTATTCCGCCATCGCTGATGGCAATCGTTCGAATGACACGGTTTGCGCGGTTGAGCAAAATGGCAGCGAACTGTTCGTAGTTCTGGTCGGCCAGGTGCTCCTGAAAGATCTCGAAGGCATGGCTGCTCCGGGTGATCTGTTTTTTATCGTGCATTTCCGACCGCCTGCGTCGTTTCCCCAGTTCGAGGGCGGCAGCAATACTGAGAGCCTTCGCCTCGCCAATGCCTTTGAATTTCTGAAGGTCGGTTATACTGAGTTTCGACAGTTCGATCAGGTTGTTCTGCGCATGTTGCAGGATGCGTTGCGACAGCTGTACGGCTGATTCTTCCCTGTTCCCGGAACCGATCAGAATCGCGATCAGTTCGGCATCGCTAAGGGCAGAGGAACCTTTCAGCAGGAGTTTCTCCCGCGGGCGGTCGTCTTCTGCCCAGCATTTGATGGTTGTTTTACCGTTTTCCGACATAAAATAAAAATTGGATAGGTGAATAATGAATAGCCTGATACCGGCAACCCGGCCGGTTATCATACATTAAAGAATAAAGATACGGAAACCCCGGCCATTCCCGCTGTATGTTGAAAACTATGTTATCGGAAGCGCTCAGGTTGACCCAAAGGCAAAAAAAAAGCCGCCGTGTAGCGGCAGCTTATATCGTGAAAAGCAGGAATGCTTACAGAGCGTTCACTTTCCGGGTGAGTTTCGACTTAAGGTTAGCGGCTTTGTTCTTGTGAATGATCGATTTCTTGGCCAGCTTGTCAATAAGGGAAACAATAGTCGGAAGTTTCTCGGATGCAACACTCTTGTCGGTCAGTTCGCGGAACTGCTTTACGGCATTGCGCATGGTCCTGGCGTAGTAACGGTTGTGAACCCGTTTCTTTTCATTGCTTCTGATCCTCTTGAGTGATGATTTGTGATTTGCCATGATAGCTGATTTGCTTTGTGATTGGTAGCCGGTAGGGGAATCGAACCCCTATTACCAGGATGAAAACCTGACGTCCTAACCGTTAGACGAACCGGCCGGTTGATTTTTGAGGCTGCAAAGGTAATACTATTTTTCAAATCAGCAAGAGGTCGCAAAAAAATCCTTCATTTTTTGATTCAGCAAATTAGGCAATATCATCATTTAATGTGCTGAAACTTTAATGGGCATCATTAGGGTGAGAACGCCTTCTTTATATAATATATGTTCCTTACTTTAGTCATGGCTGCCCATCAAATTCGGAAATAACCGCAAATTCGAGCTGTATCATTATCTGTTGTGCGGTCCTTTCAGTGTTATTGATGTAATGCATCTTTACCGGGAACTTAAATTGATGCTTAGCCTGCGAAAGCCTGTATCCGGAAGTTACGCTTCGATTCTGACTTATTTGTTCTTCTCAACTTCTTGATTATCTCAAAACAAGCCAAACGGGGAATCAATACCTTGCCTTCCTCTTCTGCAATCGGGCCAGGCTAAAAGAAAGTAAATATGCTGTTGCAGTTGTGAAAAACGCAAACTGAAACCGACGGCTTTATGTAAGCAGGAAAATCCTCCGGAATATACCGGCACAAAATTATTCATGGTACCTCTGCAACACTACCTGACAAATTCCGTCATGATGCCTTCTGTTTCCATTAAACCAATCATGGCGTTGATGATCCTTACTTCTTCATAATCCTGCAGATCGCCTGGCGGAATATCTGTACAGATAAGCAAGCCTTCCTTCAGCATGGATGCCCGTCGGGTTCCTTCAAGAAGAGGTTCCCGCGGGGTAAACCACTTGCCGTTTTTCAGCAGTGCTACATTAGCAAAGGAAATATCCGTGATCAGCCCTTTCTTTACGATCAGCACATCATCTTCTTCCACTCCTTCGACAAGGGATTTCAAAGCCTTCCTGTCGGCGTACTTGAAGGAATACTCCAGCGAGTCAGCTTCAACCAGTTTCAATGTCCGTATGGTTCGCGGCAGGTACTTTTCATACACAATCGTTTCGACCTTTTCTCCGTAAACTATCCTGCATTTTACAATGCCTTTGTGCAAGGCGCAGGGGCAGCTGATTACAGATGAAAGCGGAACCGACCCTGTGATCCCGAACAATTCCATCATGGCCTTCCTGTACCTCGCTTCATGAAAGTCAAGGTTAACGGGGATCCCGTTTTCAATCCTTATCGTTTCAATCAAATGCGACATATACTTTCTGAATCATTTCGCGGTACTCATCCTCCGGCTTGCTGAATGAGGTGATACCTCCCCCGCTCTTAAATACCGGTCCGTTGGGCGTCATCTCGATAAACCGTATCATAACTGCGCTATCGAGATTTAAACCGTCGAATACACCGAAAATTCCGGTGTAAAATCCGCGGTCATATTGTTCGGTATCCCTGATGATCTCAACCGTTCGGGCTTTTGGCGCTCCGCTCACCGATCCTGCCGGCAGCAGGCTGAAGATAATGTTCCCTATCCTTCCCGGATAATCCGGAGGAAGTTGCCCGCTGATCTCTGAACTTACCTGAAGCAGGCTGCCGAAGTTTGTTGCAATCGTTTCGATATACCTGAACCTTTTCACCCGTACATTTTCCGCCACCATGCTGAGATCATTCCTGATAAGATCCACAATGGTATAATGTTCTGCTGTTTCTTTCGGGTCATTGAGGATCAGGGAGGCTGCATCCGGAAGACCTGCGTCGATGGTGCCTTTCATAGGGGTGGAGGAGATGATGCCATCCCGGATGGTCACAAAGGTTTCAGGGGGAAAAAGCACAAAATTATCTTTCAGAAGTAAGCGGTAGCGGGCTTTACTCCTGTAAAAGATATCCTCCTGCATGAGGTCGGTGGAAACAGGGGTCTTACAGGTGAGATTCAGCAGGTATGTATTGCCGAACCGAATCTCAGACTGGACCGCGTTGAATTTTTCCAGGTAGGATTGATATGCGACAGGTCGCTTTTCGAATGTGAATTTCCTTTTCTCCGTAACCGGAAAGCCATCATTCCCCTGGCCATTCAGGTTGTAAAGAATGTTTTCTTTGTCAACGCGATCGACAGGGCAAACCAGGGATTGTTCTGTATCGAAACTGATAATGAAGAGGAATGGTACTTTTTGCGCACCCAATTCGTTCATCTGCCGGATGGCTGTATTTTTGCCGGAGAAACCGCTTGCTGACATTTTGCAAACTTACTGTTTTCTTTCATGATGCCCCGGGTATTACTGGTCGATAATCAGGACTCCTTCACCTGGAATCTGGCCCAGTCGCTGCGTGAAAGCGGACTGTGCCGTCTCAGGGTGGCCGGGTACCAGGAAGTGACCTGTATGATGGCCTGCGAATTCGATAAAGTTGTCTTTTCCCCCGGCCCCGGGCTGCCATCTGGGAAACCCGTCATGAAGATGCTCCTGGATAAGTACTCTGGAACGAAGAGTTTCCTGGGAATTTGCCTGGGCCATCAGGCCATTGCCGAAGCGTTCGGTGGCAGGCTCTTCAATCTCAACAGGGTGGCGCACGGCATCAGGCAGGATGTAAGGATACTGGATGCTTCAGAACCATTGTTCAGAGGTATTTCATCTCCTGTAACAGTCGGATTGTATCACTCCTGGGCAGTGGACGACTCCGGCCTTCCCCCGGTTCTCCGGGTTACCGCCCGGAATGCCGATGGGATTATCATGGCACTTTCTCACTCAACACTGGATATAAAAGGAGTCCAATTCCATCCGGAGTCTTATATGACAACTTCAGGCCGAAAAATGATCCAAAACTGGCTGGAAATGTAATCGTGAAACATCCGGAACTCCATTTACCCGCTCAACAGGCTTATTGTCCGGATACTTCCGTGGAACTACTGTTGCAGGCATCCGCTATGTCGAATTCTTGCAGTCATATATCTGATAATCTCCCGGAATGGACAGAGCCGGGTTCTACAAGTTTTGAAATGGCATGAATTACATCTTCAACTTCCGTTAATTTCATGCATTTAAAATGTTCTTTAGGGCAGAAGTTCAATCCTTTGGTTGTGCAAGGCCTGCATGAGACTGGTTTCTCAATCACAATACTTTTTTCCGGCAGAGGGAAGAAGCCCAGTTCGCGGGTGGTAGGCCCGAAAATGGCAACAACCGGTGTGCCCTGCGACTGGGCAAGATGCATCATGCCACTGTCGTTAGTGATAACTATGGTCGCGGCTCCCAGCAGGGCAGCAGATTCCAGCAGTGAAAAACGCCCCGAATAGTCAGGCACCGGCCCGGGCATTTGCTGAATGATTGACTTGCACAGATCACTATCGGCAGGCCCTCCCAGGAATACGACCTGACATCCGTGGTTTTTCGACAGCACAGCAGCCGTTTCGGCAAATCGTTCAGGCAACCATTGCTTGTTGCTGAAAGATGCTCCCGGACAGATCACTGCCAGCGGAATACCGGCAACCACCCCATCGGTATCAAGACGCATCCTGACAGCAGCAGATATGGCGGCGGGAACCTTTACCGTGGTTCCTTTTCCATCGTACTTTATTCCCCGATGCTTCAAAGCATCGAAATACTTGAGATAGATGGGTCTGGCCTCATCTATGAAATTCTTCCCAAACCTGACCAGCAGCTGTCGCCGGAAAGACTGCTTGCTGTAAGAGGATTGCTCAGGGAAACGGATCAACAGGCGAAGAAAATTGGTGCGCAGATTGTTATGCAGGTCAATGAACCAGTCGTAACGGTTATTGCTGATCCTTTTCCTTAATTCCAGAAGTCCTTTCCAGCCCCCGGATTTTTCAAAAACAATGACTTCGTCGATGGCAGGATTGTGCTCTACAAGGGAGGCAAATTCCTTCTTGACCAGAAAACTGATCCTGGCCGAGGGATACGCAGCCCTGACCGTCCGCACCACCGGGCTGGTGAGGATGATGTCGCCGATGGAACTCAGGCGGGCAATCAGGATGTTGGCAGGCTCTCTCCCTTTCATGCTTATGTATGAATATTGATCTGACACTATCGCAGCGATCCGTGACAGGATAACGGCGAGGGCGCTAAATTAAGTATTGTTCCCTTTTTTCGGGTATTGGTTCCGGGAAATTACTGAATCTTGACAGGTTTGCTCCAAAGGAGCACTTCGTGCCCTAGGGGCAAACCTGTTCAGCCGCAGTATAAAATCTGATTAAGCATTCAGGCTGTGCTGAGTTCTTAAGTAGTGCATGTACATCACATTTCCCCGGAGCCTACGAATGACAGTCGATTTTTTAACGGTTAAATGACAAATATTTACAACGAAAACAGGAAAAGCAGTCTAAAATTGAGTGTTTGTCTTGTCAAAGTTTTTGATTCAAAAAAATCAACATGCTGAATCCGGCGACAGACGCCATACATGCAGATATGGTGTATGTTTTGGAGAAAAATGATTTTGTCTATATTTTGGCACATACCATAATTACAACCTAACAATCAGTTAATTTAATCGCTGAAAAATGAAAAAAACGCTACTATTGATCCTGGTGATTTCCGGAGTATGCTCTTCTGTTATCGCAGGTGGTATTGTAACAAACACTAACCAGAGTGCAGCCTATGTCCGCATGCTTGCACGTGATGCTTCAACAGGCATTGACGCTGTATTCTATAACCCGGCAGGTCTGACACTCCTGAAAGACGGATTCCATCTGTCACTTAGCAATCAGACTATCTGGCAGGACAGGAATATTAAATGTGATTATCCCTATCTGAATACCAGTGAGTATAAAGGAAAAGTGTTCGCACCGGTTTTTCCGAGTATTTATGCTGCATACAAGACTGGTAAGGTGGTTTTTTCGGCAGGGTTCAATCCTGTTGGAGGCGGGGGAGGAGCTACTTTTGATAAAGGTTTACCCTCCTTTGAAATAGGTATCTCAGACCTGGTTCCCGGTCTGGTCGCTTCAGGAGTTCCGGTGAACAGATACAGTACCGACATCTATTTCGAAGGCCGCTCCGTTTACTGGGGTGCCCAGTTAGGTGTTTCGGCAGAACTAAGTGATAATGTGTCAGTGTTTGCGGGGATGCGCTATATCATTGCCAATACCACTTACCAGGGTCACCTGAAAGACAATACGCTCTATTCAGACCTGCCGATCTTTGGCGAAGGAGCTACCTCTATCAATGCTTCCGATTTCTTTGCAGGGGTTCAATTGCAGGCTACCCAGGCTGCCACACAGTTTGCTAGTTTTCCAGCTGCGGCAGTAATGCCTGATGAATATGCCACTGCAGCTGGTTTGCCTTTGGGAACAACTTTTGGACAGGCGGTGGCTATCTTCACCCAGACAGCTGCTCAGGCAGGTGCCCGCAAGGTCATTCTTGCCAATCAGGAAGCCGATGTTACTCAAAAAGGAACCGGGATTACGCCAATCTTCGGAATGAATTTCAACCTGCTGGATAAGAAACTGAACATCGGCTTCAAATATGAGCTGCCGACATCTATGCTGGTGAAAAATGAAACAAAAAAGGATGTGATTGGCGGTTTCAAGACCGACGGCACTCCGGTTACGATGTTCCCCGATGGTCAGGAGATACGCAACGACATACCCGTGCTGCTTTCCGTAGGCGCTTCCTACAAGGTGACTCCGAAATTCACCGCTTCGCTGGGATTCCATAATTACTTCGACAAATCAGCCAATTATGGGAAAACGAATTCCAGCGGCGAGTATATCAACAATGAAACGATCATTGACAACAACTACTTTGAACTGGCACTCGGACTGGAATATAACCTGACTAAGAGTCTGCTGGTAAGCGCCGGATATCTGCGTGCACAGACGGGCGTTTCAGATGCTTATCAGTCGGATCTGAGCAACAGCCTTACTTCCAACACCGGGGCATTTGGATTCGCGTATAACGTAAATCCGAATATTCAGATAAACCTTGGGGCTCTCTATTCGGTATATATGGATGATGAAAAGACCTATACGCACAATTTAGGTAAAGTCCCTGTTACCGTGCATGATACCTATGGGAAAGGAAATCTTATCCTTGCACTGGGTGTCGATCTCAGTTTCGGCAAAGAATAAATTGCAGGCATCAGTTTGAATAAGATATTGAGCGGGAGGCTGTCAAGTGGGGAGAATTTTCCCTTACATGACAGCCTCTCTGCTTTATTTCAGGATTGTTTCGCGATTTCTTTCCCGGAAAGGGCGCTTTAAACTCAGCGCACTATATTCAGTTTGGCGGTATGGGTTTGTTTCCGGCCGATGGCTTTCAGCAGGTAAGAACCGGAAGGCAGACCGGCCAGGTCCAGTTGCAGTTTTCCGCTTTCGCCGACCATGGTGGTCAGGGTGGCTGCGAGCCTGCCTTGCAGATCTGTTACCTTAAAACAATATTCTCCTGTATCACCCAGGTAAATGTTGAATAAGCCTTTACCGGGATTCGGATAAATCTGCATAACGTTCACTTCCTGATTCTCAGCCTGGCCAACTTCAGTATTGGCAATTATAAACAGGGTATCGGAAGGAGCACCGGTACCGCAGGAATTGGTAGCGGTTACGTTCAAAGTTGCGATCCCATTGAACGCCGGATCCCAGAACACAATGCAGGATGGTCCGTCAGGAACAGCCGTACCGGCTTCCGCGGGCCCGAAACTCCAGGAGTACTGGCTGGCACCTGGTTCGGTTATGTACGTGGTACTGGTGGTTATGGCAACATTCACCGCATTGGGCCCTTGAGGGATTGACGGGGCAGGGACGTTCATGACGTTCACTGTAGCAGATGCGAAAACGGAGGCAAAGCCGTCGTTCATTTCAACCGAATAGATGGTTGTTTCACCGGGCGTTACCACAGGATTTTGCAAAGTTGAGGTAAACCCGGGAGGATTTGAGGTCCAGGACCATGTGTAGGAACCAGAACCTCCTGTACCGGTAGCTGACAGCTGTGACTGTTCACCGGCGCAAATAGACGATGGCGCCGAGGTTGCTGTCACGTTCAGAGGTCCGCCTGTCACTGTAATTGTCACCTGATCGGAGGAGGAACATCCTGTAAGCAGGTTAGTGGCTGTAAGGGTAAATGTCTGGTTCGACAACAGCGGCAAGGTCACCGGGTTGAATACCGTGGGATTGGTTAGCAGCGCTGCCGGTTCCCAGCTTGCTGAAAAAGATCCGCTTCCACCCGAGGCTGAGCCTGAAAGCTGTATAGCCGTGTTATACTGGATGGTCATATCGGAACCCGCATTGGTGAGGATCTCCTGATTTATATACAGGTTCATCGCATCTACAACGGGCAGACACTCCGTATTACCTGTCACAGTGAGCATCAGCATCACCACCCCGTTCAGCAGGTCACTTGTTCCCGGCGTATAGACGGGATTTAAGATCGTCGGATCATCAAAAGTGCCGTCACCCGGTGTAGACCAGAGCACTGATGTGTGGTTCGCAGCGGTCGCCTGAGTCAGGGCCAGAGTGCTTCCGTAACAAATGGTCTGGTCAGGCCCGGCATTGGAGACAGGGCCGGGGAAAATGCTGAGGATCATGCTGTCGGTAACCGAAGGAAGGGTGCCGTTGCTTGCGTGAAGCGTGAGTGTGACCATTCCGCTGTTCAGGTCCTCTGCTCCGGGGAAATAGAATGCATTAACGGTGCCGGTATTCTGAAACGTCCCGTCGCCGTTGGTCGACCAGAACAAATTGGTGGCATTCATCACCTGTCCTGACAACTGATGACCCTGACCCGAGCAGGCTATATCATCAGCTCCTGCATTGGCGATGAGTAACAGATTGCTCATCGGCGGCCAGGATATGTAATCGACCCAGGCTTTATCGGCACCGGTTGAAACAGAATAGTCCTTCTTGTATTTCCAGGTGAAGGTGTGAGTGCCGGCATCAACAGGGAAGCTTGCCAGGCCCCAGGGAACGTCGCCGGCCCATTTTGCCATTTCATTCCCGTCAATATAGAAATACAGGTAATCATAATTTGCCTCGGACGACACCTTGCGGTAAAAGCTTATATCGGCCGGTGCCAGAATATCAAGCGTGAGGTACATGCTGCTCTCCTGACTGTCGATAATGGATCCCGACTGTGAGCAGTAAGTCCCTTCGTAGGGCTGCAACAGGCTGAGCGTCCAGTTGCTGTTCCCCGAGAAATGCCAGGGGTATTTGGTATAGGTGCCTGTCTCAAAGTCTTCCACGATAGGACCGATGTTGAAAAATACGGTGTCGTCAAGGGTCACGTCTTTATCTCCTTCAAGCGACAGGCCGGCCAGAGCAATATGTCCCTCCGGACAGGAAGATGAAACCATTATCGGAAAGCTGAATACCTGACTTTCATTTGCTCCGAGAGTGTCGGCCAAAGCCGTTCCCTGTTGGATCGTGATATAGGGATCGATGACCGCCAGTGTGGTTATAAGATTGGTGGCCACGGAACCGCCCTTATTCTGCAGGGTTACCAGAAGGTTGCCTGATTCGCCCGGCATGAGGATATTGTTGTTGCCGTCGGATACAGAAACACTGGCGACAACCGGAACAGCCGATGATGCCGGCATCTGAACGGTCCGGTTGAAATTATCTTCTGTGGCAGTAAGCTGGCCGGCTACACTGAGCAAATGGCCATCGGGAATGAAATTGGAAACACCGAAGGTAAAAGCATCCGGAAAAGAAACTACCTGCCCGGGATTCAGGGTGCCGATGGGCTCCAGGCTGTCGGAAAGGGAGATGAATGGATCATTCACAGCCAGATGCATTACCACATTGTGCAACGTGGTATTGCTCACATTCTTTAAAACCGGTGTGAGATGAACGGTCTCCCCGTATTCGATCAGGCTGTCACCTCCTGCATCGACCAGATAATTAATCTCGACACCTTTGGTATTGAAGTTCAGTGTTCGGGTGGAGAACAGAAAATTGTTATCCTCAACATAGAATTTCAACGGTAGGTTGGTATAGGATTTCTGGGGCGTTCCGCTGAAGACACCGTCACTGCTCAGCGACATCTCAGTCGGATAGGGCTGTGTCGTAAACAGGAAGGAGCTGTTATTTGCCGGCTGGGCCAATGTATCGGTTATAGAGGTAAAATGGTAATTCAATCCATCGCCATTCGATAGTCCTGATATCCAACGCATGGATGACGATGAGTTCATGGTTCCATAATAGAAACGGATCTGCCCGTCGGGAAACAGGGTGACGGCAAAATTCAGTTCGGTACCGGAGGTATTCCCGTAAACAGAAAGCCTCCACCGGATCATAGCGCTGTCCGGGCTTCCCTGGTACCAGATGCCGTCGCCTTCGCTGCTCATCATCACAAGGGGTTTACCCATGTATGGGGAAATGCAGCGGGTGTTCCTGAAAAAGGTCTTCTCAAAGATGATATATGGCCAGGGTACAGGATGATCTTCGAACATCATGTATCCGTCGACATGCGGATAAATGGTGGTATAGGATTTTCCGTAATAGGGGAACGGAAAGGGCAGTTGAAGCGTTGCATATCCCGAGGAGGAGTTGTTGACACTCAACGCTTGTGCATTGCCGTTTGGCATAACGGATGCGCTTCCTGTCTCCGAATAATCAATGGCCATGCGCCACTTGTAGGGGGAGGTCCCGCCACTGACATTCAATTGCTTAGTGTAAGGCTCATAGATCTTGGCTTCGGGAAGGCTTGCTGTCGTTATCCCCGGATTGTTGAAGCTGATGGTTGCAGGGATCGACAGCGTGGTGGTTCCGTTTTCAACCAGGGGAACATTGCTGAATCCTCCCGGGATTAGGGTAGAGCCTGAATTGTAGTCTATCAGATCGAATGAAACGATCTGCCCGGTCGCCTGATTGGATGGGTCATTCTCCTGCACCATCAGGAAGAACCTGGCCGGCTGCCCGCTGGTGATTTCGCTGAGCAGAGGAGTTGCATCCAATCCGAGCTCGATGGTCTTGTCTGCTTCTGTACTTCCTCCCTGCATGTAAAGGTCTCCGCCCTGGTAATCCAGGATCGGAAGGTTCAGAGTCGCCTCGGGTTCTGTGGCGGAAAGGTTTCCGGCCACGCCGGCAACAACTTTAAGCTTGTTCCGGCTGGTATGTTTCAGCGTAACCTTCATCGTCAGTCTGGGTTCCAGGTTCTGCTTGGCATAAGCGATATAAACCGCATTGTTCCAGATGCCTCCGCTGGATGGATTTTCGGCAAACGACTTGTACGTGGCCCAGGCAAATCCCTGGTTGGCCCAGTTGGAGACATTGCCATAGGTGTTGGCCACCTTGAATCCTCCAATTTCCCAGTCCCTGACATCCAGCATTCCGTCGCCATTGATGTCGAGGTTGTTGGTATACTGTCCGTCGCCATTGTAATCGAAACAGATGGAATCGTTATACCCGAGGATGGTCATGGCATGGTTGGGACTGGGTCCCCAGGCGGTGACTACATATTGTCCTGCCAGGGGAGTGCCGGCAGGCAACTGGTCGTTCACAGCCCCAAACTGGGAATAGAAATGAGCTACACCACCCGGCGTAGAGGAACCCATGTGGTTGTATATCCAGCTTTTCAGGTTGTTGATGCCTTCGGGCGAATTGATATAGATCACGCCTACATCGGTGATCCTGTTGTGCATGGCATTGTAATACAGGTTATACCCTGTCATCCAGCGGGTCGGCCCTCCGGCTGAAAGACCGCCATAGTCATAAACGGTTGGATTGCCGACACGCTTGACAATTTCCCATGATTCCAGGAAGCTGACACCGGCATTGGCCCCCTGATTCAGGTAATCGTAGGTGAAGTAGGTGGCATACTGATTTTGAGATACGTTGGCCGGCAGGTTCCGTTTCGCATCCAGTTCATAGGTGAGACCCAGTCCGATGCTGCTGGCCTGACCGCATTCAAGTCCCGACTGAACGAAAAGAGGCCTGAAATAGGGCAGTGCTGAGTTGTCGACAGTAACAGGCAGGGTGAGATGGCCGCGTATCAGAGGTGCTTTCACTTCTTCGACGGCAGCCAGGCGTGCTTGTTGTTGTTCGGTGAGAGGGACCAGGTCAGGATAGACCATCTGAGCAAATGAGGCTGTGTGAAAAGCAACAGCCACCAGAGCAGGGAGTAGAAATTTCTTCATATACATGAATCGGAAAACTCCCTAAAAGTAACAAGAAAACGAGTAATGAATGCAATCCGGATCGATAAGTTGCAGATGCTATTTTTCGGATGTAGGTGCCGGCTTCTTTATTAGGGTATCGGCGGTATCCTTCTGTGCCTGCGGCACTGACAGCTTTTTCTGTACCTCCGCAGCTTCGTTGATCTTTTTATCGATCAGCATTTCGATCGACTCCTGGTTCTTCAGTGGCCGGTCCTTGCGGATACGGATGTCAAGCGTGCGCAGGGTGAAAAACAGGATGATGGCAAGCGAGAAGATCAGTGCCAGGGCGGAGAGTACCCGCGAAAGGTTGTCTTTCCGGCTCCGGGCAAGTATTTTATCGGAAGGATAGTTGTCGAGGACCGTGAATACCTCCTTGTCGTTCGCCAGAACCGTGATGCTCACGGCAAAATGACGTTCGAGAAGCTCTTCAAAGTAAGCGGCAATGGTGTCTTTCACCAGGTTGTCAAGCGCCTGGCGGATCGGTCCGAAATTCACATAGCTGGTGATCACCAGCAGGGTGAAATCGATCTTCAGTGAACCGTCCCGTTCCTTGTAATTCAAAAAATAGATGCGGGTATTTTCCCGGATCAGGATGCTCCGTTCGATGTTTATCCGGATGAACTCCTGTATAGTGTTCTCCGCTTCCTGCCGCCTGGGCCGTCCGTGCTCATCATAACGGGTAAGTTCCGTGCGGAGCACATCCCTGAGTTCGGCGAAGGAGGACTCCTTATCCCTGATCTGGATGGAATACTCGATCTCGCGAACTGTTAGAGGCGTGCTGTCGTAGGTCCTGTTCATTGCGGTCAATTTGGCAAAGCCAACGGGGAAATGAGGCTGTTTTTTCTGTTAATTGCCAAAATACGAAAATGTATTAAAATTTCAATGAAATTTTAGCTCCTGAACTCCTCATGGTCGCCCTGGAACCTGAATCCTAACCTTTTGCCGGTAACGATCTTCAGGTTGTTCAGGGTGGTCTGTATATCGCCGACAGTGATCTCCTTCATGGCTTCGAACGGAGGCGTCAGCAGATCAAAGTTTACGGTGTACCGGATGGCTGATTCGACGATGTTGCGGGCTGAATCACGATTCAGTACCGAAGACTGGAAATTGTTGAATAACTGGCCCACTTCCCGCTTGCCTTCAATGAAATAGTGGCTGTCCTTGTTGATGAATACCCGGCCGATCATATATCCCAGGTCGTTCTCCCGGTTATACTTGAACGAGTCGGCAAGGAAATTGAAGATCATGATCACGCCGCAGTAGGAACGGTTGGGATCTTCCCTTACATAGCTGGTCTTCATCACCTCATGGTCGCGCGAGAACTCGAATACATTGGTGTGCATCACGAAGATCAGAATATCACCGCCAAACTTAAGCTCAGCCTCAAAATCGCCTTTGTCGCGGAATTCAAAAGGGATCTGGGACTTGTCACCCGAGAACTTCGAATGATACTCTTCCGCCATTTCATTCAGTATCGACTTGAACATCCGGAAGGAATCGAGGGTTAGACGGTAGATCTGCTGTTTGAAGGAAGCTTTACGGTGAATGCCTTCATACAGGTTGTCGTTGGGGGATATATCCATCATGATCGCTGAAATTTTAAACCAGCATAAAAGTAGAAAGATATTCGATAATATGGCCATGGTTTGGCTTTCCTTCGTTAATCGATATTCGTCATTCTTTAGCCATTAAAGTAAAAATGATGATCAGCGATTTCTGATTTTTGAAGTGAATCGTCAAGAAAGCCACTTCATCATTTTTCATTCGTTAATCGATATTCGACATTTTTTGGTCATTTAAGTAAAAATGATGAAAAACGATTTTAGATTTTAGAATCGGGAATAATGGTACCATTTATATATTTTTCTGGCTCCTGGCTCCTGAATTCTGAATTCAATGCATGATACAATATGAGATTTTTAAACAATCTTTCCATGTCTTTATATCTTTGCCAAAAAACGACATGCGCGCAAGGATATCGAACCTGTTACGAAGCCTGGGGATTCTTTATTACACCGATAAACTGCGGTTTTACCTGAAGGTGATGCGGAAGCCGGGCGAACGGAAGAAGTTCCTGAAGGACCATCCCGGCGTAGCGCTGCCGCCTTCTTACCTGATCTACGAATCCTTTGATCTGAACTACGAAAGTTATTACACCGCCAGCAGGGAGACGGCAGCCTGGCTGCTGGGTCATTTCCGGAAGCATAAGGCACTCGAAAACATCAATATCCTCGACTGGGGCTGCGGACCGGCACGGATCATCCGTCATCTTCCCGGTCTGCTGGATGCGTCCTGCCACGTGTACGGCACTGACTACAATCCCCGTTCAATCGAATGGTGCAGGAAAAACCTGCCGGGCATCAATTTCAACCTCAACGGTGCCGAACCGCCCCTGCCGTATGTCGACAATTCCTTTGATATGCTTTACGGCATTTCTATCTTCACACATCTTCCCGAAGAACTGCACTATGCATGGTTTAATGAACTGGTAAGGATCAGCCGGAACGGAGCAGTGATTTTCCTTACCCTGCACGGTAATGCTTTCAAAGCCAAACTGACGGACCCTGAACAGGCGCTTTTTGATACCGGTAAGCTGCTGATCAAGGGTAATACGAGGGTTGGCCACAGGACATATGCTGCCTTCCACCCCGAACCGTTCGTCAGGGAGTTTTTTAGCGGGCACCAGGTGCTGGAGCATATTCCCGGCGGAGTGATCAGGGGAAAGCCGCAGCAGGATATCTGGATTGTGAGGGTGGTGAAGGAGGAATTAGCTAATTAGCTGATTAGCTGATTAGCTGATTAGCTGATTAGCTGATTAGCTGATTTGAGAATTTATAAATTTAAGAATTTAAGAATTTAAGAATGTGATGTTTAGCAGATTATATGATTTGAGAATCACTATTGTCCGGTTAATACTGGCTAGGGCTGCATAAACCATAGATAGTCAGCTGATTAAGACCATCTCCTTGAGGAGAGGGGTTGGGGTGAGGTAGGACCTGATTATCAATTACTTTCTAGTGTTTCCCGGACAACAATGATATGAGAATTTATGAATTTCTAAATTTCTAAATTTAAAAATCGGATTACAAATGATCTGCTTACATATTATTGATTGTATGTAGAATAAGCTCCTATCCTGAAGAGCCTGTCAGGGTTTATCAGATGAGAGGTCGGGGAGAGGTGTGGACTGGGATTTGAGTATAGCCTGGAAAAAGCTGTCAAGCTTTTCTGCATCAAGACGACCGTTGCTTCTGACGCCGTTGCAGACATCCACACCAAAAGGCTCAACGATTTCGATTGCTTCCCGCACATTCAGGGGATTCAAACCTCCGGCCAGAAATACCGGGCACTTCACCTGCTCCCTGATCCTGCGGCTGAGTTTCCAGTTATGCGTCCTGCCTGTGCCGCCCAATTCCTTTACCAATAGGTTGGGATTGCCGCTGTCGAGCAGGATCGCATCCACCGAGGCGGAAATTTCAAGCGCCTCTTCTACAGAATCTTCATCAAGCACATGGATCACCTGAACAATCTTAACAGCAGGCAGGGCTGCTTTCAGCTGTGCGTATGATCCCTCCTTCAGGCTGTCGACAAGCTGGATCGTGCTGGTGAGCGTGCGTTGGTGATGACGGATGATCGATTCAACAGAGGTTTCACTGGTGAGCAGGAAGGTGCCGACGGGAGGGGGAACGGCTGCTGCGATCAGCCGGATCATTTCATCGTTTATCGGTCCGGGACCGCTTGGCATCCTGCCTACCAGCCCCACTGCAGATGCGCCTTGCTGTATTGCAAGGGTTGCCTCCTCCTTGGATTGTATGCAACAGATTTTAATACGTGTTGTCATCGTAGCATTGAATGATGTTCTTAACGGACAGAAATTGAATGGTATGTGTTTTTACGGGCGGGATTATTCGTTTCAGGCAAACGGGTTCCGGTGAAGGCCTGTATCCGGGTATATCAGCAGCATAACTTAGTTGCTGTCTGAAGCGATCTGTCACTCTGTTTACCGGACAGTCAATACGGCGCGGGTGGTATCAGGATGATAGTCCTTCCAGGTATTCTTTTGTGGTTTTTACGGTTGCGTAAAAGTATGCTAAGGCCGCTAAAAAACTGTTCTGGACATATTCTGCTTTCAGCTTTTGTCCATCTATTTCCAGATCCTTTGTTGCGCAGGCATCTCCGATCAAAGTAATGTTAAATCCGGCATCTTTTGCTGCCCTAACGGTAGCGTCGACACACATGTGGGTCATCATTCCGCAGATAACCAGATCTGTTATATGGTTGCTTTTCAGATAGTCCGACAGTTCCGTTTCCCTGAAGCTGTTTGGATAATGTTTTACGATCAGTTTTTCGTTTCCGAGAGGTTTTACACATTCGTGGATCTCCGCTCCGGCTGTATGAGGCAGAAAAAATGTAGCCGTTGGTCTTGTTGCAATATGTTGGATATGCACAACTGGCAGGCTGCCGGTCCTGAATTTTTCGAGAATACGTCCCGCATTCCTGCCGGCTTCACCGGAACCGGTAAGTGGCATAGCGCCATGGGCAAAATAGTCATTTTGAATATCGATGAGCAATAAAGCTGTTTGCATTGTATGAGTAGGTTGTTATTATGAGAATCCCGGGTTAAACCTAAGGTTAAAGCGTGTAAAGATCAGAAAAATATGTTTTATGTTTTTTTAGGCAATCATTGACCGGTGGGCTCAGGAGTCGAGCCCACTCTTTTTACTGGCGGGGCCGTCTACTCGATTATGGCGTGTTAAGTTAACTTAACTATTGACATATGACAAATTTCTCACGTGATATTCTGTTTTTTAAAAAAGCTGTGACAATATATATTCCTGGTTTTTCGATATTCAAAACAATACTTTTGGAAGCCGGAGATGACTTGAAAATAATGTTTCCGACCAAATCTTCAACTATTAATAAATCAATTGGTTTGTCACTTTCAATCTGGACTCTTCCCTGACTAGGATTTGGATACATTGTAAGACTATTTAAGGTGGATGCAAGTTCAGACGTTGTTGTTGAAATAGGTTTAATATTTATAGTATAATCTTCTGACTCCCCTATCTTATAAAGTGAACAGGGATCAGTAGGTATATTATTCCATTCAGAACGTATCCTCATCCTTCTTAAACCCACAAAACTTGAATCTGAAGGAATGACAATTGTGCCACTTATAGTATGAAGGTTGGGCCCAGCATGAAAAAGCCTTTCATTGTCAGCGAAGGCCCCATCGTTATCTAAATCAATCCAGACTGCAAATCCTCCTGTGATGCCTGCAATAGGGTACCAAGTACAAAAATAAATAGGATAGCTATTACCCTGGATAAGATCTGTAGTAAATGTATCTTGACTATAAATGGTATAGCCACTATAATTTGTTCCTGAATTCAAATTCTGAATTGAACCAAGTTTAAAATCATCAATTGCGAACTGGTCTGCCCCCTCAGGATTAAATGGCACACAGTAAGTTAAACTATCAGGTACTGTGGCTGCAATCTTTATTAAATAATCTTCAGCTTCGCCTTCCTCGTACCCATCACAAGGTAATATAACACCTCCCGTTGACCAAACACACATTACACGCATTCTTCGTTCACCAATATAGCTTGAATCAAGTGGAATCGACACTATTCCAGACAAACTGGGTGATTGAACTGTATCTGATAATACACGCTCCGAATCAGCAAACTGATTATCATTATTATAATCTATCCATACTGCACATCTGTTACCATACCAGAGGTCCTCATCTGAAACATTTATTGGGTATTTCTTTCCAATTGCGACAGTAGTAGTAAACAGAGCAGATGGAAAAGTAACATAACCAGATTCATTTACTCCGGAGTAAAGATTAATCATGGTATGAAATGCCACATTATTAACGTGACTATGTGTGGAATTGAAACTTGGAATACAAGGGCCTTGACCAAATAACTGCGGAGTTTGCTCTAATATGATAGCCGATAGTAGCATCAGTATTATTATTATTTTCATATTCATGATATTTTAGTAATTGTTTTATAATACGGCATAACATATATATCATTAACCAATTATCAACCATAATCCCATTTCAGTCAGGTATGAAAACCTATACCCAACTTATCAGTTCCGAAGATAGAAAATTATTGCCCACGATTGCAACTATTCCGGGAGTATAATGATCCCATACACCCTGCCGCAGCATTCAAGCGGGCATAGCACAATAGCTAACGGAAGGATTCTGGATAGAAGAGGATGGCAAATGGCTGCAAGCGCGCTGCAATCGCGCGGGCAGAGTGATCAGGTTACGCCAGGGAATTATCAGGTGTCCCGGGTTTCCATACCGGGAATGGAAAGTCAGCAGGTAAGGAGTTGT
This sequence comes from uncultured Lentimicrobiaceae bacterium, assembly GCA_964544545.1. Classification (GTDB taxonomy): domain Bacteria; phylum Bacteroidota; class Bacteroidia; order Bacteroidales; family UBA4417; genus UBA4417. Next base: position 2,922 of record CAZJCG010000036.1, on the reverse strand, counting down.
TCTGCTTCGGCAAGCTGGTATTCCTTCTTTAACAGATCCATCAGTTGCTTTACGCTGATGATGCTGTTGATCCTCCATACGTTACTGCCGGCAAACGCATACCCTCTGTTAAAATTGCCCCTCAGGGCGGAAGTGAGAGATGCAATAATACAGTATGGAGCCGTCTGGATATCACAGGTACGTACACAGTTGACAGGACAGGTTTTGGGCTGGCGTTTCCCGGCTTCCACTTCATCCAGAAAGGGTGAAGTGATCGCTCTTCCGGGCATACCAACCGGACTCCGGATAATCCGGATATCCTTCTTTCCGGCTTTAATATATGCCTGCTTGAATTCGTCCGAAGCATCACATTCGTCGGTCGCGACAAAACGGGTACCCATCTGCACAGCTGCAGCGCCAAGCTGAAAGAATTTGGCGATATCAGTGCCGGTATAGATTCCCCCGGCTGCTATCACGGGAATCTTCCTGCCGGTGAGTCTGGCGATTTCATCCACTGCTTCAACCACCTCCGGAAATATCTTTTCCAGTTTATAATTCTCATCGAATATCTGTTCCGGTTTAAAGCCAAGGTGGCCTCCGGCCATCGGTCCTTCAACGATAACAGCATCAGGCAGGTAATTGTAATTCGTCAGCCATTTGTTGCATATCAGGGCTGCTGCCCTGGAAGAAGAAACTATAGGTACCAGACGGGTTTTACAGCCGGGAAATATGTATTTGGGCAGATCCAACGGCAGTCCTGCTCCGGAAATGATGATATCGGCTCCTTCTTCGATGGATGTTCTGACAAGGTCATGGTAATTGCTCAAGGCTACCATAATGTTGACTCCAATAACGCCCCTGGTCATCTGTCGGGCTTTCCGAATCTCAATTCTCAGACCTTCGATACTGTTGGCAAGGAAATCGCCCGGCAGGTTTTTATAGATCATTCCCAGACCGGCAGCCGAAATCACTCCGACTCCTCCTTCGTTGGCAACAGCCGAGGCTAAACCTGAAAGCGAGATTCCGACTCCCATTCCACCCTGAATGATCGGCACCGGGATTACCAATCCTCCTATATTCAGCTCTTTCATTTTCGTTATCAGTATGTGTTGATATGAACCGTTGCCGGGTTTGATGTCAGGGTTATAAGCAAAGTTTTAAGTAACGCTTTACCAAAACTCAGTCACAAAGCTAGCTGTTCCTGATGCGGAAGGATAAAATAAGGGGTATACTGTCGGAATAGGGCGGGAATGCTGGTTTCAGGGACGAACTGCAGGTACTTCAGGGACGAAATGAAGATGAACCTTATACCAAAAATAACAATGGGATCTCTTGCATCCTATAAAAACCGGGAATGGCTCAGACAGGAATCGCTTCTTTAATTATTTTACAACCAATAATTTACGAAAATATGGAACGAGCTGTCGTGAAACAGGGATCTGAAAATCCAGTCCATCCACCTTTAATGAAATGTTGGGATAGGTTCCGGTAACTTTAGCCACCTGGTCGATATTCACGAGGCTGCCGCGGCGACACTTGTGGATATTGGGATAGGCTTTCATCAGGTTTTCGGCATAAGTGAGCGTCTGCCTGATGAGCTGCTTGCGGATCACTGCTCTGTCACGCGTATAAATTTCTATATAATTACTGGCGGATTGTATCAGGATAATGTCTTTAAGCTCACCGGAAAAGCTCTCTTTCCCATTCTCCGACTGGATAATGATCTTCTGATCCTGAGCCGGATCAGTTGTTTTGCGTTCTTCACCCAACCAATGCCGGCCCGAGTCGATCATGTGTACAACCTTTGCCTTCAGCGAACGGTTATAATTAAACAGGTTAAAGAGGATCAAAGGAAGCACTGCAAGCGCGCCTGACCTGAACAATGTAAGTGATTGAAAGCTTGATATCCTGAAAAGGAAAGCAGCAAGCGCAAACCCGGCGATCAGAACGGCAAACATACAGGCATTCCAGATAAGTTCCTTGCGGATCGTCCATCGCGACGACTCAAAAAGAACAGGGAATAATCCGGGAAGGATGAGCGTACTGATGAAGAATGTTGCCGCACTGATCAGGCCCATAATGAGCACGAAATAGCCGTGACGGGCTGAGGATAGAAAATCGATGCCGAAGGGTTGGAAATACAGGACAATCAGCATAAAAACCATGCTGACAAAACTGATTGTGCGCAGGTTGTGTTTGAAGTTATTGTTGAATGGATAAGACTGATTCAGATTTTCAAACATTCCCCGGTTTTTTCGGTACAAAAGTACGATTTCGGGAAGCACCCTTTACAGAAACGTCTAATCGTGAAGGAAAATATCATTCGTCAATCATATCTTACCTTTTGGATCTTTCAAGGATACGTCCCGCATTCCTGCCGGCTTCACCGGAACCGGTAATTAGGATAGTGCTATTGGCAAAATAATCATTTTAAATATCGATGAGCAATAAAGCTGTTTGCATCGTATGGGTTGGTTGTTGTTGTATTGATACCGGGTTAAACGTAGGGTTAAATAGTGTAATGATCAGGAAAATCTGTCTTTGGTTATTCAGGCAATCATTGACCGGTGGGTTTAGGAGTCGAGCCAACTCTTTTTGCTGGTCATCTACTAGTCCCTACCAAATATTAGTATCACAAATGACTTTCAACATAATGGACTACTTAATGGCACAATACGCCTTGCCGCTAAATGCAGCAAAGGCGAACCTTTGCTTGCAACATTGCCGCAGGTTTTGTTTCGGTTTGCGGCATGTTATGGCCAGTATTAATTACTGTTTTTACTTTTTTTAATAAATTGAAATTGATCTTTTATTTCTTGATAAACAATTAGATGACTCTTATTTTGTCTAATGATTTTGCTAAGATGACAAAGTAGCATCTGAAGTGATTTATCTTTTATGACTATCCGTTACATTGTACCAATTGATTATCTTTACTGAAAA
>CAZJCG010000035.1:0-38214 GCA_964544545.1 uncultured Lentimicrobiaceae bacterium | reverse complement strand
CAAGGCCTGACAATGAAAAGATAAAAGATAAAAGTAAAAAGATAAAAGAATGTGATAATTAGTTAATTAAGAGATTTGAAAATTCATGAATTTAAAATGGATTTCAACTATACCTCTATGCTCTCTGCCCTTTGCCCTCAGCTCAAAACAGGGAACCGTTCACCGAAGCCCTGGTCTTACCGAGGTGTTTGTAAGCCTGGTCGGTGGCTTCGCGTCCGCGGGGGGTGCGGATCAGGTAGCCTTCCTGAATGAGGAATGGTTCATAGACTTCTTCGATAGTTCCGGCATCTTCGCTCACGGCAGTGGCAATCGTTGTCAATCCTACCGGTCCGCCCTTGAATTTGTCAATAAGGGTACTCAGGATTCGGATATCCATTTCATCCAGCCCGTTTTTATCGACCTGAAGCGCCGAGAGGGCATATTGGGCAATAGCCAGGTCGATAGTACCATTCCCCTTGATCTGGGCGAAGTCGCGGACCCTGCGAAGCAGCAGGTTGGCAATCCTGGGCGTTCCCCTGCTCCTCCGCGCGATCTCGGAAGCAGCATCTTCGAAAATTGGCACCTGGAGTATCCCGGCCGACCGGGTTATGATCTTCTTAAGCGTTTCGGCATCGTAATATTGCAGCCTCGAATTGATCCCGAAACGCGAGCGAAGCGGTGCCGTCAGCAAACCGGATCTGGTGGTGGCTCCAACCAGGGTGAAGGGATTGAGTGCGATCTGAACGCTCCTGGCATTGGGACCTGACTCAATCATGATGTCGATCTTAAAATCCTCCATTGCCGAGTACAGGTACTCTTCCACAACCGGGCTCAAGCGATGGATCTCGTCTATAAAGAGCACATCGTTCTTTTCAAGGTTGGTGAGCAATCCTGCCAGGTCGCCCGGCTTATCCAGCACCGGGCCCGACGTTGTGCGGACATTCACGCCCAGTTCATTGGCAATGATGTATGAAAGCGTGGTTTTGCCCAATCCGGGAGGGCCGTGGAGAAGGACATGATCCAGTGGTTCCCCGCGCTTTCGGGCTGCCGCTACAAAGATCTTCAGATTGCTGAGCACTGTCGGCTGACCTGCAAAACTGCTAAAGTCGAGCGGTCGCAACACCTTCTCTATCTCCCGTTCGGCCGGACTGAGCTGTTCACCTGAAGCGTCGAGGTTTTTATTTAGCGGCATATTCTGAAATGACTGGAAACGAAGCAAAGATAACAATTCCCTGTAATACGGATTGTTGACCCGGCACGCTTCATTTCACGTGTCACAGAATAATGCGTATCCAAAATATTTCTTAATTTAGCCCACGATTCTAAACCCTCTCGGTCATGAAAGATATTATGGTTGCGATCGATTTTTCCAAAGGATCGGTGCATGCCCTTGAGTATGCCATTGAACTGGCAAATGTGACGCAAAGCAATATTATCATGGTTTGGGTCGACAATCAAAGCATCCAGGAGTTGCCTATTTCATCCGAATCCTACGAATACAGGGAGGAGTCCAAAAAGAATCTGGAGGAACTCGTGGCAGCCTATAAGGGCAAAATGAATTCTGGTAAGATCAGTTTCAAAATCCGTAAAGGGAAAGTTTACCAGGAACTGGCAGCCCAGGCAAAGCAGTCCGACGCCAGCCTCCTTATCACCGGGACTCATGGTGTGACTGGCTTTGAGGAATACTGGATTGGCAGCAATGCCGCCCGCGTTGTGTCCAATTCTCCCTGTCCTGTTATCTCGGTAAAATTCAATTTCGATGTGACCCGGGGTATCCGCAAGATTTTATTCCCGGTGACCCATATCCCGGAAACCATTCAGAAATCACATATCACTGCCAAACTCGCAGGTGTTTACGGTGCAGATGTCATCCTCCTTGCCATCCATGCCAGCAAGCTGAAAACAATGCAACGGGTTGTTGACAACAATATCACCAAGGTAGAAAAGTACTTTGCAAGCCAGGGGATCAACTACATGGTCGACTCGGTATTCTCCGACAATCTTTCCGCTACCATTATTGAGCATGCCCGGACTGAAGACATAGATCTGATTTCCGTGATCACCGACTGGCAAAACGATTCTTCTGTTACAATCCTGGGGCAGTTCGCCCAGCAACTCGTCAACTTCTCTCCTGTTCCGGTACTGAGCATCCATCCCAAGGATAATTTCGTGCTTTAAAAGCCTGCGCCATGCTGAGGATGTTCCTTTCATCCATGATGTTTCTGGCAATCGGAATTGCAGTATCCAATGCCCAGGGATTCGACCCGTTGCCGGGTAAAGTGGAAAAAGTTCAGGATCAAAGGATGGGCGCCCTGCTGGATCAATACAAAAAGATGAACCAACAGGATCAGACGATCGACGGGTACCGCGTACAGATCTTTTTTGATTCCGGTTCAAATAGCAAAAAAAGAGCTACCGATGCCATGGATGAATTTATCTCCAGGTATCCTTCCTGCCGGGTTTTCCTTTCGTTCAAAGCGCCTTACTACAGGGTAAGAGCCGGCAATTTCCGCACCCTTGCCGAAGCCGTCGGCTTCCAGAAAAAAATAATTTCCGATTACCCGAATGCTTTCCCTGTTAAAGAAAAAATCAGTTTTAAAGAACTGGAATAAAACAGGTTGAGACGACTTTATTTTTTCATTTGTACAATTATTTCTTTCAAATCCAGTTCTATTAAAGCATTTTCACATCAAAGCCACACAAGATTTATCTTGCATTCATCCTCTTTTTTCGTTACCTTAGCCAATCATTACCCGGGATCCGATTCCCTGAAACTACCTTCGAACTATGAATAATATCATTGCCGCCATCGATTTTTCCGACTGCTCTATCAACGCACTCGAACATGCCATTTCCATTGCCAACCGGGGAATACTGGATGTCCACATGGTATGGGTCAACAATCCTTCCGTTACTAAGACGACAATATATTCAGATAAATCCTCCGATCTGATTGATGAAATCAAAAATCAGTTCAATAAACTGGTAGAGAAGTACAAGGAACGTCTCCCTGAAAGCCAGATAGACTACGTGATCCGGGAAGGTAAAATATACCGCGAGATACTGGATGAAGCACGTGAAATGGAAAGCCTGTGTATCGTAATGGGCACACACGGCGCTTCCGGCTTTGAGCAGTTCTGGATTGGAAGCAATGCCAACAGGCTGATATCCGTCGCGCATTGCCCTGTTATTTCCCTCAGGGCCGGCATCAGTCCCAAACATGATCTGGAAAGGATCGTGATGCCTATCGACAGCACCATCGATACCCGGCAGAAAGTACCTTTCACAGCCTATCTTGCAAGGCTTTTCGATGCCGAAATCTATGTAGTATCCGTTTATGCTTCCAAATACAAGGCAATACAACGAAGGGTTGATGAATATACCGACCAGGTGATCGAATACCTGGAAGACGAAGGTATCCCCTATCGACGCGACGTCATCCGGGTTGATAATGTGACTACTTCCACCATCGAATACGCGCAGAAAGTCAGGGCTAACCTGATAAGCATTATGACTGAACAGGAAACCAGCCCGTTTAACCTCGTCCTGGGTCCCTATGCGCAGCAAATGGTAAATAATTCGCCCTTCCCTGTTCTCAGCATCAATCCCAAGGAAACCCTGATCATGGCATCAAGGTGATGCTTACGGATCCCTGTATGCTTATTTCCCTTCTTTAAAGGCAACGTTATTTCATGATGCCCGCCACAGGTATTCCGGGCAACCTCTGTATCAGCGATTATTCTGCTTAATCGCTAAAAGGATTGTCTCCGTTCCTGCAAGGATCAGTTTCAAAAGAAAGAGGCTGTCTCAAAAGTTGAAATTTAGTACAATTTCACTCTGTGGTCCTCTGTGCATCCTCTGTGATCCCGATAACTATCGGGACTGTGTAACAATAATTTAAAAATTTCACAGAGTTGCACAGAGAAAATCACAGAGTTACACTGAGACTTTTGAGACAACCTCTTAATGCGCTTGTTGAAAAGAACGGCTATGGGATTCCGACCTACAATTCAGAACAATCAGGCATCCTTGCCGGCCTGGTCATCAATTCAGGAAGTAAGCTGATCGCAGAATTGCTGATTGATTCAGACGTCCAGGGGCATGCCGGGAACAGGGTCAGTTCCTCTCAATGCAGTTCAGGTCTTCATAAGCAACCTTCAGACGGGCCACCAATGATTTCTGGCCTTCGTTGAGCCACTTACGGGGATCATAGTATTTCTTATTGGGCTTGTCTTCTCCTTCGGGATTTCCAATCTGCCCCTGCAAATAGCCTTCATTCTTCTTGTAGAAATCCAGGATGCCCTTCCAGGTTGCCCATTGGGTATCGGTATCGATGTTCATCTTGATGACACCGTAGCTGATGGCTTCGCGGATTTCCTCGCGGCTTGATCCTGATCCGCCATGGAATACAAAATTCACAGGCTTTTCGGCGGTACCCAGCTTTTGCTCGATATATTTCTGCGAGTTATTCAGGATTACCGGCTGGAGTTTCACGTTGCCAGGCTTATAAACACCGTGGACGTTGCCGAAAGAGGCTGCGATGGTGAACTTGTCGCTGATCTTCATCAATTCCTGATAAGCATAAGCCACATCTTCCGGCTGGGTGTACAGTCGGGAACTGTCGACACCCGTATTATCCACGCCGTCCTCTTCGCCGCCCGTAACTCCAAGTTCAAGTTCCAGGGTCATACCGATCTTGCTCATACGGGTGAGGTATTTCTTACACATTTCGATATTCTCGGCAAGCGGCTCTTCTGAAAGATCCAGCATATGAGAGCTGAACAGCGGCTTCCCGAATTCCTTGAAATGCTTTTCACCGGCGTCCAACAGTCCGTCGATCCAGGGGAGAAGTTTCTTGGCAGCATGGTCGGTGTGAATGATCACAGGAATACCATACATTTCGGCCATCATGTGAATATGCTTTGCTCCGGAAACAGCTCCGGCAATTGCAGCCTTTTCGCCCTCATTGCTCAGGAATTTGCCGGCATAGAAATGAGCCCCGCCATTTGAGAACTGAATGATCACCGGAGAGTTGACCTCTTTGGCAGCCTCCAGAACGGCGTTCACAGAGTCGGTTCCAACTACGTTAACAGCCGGTAAGGCAAAATGGTTTTTCTTAGCTATAGCGAACAGCTTCTGTACATCATTACCGGTAACCACGCCGGGAGTAATGTTATCCAATACTTTGTCTGACATATCGTTTATTATTAATGAGTTATTGTTATCAAAATACAAAAATACGGATTTTCAGCCAACGAAAAGCTGCCGGATGGCGGGAAGGATGAAAGCAAAGCCCGAAAACCATTCCCTGCGAAGGAAATGGATCGTTGAAAGCGGGATAGAACTGGTTGAAAAAGTTATGGCCTTCCTCCTATCAGTCTGTCCTGAAGTTCTTTCAGTTCCTTCCACAAGCCTTTTGCGGCCAGATGAGCCTGTTGTGGCCAGGTTGAAGGGTCATGCATCTGGAACGGATCACCTCCTGAGGCGAGGATCTCCTTCAGGTGAAATGTTTCGCATTTCGAAAGCTTATTCCAGGTGTCGATGCCTGACTGGTGAAGAAGTTGTTCAATCTTGGGGCCGATTCCCTCCACTATTTTAAGGTCATTCAATGTATACTTCTTCCCCAGGATCATTGCTGCCTGCTCAAAATCGAGCGGCGGTGCCGGAACGGAAGGGGATGGCGTCGATGCACTTTTCATGGCAGGTTTTTGGGGACCTTCCTTTAAAACCTTGATTTCCTGGTGCAACCGGGCTTTTTCGGCTTCCAATCCGGCAATTGCCTGTTCACGCTGATCCAGCAACGTTTTCAACTTTTTATGTTCAGCAGATAACTGACTTGCTTCCTTCCCAAGCACTTCATGTTGCCCCTTCAGATTTTCAAACTCTTTGATCTTATCATTCAGAGAAGCCTGCAACGTATCTCTTTTATTGCTCAGATCAGCAATACTCATTTTGGCGCTATCCAATTCTGCCCGGCTATCACGCAAGGCAGTCTGCAGGTCGGAGATATTGCTTTCCAGTCCGGCTTTGATGCCGGGACATTTATCATGTTCTTCTTTCATTGACAGATACACTGCCTTGTATGTTTTACGGAACAGCCAGCCGATGATGAAACCAAGGATGGCTGCTCCCAGCAGAAGGATGATCACTTCAACAAGATGTGAACTGAACGACTCAGTACCAGGCCCTAAGGCTATATTTTGCTGGAACATATCAGAATGATTTTATTTATTTAATTACTATTTCGGTTCTGCGGTTTTGAGCACGGCCTTCTTCTGTATCGTTTGAGGCGACAGGTTTGCTCTCACCCATGGATGATACTTTAATTTTGCCGGGAGGCGCCCCCAGATCAAGCAAAGCTGACCTGACTATACCGGCCCTGAGTTCCCCCATCTTTTTGTTTACTTCTTCGGTGCCAATATTGTCAGTGTGTCCAATCAATTCTACCATTTTTTCCTGATCTTTCAGGTAGGAAGCAAGATCTGCCAGATACTGACTGACAGCCGGATCCGGTTTCATCACTGCGGAGTTGGGTTGAAAGTAGATCATTCTGCCGGCAGGCTGTTCCGGAATGGCCTGTCGTACACTGTCGTTTTTACCTGCCGCGTTTTCGTCAGGCGTTCCCGGTTGTTCCGTTTTACCGGCAACCGGGCCGGGGGGGGGAGAACCGTTGTAACATTGTTCTTTGATCTTACAGGTATAATACCACCCTGATCCAACCAGCCAGAGGGCAAGGCCTGCAATAGCCAGAAATTTTTTCATAGATTGGGATATTAAGTAAGGATGGATAAAACACTTATACTTCGGCCGAACGGGTTTGTGAATCACTTCAATGGTAATAAGCTCAGTATCACCGAGTCTGATCAGCTTTAATTCGAGCCGGTAGGCTCCCCTTTGGGGCCAGCCTTTCAGGATTCACCATAAATATATGAAATAATTGGCCTGAATCCGCCTGATTTTAAGCAAATAATACCTATTTTTGCCGCAGTGAAGGACTGTCGGAATCAGCCGCTCCAGGGATGATCCTGAACAACAGACAGCAAACTGATACAGGGTCATTTGACCATTGCAGTGTTGATGCCGGCCAGAAAATCGCAGCATACAGAAGCAGAAATTCGAGATTCTTCATCAAATAAACAACCGGCCCCGTAGTTCAGCTGAATAGAACGTCAGATTCCGGTTCTGAAAGTCGGGGGTTTGAATCCCTCCGGGGTCACTCTAATAAAAACAGCAGGCAAATGCCTGCTGTTTTTTTTTAACCAATTATTGAGATTTGAAAACAGTGTTCACTGAGGCGGGGGAGTTATTTTTTTAAGATTTTCTTCAAAACCGTACCCTGTTCACCTTCTATCTTTATGAGATACGTACCGGGCAGCAGTGATACTATATCGATCCTTGTTTCGGATGAAGTAAGAGTTCCTTCTTTCAAAATCCTTCCGGAAAGATCGGATATGCTGTATTTTTCAAATTTTTCGTTGCCGGGGAAATGCATGATCAGGTAATCTTTGGCAGGATTCGGATAGATATTTATACTACCGGCTTCGATGTCATCCATTCCAACAAAGAGTTGAACATCAAACACGGGACCATTGGTAATGTTGTCAGGACAAACATTTGGCCCTGCCGAAACGTAATACAGTCCCGGGCCTGTGATTTCGAAGTGACTGTTGGTGGCCCCCTCTATGACCTCAAAATCCTTGTACCATTGAATATTTTCAGAATACGGAAGCTGCAAATCAAGCGGAAAAGCATAACCGGACTCCAGGTAAAAGATATTGTTGTCACCATCGTAATGTAATCCGGGGGTGTTTTCATCCCACATAATTGTCATGGTAGCCCATGCGTAACTGTCAATCTGAATGGTATCTGATTCTAGGGTTTGTCCGTTCAGGGTGGCTACAACCTTGAGCTGGGCCTGATCGTAGGTAAACCAGTCATAGGTGAATGTAGAAGCAGTAGCCCCTTCAATGGGAACGAAAGGCTGGTTTTCCGGGAACCAATATCTGTAGTACCATTGATAGGTATCAAATTGAGGGTTTGTAACATAAGCCGTACCGTTTGTATTGGGGCAGAGCATCAAATCACCATCAATATCAGGCCTTACCTGAGCAGCAAGGGTAAAAACGCCAAATAGTAATGCGAGGAGTAAAGATTGCTTTTTCATTTCCGAAGGATTGAGTAATTGTTTTTTTGCAAAAGAACAACGACTCAACTAAATGCAGCAAATAGTCAGGGTTACAATCCGTGACAAGAAGCGTGACATTATGTGACAGGAGAAAAAGAATTTACTGTAACTGTGACAGATAGGCCAGGAGAGAAGTTTCTTTATCCAGTTTCAGCTTGGCAGTTATCCTCTCCTTTCTTTTGCGGCAACCTTCGACGGTGATGTTCAGCAGGTTGGCAATTTCCTTGTTGCTGAGGTTGAGATAAACAAAGGACAGGAACCTGATATCGTTGGCTGTAAGATCGGGATGCACGGTTCGGAGGGCATTTAAAAAACTGGTATTTACAAGTTCAAAGTTGGAGGTGATTTCATCCCACTGGCTGTCTTCCTTCAGGTAGAGCCGCAGGTCGTGGACAATCTTTACCAGGTCGGGTTTTTCGCTGAAGCCCGGTGACAGGGAAATCCTTCCGATGATTTCTTCTATAAGTTCATTCCGGGTAGACTGAAAGAGGATTTTATCAGAAAGCTGCTTGTTCTTTTGTTCAATTTCCGACGACAGGCTGGCGGCATATTCTTTCTGTCTCTCTGCTTCCAGTTGTGCCAGCAATTCCTTCTCTTTCAGTTCGTTTTTCAAAATCGTCGTCTGGATCTTTTCGTTCTCCAGTTCCAGTTCAGCGATTTTCAGATCTCCTTCGGCAATGATCTTAGCCTGTTTTGCAGCGATTGATTTCTTCCTGAAAGCCCAGATCAGCGCCAGCAGGGTGGGAATCAGCAGGAGTGCAATCAGCAGATAGAATTTCCGCTGATTCTGTAACCGGGCATTATTGATATCCAGCGCATGTTGTGAAGCGGCCAGCTCGAATTTCAGCCGTGAATTTTCGAGCAGTTCCCTGTTCATCGTTTCGTTTACCGTATTGGTCAACCTGATGACGGAATCTTTCGCCGCAGCCATTTTACTGATATCATGATTATTCAGGGCAATGACAGAAAGCTGGCTGAAAATTTTAATTTTCACTTCATTATCGTTGCACATTTTTAACGCCCGCCGGGCATAATCCTCAGCTTTGTCATACTGATTCAGGGCCAGATAACATTTGCATAACAGAAGGTTTATCTCAATAATTTCTTCATTAAATCCACTTTTTGTTGCAGTTTGCAGCAAAGGCCCCAGTTCCTGGATGGCCCTGGCAGTTTGTCCGTTTTCAAGTAACAGGGTACTTTTCAGTATATGGGCATTCATGAGAACCTGTGGCCTGTCGGTAAGATTTGGGATGGCGATCGTTAGGTACCTGTCGGCAGCAACCAAATCCTTCTTATCAAGATAAAGCTGGGCCAGGTTGGTAGCATACATTCCGATACGTGACGAAATCTTTTCATCTTTTGCGATGGTAAAAGCCTTCAGAAAATATTCCTCCGCCTGTTCATATTTCTTTCCGCGTGAATAAACCAATGCAATATTGTTAAGGATGATCATCTCGTCGGTGGGAGATTTGTGAGCAAGCGCCAGTTCATAGGCGTTCAGGAAATAGGTAACGGCATTGCCGTCATCGAGCATCTTGTAGTAGGTAAGTCCAATATTGTTCAGCGCCAGGAATTCCTGAGAGTACCATTTATTCTCAGCGGCTATCTGGTGCGCTTTTGAGAGATCTTCAAGTGCATAAGCAAACCGGTGGTTGCTCATGTTGTAAATGCCCTGACGGATCAGCGAATCACAATCTTTCTTCGTAGTGTTTCCGGCATACGGGAGTGCCGGCACAATCACCAGGATCAGCAGATACAGCAGTCGACGAGGGTAAGGCATGAGTCGTGGTTTTTCGATACTAAATTAGAAGTTTTATTCAGGCGGGACCATGAAACTCCGGGTATCGCGGCAAGAAATTCCGCCCCTGAGTGTGCCCGCCGTCATTGCGGTTCAAGAGAAAGCAGAACAAGCCCGAATCCTCCGGGCGCTCTGGCCAGATAAATCAGTGAAACTGCTGAATCATATTCTGTTTACCTTCGCACATCTGAACACTCTTCAGCTTGTATACTGCGGCTGAACAGGTTTGCCCTCCTTCGGAGGGAACCCTTCGGGTCAAAAATGCTTTTTAGGGAACGCGCTCAGTATATATAGGACGCTATTTATCAAATATGACTGGGACCGATTATTACCTATTGTGGCCATAATAAAATTGAAATGAATCATAATATTAGAATACCTATTGCAGGTTTGGTCTTAGTGTCCATCATACTTTTTAACAGTAGTTGTGATATTGCTGACAGCAGGTTAGTATTACAAAATAATACTACTAAAACAATATATTTTAAATGGCAGGAAGACTCAATTCTCAGTGAAAACAGATTGGTAACCCATTATAAATTTGTTCCCCCTGATGAGGAAACAGGAGAATATCCACGAAATATTTCTAATCTTGTATTTCCAGACTCCAGCAATATAATCTCAATATGGACTTTTAGAGGGTGGAATAAATACTTCAAAAAAAATAAATTTCTCTATTTATACATATTTGATGAGGACACATTATCAACTTATTCATGGGACACTATTCGATCTCAAAAGAAATACCTGAAAAGAATAGATCTGACATTTGAAGACATTAAACAATCAAAGTGGGTTCTTGTCTATTCAGAAGATGAATGAGTATCTTAAAAACGCATCTCCGCTCACCAGGTTTTGACTCAATCGCCCACTTATCAACCGTAAGCGTCCGGTACTATAGGGATTATACTTCGGCTGAACAGGTTCGCCCCTAGGTGGACCCTTCGGGTCAAAAATGCTTTTTAGGGAACACGCTCAGTATACAAAATGATGAGTCATTTTGGTAGCCGAAACGTTTATCCAGGCGTGCAATGTTCTCAAACGATAGAAAATCCTGAATGCCTTCAGTTGTCAAAGCGTCTTTGTGATTTCAGCGAAAGCAGTTAAACTCCAGACCGTCCGGACCGCCGACCATACTTTTCCCGGAAAAGCCTGCTGAGCGATATTCTGTTTACCTTCGCATATCTGAATACTCTTCAGCTTGTTGTCTGTATAAAACTATCTGTCAGCATGATTCAGGATATTTTTCCGCATCGTTTCAATAATCATTATCTCACAGGCACTCATATCGGGGAAGAGGATTTTGTCCTCCATTTTGACGGAAACTTATTGTTATTGAAAGTCGTGGGCAGTGAATTCGAAATGCCGCGGAAAAAAGATTTTCAGGAGATAGCGGAGAAACCTGAAAGCACTTTTTTATTTACCCTCGATGATGTTCCCTGTTTCCTGGTTTGGGATCCGTTAATGGCAGACGAGCCCCGTTTGGTTTACAAGGATATTCGCATTTTCCGGAGCATGAAACAGCAGGAATTCGCATGGATCGGCATGGCCGGGTTTCATCTGATGAACTGGTATGCCCAGAACCGGTTTTGCGGGAAATGCGGTTCTGTAACAGTTCACAAACCGGATGAAAGGGCCCTGATATGTCCCGGTTGTAAAACCGTAGTTTACCCGAAAATTTCCCCGGCAGTGATTGTTGCCATTCTCTGTCATGATAAAATACTGCTAGCCCGCAACACGAATTTCCCCGGAGCCTGGTATTCACTGATTGCGGGGTATGTGGATGTAGGCGAAACGCTTGAGGATGCTTTGAAACGTGAAGTCAAGGAAGAAGTGGGACTGGATATTACCAATATCCGTTATTATAAAAGCCAGCCCTGGCCTTTCTCCGGTTCCATGATGATCGGTTTTGTGGCTGAAGCCGATGAGAACCAGCCCATCGTTACTGATAACATCGAAATTGCGGAAGCGGCGTGGTTCAACCGGGGAAAGCTTCCGGAACATGCCGGAAACATCAGTATTGCCGGCGAGATGATTGATAAATTCGAAAGCGGGGGATTATGACGAAGACCAATGCGGCCCGGATCCTTGACAGGCAAGGCATAGCATATGAGCTGCTGGCATATGAGGTGGATGAGTCGGACCTGAGCGCCGTAGCGGTGGCCGCCAAACTTCATCAGCCAGTTGACCAGGTATTTAAGACACTGGTATTGCGGGGCGACAAATCCGGGATTTTCGTGTGCATCATTCCCGGGGCGGAGGAAGTGGATCTGAAAAAGGCAGCCCGGATCTCCGGCAATAAAAGCGCTGAGATGGTTCACATGAAAGAGATCTTTAGTCTTACCGGTTATGTCCGGGGCGGCTGCTCCCCTATCGGGATGAAAAAGGATTACCCGGCTTTCATCGATGAAAGCTGTATCCTACTGGACCATATTTTTGTGAGTGCGGGGATAAGAGGCCTGCAGTTGAAAATAGCACCGGAAGATCTGATAAAAGTCACCGACTGCCGGATGGGAGATCTGATCGTGCGGAAGAATCAGGGATGATTTTCGGTTGTTGCCTTGATTCCTATTAAGATTGTTTTGCTCTCAGGACTGGGGGCTGAATATGATGGAAATCATTGGTTTTATTCAAACCCGAACTTTTTCCTGTGCTGCGACAGGTTTTCCTGCGATGGCCAGTACTTCTCATTTTTAGGTAAAAAGATCCTCTGATTTTCATACTGCCTGATGCCGGATTCCGGTTTATAATCTTTCAGACTGGCATTTACCATTACAGTGAAATTATCCGAGACTGCGATTAATCCCCTGTCAAATGCCCGGTGAAATGTCGGCGACAATGCCAAGCCATTTCTGACGGAATCATTATTGGTTTCGGAAAACGGAATGATATGACAGGCATCCACCAGTGACGTTCTGTTTATACCTCCTACTTTCAATCCGCTTACTGAACATTGATTGTCATATAAATTGAGAATAATTCTCTTAAAAATTGAACTCCGGAGAATAAGCATTTCTTCAATTGATTCCTCCGGAACGGCCTGTATCCGTTTAACTCTTCGGGCATAATTCTCATCCGGATCTTCACGCATTTCTTTCTCAATAGATTCAGAAAACGTTTGATAACCTTTAAGTTGCGATCCACTATTTATTCCGAAGTATTTCCGGAGCAAAGCATTTTTAATCTCTTCTCTTTCCTCAGAGTCGGATAAGGCATCATACAGATCTTCCGACAGGGTGGCCGCCTGAACAGTATCATGAAGGGCTTTAAAGCTTTTTATCGACTTGCTTTTAGTCGTGGGTATTTCTTTTCCGGGTACAGTGATAAGATTCCAAATGTCATTTTTTTCATTTTTCAGATGGAAAAATGGCAATGAGAAGTTTGGCGAATTGTGAGTTTTAACAAGTAAATTCCAGTTGTCGTAAAAACGCCGCAGCAAGTCATCAGTGATCTCAATCCTGTTTTCAGTGATCTCACCATTTTCGATCGAATCGATTACCGCCAGCAATAATACTGGCTTGTGAGGCGCAGGACCAAATCTTGTCACCCCTCTGTTTAATGACAGTATTTTATCAATGACTTCCATTAAAAATATCCTTTAAAAGAGACCGGAACCGGTCTGCAAATCTGATCCAGAGAACCATTTCGGGTAAACATCTTTGCCTGTTCTTCGAAGTTGAATAACCGGTACAGATGAAATTGCCCTGACTTCTCAACTGAAAAATCCAGTTCGTTTTTACTGAAAAATATCGGAGTCTCTTTCCCTAATTTTGTGGTTTTAACTTCGATATATTTATCAGAACCATCCGGATTCCTGGAAAGAATGTCAAAACCGGCCCCGTCACCTTCTTCTTTTGAAATCCACCGGATTTGATCAGCCAGTTTTTCCTTCCCTGAATTAATCAAATACCATTTCTCATACCTGATCACCAGTTCTTCACCCAGAAAACCCAGTCTGAGATTATTCTGTTCTCTCTCAAGATAATTTGTTTTGATCGGACTTTTAGTATAGGAAATTGCAGGTTCGGCAGCAATGTTTGTTTTTGGCGGTTCAACGATAATATTCTTAAAATCAGCAGATTTTGCAGGCGCAAGTATAACTCTATCCGAATACTCCATAAATTGATTTTCAATTGACAGGTTTTGTTTCAGATAATCTATAATAGCTTCCTTCAGAACATGCTGATAATTGAACCGGGGAAGATAACCTTTGATATAAGGTTGTCCTAATTCAATTAAAACGGCACTGATATTCTGATGTTTGAACTCGATTGAACCTTCTGAACGATTGCTGAGTAGTGGTAGTAATGCTTTGCGATGATCTGCTTTTGAATAGTGTAATCCTTTCAACTCTGCTGAAAGCATATTAAAATAATCGGCAACGATAAGCTCTACTTCTATATTTGACCAGGAATCAGGCATTTAACTTAATCTTAACCACTCGGAATCATTGTAATCCAACCCATGAGAGTTCTACCGCTAATTTATTCATTTCTCTGAAAATGCGATTCTGTTAGATCGAGAATCCATTTATACGGCGGTTGAACAGGTTTGTCCCTAGGGCACGAAATGCTCCTTCGGAGGGACCCTTCGGGTCGAAATTTGTTTTCGGAACTTGCTCAGTATTACTGAATCTAATCAGCTTTGCTTCTAGCTGGCAGGCTCCCCTTTGGGGCAAACCTGTTAAGATTCAGTATACCTTAATTCCTGTTAAGACTGATTTTCTTTCAGGACACGGGACAGAGCATAAGAAGCAGTATGAAGGGTTCCGAAATAACACCATTCTGGACCGGGTGGCCAGGATGCAAATCGCCGGTGGAGCGGGTGTCCGAAGAAATCAACCATCTTCCTGTATTCCCAATATTGGATAAGAAAATTCAGATCTGGATTATGGGCAGGCAAGTGCGAACTAATCCCTCTGCGTCCACATCCTGACAAAGACTTCCTATTGGGTTGAAGTAATGACAGCAGGCTTACTGAATATTATACTGCACAGATTAAAAACCGCATCAGCAGGGAGAGTAAGATTTTTACGATATTAGCTATGCCTTACATGTCGCATTTGTCAATTTGTATTTAGGGTATTCATCGTGTTGATAATCAGTTAATATATACTGGATATGATCTCAAAACATCGTCTTCTGCTTGTATTCCTTCTGGCATTATCATGCTCACTTTCAGCCCAGCAAAAGAATCTTCTTACCAGCAGGCACTCTTCCTACTACAGGTACATCTACCGCTTAACCAACCGGGAAGCGGAGATCATCAACAAAAAATCGATCTATCTGGCCGACTTTTCATTCATGCATACGCTTGTTGATTCACTGAGTCCCAATCAGGAAACGGCTGATATTAGCCTCGTGCCCGGCAATTATCTGCAGGTGTCAGTCATAGAAAATGAGCTGACTTTTAATTATTTCAACATTTGCGATTATTCTGTCCAGATACTGGATAACAAGAAAGACCTGTGTGTGCAGATATTGTCGAAAAAGGGCTGCGCTCCGGTAACGAACGCCGAAGTACGGATAAGGAACACCCGGATTCCTTTTGATGAAAAATCGCTTACGTACCGGCTGAAAACTACCGATAAACAGGGGATCCTCACCGTGACCTGCAACGGTATAAGCTCCTTTTACAGGATCAGTAGAGAATTCTCTACAAACAAATTCAAGCGTATTTATTACAGTGTATGCTTTCGCTCACCGTTTAAATACGTTTACCGGCCGGTTTACAACCTAGTGGCACTGCCTGTGTATGCTGTCCGTAATCTGTTGACATACCATTACTATAATCCGGCATGGTACTATTTCAGTTCTAAGTTTCGGAAAATTACCCGGTTGTTCTCGCCTGACTATTATTACGATAAACGTTATCAGAATGATGATTATTCCGGTTATCTGGTATTCAGCAAACCAATGTACCGCCCGGGCGATACCATAAACCTGAAAGCGTTTATCATCAGATCCGGTGATGGAAAACCACTGGAGGGAAACATTAATACGTACCTTCAAAAACACCGGGGATACTATTACAGCGACAAGGAACGCCTGCTCCTGGGCGAGTTGTCGCCCTACACTCCGGGCGGATACACCAGTCGTATCATCATTACCGACTCTCTCAAAATGATCCTTGATAATGAGTATGGTATCATACTGACAAAACAAGGTGTATATGGAGACCTGCTTGTAGCGAATTACTTCAAATACTGCGATTACGAACTCAACCGCAACACACTGAAAGTAACAGTTGATAAAACAAACCAATGGCGCGGAGAACCGTTTGCCATACATGTTACGGCAAAGGATGATAACGGGAATGCAGTGCCCGACTGCCGGCTCGAACTGAAATTGACATCCAATTCTGTCTATCGATTTTACAGGGACAAGCTTTTTATTCCTGATCTGCTGCTGGAAAAGACGATTCCCCTGTTGGATGGAAGTGCCGATGTTATTATTCCCGACAGTATTTTTCCTGATGTGCGGATGGAATACGAGATTATGGCAACTGTCTTATCGGCTGATAACGAAAAAATGAAATGGGATACCGCCATCATCTATGAATCACACCCCGAATACCTCAGCATCATAACTACGGGCGACAGCATCAGGTTTTCCTGTACTTCTTTTGGACTGAACAAACAAGTTGATGCTGAGATATCAGGGTTTGACGAAAATGGCGAAGAACTATTCAACAGGGAAGTCACCCTGCCTTATGCGGAACCGATCAACAGGCTCTATTCATGGTACGAAGTTGTATCGAAAGGTATTGACACAGAATCGCTCGACATGAATGATGAAAAGCCACAACTGGCGTTTTTCGGGGAGGACATCGGCGATTCCCTATTCATTGTCTCCTCAAATCCGCGCAACATTCCCTTTTCGTGGTACCTTTATAAAGGCAACAGCCTGATCGATCATGGTTTTGATCATTCGCTGAACTTCAGTCGTAAGAATTCCGGCTACGACACCTATACACTTACTTATCAGTACACCTGGGCAGGTAAAGTAGTGTCGGACGCTGTTGCGATAGTTAAACAACTGAACCGGTTGAATATACATGTGGAACAGCCGTCAAACGTGTATCCGGGGCAGGAAACAGAAGTGAGCCTGACCGTTACCGACTCAAGGGGGAAACCAGTTCCCGGTGTCGACCTTACCTGTTATGGAATAACGCATAAGTTTGGCACACAACAGGTATCAGTCCCATCATACAATAGCAAATTGAAAGGGCTGATGCATTACAACTCGTTTCACCTGAATGACCGCTATGATGACTACAGCCCTTCGACCAGCAGGGCAATAACTCTTGATTATCCGGCCTTTAGGGAACGTTATGGCCTCGATACCATTGAATATTACCATTTCCTTTATCCCGGCGACACTATCTACACTTACGCATACCCGGCTGTTGATGATATCACCCAGGTAGCACCTTTCATTGTACATAACGGGGAAATTCAACCTATCAGGGTAATGTATATCGACTCCCATCCTTATTACTTTAATTGGGTTACAGTAAAAGAGCCTTATTCCTTCCGGGTGAGCCCGGGGTATCACACGTTCAGGTTCATATTGCAGGATAAAGAAATAATACTCCAGGGCATGGTTGATTGCCGGCATGGGCAAAAGACCATTTTTTCGCTTGATGAAGACCTTACCGCGGCTTATGTGAAAACAGTGATAAGAGAAAACAAATTCAGCAACGCCGAAATACAGAACCTTTCGATGTACGTGTTCACCTACAGAGGAATATCTATACCCGGGGCAAATTCGTATCTGGAACAATATCAGCGGATCATTCCTTTACAGCAACAGAGAATGAATAGGTTTACCGCCGGCCCGCTTGGAGGCGGTACAACCTGGTTCAGGGTGCCGGGTCAGATGCTGCATTCTTTTGATCCTGAACCCGGATTTGAATATGAATTCCTGCCCGGCTTGATTAAAATGCGAAGCTGTAAACCGGAACAACTGGTCGTAAACTCAAATAATGTATGCAAGGAACTCAACTCCCAGGTTTATACGTTCAACCGGCAAACTGCCGATGAAATCGCCCTTACAAAAAGCTTAAGAAGAAACTATACTTCCGATCCCGCCAGCAGAAACCGAGCCGGCAACTGTGTGCTTCGCGCTGAACTCGATATAAGCTTCAGCAAGGATTTTCGGCCCCTCAACATACTGCTTGTCAATTGCGATTCAACCTCGGGAAATATTTACCTCAATGGAGAAAATTTCAGCTTCGAACACCTGAATCCCGCCCGTTATTGCATGATACTGCTCTTTGAAGATGATAGTTACTTTTACTCCGACACCATTGAAGTGAAACCCGGCGGTATAAGCTATCTGAAAATTAATAAGCCTGAACAATTCAGGAATGACAGCATCGGGAAAAAGATCTCAGAAACTATTGTTAAAAACCTGGGGAATAAGTCACTTAATAAAGAACTCGGGCAGCAAAGCTATCTTCGCAACCTTATCGACGAAAGTAACGTCTACTCAGGTCCAGGGTTTAATTGTAAAGGACGCGTTGTTGATAAGTCAAGCGGTGAGCCTGTGCCATTTGCCAACATTGTGGTAAAAGGTACAAAATACGGAACGGTGTCCGATATTGACGGCAACTTTACACTGGTAGTCCCTGATGGTTCTAATGAAATTACAGTCACCTATGTGGGATACGCAGCGGACACAGTAACTGTCACCCCTTGGGAGTTCTGCCTTGTAAAATTGGCAGCAACTTCAACAATGCTGGAAGCTTATGAGGTGGTCGATTACAGAATTCCCCTAATATCCAAGGATATGACGGTGAGTGGTGCGACAGTGACATCTGAAGAAATCGCAAAGATGCCAATACTGAGTGGAGCTGTTGTAGCAACAACCGCAGGTGGGGTATATTCACGAGAGGGAGTAGTGGGTTCTATGCGCGGACAGCAAACTGAAGGTAATGTGACTTATATTGACGGTATAAGAGTAAGAGGAGATGGAAATAGAAATGGCATGTCAGAATTCAATTTCTATGATCTCGCTTCAGAATACGATAACAACGCAATCATGGCTTTGAAGGGATTTACCGGTAAAGAAATGCCTGAATTTTTCTCTTCGATGCGCAGCAGGTTTTCCGATTGCGCTTACTGGGAACCCACTCTCCGTACCGACAATAACGGCAAAGCTGTATTCAAAGTAAAATACCCTGATGATATCACACGCTGGGACACCTATGTGCTGGCCATGAATGGTAAAAAGCAATCGGGAATAACGTCGGCTCCGGTATTATCGTACAAACCGCTCATTGCACAGCTTTTTATACCCCGTTTCATGGTTGAAGGCGACACAGTGAAAGCGATTGGCAAAGCCATCAATTATACTCCGGATACCCTGCCAGTGACAACCTCTTTCGAACTGAACGGGGTTAAGTATGGTGAACACAAATCAAACTGCTCGTCGGTGGTGGTCGATTCCATGCTCATTACTGCATCGCGGGCCGACACCCTGAAAGTGAAATACCTCCTCACAAAAAGTGATGGCTATTTCGATGGTGAAATCCGCGACCTGCCTGTAAAACCTTTCGGTGTTGAAGAGAGCGAGGGATTTTTCATGATGTTTGATCATGATACCACTTTCACCCTGCCACAAGGGCCGGGAGGCGGCTCGTATACCATTTCGGCCGACGCCGATTATCTCGATGTGATGCGGTCGGATATCAGCAGCCTGCACTATTATCCTTACCTGTGCAACGAGCAACTGGCTTCGAAACTGATAGGCTTGCTGGCAGAACGAAAGATCTGTCAATACCGTGGCGAGAAATTCAGGGGTGACAAGGATGTGAACAAGATCATCGAAAAACTTATAAAGAATCAGAACGAGCAACACTCCTGGGGCTGGTGGGATGTAAGCCATACAGTTCCATGGATCTCGGAACATGTGATCACCGCACTGCTTGAGGCCAGAGATGCAGGTTATAAAACCAATCTGAATACTTCCGATATTATTGAGGACCTGGTATATGCTTTAACGAAGTCATCCACTACCAATAAGGTTGACTACCTCTATATGCTCAGCCGGCTGAATGCTAACGTCAATTACAGTGAACTCATCCGCACGATTGAACATGAAATGGACCTCACCACGTCAGAGCAACTCCTGCTTACCGGGATAAAACAGGTGCACAATCTTCCCTATTCTATTGACAGCGTGATGAAGATGAGCCACAGGACCATCTTCGGTAATTATTACTGGGGTAATGAAAACTACCGTTACAGTCTTTTCGAAAATACGGTTGAAGCCACCCTTAGGGCGTACCGTATCCTGGAAAAGGATAGTGCCGGACAACAATATCTTTCCCGTGTCAGGGCTTACCTCATCGGGAAAAGAAAGCATAATGGCTGGATGAACACCTATCAATCCGCCAACATCATTGAAACATTGCTGCCATCAATGATTGCCGAGGATAATAAAATTCAGAAGCCATTGCTGCAGGTACGGGGACCAATGACAAAGGATGTATCTGAATTTCCATTTTCAATGGATATAAAAAGCGTTGTTCCGCTTCAGGTCACCGTCAAAGGAAACTCACCCGTGTATTTCACTGCTTTCAGCAGGAAATGGAATCCCGACCCGCTACCGGTCGACAGTCTGTTCAGCATCAGCTCAAAACTCACCCAGGGAGAGCAGGAAGTGAAGAATCTGAAAGCCGGTGAAAGTACCACGCTCAGGGTAACCGTGTTTGTTAAGAAACCGGCAGAATATGTTAAAATTGAAGTGCCGATTCCTGCAGGCTGTTCCTATGATGAAAAAAGCGGCTGGTATCCGGGAGAACAGTATCGCGAACAGTACCGCGACCGAACAGTGATCTTTTGCAACAGGCTGGAGTATGGCAAATACACTTTCGACATAAAATTGCTGCCACGCTATACGGGGAGTTACAGTCTGCTGCCTGCAGTAGCAGAACTCATGTATTTCCCTGTATTCTTCGGAAGAAATGAATCAACCAGCGTAAAGATTGCTAATTGATCCATTTCCAGAGATCTAAAAACAAAAAGCCTTTGATTAATATCATGAGTAGCTACCCGATATTAATCATCGAGCATTTACTTTTGTATCTGATAATTGGTAAGGATGCGCTCAATAAAATGGTTTACCCTGATCCTGGTTTTATACCTGCCTCAGTTGCTCTCCGGAAGCAACGAAACAGACTCCCTGTTGAAAAGGCTCGACCTGACGGTGAAAAACTATAGGGATTTTGACAAGCAGAAAGAAGATCGTATCCGGGATCTTAAGAATTCCCTCATCTACACTTCGTCGAACCAGCAACAGTTTGAAGTTTGCGGCAAACTCTTCGATGAATACCGCTCTTACAAATCCGACTCTGCGCTTGTTTACGCCAGACGGAAGCTGTTTCTGGCCGAAAAGTCGGAAAACAGCATGAACCTTACCGATGCGAAGCTCAACCTGGCATCGATCATGGTCGTGATGGGCATGTACAAGGAAGCCTACGATATACTGCATCAGGTATCGATCGCCCAGTTCCCTGATTTAAAAGCTTACTACTTTCATATTTACCGTACCATCTACGGAGCATTGTCCGATTATGCCTTATCGCTCAAGGAAAAGGCTGAATACGACTACCTTACTGCTGCTTACCGCGATTCGCTGCTGATAGCCAATCCGCCTGAATCATCGCCTCATATCATGGTGAAATCGGATCAGCTGATCGTACAGGGCCGGTTTGAACAGGCATTGTACCTGTTACTCGACTATTTCCCAACAATCAAAAACGATAAACACAACAAAGCTATCATAGCGTATAGCATCTCCATGGCTTATCATGGGATGAAAGACAGGGATAACGAGAAAAAATGGCTTACCATTTCGGCCATCAACGACATCGAATCCGCCAACAAGGAATACATTTCGTTGCGAAACCTGGCCTATCTCCTGTATGAGGACGGGGATATAGACAGGTCGTACCGTTACATCAGCCGTTCACTGGAGGATGCACTCTTCTGCAATGCACGGCTCCGCACCATCGAGATTTCGCAGATGATGCCCATCATCGACAAATCGTATCAGCACCAGATCAGTTCGCGGCAACGGACACTATGGGTTTCGCTTCTGAGCATCAGCACGCTGGCCATCCTGCTCATGGTTGCCGTTGCCCTTATCTTCAGGCAGATGAAGAAACTGGCTGCTGCCAGGAAAGAGCTGAGCATGGCGAACGAACAGCTGAACAACCTCAACTCAGATCTTTCAAGGATCAATAAGGAACTCAGCGAAACAAACCTCACCCTGAAAGAAGCAAACCTCATCAAGGAGGAGTATATCGGTCATTACATGGACCAGTGCTCGGTGTACATCGATAAGATGGATAACTACCGGAAACTCCTGCACAAAATGGCTACGGCCGGAAAAATAGATGACCTGCTTCACAGGATCAAGTCTTCCGAGATCATCGAGGAAGAACTTTCCGAGTTCTTCCACAACTTCGATATGACCTTCCTGCAGCTTTTCCCGAATTTTGTTGAAGACTTCAACCAGCTTCTTTCAGAGGGCGAAGCCATTCAACTCAAGCCCGGACAGCTGCTTAATACCGAACTGAGGATCTATGCCCTTGTCAGGCTGGGGATCACCGATAGTGTTAAGATCTCCCATTTTCTGAGATGTTCCCTATCCACCATCTATAATTACAGGACCAAGATCAGGAATAAGTCCAGGGATAACCGGGAAAATTTCGACAATAAAGTATTGCTCATCGGGAGCACTTCGGGTTAATCGCATCCAAGCCTTTCAGTTCATCATCAGGATAGCATCGTATAATCCATTTTCAACCGGAATGCCCCCGGTCCAGACCGGGTTTTTACATTCTCCTGAACGAACGCTTCTTCTATATCCCGTCGGATCGTTTCTATAATCCGACTACATTTTTTCAAGTCCTCAATATCTGTAATGCATTGTTTCAATGATGGATATCCGGCCGAACCCTGATTTTTGACTACATCTTTTTAACCCGGCGGAACATCTGGAAACCACCTTTATATATTTGCCGGTAACTGCCCGACAGCATAACCGACAGATTCTGACTATTCGCAATCTCAACCAACCATATTGTTAACATTCATGAAAAAAATGAAGACTTATCTACCATTGATACTGCTGTTGCTATGCAGTATGTTTCTCGCCATTCCTGATGCGGGAGCCCAGGTTAAGGGTAAACCGGTTTCGGGACTGGTCGTCGATTCCAAAGGAGAGCCTTTAACAGGGGTTACAATTCTGTTAAAAGGCACTACTACAGGAACTACCACGGATGCAAGCGGGAATTTCACTTTAAGTGTCGGCACTTCAGCTAATCCTGTCCTTGTATTTTCTTTCGTCGGCTATACAACCCGCGAAATTCCGGCCAATGCTGCCGAATTGTCTAATGTTGTGATGACCGAATCAAATGTTCAGCTTAATGAGGTCGTTGTGGTGGGCTATGGTTCCCAAAAGAAACGGGATCTGACCGGTTCAGTTTCTTCCGTGAACACCAAAGAACTGAAAGCGCTGCCGGTCCCGAGCATCGGCGAAGCTTTACAGGGACGTTCGGCCGGGGTACAGATATTATCATCCGGATCACCTGGCAGCAATGTTACATTCAGGATCAGGGGTGCAGGGACTATCAATAACAGCGATCCTTTGCTGGTTATTGACGGTGTGCCCACCGATGTTCCGCTGAATACGGTCAGCCCGGATGATATTGCCAATATTGAAATTCTGAAAGATGCATCGGCAGCAGCCATTTATGGTTCAAGGGGTGCTAACGGCGTTGTGCTGATCACAACAAAGAAAGGCTCTGCCGAAAAGAACAGCCTGGAATTCAAGATGTTCACCGGACTACAGACTGCAGCCAACATGGTGGATATGCTGGACGCTTCCGAATTTGCAGCTCTTCACAATGAAATGATGGCCAACAACGGCCAGGCGCTGAACCCGGATTTTGCAGATCCGTCAAGCCTGGGTGCAGGCACCGACTGGCTGGATGCTATGTTCCGGACAGCTCCCATCCAGAATTACGCTCTCTCCTATTCGGGCGGAAATGCCAGATCCAATTACTACGTTTCGGGAGCCGTCCTCGACCAGCAGGGTATTGTTATCAATACAAACTACAGGCGTTATACGGTTCAGTTCAACAGCGATTCCAAAGTATTCAACTGGCTGAGGTTCAGCAATAACCTTACGCTGAACCATGATGTTAAAAAGAACGGGGACTACAATATCCGGAATGCTATGGCTGCCCTGCCGACCCAGCCCATTTACAATGCCGACGGTACTTACAGCGGTCCTGTAGGGAAGGCATCCTGGGTAGGCGACATCATCAACCCCATCGGGAAAGCCACTCTGGTAAACAATAAAACCGAAGGCTACAATGTATTAGGTAACATCTCGGGAGAAATTTCCATCCTGAAAGACCTCAAATTTAAAACCACGGGCGGTCTGGAAGCTAAATTCTGGGACAGCCGTACCTGGTCGCCTGCGTACAACTGGCAGCCAACACCGCAGGCAAACAGCTATCTTTATGAGCGGTACAATAAAAGTCTAACCTACCTGTGGGATAACTACTTTACTTACGATACCTACTTTACCCCTGACCATCATTTCACATTGCTGGCCGGCAGCAGTGCCCAGACAAACCGCGAAGATTACATGGACGGATCAATCCAGGGATTTTCGAGCGACAATACGCAGCAATTGACCAACGGGACTACCTCCACCACTTTGGACGGAGATGGATATGAATGGGCATTGATGTCGTTTATTGGCAGGGTCAACTATAGTTACAAGGGCAAATATCTGGTTACGGCCACCATGCGTCGTGATGGCAGCAGCCGATTCGGAAGCAACAACCGCTGGGGCTGGTTCCCGTCGGCTTCAGTCGCCTGGAGAATGTCGCAGGAAGATTTCATGAAAGGGCTCACCTGGCTCGACGATCTGAAACTCCGTGCAGGATACGGGGTCACCGGTAACCAGAACATCGGCAATTATTCCTTTGCATCAGTATTACAAACCATTCAGTACGTCTTCAACGGACAGGTGGTGAGTGCAGTGGTACCACAAGCTATACCCAATCCGAGTGTACGCTGGGAACAGGTTGAGCAAAGCAATCTGGGCTTTGATGCTTCCATATTCAACGGGAGGCTGAATGTAACCCTTGATGCTTACATCAAGAATACCAAGGATATGCTGGTACCCATGAGTGTTCCTATCTCGACGGGCTACTCCGATATCATTGTCCCCAGCATCAATGCCGGTGAAGTCAGGAATAAAGGTGTCGAAATGACCATCAACAGTACGAATACCACCGGTCCGGTAGTCTGGACAACCAGTTTCAATTTCTCGGTGAATCACAATGAGGTAATCAGCCTTAACGACACCATTCCGATCTATACCGGCAGCATTGGCCTGAACCAGAACCTTTCGATACAGAAAAGCGGTTATCCGGTAAACTCCTTTTACGGTTTCGTGACAAACGGTTTATTCCAGACCCAGACAGAAGTTGAAAACTATGCTGTTCAGGTTCCGGGAGAAGATCCTTACAACCGTACTTCAGCCGGTGACATTAAATTCAGGGATCTGAACAATGACGGCAAGATTGATGATAACGACCGCACCTATATCGGAAATCCCAATCCGAAACTGATCTTTGCCATGAACAATACCGTGGCATGGAATGGGATTGATCTGAGCATTTTTGTTCAGGGCGTGCAGGGCAACGATATTTACAATGCCAACAGGATCTATCAGGAAGGTATGGCTGTAGCCCAAAACCAGACCACGGCTGTTCTCGGCCGCTGGACCGGTGAAGGAACGAGCAATACGATGCCGCGTACCGTTTTCAACGACCCGAACAAGAACACCAGGGTCTCCGACAGGTTTGTTGAAGATGGCAGTTATATAAAGTTCAAGAATGTAACCCTTGGATATACCTTCCCCAAGCGACTGGTTGAAAAGGTGAAACTCAATTCGGCCAGGGTTTACGTATCAGCTCAGAACCTGTTGACATTCACCAACTATACCGGTTTTGATCCTGAAGTCCCCGTGAACGGCATTGATTTAAATGTATATCCGGTTACCAGAACGTTCAGCGCCGGTGTTAACCTGATTTTCTAAGCCATTTTAATACGAAAGAAATGAAAATACTTAAATATTCCGTCGTTTGCCTGATACTGCTTTCATTTGCCTCCTGCGAAAAGTTCCTGGATAAGGCCCCTCTCGACAGTATCAACACGGCAAACTTTTATCAGACCAAGGAAGATGCCATTGCAGCCATCAACGGGGCTTACCAGCCGTTGCAATGGCCCAAGCTTTACAACATGCGTATATGGACGACCGATATCTGGGCCGGAAACAGCATCGTAGGCGCCGGCGGTAGTGACG
The DNA here is from genome assembly GCA_964544545.1 of uncultured Lentimicrobiaceae bacterium. Classification (GTDB taxonomy): domain Bacteria; phylum Bacteroidota; class Bacteroidia; order Bacteroidales; family UBA4417; genus UBA4417. The sequence continues at coordinate 11,852 of CAZJCG010000035.1, read as the reverse complement.
ATGGTATCGAAACCCAGGATATCGCCAACTTTGTTACCTCTACCGATAACCAGGCTGCCCTGGATATCTGGAGGGGCCCGGCTCCCGGGATCCTGAGGTGTAACCTGGTACTCGAAAATGTACCGGGGATGGACATCGACCAGGAACTTAAGAACCGCATACTGGGAGAAGCCTATTTCCTTCGCGCCAATTATAACTTCATCATGGTCAGGTTATTCGGCGATGTGCCCCTGATCACCAAAGGGCTGACACCCGATGACAACCTCCGGCCTTTCCGCACGGCATCAGCCGTTATTTACGACACCATTGTCAGCGACCTGAAAAATGCCATCAGCCTGCTGCCGCAGCGCGAAAGCTATTCGGGTAACGATATAGGCAGGGCAAGCAAGGGCTCAGCCGTGGGCATGCTGGCCAAAGTATATCTGACGCTTGGCAAATACGAAGAAACCGTGGCCCTTTGCAAGCAGGTTACCACATTAGGGTATACGCTGAATACAAATTATGCCGACAATTTCGATCCTTTGAAGAAAAACTCCCAGGAAAGCCTGTTCGAAGTCCAGTATTACGGTAAAACCACTTATGATTTCTGGTCCAACGAAAACCAGGCAAGCTGGTTAAGCACTTTTACAGGCCCGCGTAATTCCGACTTCGTAGCCGCCGGCTATGGCTGGGATCAGCCGACCCAGGAATTCATGGATCAGTATGAACCGGGCGATAAAAGGAAAGACATAACCGTCCTGTATGAAGGTTGTCCTCCTTATGACGGAAAAGAATATAAAGCTTCTTACTCTACAACCGGTTATAACCTGCGCAAATTCCTGGTTTCAAAATCGATTGCCCCGATTTCTGACGGAAGCCCTGCCAACTGGCCGGTACTGCGTTATGCCGACGTTCTTTTGATGGAAGCTGAAGCGCTCTGCGAACTGAACAGGCTAGGCGATGCCTATGCACCTCTCAATGAGGTACGTGCAAGAGCCGGATTGAATGCCCTGAGCGGTCTTTCACAGGCAGATCTCCGTGAAGCCATCCGGAAAGAAAGGCGGCTTGAACTTGCCTTCGAAGGCTCCCGCTGGTTCGACCTCATCCGCTACGACAATGGTCAGTATGCGCAAAGCTTCTTCCACAACATCGGGAAAACCAACTTCACATCCAAATTCCTCTTGCTGCCCATCCCTCAAAAGGAAATTGATGCAAATCCCAACCTAACCCAAAATTCAGGTTACTAAACCTAACAGAAACTGATATGAAACGAATTATAACCATAGCATTTTGCCTGTCGGTACTGGCGTTAGTGACAAGCTGCGGCAAAGATGATCTTGCCCAGCTCGATAAAGGCAATACACCCCTGGTGCTTACCCTGTCGAATCAAACGCTTGTTCTGAACGAAACGAAACGCGATGCGGCTATCCTGAACATGAACTGGACTTCGGGCAGCAACATGGGCTCCAATGCCGCCATCACCTATAAGCTTTTGATCGATAAGGCCGGAGCTGATTTCAGCAATCCGTTGGTCTACGATCTGGGCAAAACCACCTACAGCTATTCATTTACCACCAAGGTACTGAACAATATTGTAAGAGAAAGTTTCAGCGCCCAACCCGGCGTGGAAATCTCACTTGAGGCTAAAGTGATAGCTACTATCCTTTCCGATAAGGTGGAACCCCAGGTTTCTCCTGTTGTAAGTTTCCAGGTCACCCCTTACGATCCGGTTTCGGAAACCCTGTACCTCTATGGAAATGCGACCGAAGCAGGTTGGGACAATACAAAAGGTATCGCGCTGACCCCGGTTGCAGGCAAACCCGGAGGTTTCTCATGGCAGGGACAGTTAAGCGCAGGGGACTATGAATTTCTTACCGTACTCGGGCAGGATTTCCCTTCCTACATAAAAGGTAACAGTGCCACTGAAATCAAGTTGCGCACATCTGCAGCACAAGCCGATAACCGCTGGCATGCCGACGCACCGGGTGTATACAAGATCGTTGTAAACCTGCTGGATCTGTCCATCGAGGTCACCAAAATGCCCGGACCTGCCTACAGCCAGCTATTTATGGTTGGAAGCGCAGCCCCCAACGGATGGGATATCAGCAATGCCACCGAATTGGTGCAGAATCCCGATAACCTGTATGAATTCACCTATACCGGTGTAATGAATGCCGGCGAATTTAAGTTCCCCGTCAACCGGAGCTCAAGCTGGGGGCAGGATATGTATATGCGCGTTGACGATACCCATATATATCTGCACCATGGCGGTGATCCTGATGACAACAAATGGAGCATCGATAAAAAAGGGTATTATACCATCACCCTTAACCTCCTCGACCTGACCATCAGTATTAACAGGCTGGAACTTTATATGGTCGGCAGTGCCACCCCCATTGGATGGGATATAGGTAATGCCGTACAAATGACGGAAGACAGCGAAAACGGATGCATTTTCAAGTATACGGGGCCAATGGTTGCAGGCGAATTCAAATTACCTGTGAACCGCAGCAGCAGCTGGGGCCAGGATATGTACATGAAGGTCGATGATACTCACATGTACCGGCACAAAGGTGGTGACCCTGACGATAACAAATGGACCCTGACCGAAGACGGCAATTACACCATTATTGCCAATGTTGAAGACCTTACAATAAGCATTCAAAAACGTTAGTTCTGGTTTGTCGGGAAAAAGAATTCAGGATTCAGATAAGGAAGTAACCGGAGAAACTGGTTTTGAGTTGAGTTTAATGTTGACTGGGGTTTGTCACATACTCTGGTTACTTCCATCTGGATTCTGATTCTTTTTTCAGCAACGGGATAATGATACAATCCTAACCTTATCAAAGCAGATCGTTAATCATTGAATCCGCAGGAGACCTGAATGAAACCCGGATACCATAAGCTGTTATTTCTGTTGCTGTTTCTGGCTGTTCTGAGTTGCAGGAAAGAATCCAACACAGGCAATGAAGGATCGGTCCCGGGGAACTCCTCCGCTCCGGCCTTTTATAACCTTGCTGTTGCAACAGATAAAGCCTGTTATGCTCCGGGCGAAAAAGTGGAATTCTCAATCAGCGGTCAACTGGCTTTCCCGGTAAGGGTAAGGTATAAATATCTCAATACGCCCATCGCTGATGAGGCATTAGCGGGGTCAGTATGGGAATGGACACCCCCGGCAGATGATTTCAGGGGTTATTCGGTTGAAGTGTACGATACGGTTGACACCAAAGAGGTCATCTTTGCAACAACTGCCGTGGATGTTTCATCGGACTGGACCAAATTCCCGCGGTATGGTTTCCTGAGCAGTTACGGCGTGATGAGCGGGGACAAAATACAGCAGACCATCGGGGAATTGAACCGGTTTCACATCAACGGACTGCAATTTTACGACTGGCACAACAAGCATCATAAACCGCTCCCCATGGTGAACGGAACGCCCGCATCTTCCTGGAAAGATATCGGGAACAGGGATACCTACTTCAATACGGTGAAAGGCTACATTGATGCTGCGCACAGCCGGAATATCAAAACCATGTTCTACAACCTGCTTTACGGCGCCTGGGACGATGCCCAGGACGAAGGGGTCGACAGGCAGTGGTACATGTATACCGACAATACGCATACGAATATTGATATTTTTGCGCTTCCCAGTCCCTTCCTGAGTAATCTTTACCTTCTCGATCCGTCGAATTCCGGCTGGCAGCAGTACCTGTTGGCCCAGACAGATATCGTTTATAAAAACCTTGATTTTGACGGTTACCACATCGACCAGCTGGGTGAACGGGGCAACCGTTACACATACGACGGATCTTATCTGGATCTCCCGAAGGCGTTTGGCTCATTTATCCGGGCTAACAACAATGCATTTCCCGGGAAAAATGCTGTAATGAATGCCGTCAGCCAATATGGCCAGCAGGAGATCGCACAGTCGCCTGTAGACTTTTTGTATACCGAAGTCTGGTCGCCATACGATACTTACAAGGACCTGGCATCGCTGATCAGGCAAAACAATATGCTGGCCGGAGGGACTAAGAACCAGGTGTTGGCAGCCTATGTGAATTATAATCTCGCTGATACACGTAACTATTTTAACGACGCCTCCGTGTTGTTCGCCGATGCAGTGATCTTTGCCTTTGGCGGCGCCCATCTCGAACTGGGGGAACACATGCTTTGCAGGGAGTATTTTCCGTACAACAAGCTTAAAATGAGCGAAAACCTGAGGTCTTCAATCCAATCATACTATGATTTCATGGTTGCGTATCAAAACCTGCTTCGCGATGGCGGGGAATTCAATACAGTTTCAATACAGTCGATTGACGATAAGGTAAAATTCTTCAACTGGCCCGAAGTCAACGGCTGCGTTTCTGTAGTCGGCAAGCAGGTGGGCGACAGGCAGGTAATCCACCTGATCAACTTTACGGCTTCAACAACAACTTCCTGGAGAGATAACGGGGGAATTCAGGTAGTGCCACCGCTGATCAGCGGAGCAAAAATAACCTTCACGCACCCGGATGCAGTCAAAAGGATCTGGGTTGCATCTCCCGATATTGCCGGAGGCTCTCCTCAAAAACTCAATTTCTTGCAACAAGGTGATAAGGTAAGCCTTGAACTTCCATCGCTGAAGTACTGGGATATGATAGTGATCGAATAAGGCTTATCATTTGAATTAATAAACTGACTTACAATCAATTCATTGGCTGCCGGTTATGACAACGTTGGCAGGTACGATACCGATAGATGAAGAAAACCATTCAAATCCTAACCGTTTGCATCCTGATATCCGGGGTATTGCTTGCTCAAAACGATCCCGGGATACATCCATTTACTCCCGGTAATTGTAATTCATACCAGGCAGATGGCTCAAGAGTGATATTTCACTGCGACAACAACATAAATGTCATGTTGAAGCTTTGTTCGCCGGGAATTATAAAATTCTGGTATGAGCAAGGTGATTTCACCCGGCAGAACGAATCGTTTGCCGTGATCAATGAAGATATCGATAACGCTGTAAACTGGTCCGTTTCCGAACAGGAATCGGTATACGAATTATATACCTCCTCCCTGATCATCAGGATCAAAAAGTCGCCATTCCAGGTGAGGATTTACGACAAGTACCAGAAACTCCTTCTGGAGGATTACGGCAACCTGGGATTTGAGAAGTCATCCGACACCATTACCTGCCGGAAATTGCTCCGTGAGGGCGAAAACCTTTATGGCCTGGGTGAAAAAACCGGAAGGCTGAACCGTCGTGGCGGGCGGTTTATCATGTGGAACAGCGACAAGCCCTGTTACGACGTCAACGAAGACCCTTTATACAAAAGTATTCCGTTTTATATCAGCAGTGCAGGATACGGGATGTTCTTCGATAATACATACCGGAGCATATTTGATTTCGGCGCCTCCCGGCAGGATTGCTTTTCCTTCACTTCCCCCGGAGGCGAGATGATCTACTATTTCATTTACGGCCCGGCCATGCCGCAGGTGATTGGCAATTACATGAAGTTAACCGGAAGCCCGGTGATGCCTCCTGCCTGGGCGCTCGGATTTTCGCAGTGCAGGGGATTGCTCACCAATGAGCAGCTTACCCGCGACATTGCGAAAGGTTATCGCGAAAGGCAGATCCCATGCGACATCATCTATCAGGATATCGGATGGACCAATTACCTGCAGGATTTCAACTGGAGAGAAGGAAATTACAAAGATCCCGTCAGAATGCTTTCCGACCTGTCGGCAATGGGCTTTAAAGTCATTGTATCGCAGGATCCGGTTGTTTCACAGAATAATACCAGTCAATGGAAAGAGGCTGATTCACTCGGATACTTTGCGAAAGATGTCCGTACCGGCAAATCGTACGATATGCCCTGGCCCTGGGGCGGCAACTGCGGCGTAGTCGATTTTACAAATCCGGCTGTTGCCGGATGGTGGGGCAACTACCAGCAAAAAGCGCTCAATGCCGGAGTTAAAGGCTTCTGGACCGATATGGGCGAGCCTGCCTGGAGCAATATCGACGATACCGACCGCCTGAACATGAAACATTACCTGGGTATGCATGATGAGATCCATAATGTTTACGGTTTGACCTGGGATAAGGTAGTGACAGAACAGTTCGAAAAGCACAATCCGAATAAAAGGCTTTTCCAGATGACCCGTTCGGCATTTGCCGGATTGCAGCGTTACACGTTCGGGTGGTCGGGTGATGCCGGCGACGGCAACGACGCAACAGCAGGCTGGAAACGCCTCCGTAACCAGATTCCCATCGCCTTGTCGTCGGGCATGTGCGGCATACCTTTCTGGAGCTGCGACATCTCAGGTTACTGCGGCGATATTACCGATTATGACGCCATGGCTGAATTGTACGTGCGCTGGCTTCAGTTCGGGGTTTTCAACCCGATCAGCCGTGCCCATCATGAAGGCAACAATGCTGTTGAGCCCTGGCTCTTCGGACCTGAAGCCGAAAAAGCCTGCAAGGATGCCATCAGCCTGAAATACTCCCTGTTTCCATACATATATGGTTGTGCCCGAAAAGCCCATGACGAAGGGCTGCCCCTCATGCGCGCCATGGTGATGGCCTATCCCGACGATAAGGAAACTATTAACCTCGATTCCCAGTTCATGTTTGGCAGCGATCTGCTGGTTGCCCCGGTGGTTGAAGCCAATGCAGCATCCGTAAAAATATACCTCCCCGAAGGAGAGTGGGTCAGTTTCAACGATCCCGGAAGCCGCTTTAATGGCAATCAATGGATTGATCAACCGGTATCGCTTCAAACCATACCGCTCTTTGTCAAATCGGGATCCGTGATTTCCATGATGCCTGTTCAGCAATATATCCATGAAAAAACCAATGCTCCGGTATGGTTCACGATTTTCCCGAAAACAAATGGTAAATCTTCCGCTGAACTGTATGAGGATGACGGCGAGTCCAATGATTATAAAAAGGATATCTGCTCCCTGACCGGAGTAAAATGCAGTTTTAAAAACGGAGATATCACGCTTTCGCTGGAAAGGAAAGATTTCAACGGCGGATTTCGTGCTGATAAACGCAATTTCGGGATCAGGATCTATCTGGACAAGGCTCCTGAAAGCATCACCCTCGGCGAAAACAAACTGAAGCAGATTACTGATTCCAGGTTGCAGGAAAGCTGGTACAATGTTGTTGAAAAGCCGGTATGGTCGTATGACAAAAAGAGCAAAACGCTCTGGATCCAATTCCCTGAACCTCTAGCTACTACTCAAATTACTGTTAAAAACTCCCGATAATGATCCGGCGAACGATATATCTTGTCTGTTTCTGTTGCTTTAGCATTTCGATGTTGTTTGGACAAGAAAAAGAAAAAGCGATCTACTCTTCCGAAGCCTATTCAATTTACAAGGATAAGGTTATTCAGGGCGCTTTCACAGCCAAAGCCCTTTCGGCCAGGGAACTTACATCGGATTATAAAAGTCCTGATGAAGGCCGCTACAGTCCTGATATCACTTTTAAATTCAGCATTAACCTGCGCGACAATGAGATGCCTTCGGGTCGTGATCATAAAGTGACGCTGCAACCGGTAAACGGCAGTTGTACTACTACCGTCCAATTCGGCAAACAATACCTGCATACGGTTAAGGTGGCGGATGAGGTGAACCTCGAACCCAATACCCGCTGGACCCTGCGGCTCGACATGCGGGAAGTATTCAGCGCATTCGATAAACAAGGATATTATACGCTGTACAATGGCGAAAAGCTCTTCCGCGATGATTTCAAAGGAGTTTACGTGGCAGGGAGCGCTGACCCGCTGAGCTGGGATTTCAACAATCTGCATACCCAGCCCGGTTTACAGCTTACCGATCCGGATCATGACGGCATCTATGAGACCACCCTGATCATGAATTCACAGGAGAACAGCAAGCGAACGGATGCTTCCTGGAAACTGTCGAAAGACATCACGGCCTTCCCGCAATATCATTCGGATTATCTCATTTCCGATGCGCTGTATAATTTGGCAATAGAGGAGATGATCAAGGCGGTGGAAACTGACAGCACTTTCAGGACAGGGAAGGAATGGGCCGGAGTTTGGACCAGAGATATCAGTTACAGCATCATCCTGTCCATGGCCTACCTGCAACCCCGGGTAGCCATTTACAGCCTGATGCGGAAGGTTAAAAACGGCAGGATCATTCAGGATACCGGCACCGGAGGCGCTTACCCTGTATCCTCCGACAGGATGATATGGGCCGTTGCTGCCTGGGAGGTGTACAAAGCCACAGGCGACGAAGAATGGCTGAAGCAGGCTTACGGTATCATCCGGAATTCCGTGGAGGATGATATGCAGAATGTTTATGATCCTGAAACCGGACTGGTCAGGGGTGAATCCTCTTTCCTCGACTGGCGCGAACAAACCTATCCCAGGTGGATGCAGCCGGCCGATATCTTTGCCTCTGAAAACCTCGGCACCAATGCCGTCCACTACCAGGCAAACAGGGTATTGGCAGAAATGGCCCGGCTCCTCGCCGATGAAAAATCAGCAGAGCGGTACGACCAAAATGCAGAAAAAATCAGGGAAGGGATCAACCGTTACCTCTGGATGCCTGATAAGGGATATTACGGTCAATACCTTTACGGCAGGAATTTCAACTCGTTATCACCCCGGTCGGAGGCTCTCGGAGAGGCTTTGTGCGTTCTTTTTGGCATTGCCGATGAACAGTCAGGGAAGAGCATTATCCGGAACGTTCCTGTCATGGAATATGGTATCCCCTGCATTTATCCGCAAATACCAGGAATCCCGCCTTACCATAACAATGCCGTCTGGCCTTTCGTGCAATCGTATTGGGCACTGGCATCGGCAAAAGCAGGGAACGAAAAGTCGGTGCTTGAGTCGATCGCAGCCGTTTACCGACCGGCTGCACTGTTTCTTACCAACAAAGAAAACTATGTAGCTTCAACCGGTGATTATGCCGGCACGCAGATCAATTCGGGCAATATGCTCTGGAGCTTGTCGGGCAGCATCGCGCTGGTCCATAAGATATTGTTCGGCATTGAATTCCAATCCGGCAGTCTGGCGTTCCATCCTTTAGTCCCGAAGGCACTGGAAGGGAAACGCTCCCTGACCGGTTTCAGATACCGGGATATGATCCTCGATATCGAAGTGGAAGGATACGGAAACAGGATCCGCAGCTTCCTGCTCGATGGCGTTGCAGAGGAACGGCATGCAATATCTTCATCCCTGAAAGGACAGCATCGGGTGAAGATCATACTGGACGGTTTTTCGGAGGCTGATCCGCAAACTGTCAGGGCTGCTTATGCAATTGCGCCCGAAACGCCTTCCGTAAGCATTAATGAGAAGGAACTTGCATGGACTGCTGTAGAAAGTGCTGCCGGATATATTGTTCTGTGCAATGGCAAAATAGCAGCGCACACTTCCCAATGTACCTTCCCGGTGCAAAAAAGTGGATATTCCGAATACCAGGTTATAGCAGTTTCCGGGGACGGCATACAATCTTTTGCCTCCGAGCCGGTTGTGGCATCCGATAACAGCCAGTGCCAGACGTATGACGTGGAGAATTACGCCGGTCCGGTGGCTACCGAATATAAGAACTACACCGGGAAAGGCTATGTGATGCTGAGCAGAACAGAGAATCTTTCCGTATCGGTTCCGGTCGATATTCCCGAAGAAGGGAAGTATGCCATAGTGTTCAGGTATGCCAACGGAAACGGTCCGGTGAATACCGAGAACAAATGTGCTATCAGGACACTGCATCTGAACGGTGAAAGTAATGGTACCTTTGTTTTCCCGCAGCGTGGAAAAGGAGAATGGTCAAACTGGGGTTATTCCAATTCTGTTGTGGTTACTATGAAAAAGGGGGAACAATCGCTGCAACTGAATTTCGATCCGGCCAACGAAAACATGAATGGCGAAATCAACCAGGCGGCAATTGACTGTATGATCATCCAGAAGATCGGGAAATAGGCAGCATTGTTCCTGATTCACAGGGAAAAACAATAATCCCGGCTGTTCCGGAATAGTCTTCAACAAGATGAAGGAAAACATATACGGGTCTCTCCAATCGCTGTTGGAATACTCTTACAGCAATGCAACCTGATATCCACCTGAAGCTGACATTCAGATGCAAGAAATCAGGCTATCGGCCACTCATTCCTTGACAATTCTTCTGGTTATAACATTATTATCTGAAATGAAACGGAGCATATAAAAGCCGGGGGACAAGCCTCTCAAATCAAACCGGCTTTGAGTGCCTGATAATTGTGCATTCATCACATTTCTCCCCTGTGAGTCAATGATTGATAGTCTGACATTATCGGCAGAACCTGGTTTTTCGATATAAATTAAACCCTGAGTCGGGTTGGGATAAATTTTATAAGCGATTCCGGCTGTGGATAACTCCTGGTCACCCAGTACGCCACCTGTGGTTGTTTTAAGGATAAGGCCTCCAGTTGCAGCGATAATTCCATTGTTGGCATCAGTAAAACAGACAGCAGTCAGCCATTGGGGAGTATCATAGAGCTGATCCTTCCAGGTTATCCCTCCGTCAGTAGTTTTAAATATCATCCCGTTGCCGCCAACGGCATAACCTGTATCCTGAACAGGGAAATGAACCGATGAAAGTGCCGGTGAAAAAACAAAATTCTGGCTATCCCAGGTTAAACCACCGTTTTCCGTTTTCAGGATGATGGCCTGTTCATACGTATTTTCCCCAACTGCATAACCCAGTTTGGAATCAACAAAGTAAATACTGTATAAAATGCCAGCTTCATTGCTCATTGCCAACCAGCTGGTCCCTCCGTTACAGGTTCTGTATATCCTCCCTTTGTTTGATGCCGCGAAACCGGTGTCGGCAGTGAGAAAGAAGACACTCGAGAACCATTCCTCGGTAAACGGCTGATACACCGGCCAGCTTGCTCCTCCGTCGGGAGTGCTGACAAAAGCCCCGCCACCGGCAAAGCCATTATTTGCATCTGCAAAATGGATTGATAAAAGTGCCTCAGAGATGCCGGGACTAATATCCAGCCAGTGATTACCCCCGTCGGTAGTTTTCAGGATTGTGCCATACTCGCCGGCAACGTAACCGGTACTCGCACTGATGAAACACACAGAATGCAAAACATTATAGCTCCCTGATGTTTGCTTTGCCCAATTGAGGCCGCCATCGGTGGTTTTTAAGATTGTGCCACTCCAGCCTACGGCATAACCTGTTTGGGCTGTGGGGAAACTTACGGCGAGAAGCCATTCGGCAGTTCCGGAATTAACTGGTTTCCAGGCTTGTGAATAACCTGTACAAAGGACAACAAGTAAAATTGCAGAAATGAGATAATGCTTGATCATGATTCTTTGAATTTGATAATATTCGACAATTGTGAAAAACGACCGAGTCAAAAAAGGTGATAAGAGTTCTACTGCAGTATAATATCGTGCCCGGGCTAGGCATTGTTGGTTTATGGTGGGCTTTGTGCGTTGGCAAACCAATCATGATTAGCCCGTATTATGCACAGGTTGATTATCCAATGAAATCATGATTTGTCCATATAATCCAATTGTTATCAAGAGCCCAACTCTCTACATTCCCTTCAATTTTATGTACTCCTTTTTTAAGTTTTAATTCATAACAGGGTAAGTATTGTAAATGCCATTGCCCACTAAAGATTATATCTATTGAACATTCTTTTGATTCAGGACAGTCAGTTTTTGAGAGTATTAAGTATGAAATATCGTTTAGTTTTAGCTTTTCAAGGATTTTAATGGTCGTTGGTTCCAGTTTATCCACACTGGTGAATTTTTCAAGATTTGAATTTAAGATTTTATCCTCAAAAGCAGCTGATTTTAACCCAATTAATTCAATAGATATTAACAAAGATACCAAATCCTTTGATCAAAGCT
>CAZJCG010000034.1:23719-39229 GCA_964544545.1 uncultured Lentimicrobiaceae bacterium | reverse complement strand
CGCAGGCAACCATCAACGATCCCGGTCCGGTTTGCGAGGGCAGCGATTTGTTACTTCTCTCCCAATACCAGCAGGGAACCGGTAACGGAACCATCAGTTATCAGTGGACAGGCCCGGACGGAACTACCGGGAGTGATCCCCTGTTTTACCTCGATAAAATGCAGTCTTCACAGACCGGCAACTGGACCTTAACCGTGAGCGACACCAACCACTGCCAAAGTTCAAGTTCTGTTGAAGTAAACCTTATTCCCCTGCCGGTTTCCGGCTTCCCAGCTGATAAGGATACCCTCTGGTTTGATGAAATGACCAATCTGGAGGCTCTTCCTGGCTATGCCTCTTACCGCTGGAATACCGGCGACAGCACCTCCTCGGTCCTTGTCACATCCGAAGGCTGGTATCGGGTTACCATGCAGACCGAAGAAGGATGCACCGCCACCGATTCGGTGATGATGCTCTATTCCTTTGCTCCCTTCACCATGCCCAATGCCTTTACCCCGGACGGGGACGGGATCAACGATGTGTTCCGTCCGGTGACCGTGCCGGAAAAGGTGGAATCATTTTCGATGTACATTTTTGATCGTTGGGGAAGGCAGATTTTTGCAACAAAGGATCTGGGAGCCGGATGGGATGGGCGCTTCGACTACGCTCAGCGCGACAAGGCTGCGCCGGTCGGAGTTTATACGTATATCATCAGATACAGCAATCAGGCCGGGGAGGTGAGGAAGAAGACAGGGATGGTGACTTTAGTGAGATAATAGCCTATTATTAGCCACTGTGATTTTCCACAACCATCAAATATGGAAAGTCAAGGTATGTATAATTTATTCTAGGCCTTTGCGTCGCGGTAATGGAGGAGATATTTCTGAAATTTATTTGAATTTGCAACTAATTTATAGTTGCAATTTATAGTACATTTGTAGCATTACTGTCCATGAGTAAACATGAGAAACTTCTGAACAAGTTCCTGGATGTACCAAGGAACTTTACTTATGATGAATTGGTTTCTTTATTAGGAGGTTTTGGATACTCGGTAGAAACCAGGGGCAGGAGTTCCGGTTCAGCGGTCATGTTCTATAATGCCAGATTGAATGATAAAATAATGATTCACATACCCCATCCCGAAAAGGAGATCAAAAGATATGTAATCGAAATGGTTATTGAAAAGCTCAGGAATAACCAGATGATTTGATTGGATTAAACGTTGTAAATGCAATACCATAGCCCTATGAATATACTTACCTATAAAGATTATGTCGGTTCTGTCAGTTTTTCAGCTGAGGATGAGGTATTTTACGGCAAAATTGAAAGGATCAACGACCTGGTCACTTTTGAATCTGAGAATGCCCATAATCTGAAAAAGGCATTTGAAGAGGCTGTGGATGGATACCTTACCTATTGCGCTGAAAAAGGGGTACCTCCGGAAAAACCATTTAAAGGTAGTTTCAATGTGAGGGTTAAGCCCTCCCTTCATAAGCGGGCTTATATGAAAGCTTTACAGGAGGGCATCTCCCTGAATAAATATATCGAAAAGGCTCTTGAAAAGGAATTAGAAGAATGAACTCTATTGTATGATAAACCTATAGACTTTGACCTGGTTATTGGACAGTTGAAAAGAGTTAAAGTTTTGAACGGTTAAACAGGTATCTGAATTCCCACAAAGCAGTCCCCCTTCCCAACGATTTGGTGCGAAAGGGTTCACACGGCAGCAGGATGGGTAACTGTACCACGCGAAAGGATTCGCGTGGCAGCAGAGGCAGGAAGATACCAAAGCTGTTTCAGTTTCCCCGCCGGCCGGAGACCTGATCAGTAAGACATTGCTGAATCTGATCCTCTCCTCTGCGGTTTTGTCAAAAACTCTGTTGCTTTTACTCATCTTCTGCCCGCATTTCCCGACAGGCGGCCTTTAACAGAATTTTCAGCATCGCTTCTGTCAATTCCTTGCAAAACAACTGTTTGTTATTTATGTGATAATATTATAATTTTGCACCCCTCAATTAAAAGAGTCTTTTTGTGGATCGCCTGCGAGACTTTGTTATTCCTTTCGTCGGATTAAGCGTTGGGAATCACCGGTTTGAATTTGAAGTTGACGACTCGTTCTTTGAACAATTCGAATACTCCGAGTTGCAACATGGGAAAGTTACCGTTGTTGCAGACCTGGAAAAGAAGGAGCGCATGATGGTTCTCAACTTTCACTTTGCCGGTGATGTAGAAGTTACCTGTGACCGTTGCGGGGAGCAATTCCTCTATCCGCTTGCAGGTGATGAGCACCTGATCATTAAATTCGGGAATGAGTTTGTGGAGGAGAGTGACGAAATGGTGACGATCCCCTCAACCGATTATCAGATCGACCTCGCTCCTTATATATATGAATACCTGCATCTTGCCCTTCCGGCACGTTTGATCCACCCGGAAGATGCTGAAGGGAGGACAGCCTGCGATCCTGAAATCCTGAAAAAACTGGAAGAATTATCTCCCGGGAACTTTGCGGATCCAAGGTGGGAAGCACTGAACCGCCTTCGTCAGCAGGATGATAAAAACGGGCGGAATCAGGAACATAAATGAAATTATTCTAACGATAAATACTTACAAAAATGCCAAATCCAAAACACAGGTTTTCAAAGACCAGAACGGCAAAACGCAGAACTCATTATAAGATTGATGCCCCGCAATTCATTGCTTGTTCCAATTGTGGCGCTTCCGTTCTCTACCATCGCGTATGCCCCGAATGTGGCTACTACCGCGGAAAACTGGCCATTGAAAAGAATACTACTGCTTAATTCCCTGATGGGATTTTCATTGACCCGGAATAACCAAAAGATTCTTCGATGAGAATCGGATTGGATGTCATGGGAGGCGACTTCGCGCCTGTTGCTGCTATCGAAGGAGCGATACTGGCCCGGAAAGAGTTGTCGCCAATGGATCGTATTGTTCTTATCGGTCCTGAGACATCGATCAGGACTATGTTGCTGGAACGGGAATCCGATCCGGCAGGTTTTGATATTGTGCATGCTCCTGATACCATAGGTATGGGCGAGCATCCTACCAAAGCTCTGATGCGCAAACCGGAATCAAGCATCGGCGTCGGTTTCCACCTGCTCAAGCATAAGAAGATCGATTCATTTGCCAGCGCCGGTAACAGCGGCGCCATGCTGGTGGGATCCATTTTCAGCGTCAATACCATCCAGGGGGTCATTCGTCCCTGCACAGCAGGCTTATTCCCACAGGAAAACGGCGGCGTGAACCTGATGATTGACATCGGTACCAATCCCGATGCTAAACCTGATGTGATGTATCAGTTTGCTGTCATAGGTTCGATCTATGCACAGCATGTACTTCATATCTCTGCGCCGCGCGTTGCCTTGCTGAACATAGGCGAAGAAGAAGAAAAAGGCAATATTACATGCCAGTCGGCTTACCATCTGATGAAGGATTCGAAGGATTTCAACTTCACGGGAAATATTGAAGGCCGGGATCTGCTGCGAAACAAGGCAGATGTGATCGTCTGCGACGGATACACGGGAAATATCATCCTTAAAACGGTCGAATCCATCTATCGCATCATGGAAAAACGCAGTCTGCTGGATGATTTTTTCAACCGCTTCAATTACGAAAATTATGGGGGCACCCCGATCCTGGGCATTAACGGAACAGTGATCGTTGGCCACGGGATATCCAATCCCACAGCCATAAAAAATATGCTCCTGCTCAGCCGGGATGTGTACCTGGCCCGGCTTGCATCAAAAATCAAGAACACACTTATCCAGATCGCCGGAGAACAAAACCTGTGAACCGCAAACCAGGTCTTGTTCCCATTAATCGTAAACAGTAATACACAAGATAGCTTTTCATTGCATGACAAAGATTAATGCAGCCATAACAGGATTAGCCGCTTACCTCCCGGAATATATCCTTACAAATGAAGAACTCAGCCGCATGGTTGATACTACGGATGAATGGATCATGACCCGCATAGGGATCAGGGAAAGACGCATCCTGAAAGGAGAAGGAAAAGGCACTTCTTTTATGGGCGCAGAAGCGGTAAAATCGCTACTGGCAAAAACCCACACCCGACCTGAAGAAATAGACCTGCTGATCTGCCCCACTGTTACTCCCGACCATGCGTTCCCAGCTACTGCCAATATCATCAGCGAAAAGGCCGGGATAAAGAATGCCTTCAGTTTCGACATAAATGCCGCATGTTCCGGCTTTATTTATGCCTTAACTGTTGCCAGCCAGTTCATCCAGAGTGGAAAGTGTAAAAAAGTGATCGTGGTAGGCGCCGAAAAGATGTCATCCATAACCGATTATACCGACCGGGCCACCTGTCCGCTTTTTGGTGATGCTGCAGCAGCCGTATTGCTTGAACCGACAACCGAAGAAGCTGGCCTTATGGATTCGATCCTGCACACCGACGGTGTTGGCTTCACCCATCTGCACATGAAGGCCGGCGGTAGCGTAAAACCGCCTTCACACGAAACGGTTGACGCCCGCGAGCACTATATATACCAGGAAGGACAAGCCGTCTTCAAATGGGCTGTTTCCAAAATGGCCGATGTTTCGGTTGAAATGATGGAAAAACACGGCCTCACAGCCGAAACCCTTGCATGGTTGGTTCCGCATCAGGCAAACCTTCGGATCATCGATGCAGTGGCAAACCGTATGGGACTGGCCAGGGAAAAAGTCATGATCAATATTGAGAAGTACGGGAACACTACTTCCGCTACTATTCCCCTTTGCCTCTGGGAATGGGAAAATCAGCTTCATAAAGGCGACAATATCATCCTTTCGGCTTTCGGAGGGGGATTTACCTGGGGGGCGATTTACCTGAAATGGGCCTACGATCCTAAATAAAGGCTTGTATTAACCTGCTGATTTTTACTGCGATCCTTTCTTTTTATTGGAAGGCGTGAAAAAATTGACTATATTTGATAGCCATACCCAGGAAATGGCCTTCAATAGAATATAAATTCACAATCTCGTATACCTATTACCAAACTCCATTTAACATTTTTTAATACTCTTTTTCCGCAACTGACCCCTCTCCTGAAACCGTTGCTACTACTGAATTAGCTCCTCCGGGCCTGCCTGATCTCTTTTGTTAAAAGCAACAGGATTAAGCCATTGCAAGGCATTCCATCCCGGGTTTGAACTTTTTTCTTACCTTTGTTCCATTAAAAAACCACGCATGACCTATACCCGCATCACCCTATTAGTCGTTATTGTTCTGTTATTCAGAATGATAGCCATTAGTCAGGATAATACGGCCAAGTATATAGAAAAACACAAAGTTTTAGCTATAAACTTGATGCAGGAATACTCCATTCCTGCCAGTGTCATCCTGGGTGTCGCCGTCGTTGAAAGCGGCGCCGGCACATCTGCTCTCAGCCGGAAATTTCACAATCATTTCGGCATTACAGGTAAAAACTTCAACGCCCTTACAAAACTCGGGCGGAGATCGCATTATAAGGAATATAACAGCGATAGTGCTTCTTATCGCCACTTCTGCGATGTTATTGTCAGGAAGCCCTTTTATTCGGTCCTCCGGAGCAATCCCGATCCCATTCAATGGGTGAAAGCCCTGCGGAAGGCCGGATATGCCACTGCTGCCGTCACCTGGGAAAAACGGGTGAATACTGCGATCATGAAGCTTAACCTGATTGAGATCGACCTGCTGGTCGACCCCCTGAACGAAACCGCCAGGCTGGAACAGGCCCGTTAGCCCGCCTTACACCGGTAATTGTCCCGGGGAAGTTGTTTCCCACGACCCTTCATTAAAGTATACCACTTCGCGGATACCAGCCTGCGCAAGCAGTTCAAATGCTTCTGTGAAGGCTCCGCTCAGTTCATGAGGGTCATGAGCATCGGAATTGACCATCACGGGGATATTCCTTTTACACAACTCTTTCAGGATTTCGGGACCGGGATAAGTTGTATCAGACCGTTTCTTATAAATCCCGCGGGTATTTACCTCCACGATCAGCCCTTTGCGTTGAATCAGCTCAATCGTTTCATTTACCAGTGAACGGTACCAGCCTTCATCCTCCCTGAAATACCGGTTCATGTTGTGCATCTTGATCTTGTCGAAATGCCCGATGATCTCAAAATCCTGCGTTTCAATCATCCGGTTTATCTGCCTGAAATAGGTCGTAACAGCCTTCCGAGCATCTCCGCCAAACATTTTCTGAATCCCTTCGTCATAAGTTTCGTAATGCGGGCCATCCGTAAACCACAACTCCCCTGAATGATCCGGTCTGACCAGATGCACCGAACCGATCAGGTAGTCGAGTTCATACTCCTTCCTGACGACTGAGAAATCCTCCGAAAGTCCGGGGATAAAATCCATCTCAAAGCCGAAACAGATCCTGATGCTGCCTGAGTACGTCCGTTTCAGCTCCTGTTTTAAGCCAAGGTATTCTGTCCGGTTTTGTGGCCTGAAGGAGAACGTATTGTCGAACGGCAGCGGTGAATGCTCCGTGAATCCGATCAGGTCAAATCGTTGTTTAACGGCTTCTTCGATGTATGCCTCCGGACGGGCATGTCCGTCGGAATAAACGGTATGGGTGTGATGGTTGGTGATCATTTGCTGTTGTCGTGCTGGTCGGTTGCTTCAATCCTGAAAACCCTGTCGTTCCTCCTGACTGTCCGGTCAACCTTAAAGGTCGGATTATCTCCTTTCACTACCCGCTCCACGCGCCGGTCGTCATTCATCAACTCTTCAATTACCGCTTCATAAACGCCTGTGGTGGGTCCCGAGATCTGAATTGTATCACCAACTTCAAGATACTGGGTGTCCATCCTCACATGGGCAATTTTTGATTTGGCGAAATAATTGGCTACAATTCCGATATAAACACGCTTCCGGGTTGCCAGTGAGCCATGTACCGGCGACCATTCGCCGAGTTCCCGTCCAAGGTAATAACCTTCCCAGAATCCGCGGTTATATACCTTTTCCAGTTCCCTGTCCCAGCGCTCCAGGTTAGAATCGTTGAATTCTCCTGCAAAATAAGCATCCACTGCTTCCCGGTAGCAACGGGTGACCGTCTTCACATAGTCGGCCGATCGTCCGCGTCCTTCTATTTTGAGCACGCTGATCCCGGCTTCCAGAATTTTATCCATCAGGTGAATGGTCTTCAGGTCCTTAGGCGACATGATGTATTCATTGTCAACCTCGAGTTCCATATCCGTCTCTTTGTCCTTCACCAGGTATCTTCTGCGGCAGTCCTGCAGGCAGGCACCCCTGTTAGCCGACGAATTATGGTTGTGGAGGCTCAGGTAACATTTCCCGCTGACAGCCATACACAAAGCCCCGTGAACGAACACTTCGATCCGGATGAGCTCTCCGCGGGGGCCCCGGATATCCTGCTCCTTGATCTGCCTGACAATAGTCGCAACCTGATCCAGCGATAGCTCCCTGGCAGTCACCATAACATCTGCATAGCGGGAATAGAACCTGACTGCAGCGATGTTGGTGATGTTGCACTGTGTGGAGATATGTATTTCGGCTCCCTTTTCGCGGGCATATTCCAGCACGGCCAGGTCCGAAGCAATGATGGCGGTTATACCATTCGATTTTGCCGAATCAATGATCTGTTCTATCTCCTCTATCTCATCATCATAGATTACCGTATTCAGTGTGAGATACGATTTCACCTTGTATTTTCTGCAAATGCGGGTGATCTTTGCCAGATCATTAAGTGTGAAATTCACACTCGACCGTGAACGCATGTTCAGTTTTCCTACGCCAAAATAAACTGAGCCGGCGCCTCCCTGGATAGCAGCCATCAACGACTCAAATGAGCCAACCGGCGACATGATCTCGATACCGTGCATTTCACTCATATTTTGCACAAAGGTAGCTGTTTTCCCCGGTCGCATCTAACCTCTGATATGTGTACAACTTCTGCAATATTTGTGTGCATATTCTGTAAGATATTTCGATTAAATTTGCATAATTGACACCAAAAACCTGGTACCATGGATGAAAGACCGGTCAACACCTTAGGGTATAAGATTACCATAGGGATACTTGTGGCTATTATCGCTGTTCTGGCATACCTGCTGATGAATCAGAAAAAAGATGTGGTCACCACAACCGAAACAGCCAATGCCGAAAAGCAGGTTCTGCAGCAACAGCTGGATTCATTGCTCATGGAGCATGAGAAGGTGAAAACGGCTTATGGGGCGCTGAGTGATTCTCTGCTCGAGAAAGACAGTGTTATCAGTGCGCGCGCCACTGAGATCAAAAAGCTCCTGGGAGTAAATTCCGAGTTGAGCGTTGTGAAGCGAAAACTCTTACAGCTGCAAGCCATTACCCAGGGTTATGAGAGGCAGATTGATTCGCTTTACACGGTGAATCGCCAACTCAGGCAGGAAAATGAGAAGATCCGGACTGACTACAATCTTGAGCAACAGAAAACGGCCGAATTATCGAAGGATAAAGAGCAACTGAACCAGAAAATCAGCGGTGCTGCCGTCCTCAAGGCATATAAAATCTCCGCCACACCGTATAAATCCAGGGGCGTCGATAAGGAAAAACAGACCGATAAAGCCTCCAGGACTGATAAAATCAAAGTCTGCTTCACGGTAAGTGAAAACAAGCTCGTCAGTGCCGGTTACCAGCGGTTTTTTATCAGGATTGCCAAACCCGACAATAGTATCCTCACCAGAGGACCAGCCTATACCTTCCAGTTCCTGGGGCAAACCCTGCAGTTTTCGGCTATGGAAACACTCAACTATGAAGGCGAGGCTGCAGATGTCTGTACGTATTATGAACATCCCGCAAGCGGCGGAGAACTGCCTAAAGGAAGGTATATCGTTAACATTTTTACAGAGGACCGTGAAATAGGGCAGACTTCCTTTGAGTTGAAATAGCAGTAAGCAGATTCCTGTAACCTTTTTGTTTTCCAATGATAAAAGAAGTACATTAACAGCCCATTACAGGTATCCTGATTTCCGGAATCATGATTGTTAGCCTGTCAATGTACGGATCACGGGAAGAGAGCATGTATTTATTCTGAATACCGGACGCTGATTTATTGAATTGCCAGGGTTGAATGTTATTCTGCACAGCGGGTTGCAGGAAACCGGACTCTGAAATATCTAATCACCAGGTTTGCTTATTGTAATTCACTGATTCATAGCATGCCACACCATCGACACAAAAAGAAAGGGATCAGAAACCGCTTACGCAATTTCTTTCCTTTCCTCCATTCAAAAAGGCATTCAAGAGATTACCGTGACAAGGAGTCCATCTCAGAATTACGCTTTCTGACCATGGAAGAGGTTAAATCCGCTCTTGCAGGTGTTCCTGAAGCTGATGCTGAACCCGCTGCACCTGTTGGACAGTTGTACTCTTCTGAAAATCCTGAACCATTAACGGCTGAACCAAAGGGGGTGCATCACCACCGGAAAAAGCGAAGACCCGGTTCCCGGGTAGGAAGGTTTTTCAGACAACTGTTTTTCCCCTCTAAAAGAAAGCACCATTCAACATCCCATAATAACTCTCAGCATCTTTCTGATTCCAATCCGGAGGGGCCGGGAAGCGCAAATAGTGCGGTCCATGCTTCTTCTGAGATACCACCGGCCCTGTTACAGGCTTTTGCCGAACGTGACCGGAACATTTCTCATCGTAAGCCGAAGAAAAAGAGAAAGCGGAGATCTTTCAGGCTTTTCCGAAGGAAAAAAGTGGTTGTTGATCCTCTGATCGCCTTCAAAGCCGGAGAAATGATTGAAGAAGAAAAGCCAAAGGTATCGTGGAAAGTATATCTGCGGCCAGCCCTGAATTCGACAGTGATGTTCATGATCGCCTATCAGGTTTCATGGCTGATCTACCAGCTGGCGGTTATGCTCGTTGCCTCTGCAAGTCAGATAGATTCGGTTCTCTTTTACTATGAGGTGATGTTCCCCATCGGGAACCATTCACCTAAGTGGAACCAGACCAACATCATTTTCATTACCCTTGCCGGTCCGCTGATCTCATTGATCTTTTGGGCCATTTACAGGTTCATCTTCCTGGAGCGCTTTCACCCCGGACCACAGATGCGGACTTTCCTGGTTTGGCTCTACCTGAATTCCATGATGTTGTTTTTCGGAGCCTTCGTCGGTGGCGCCATCACCCGGCAGGGATTCGGATACGTTGTGGACTGGCTGTATATGAACATTGCCATCAGGATACTCTTTTCCATGATCTTCCTCTTGCTCATCATCTGGATAAGCTGGAATGTGGTAAAATACCTGCCTGAATCAGGAGGGCCGGATTCCTGGAAGAACAACCGCTTTGCGTATGTCCTGAGCCGGCTGATTATCCCCTGGTTTATAGGCGGCGGAATCATGGTACTCCTGAAATACACAACAGTGATTCCCCAGCATGAAAACATCTTTAATTACGATGCCATCAGCCTGGCTACCTTGTTGTTTGCTGTTGTACCGCCACTATTCAATGCCAGGACCTCTCCGCACCTCATTCAGGGGAGGAGAGCCTATCCCCGGGTCCACCGGGTGACTGTAGCCTTCTGGACTGTGGTGGCAATAGCCTTTGTGCTGTTGATCCGGATCGGACTTACTGCAGGAATGTACTTCAAACTTATATTCCAACTTGAGATAGGGAGATATTACTAGATCTCAGATATTCCTGATACTGGCTTATTTCCGGCCAAAATCGGCAGGTATCTCGCCCCAGGCTTCCGTTTCCCACTTCAGGATCCTGTTGTCGTACCCGTTGTTATGAAGCCATTCCAGGGCTTTGTCCACAGTCCGGAATAAATCCTCATTCTTTGGAGTCCGGACCAGTTTGGTGTTGATCCTCTTTTGCTTTACCCACAGCAATCCATTTCTGGAATCGCTGTAAAGCGGTAGGGTTGAATTGCGTTGTTTCAGCCAAGCAAGCCCGGTAACTATAGCCAGGAATTCACCGATGTTGGTGGTGCCTTCCGCAAACGGCCCACGATGAAATATCTCCTCTCCGGTACGGGTAAGAACACCCCGGTATTCCAACACGCCCGGATTCCCGCTGCAGGCTGCATCCACGCATATGCTCTCTGCCAGTGGTCTGCCAACCTTTTCAAGCAACCGGGGATTAACTGCCGTCGTCTGGTTCTTTCCGATATAATTATAGGGACTGGACGAAAAGGCCTGATTCGCTTCCTGAAGAGAAGGGAATCCTTTGTACCTGGCACCGGTATAACCCTCCACCCTTTTTTTGCATTCATCCCAGGAGGGAAAAACACCTGTTTCCCGTCCATCCCACACAACATAAAACTTGTTCGACTGTTTTTTCATACAACAGGCAAAGATAACTTCCTAAGGTTTTACTTTTGTTTCTTACAAATTGTGTTCATGGAAAATTTTAACTATTACAATCCCACTGCATTGCATTTCGGGAAAAACGTTCTGGATAAACTGCCGGAAACGTTGCTTTCTTACGGAAAAAAGGTTTTACTGGTTTATGGAAAAGGATCCGTTAAACGTACCGGGCTTTACGATAAACTGATCAGGCAACTTGCTGAAGCAGGTCTGGAAGTGGTGGAATACGGCGGCATCAAGTCCAATCCCCTGGTGGAAGATGTGGATCAGGCTGCTGAGCTGGGACGGAAAAACAACGTGGATATGATTCTGGCTGTTGGTGGCGGAAGCGTTATCGATTCGGCCAAGATCATTTCCATCACCATCCCGGTAAGTCATCCTGCCTGGAATTTTTACTCCTATCGTTCCAAGCCGGTAAAGGCTTTGCCGCTGATCGCAGTCCTTACCCTGGCAGCCACAGGAACGGAAATGAATCCGTTTGCCGTGCTCCAGAACGAAAAAACAGGAAATAAGGACGGCTATGGTTCCGATCTTCTTTTTCCCCGTCATTCATTCCTTGATCCTGAACTTACCTACACCGTTCCGGCCAATTATACTTCCTATGGCATAGCCGACCTGATCGCTCATTGCCTTGAAAACTACTTTAGTGCCGGCGATTGCTCGCTCAGCGACCGGATTATCTACTCAATCATCAGCGATGCGGTTGAATGGGGGCCGAAGCTGATGAATAAACTTACAGGCTATGACGAACGTGCTGCCATCATGTATCAGGCCACTCTGGCCCTGAACCTGCTTACCAGCAACGGCAAAGGAAAAGGTGACTGGGGCGTTCATGCGCTCGGGCATGTGTTGTCGCTGCTCTTCGATGTACCGCATGGCGCTTCCTTGTCCATTGTTTTTCCGGCATGGATGAAACTGATGAAGGAGCGGACCGGCGACAGGATACAAAAAGTCGGACAGCAGGTTTTCCTGACCACCGGAGCGGATGATGCGATAAGTGCTTTTGAAAATTTCTTCCGCCGGATCGGTTCCCCTGTGAAACTATCGGAAGTGGGAATCGGCAGCGATAAACACGAAGCGATTGTTCAGCAATGGATGAGGAATAAAGCTGAAGGAAACAATTTCAAGCTGACGGAGGAGGATTACAGGCAACTCATCCGGTTGATCGCATAGCGTTAAAAAATCAGACGAAACAAATACAAATCTTCCAGAAATGAAACTCGTAGGAGCACATGTAAGTGCCGGCGGCGGAGTGGAAAATGCACCGGTGAATGCTTATGAGATTGGGGCCAAAGCATTTGCCCTCTTCACCAAGAACCAGCGCCAGTGGCAGTCGGCGCCGCTGACGGAGGCCAGTATCGAACGGTTCCGGGAGAATTGTTCGCGGTATGGTTTCAGTCCTGATTCAGTATTGCCTCACGATAGTTATCTGATCAACCTGGGTCATCCCGATCCGGAAAACCTGGCAAAGTCCCGGCAGGCATTCCTGGATGAAATGCAACGGTGTGAACAGCTTGGACTCAACCGCTTGAATTTCCATCCCGGGAGCCATCTCAACCTGGCCACCGAAGAGGAAAGCCTTCGCCTTATAGCCGAATCGATTAATATTACTCTCAACAAAACCAAAGGAGTTTCGGCTGTGATTGAGAACACGGCCGGACAGGGGACCAACCTCGGATACCGGTTTGAGCAGCTGAAGTACATCATCGACCTGGTGGAAGATAAGAACCGTGTTGGAGTATGTATTGACACCTGTCACACTTACACTTCCGGCTATGATATCAGTACTCCCGGAGGGTATGAAGAAACCTTCAGGAAATTCAGGGAGACCATCGGGTTTGAATACCTCAAAGGCATGCATCTTAACGATTCCATGAAACCTTTGGGCAGCCGTGTCGACAGGCACGACAACATCGGCAAAGGCCTGATGGGGCTTGAAGTGTTCGAGCGAATTATGAATGATCCGCGGTTCGATTCCATTCCCCTGATCCTGGAAACACCCGATGAGAGCCTCTGGAAAGAGGAAATTGCAATCCTTTATGGAATGGTGAAATAGGTCCTGCAGACTACCGGACTAATTCGTGAATATCAACCGACTGCCGGTTTCATCAATTCCGAACCACCAAACTTTTTAGCCTTAATCCGTTCAGCCCGGGCCCAGTCCTGCTCGGCGCCAGCCCTGCTGTCGAGTGCGAGTTTGGCATTCCCCCGGCTTATATAGGCTTCTGCATAATCAGCATCCAGCTTGATGGCCATGTTAAAATCCTGTAAAGCTCCATGCGGATCGTCGAGTTGAAGCTTCACATTCCCGCGGTTGTAATACAGGGTGGCATCTTCAGGGTCCAGCCTGAGGGCTCTTGAATAGTCGTTCAGGGCACCCAGATAGTCTTTCATCCCAAACCGGGCATTCCCCCGGCTGAAGAGTGCATCGGCATAGCCCGGGTTAAGTGTAAGCACTTTCTCCAGATCGATCATGGCATTTTCAAATCGCCCGGCCTGGAAGAACGCATCACCCCGGACATAATAGGCATCTTCAAACCTGGGATTAATGATTATTGCCTGGCTCAGGTCATCAATAGCACCTTCAAAGTCACTCATCCTTACGCGGGCAACTCCCCGGCGGAAATAGGTCCTGGCACTTCGCCCATAGTAACCTATTGCCCTGGAATAAAGTTGTGAAGCGCGTTCAAACTTTCTGCTCCTGGTCTGGATATTCCCTCTCCACCGGATGATGACTGCCATTATCCGAAGAGGAGAAATTCCTGAAAGTACATGAAACACGCTATCACCCGAGCGTTCCATAAGCTGCCGCTATTTACCCGTAAAGTTAGGGAAAAATGGGGCAAAAATCAAGTGCCGGTTAACTCCGGGTTATCTGAGGGTGGCTATTTCACTGATTGCTGCAATGGCCCGGTCGATGTGTTCCTCGGTGTTAAAGGGTCCTATGCTTAATCTGGCGGTTCCGTGGATTTTATCCGTTCCCAGCATCTCATGCACTTTCGGGGCACATTGCAAACCCGTTCTGCAGGCTATGTTATGGTCCACATCCAGCATGGTTCCGACATCAGTCGATTCAAAGCCTTTGATGTTAATGCTGAGCACAGGATTTTTGTTTTCCTTACCGCAGGCACAGTAAGTGGTTACATTGTCAATATCCTGTACAGCCAGGCGAAGCTTATCCCACAGTTTCATCTCTTGTGCATGAATGGCTTCTATCCCTTTCTCCGTGATCCACCTTACTCCCGCATTGAGCCCGGCAACGCCGAGGAGATTCAGAGTGCCGCATTCCAGACGGTAAGGAAATTCTTCCAGGTGGGTAAGCTGGGCAGAGCGAACACCAGTCCCGCCAAACCTGGTATATCGAACCGGAACGTCTTTCATGACATAAGATCCGCCGATGCCGGTGGGTCCCATCAGGCACTTATGGCCGGTGAAAATAAACGCATCGATCCCCATTGCCTGCAGGTCAACTTTAACAGCGCCGGCACTCTGGCTGCCGTCCACAATAAAGTAAACACCGGCTTCTTTGCAGATTTTCCCAATCTCGGCAACAGGCTGTACGGTACCGATGACGTTTGAGCAATGGTTAACCACAACAAACCGGGTATTCTTGCGGATAGCCTTACGGATATCTTCGGGATCAACATAGCCCGTCATCGGATCGAACGGGACATGGGTCGTTTCGATGATCCCCGATTGCGTAAGATGGTACAGTGGCCTCAGAACCGAATTATGCTCAAGCATGGTGGTTACCACATGATCACCCTCCCGGGCCAGCCCCTGCATGATCATGTTCAGGGAGTCGCTTGCATTGTAGCTGAATGTCAACCTGTTATAATCACCATTCCCATTAAAAAGAGAGGTAAGCATCTTCCGGGTGTTAGCGACCATTTCTTCGGTTTCAATGGCTGCATCAATACCGGTGCGCCCCGGGCTGACGCCTTTGTTCCGGTAGAAATCGATCATAAAGTCATACACCTCTTTAGGCTTCGGAAAGGAGGTGGCAGAATTGTCGAGATAAATGAGGTTTTCCATTTCAGTTAGTATGTTGTATTAGTCTGATGCTTTCTCCGGAATCAATAGCTTATAATGAATCTGGGATCCCATATCTTCCGGCGTTGCACTTTTGTATTGGCTGAGGGCGAAGAGCATAGGGCCGGGATGATTGGTCACACTTTTATCTTTTTACTTTTATCTTTTGTCTTTCAT
>CAZJCG010000034.1:0-23619 GCA_964544545.1 uncultured Lentimicrobiaceae bacterium | reverse complement strand
CTTTTATCTTTTGTCTTTCATGGGCACAGGGCGAAGAGCACAGGGCCGGGATGATTGACCACACTTTTATCTTTTCCCTTTTATCTTTTGTCTTTCATTCGCACAGGCGAAGAGCATAGAGCATGGGGCAGAGTTGAAATTTAATCGTCGCATCTTTGAATTATCAAATTAGCTAATTAACTAATTATCTAATTCTTACATTTTCAAATTCTCAAATCCCCATCTTTTGTCTTTCACCTTTTATCTTTTGTCTTCTATTATAATAGCATCCGCCACAACCTCCGCAAGAGTTTTAATCTGTACATTCAATTTGTAAAAGACATTCAGCTGAATGAGCTGATCCACGCAGTTGTGACATGGAGTCACGACGATTTTGGCTCCGGTATTCCTTATCTGCTCTGCTTTCCGCTCGCCGATAGCCATCCGCCTTTCGTTGTATTCACTCATGGCCAGCTGACCGCCACCCCCACCACAACAATAGTTGTCGATCCCGTGAGGGGTCATTTCCACAAAATCAGCAGCGATCATATTCAGCACGTACCGCTGGGGATCAACTATCCCACCGTTTCTAACGAGGTTACAGGGATCGTGGAGTGTGACCCGTTGCTTCAGACTGCCTTTCTCAACCTTGATCCTGTTGCTTTTTATGTAGTCAGCTATCAGTTCAACCGAAGTAAGGGACTCAAAGGGGAACTCCTTTTTCAGATAGTTCGGGCCTTCCCAGCGGAATGCCCGTGATCCGTGACCACATTCGGCCAGTATCAGCTTCTTTGCATTCAGGTTCCCGACCTCTTCATAAAGCCGTTTTACAATGGCACTTGCTTCTTCTGTATTCCCCGTGAAAAATCCGTAGTTGGTCACATCGTACATCCTGGTGGAGAGTGTCCAGCTTTCACCGGCCGCGTAGAAAATCTTGGCCATAGCCGATATCGACAACGGGAAGAACTTCGGTTCCCTGGGATTCAGGGTATAAAGCAATTCTTTCCCTTTTTCGTCCAGAGGTATAGAAACATTTTCATCATTCAGGTCATCACGCAGATCATCCTCCAGCCACCGGATAGTGTCCACAAATTCTTCGGTCGTGATGCCCATATTGTTTCCGGTTTGAATGGCAGCATCCACTGTCGACTGTATCGACGGGGGGACCAGTCCCATTTCGGCCAGCATAACCCTGCCTGTTCGGACCAGAAACGCAATATCAACGCCGATAGAACAATGGAGGGTACATCTTCCGCAGAGCGTACAAGCGCCATAGAACAAGTCCACCAGTTCCTTCAACGTTTCCTCATTCAGATCCCTGGCATGGGATAAAAAGGGTACATGCTTCCCGATGAAGGTGCAGTAACGCTTGTAGACAGAAGTGATAAAATCTACCTTCTGGGCCGGCAGAAAGCGGGACTCTTTGTACGTAAGATAGTAGATACAGCTTTCACCGCACAAACCGCAATGAACACAACTGTTCAGCGAAGCCAGTGCCCTTCCGTCGCTCAGGTTTTTCAGGATTGCCAATCCCTTATCAATATTTTTCTCGGATAAAATCGCCATTCCTGATCAGTTTTTGGGAGGCCAAACCCCTCGGCGGCCAAAGAATACTCCAAGTTGGAACCGGGCAGCAAAAAAATACACAACATGTTTCAGTTTACCGACAGGCAGGTACAGCAGCAATATGCTGGACAGGATAAAGTAAACCGGGGTTGGAATGATCAGGTAGACTGCAGTGGCCCACTGAAAAGCCGTGACCAGGATATTCGATATATAATCGTCCGGATTCGACAAGGAAGAAAGTTCTTTTTTCACTAACCGCTTCACCAGGATTGCAAGTCCGGATAAGCCCGAGAGTACTATGAATGCTGTCAGCAGGTTAGAAACCGTTTCTGGCAGGCTTACGCCAAACAGGTTGATAATCAGTAAGAGGATACATAGGAAAGTACCCAGGTGATAGATAATCCCTGCGGTATATGTCGGGAGGTGCAGATAGGCTGACTCTTTCTTTTTGGGACTCATCGCTCCGATGAACGAATAGGATATCCCTGCCGCGTTGTTTCCTGTAGGCTTAGCAAAGTCCCTGGGAGCTCCTGTACGGATGATCCTTAACGTGTGATAAAGACAGGCGAGAAAGCAGAATACCAGTGAAACAAGCGTCAATAGTATATACCAGCTCATCTTATACGCATCCGTCAGGTTTGGGAAGTCCTGCTACCCTGCAGGCACCGCGGGCCGGTCCCAGAGGGAAGAGTTCATATATTTCGCGCAATTTAATGCCGGTTTCCTGACATATGCTGCGGATCATCGGGGCATTCCCCTTTTCTTCAAAATTCTTCCTGATAAAGCGGACGATCTGCCAATGTTTATCTGTCAGCTCCGTTATCCCGTCGTATTCGGCAAAAAGCTTCGCCACTTCTTCATTCCAAATCTCCGGAGTAGACAGAAAGCCGTCTCCATCCACTTCGAACATTCTCCCTTTTAAATCCAGTGTTGCCATATATTATTCGTTTTCCAGTTTATCTAAAATATCATCCGGGGTAAGATCCGAATCCGGGAATACAAAATCCGGGCAAAGGTTCAATGCTGTCTTCGTCTGTAAGCGCCGGCATGTTCCCCACCCCTGTTCTCCCGCTTCACAGTATACTTTCATATAATACGGCTTCTGCTCCGGATCAGGAAGAAATCCTTCCCGGTGAATCAACTGGCAGCCTGTATAATTTGGACAAAATTCGGATTTCACGACGCTTTTGTAACGGATACACAATTTCTGAAAGTGATACACCGATCTGATCTGCCGGATCGGCTCGATCAGGAAGGGCACTTCAGTTTCCTGTTTATGGCGCAAATGTAGAGTTCCTGTATTGTCAGGATTCAAATGCATTGTGATATTTATCACACATTTTTAGTGTTGTTAATCACCGCGTTCAGTACTTTTACGGAAAATTCAGGATGAGATGTTAAAAACCTTTGAGGATCTGAACAAAAGCAGTTGTGCCGATTGCGTGGATATGTCATGTGCTGTATCCCTGCTCAACAAATCCCAGTATGAGATGTTGAGTGACCACAGCATTGAATCGACCGTAAGAAAGGGTGAGATCATCAGCCGGTCCGATGCCCTGATTTCAAACATTGTGTACCTGAAAACAGGCTTCGTCAAAGAGTACATGACGGGGGCGAATCATAAAACCCGGATAATACAGATCATCAAGCCTCACAGTTATCTGGGAATTCATTCTCTTTTCGGCGACAAGATCAGTCATTATTCATATTCGGCACTGCAGGACCTGAAGATCTGTAATATCGATATAAACACGTTCAAACAACTGATAAAAGAGAACGGGAACTTTGCCCACCAGATCATTACGGAGATCGGGAAGGAGAATCTTTACAACTATTACCGGTTCGTCTCCAACAGTCATAAGAAAATCGACGGTCGTTTTGCGGATACGCTGCTTTATCTTTCGGAAAAGATCTATGAAAGCCCTTGTTTCCCCTTACAGCTCACCCATCGTGAACTGGCCGACCTGGTAGGCGTTTCAAGGGAAAATCTTACGCGGGTGCTGTTGAAATTCAGGAAGGACATGATCATTGAGGTAAGCAGGGAACGGCTGGAAATACTGAATTGGGAACTACTGAGGACCATCAGTAAAAATGGTTGATGGGATAAACCTTACCTTTGCCTCATGATAGCTATTGAGAATACACTGATATCCGATGATTTGAGGGAAATCAAATTCCTTTGTGACCTCGATAAATGCCTGGGTGCTTGTTGCGTTGAAGGAGATGCAGGCGCTCCGCTGGAAGAAGAAGAAATTTCCATCCTGGAAGATTGTCTGGAAGAAATCAAGCCGTATATGGTTGAGGACGGGATCAGCGTGGTAGAGAAAGGTGGCGTATTCGATTATGATATGTTCGGTCATTACGTTACCCCGCTCGTGCACGACCGTGAATGTGCTTTTGTTTATTTCGAAGGATCGATTGCCCGTTGTGCGATTGAGAAGGCTTACCTGGAGAAAAAAATATCCTTCGTTAAACCGGTCTCCTGTCATTTATACCCGATCCGCATCAGCCGGTATAACGATTTTGAGACGCTGAATTATCATGAATGGCATGTTTGCCACGAAGCGCTGATCAATGGTAAGATCCATGATGTTCCTCTCTATGTATTCCTGAAAGACTCTTTGATCCGGAAATTCGGGCAGTCGTGGTACGATGAACTCACCACCCTTATAGCAGAGAAAAAGAAACAATCACAGAAGTAGAGATTTGCAGAAGGAAATTAAAGATAAAAGATAAAAGGAAAAAGATAAAAGATGGGGATTTGAGAATTTGAGAATGTAAGAATGAGATAATTAGTTAATTCGATAATTTAGAAATTTAGAAATTCTATATGAATTTCAACTGTACCTCCAAGCTCTCTGCCCTTTGCCCTCTGCTGCCTAAAGATAAAAGAACTCACAACGAATGACTATGAATGACTAAGAATAGCTATGAATGACATTTTACAAATTCCCTGCCCTTAGCCCTTCGCCCTTTGCTTTGACAAGATAAAAGATAAAAGGAAAAAGATAAAAGTCTATCATTTTCTTCCCTGCCCTACGCCCTCTGCTGCTTTAAAACTAAAGCCTTCTATGAATGACTACGAATGGCTATGAATGACCATGAATGGCTATGAATGACAAGGAATGACTATGAATGGCTATGAATGACACCCCTCAGCCCTTCGCTCTCTGCTTATTGAAGACAAAAGTGCAAAGATAAAAGACCAGAAATCTGCTTCTTCCCAGCTCTAAGCCCTTCGCCCTCTGCTGATTGAAGACAAAAGATAAAAGGAAAAAGATAAAAGAATTCGCCAAGAATGGCTATGAATGGCTATGAATGACACCCCTCAGCCCTTCGCTCTCTGCTTATTGAAGACAAAAGTGCAAAGATAAAAGACCAGAAATCTGCTTCTTCCCAGCTCTAAGCCCTTCGCCCTCTGCTGATTGAAGACAAAAGATAAAAGGAAAAAGATAAAAGAATTCGCCAAGAATGGCTATGAATGGCTATGAATGACAACTCTCAGCCTCTCGCCCTGTGCTCCCTGCTCTCCGCCCTTCACCCTCTGCCCGAATCACCCCTTGAGCGCTTCAGCTCCGCTTACAATCTCCAGGATCTCATTGGTAATAGCCGCCTGCCGGGCTTTATTATAAGCCAGGTTGAGTTCTTTGAGCAGTTCGCTGGCGTTATCGGTGGCCAGGTGCATGGCGGTCATGCGGGCACCGTGCTCGGAGGCATAAGAGTCAAGGATGGATTTATAGAACTGGATCTTTAACGATTTGGGGATCAGCTCTGTAACGATACTCTCCCGTGAAGGTTCAAAGATATAGTCGGCATGGTTCTTTTCTTCCGGCTTCCCGGATGCAGCCTGACCGGATGACGCAGTTTCCACAGGCAGGAACTGTTCGGCCGTGATCTTTTGTACAGCAGCATTTTTAAACTGGTTGTATATGATCTCGATCCTGTCATACTCCCTGGCTGCAAACCAATCCATCAGCTGTTGGGCAATAGCTGAAGCATTATCCCAGGTCAGGTCATCAAACAGCGAGTCGTGGGATGCGATCACGCGGAAACCTCTCTTGGTAAAATACTCTGTACCCTTGCGGCCAATGGTGATCAGACTGACATTGCCACTGTTGTATGCGGCTTCATACTTCTGTGAGATCAGTTGAAGCGTGGTCTTGATGATATTGGAGTTGAATGCTCCACAGAGTCCCCTGTTCGAAGTCAGTACGATCAACAGAACCTTATCGGGACTGGTCGGGCGGGCATATACGGAATCACCGGCAGTTTCGATGTTGGAGGAGAGGTTCTGCAGGATCTCTTTCAGCTTTGCTGCATAGGGACGCATCTTCAGGATAGCATTCTGGGCCCGGCGCAACTTGGATGCAGCCACCATCTTCATGGCGCTGGTGATCTGTTGCGTCGATTTAACAGAGGCAATCCGGATACGAACTTCTTTTAAGCTGGACATTGTGTCGGCAGTTATGCAGATGGTAATGGGTTACTTCGAGTATTTGACAGAAACCTCGCGTGCCAGTTCATCCAGCTTTTTGAGGTGTTCGTCATCCAGTTTGCCCTGCCTGAGGTCAGAAAGGAATTCAGGATGACTTGCTTCAAGGAAATGAATGAATTCTGATTCAAAATCCTTTATGCGTTTTACGGGTATTTTTTGTAGCAATCCGCGCGTTCCGCAGGCAATGATGGCGATCTGCTTTTCAACCGGCATGGGCGAGTACTGATCCTGCTTCAGTATCTCCACATTACGGGCGCCTTTTTCGAGGATGCTTTTAGTGGCAGCGTCGAGGTCGGAACCGAATTTGGCAAATGCCTCCAGTTCGCGGTATTCGGCCTGGGCCAGTTTCAGGGTCCCTGCGACTTTCTTCATCGACTTGATCTGGGCATGCCCACCGACACGTGAAACAGAGATCCCCACGTTGATTGCAGGGCGTATCCCGGCATTGAAAAGACCGTTCTCCAGAAAGATCTGTCCGTCGGTGATTGAGATCACGTTGGTCGGAATATAAGCTGAAACGTCTCCTGCCTGGGTTTCAATGATTGGCAATGCCGTAAGGGATCCTCCACCTTTCACCATCGGGCGGATAGTGTCAGGAAGGTCATTCATCTGGGCAGCGATCTCATCACTCTGGATGATCTTGGCGGCACGCTCAAGTAACCTGGAGTGCAGGTAGAATACATCTCCGGGATAGGCTTCGCGTCCGGGCGGACGGCGGAGCAACAATGAAACCTCTCTGTAGGCTACAGCCTGCTTCGAAAGGTCGTCATAAACTACCAACGCAGCGCGGCCGGTATCACGGAAAAACTCTCCGATGGAAGCACCGGTGAATGGCGCATAGAACTGCATGGCAGCAGGGTCGGAAGCCGTTGCACACACAACAACAGTATAGGGCATTGCACCATGGTCTTCAAGCGTTTTCACCACATTGGCCACGGTGGAGCCTTTTTGCCCTACTGCCACGTAAATGCAATAGACAGGATTGCCCTTTTCGTAATTCTCTTTCTGGTTAATGATGGTATCGATAGCGATAGCCGACTTACCGGTCTGGCGGTCGCCAATGATCAGCTCACGCTGTCCGCGGCCAATCGGGATCATAGCGTCAATTGCTTTGATACCGGTCTGCAGCGGCTCATTCACCGGCCGGCGGAAGATAACACCCGGGGCTTTGCGTTCCAGCGGCATCTCATACAACTTGCCCTTGATCTCACCTTTCCCGTCGACAGGTTCACCGATCGTGTTAATGACACGTCCCAGCAGACCGTCGCCAACATTTACAGATGCTATCCTGCAAGTCCTTTGAACAGTGTCACCTTCCTTGATGTCATTCGATTCGCCAAGCAGCACGATCCCTACGTTATCTTCTTCCAGGTTTAATACCACGCCCTTGATACCGGTCTTGGTAAATTCAACCAGCTCACCGCTCTGTGCGTTTGTGAGGCCATAGGCGCGGGCAATGCCATCGCCCACCTGTAACACGGACCCTATCTCCTGGATCTCGGCTTCCGTCTTAAAACCGGCAAGTTCCTGTCGGAGAATTGCAGTGACTTCAGCGGGTTTAATATCTGCCATACTCGTTGTTTTTTCAGATAATATGATTTTCTTTTTTTTCTTATAACCTGACACTAAAAGCCCTTGATATAGAGGTTTTTCTCAAAGTCTTTCTTCAATTCCTTGATCTTGGATGTCAGGCTCTGGTCCACCTGGAAATCATCCATTTTAAGGATAAATCCACCGATGATTTCTGTATTGACCTTTTCATTGAGCTCAATTTCCTTGTCGGTGAGTCGCTTCAAAATTTCCAGAGCCTGAGAGCGGTCGGAGTCGGTGAGAGGAACAGCCGAAACAACGTGGGCGGTTTTTATTCCCATGTGCTCTTTATACAGTTCCATAAACCTGGAAGCGATGCTGTCGATATATTGTTCTCTCCGTTTGCGGGCCAGGATATTGATGAAGCCGAGCGTAAGCGGATCGATATAATTGCCAAAAACCTTCAGCATAACCTTCTGCTTCTTATCCACATTTACTACCGGATTGTAGAGCAGTACCCGGAGTTCATGATTTTCGTGGCAGACTGTGTCAATCAGCGACATATCCGCCTTCACTTTTTCCAGGCATTGCTTTTCTTCCGCCAGGTCAAAGAGCGCCTTGGCATACCGCGTGGATATCTGTGATTGATTCATAATCGGATTGGTAGATTGCTGTTCGCCTCCTGAAAACGCTAGTTGATCTTAACTTCCTTCATCAGTTTTTCCATCAGTTGATGCTGCTTCTCCTTATCCTGAAGTTCCTGACCGATCAACTTTTCAGCGATTTCGATCGAAATGGATGCGATCTGGTTCTTCAGTTCATTGATAGCAGCCAGTTTCTCAAACTGAATGCTTTCGCGGGCATTTTCGATGATACGGTCGGCCTCTTCATTGGCTTTGATCCGGGCTTCTTCTATGATCTTTTCCTTCACTTTCCGGGCATCCCTCATGAGAGCATCCCGTTCTTCCTTTGCTTCGAGGAGGAGCTGTTCATTTCCGGCCTTGAGTTTCATCATCTCCTTCTTTGCTTCATCAGCAGCATTGAGGGCCTTTTCGATGGATTCT
This sequence comes from uncultured Lentimicrobiaceae bacterium, assembly GCA_964544545.1. GTDB lineage: Bacteria > Bacteroidota > Bacteroidia > Bacteroidales > UBA4417 > UBA4417. The sequence continues at coordinate 14,985 of CAZJCG010000034.1, read as the reverse complement.
TCACGCTCATGCAGCATTTTCATGATCGGTTTCCATGCAAATTTGCCAAGGATAAACAGCAAAATGCAGAATGTGAGAGTCATCCAGAAAAGCAAACCGATATCTACTTTAACGAGTTCCATGGTACGGAATTAACGGTTGATAAATCCTTATTCTTCTGCCTCCGGCAACGTTCCGGCTGGATTAAGGTCAAATCAATTCATCCGTGCCAGTCGCAGGGATGAATTGATTTGACCATTTGCATTACGCAAGGAACAGGATCAGCAGGCAGACAACGATGGCGAAGAAGGCTACTCCTTCGATAAGGGCTGCTGCGATGATCATATTCGAGCGGATGTCGCCGACGCTTTCGGGCTGGCGGGCGATCGATTCAAGTGCTCCCCGGCCTATCTGGCCAATCCCGACACCTGCGCCGATTGCTGCGATTCCTGCGCCGATCCCTGCGCCCATAATAGCAATGGGTGCCAGGTTGGCTGCTGCCTGTAATAAAACGGCTAGAAGTGACATAAGAATGAATTTAGGTTAATGATGATGAATGATTACGTTAGGATTGTTAAGCCTGCTGCTCAGCGGCATTTTCATGATGGTGCTCTTCTATAGCCATACCGAAATATATAGCTGAAAGCAGGGTAAATACATAAGCCTGGATGAATGCAACAAGCAATTCAAGAAGACTCATGAAGACTCCGAAGAGGATAGAAACAGGTGAAACGGCTACACCGATCCAGGCTGACATGTTTCCGAAAATGAAGATGAGGCTCATGAAGCCAAGCAGGATAATATGACCTGCCGTGATGTTGGCAAAGAGACGGACCATCAGGACGAAAGGCTTCGTGATGAGGCCGATGATCTCCACAATCGGCATCAGGGGAACAGGGATCTTCAGCCACCAGGGAACACCGGGGGTGTTCACTATATGGAGCCAGTAGCTCCGGTTCCCGCTGAAGGAGGTGATAAGAAAGGTAAAAAGAGCCATTACCATTGTAACGGCAAGGTTGCCGGTCAGGTTAACTCCTCCGGGAAAGAAGGGAATCAACCCCAGCAGGTTATTCAGGAAGATGAAGAAGAAAATGGTCAGCAGATAAGGCATGTACCTCATGTACTTCTTCTTCCCGATAGCAGGAATGCCAATGTCGTCGCGGACGAAGATTATCAGTGGCTCCAGCATCGACTGGACACCTTTGGGCGCACTATTGGGGTTTTCTTTGTATCGTTTGGCTATGGTAAGGAACAGAAGCAATAACAATGCAGCCCCAATGAAGAGCGAAAGCACTGTTTTGGTGATTGAGAAATCGAGCGGAAGAGCGGCCTGTTCATTCACCGATCCATCACTGTTTACTTTGACTATCCTGCCCTTATTGCTGCCTTCTGTCTCCAGCTTATAGCCACGGTAGGTTTCACCATGACGGAGATGTTTCGAACAAAAGCTCACAATTTTTCCTTCATCAATCAGGATGACCGGCAGCGGGATCGAAACATGATGACCTTTCCAGGTGAGGATATGCCATTCGTGCGAATCAATGATGTGCTCAATGATCATCTCTCCGGCATTGAACTTGCCGGATGAGTGCGGTTGAACTGTGGCGGCTTCAGCCTGAGCTTTTGTGGATGAGTCCTGCGTCTGCGGCTCAGCAGCACGCGAACCCAGTGAAAGAACCAACAACATTCCCAGCAACAGAGGGAATCCTTTCCTGAAATCAATAAACTTTCTCACCATTAGTCCTCTTTCAAATGGAACTGCAATATTACTCATTTTTAAGTTTATTTATAATGGTTCTTAATCATTATTTATCTTTGCCTTAGTCAAGATAGGTCGCATGTTTTCCGTATTTTCCGATGAATCATTTATGAAAGAAGCGCTCAAGGAAGCGCAGAAAGCATTTTCGGAAGACGAAGTGCCTATAGGTGCTGTGATTGCCTGTCAGGATCGGATTATCGCACGGGCGCACAACCTTACGGAAAGGTTGAACGATGTCACCGCCCATGCAGAAATGCAGGCTTTTACGGCAGCGGCAAACTACCTGGGAGGAAAGTATCTTTCGGAATGCACCCTTTATGTAACGGTAGAACCCTGCCCCATGTGTGCTGGTGCCGCCTTCTGGACCCAGATCGGAAGGATCGTATACGGAGCCCGGGACGATAAACGGGGTTACACTTTGCTGAAAGCATCTTTTCTGCATCCACGCACAAAGGTTGATGCAGGTGTCATGGAAGAACAGTGCGCTTCACTGATGAAAGAATTTTTTCAACGAAAACGGATATAAACGCCGAAATCTGATAACAGACAAATATGGACTCATCGCTGGCATTTGCACAAACAGTATCACAGCTCAGCACCCTGGGAATGATCCTGTGGGAGAAAGGTTGGGCCGAAAGGAATGCCGGCAATATCTCGGTCAACATCAGCGGATTTTTTCCGGGCATCCCCAAAGGAAAGGTATTCCCAGGGAAAGGAGAAACATCGCTGATCCGTCCTCATCCATACCTGAAGGATCAGACTTTCCTCGTTACGGGTACCGGAACCAGGATGAGGGAACTCGCTTCGGATCCCGGGCATTCATTGCTCATCGTCCGGATCAACGGCTCCGGAAATGCCTATTCGGAATATCTCCTTACCAACGACGGAACTGAACTGCAACCTACTTCGGAACTAAGCTCTCATCTTTCCATCCATGAGTTTCTGTTCCGGAAAGGGGCCGTCGATAAAGCCATTATCCATACCCATCCGACAGATCTTATCACCATAACCCAGATCAGACAGTATTGCAGCGAAAACGCCCTGAACCATGTCCTCTGGGGGATGCACCCTGAAACGATGATCTTCATCCCTGAAGGTGCCGGCTTCATTCCTTTTATGCTTCCCGGTTCTGACGAGATCGCCGAGGCCACCCTGAAGAAGTTCAACACGCATCGCGCCGTTGTCTGGGAAAAACATGGATGCATGGCTGCAGGAAAAGACGTTTTCGAGGCCTTCGACCTGATCGACACCCTCAATAAATCCGCCTCTGTTTTTCTAAGATGCAAATCAGCCGGATATGAACCGGAAGGATTATCCGAAATCAAACTTACGAAACTCAGTAAACTCGCGGAGAAGTTCCGGCAATAAAGGAATCAGCAACTATTTCGTGAACCATAAACACCCTCTGAAAAGTAAAAATTGGTATAATGTATTCTGCATACCAATCCTTTTCGCCTGCCGTTTATGGTCAGTTGGGTTACTGTATCCTGCTTATAAATATGAAGGAATAAAAATTACGACCTGGCAGATTTAATTGCAATCATTGAGATTATGGATTCCAGTAATTGTACTTTTGTATTCAATTCCTGTCCATTGGTTTTCAATACGACCCCATACGCCTGATTTTCCCCCCACTTCCTCTTAGTGCCCAGTGAAAAAGATACGTTACTATACACATGCCTCCCGTTCCATTTGCTGGAATTCCGAAAAATGCCTCCATGCCGCCAAATGCCTGAAGAGCATTCCTCCTGTCATCGATAAGCCGGGAATTTTCAGTATCCCGGTAAATGAGGCACAATTTGAAGTTCTTTTAAGCCAATCCCGCTTTTGCCCCGGTGGTGCGCTTACTCCGGTTTCACAGACGGATGACAGAAACTAACAACCCGGTATTTTGTTTATGGGATCGGGCACTCCCTCTGCCCTTATTCAATCGTGCTGCTTCGGTCATAACTCTTAAGATGTCGATGCTGCAGTCCCTGTTGAAATATCATTTTTCAGCGTCATAAATCCTTTAGCAGGAAGTCGTTTCATACGATAAACTGCCGGCAGGGACTTTTTTCATCGTATTTTTGGAATACTTTTTGAGTAGCCGGACAACAAATTTTCACTTGTCCTGGTTATACACACGACCAGGGATGTTTTCACCCGACTGACACACCATGAACCGCCTGTTTCTTGTTTTTATTCTGATGCTTTCGACTGTTCTCTATGCAGGCAAGGCTCAACCCTACCGTTCGATAAACAACGAGTATTTTAAACGCGGGGAAAAACTCACATATAAAGTTGCATTTCATTCGCTGCTCACCGGCAATCTTACTGCCGGAACCGCCACACTGGAAGTCACGAAAGAGAATAAGCAAATTGGCGGAAGGGATACGTATCACGCCGTCGGCTACGGGAAAACTACCGGGCTGATTGAAATGTTCTATAAAGTAGAGGAGCGTTTTGAAAGCTATTTCGATGAAAAAGCATTGATCCCATGGTTTTTCAGCCGCAGAACCAGGGAAAACAACTATGTAAAAAACGAAAATATCACTTTCCGGCACCAGGAGCGTATAGCCGTCAGCCCAGTGAAAGTGACGACAATTCCCGAGAATGTACAGGATGTTATTTCAGCATTTTACTATGCCCGCTGTATCGACATCACAGGTGCAAAACCAGGCAAGGAATATCCCGTCCCCTTCATGCTCGACGATTCGGTGTATCAATCCAAAATACGTTTCGTCGGACGTGAAACGGTTAAAACGCGGCTTGGCAAGATAAACTGTCTGATTATCAAACCCATGGTTGCAACCGGTTATGTTTTTGAAGATCCATATCCCGTTACTTTATGGATATCTGATGACGGCAACCGTATCCCCGTGCTGGTTGAATCTGCCCTTAGCGTCGGCAGCGTCAGGATCGAACTTACCTCCTACTCGGGATTGACGGGTCCCATCAATTTCAAACATAAATAGGTTTCCCGGGAACGGCCTTCCGCAACATCATTCTCCTGAAAATTCCTATGCCTTGTGTGGAATTTCCCGGCCCGTGGCATCTCTGTATCATCATCCTGGTTAACTTTATTGTTCCCCAACGAAATCCTCACAGAAATGAAATATGCAATTCTTATTCTGATCCTTATGGTAAGTTTCCCGGCATTCCCACAGAAAACATATGATCCGGAATGGAAACAGGCAGATTCGCTGTCAAATCTGGGGCAGCCACGTTCCGCACTCGAAATTGCCGATAAAATATACCAGGAAACCCGGGCAGAAAACAATACAGCCCAGTTTCTCAAGGCTTCCATTTACCGTATGGCGCTCAAGGCTGGTTTTGAAGAAGACTATATCGAAAAAGATATCCGGGAAGTTGAATCTGAGCTTACCACTGCCAGGGGACCCGTCAAGAATATCCTTCATTCCGTTCTGGCAGAATTGTACTGGAGATTTTATGAATCCAATCGATTTGAATTCCTGGATCGTACAACTGTCACAGGTTTCCAACCCGATGATATCCGTACCTGGGATCTCCGCAGGATTGTGCAGAAATGTATTGAGAACTACACTGCATCCCTCGAAAATTCAGATTTCCTTAAGTCGATTCCTATCGGCCAGTTTGATGCAATCCTGCTTGCTAAGCCCGAGTCAAGGGCATTTCGCCCTACCCTGTTTGACTTCCTCTCCCACCGGGCAATCGATTTTTATCTGAATACGGAAACCGGCCTCACGCAACCTGCCGCAAGGTTCCTGGTGGATAAACCCGATTACTTTTTACCGGCGACGGAGTTTTCCGGGATGAATATCGAAACGACCGATACCGTTTCTTTTGAATTCCAGGCTATACGGCTTTTACAGCAGCTCCTGGCCATGCATAAGGACGACAAGGACCCCAGGGCGCTTATCGATGATGAACTCAAACGATATTCCTTCCTTTATGGACACTGCATCCTGCCGGAGAAAGACAGTCTGTACCTGATTGCATTACAGAAACTGGAACACCGTTTCCTGGATCACCCCTCTTCAACAGAGGTATCATATGAAATCGCCAGCCACCTGCAGAACACGGCTCAGAAATACAAGCCTCTCGCTTCGGAAGCGCACAAATGGGATCTCAAACAGGCTTATTTAATAGCAGATGCTGCCATCCACCGCTTCCCGGATTCCTATGGCGCGAATAACTGCAAAGTACTAATGGAACAAATCCGGAAACCCTCGCTGGAGATAACAACCGACTATGCTTCAGTTCCCGGAAAACCGGCACTGGCCCTGGTATCCTATAAAAATACCGGCACTCTTTACTTCCGCCTGTTCAGGGCAGATCCATACGAAGAACGTACGATCGCAGGAAACTCGACCGAAGATTTGATTGATGCATACCGGAACCGGCAGCCCATACTGACCTGGTCGCAGAATCTGCCCGATGACGGGGATTATCAGCAACATTCCGTTGAGATCAGACTGCCTGCAGCGGAGGCTGGCTATTATGTAATGCTTGCTGGTTCCGACGAAGCCTTCCCAAAGGATGCCATCGTTACGCTCAATCGTTTCTGGCGGACAGGGATCACTTATATCAGCAGGAGAAGTGATGAGGGCTCCTACGAGTTATTTGTGGCAGGACGGCAGGAAGGACAGCCTCTTTCGAAAGTGAAAACGCAATGTTTCTACAGGGAATACAACTACAACAACCGGGCTTACTCCGACATACCGGGGCCGGTACTTTACTCAGGAAAGGATGGTTTCCTGACCATCCCTCCACAGAAAGGCGACCGGCACAACCAGTATTTCCTTGAATTCTCAACATCCAACGACCGCTTCATTACTGAAAGTTATTTTTCGGGATACTATTACAGAAATCAGGCGCCCCGGAAGATCACGACAACCCATTTCTTTACCGACAGGGCTATCTATCGCCCGGGACAGACCGTCTTCTTCAAGGGAATTGTGATCGGGCGCCTCGACAAAGATGTTTCGGTCAATCCGGGCTACCATACGGTTGTTACCTTTTATGATGTGAACGGACAAAAGGTCGCCTCACAGGAGGTAGTTGCCAATGAATTCGGCTCATTTTCAGGATCTTTCGTCACTCCTCAGAATGTGCTGACCGGTAGTATGAACATACAATGCGAAACCGGCAACATCTCTGTTCAGGTTGAAGAATATAAACGCCCCAAATTCGAAGTCTCTTTCAATCCGGTTCAGGGAGCATACAAACTCGGTGAAACCATTGAGGTGAAAGGAAAAGCCATGGCCTATGCCGGCAATGCCCTGACAGATGCCGGAGTTAGTTTCAGGGTTGTACGCACAGCACGCTATCCATACATGTGGTGGGGGTGGAGAGACTGGATGCCGGAATCTCCCGGGATGGAAATCCTGAATGGGATCTCTACTACCGGCCCATCCGGCGAATTTATCATCCGGTTTACCGCTATCCCCGATCCGACCGTCGGACAGAAGTTCAAACCGGTTTTCAACTACGAGGTATATGCTACGGTCACCGACCAGAATGGAGAAACCCACGACGGAGAAACTTCGGTTTCGGTTGGATACAATGCCTTGCTTGTGAATCTGGATATTCCGGGATCGGTGAATCTCGACAGCCCGCTGCAATTCAGCCTGTCGACCACCAACCTGAACGGGCAGAAAGAACCAGCAAAGGGAACGATCTCCATCTGGAAGCTGCGGGAACCCGACCGCCTGCTCCGGAACAGGAACTGGTCACGCCCCGATAAGTTCATTCTTTCGCGGCAGGATTTTGAGAAAGAATTTCCGAATGATATTTATGACAATGAAGGAGAGATCAGCAGCTGGGAAAAGGATAAACAGGTCTGGTCATCAGAATTCAATTCACCTGCTGATTCCATTTTCAGGGTGGCAGCTGCCGGTTGGAAGCCGGGTCAATATATGTATCTGGTAGTTACAACCGATGCCTTTGGCGAAAAAGTGGAAACCTCCGGCAGTTTTCTGGCTTTTTCTCCTTCCGGAAAACTCACACCCGGCAGTATGGCACAATGGCTGACAGTACTGAAGGATAACCTTGAGCCCGGGGATGTGGCAGATATCGTGCTGGGAACAGCTGCAAAAAATGTCACAGCTATTTTCGAGGTACAACAAAATGACAAGATCCTTTCACGTAAGATCCTCGATCTGAGCCAGGAACAATGCAGACAATCGATTCCCGTAAATGAATCGCACAGGGGCAACTTTGTTGTGAACTTCACCTTCGTAAAGATGAACCGCAGTTACCAGGTTTCGCGGCCTGTGATCGTACCCTGGACGAATAAGAAACTGGATATCACTTTCGCTTCTTTCCGTTCCAAACTTTTACCCGGACAGGAAGAGGAATGGCAGGTGAAGATTGCCGGAAGTAAAGGCGAAAAGGTAGCTGCCGAATTGCTGGCTGGTATGTACGATGCCTCGCTCGACGTTTTCATGCCTCATTCCTGGAATTTCAGTCTTTTCAGTCCCAATTATTCCCGTCTGGCCTGGGACGTAACTTCAGCATTTGGTTCGAGAGGCAGTGTTTACTCATTGGAACCTGCAACGGGAACAGCTATGAAATTCCGCGAATATGATGCCCTTAACTGGTTCGGATTCCAGTGGTTTGGAGGGCCTGTCCGTTTCGCAGGCGGCATAAAGGTCAGAGGCATTGCCACAATGGATTACAAAGCGAAGAATAATGAGCAGTTAATGCAAATTCCGGATGCCGTTGAGGAGGAAAGTACAATAGGAGTTTTTTCTAACGCAGGAGCTAAAGGACTACCTCCGGCTGCAACCAAAGGTACTGAAACCGTTTCACAGCCGGCCAAAATGCGCAGCGACTTCAGCGAGACGGCATTCTTCTATCCTCAGTTAAGCACCAACGACAGCGGTGAAGTGGTGATCCGGTTCAAAATTCCCGAATCACTCACACGGTGGAAGATGATGGGGCTGGCCTACACCAAAGATTTGAGGATCGGACAGATCGAAAAGACTCTGGTTACCCAGAAGGACCTTATGGTGTTTCCCAATGTGCCACGTTTCTTCCGTGAAGGCGACCGGATGCTGTTCAGCACAAAGATCTCAAACATCAGCTCCGGTGATCTGAACGGAACGGCTGAACTGCATTTCTTTGATGCATACACCATGAAACCGTTGGATAACAGCATCCTGCAAGGACCGGCTTCGGTGACTTTCGGTGCGGTTCAAGGGGCCAGCAGTACAGTGAACTGGCAAATCGCAATACCGGAAGGATTACAGGCCATTGTTTACAGGGTATCAGCATCGGCAGGCAGCTTCTCCGACGGCGAAGAAGCAGCAGTGCCGGTTATGACCAACCGTATGCTGGTGACCGAATCAATGCCACTGCCGGTGAATGCCGGACAAACAAAGGACTTTACGTTCACGAAGCTTATCAACTCCGGAAAAAGTTCTTCTACTCTACGGAACTACCGGCTTTCACTTGAATTCACAAGCAATCCGGCCTGGTATGCCGTGCAGGCCCTGCCCTACCTGATGGAATATCCTTATGAATGCGCCGAACAGGTCTTCAGCCGTTATTATGCCAACAGCATTGCCACCTTTATAGCCAATAGCGATCCAAAGATCAAAAGGGTGTTCGACAGCTGGAAAATGATCTCTCCCGATGCGCTGAAGTCAAATCTGGAAAAGAACCAGGAACTGAAGAATATTTTGCTGGAAGAAAGTCCCTGGGTTAGGGAAGCAGCAAATGAATCCGAAAGGAAACAGCGTATTTCCATCCTTTTCGACCTAAACCGTATGAGCAATGAACTGGGCGGCGCCTTGAAAAAGCTTGCCGACATGCAGGCCCCAAACGGCGGCTGGCCCTGGTTCGCCGGTATGCCCGACAACCGCTATATCACCCAGCACATTGTTACCGGTTTGGGGCATCTTGACCATCTTGGAGTCATTGACAAGCAGAATAATGCGAGAATCGGTTCAATGCTCCGGAATGCAGTTCAATATCTGGATGCCCGCATGGCTGAAGATTTTGAAAAGGTGAAAAAATTGGATAAGGATTACCTGAAAAACGATCACCTGGGATATGAGGACATCCAGTACCTGTATGCCCGCAGTTATTTCCTGACAGATATTCCGATAGAAAAAAACGTGGATGAAGCCTTCGGGTATTACAGAAACCAGGCAGCAACCTACTGGAAAACCAAGGGTAACTACCTGAAAGGTATGATCGCACTGGCATTAAACCGGTTATCAGATACAAAAACGCCTGCCCTGATCCTCCGATCGATGAGTGAAACAGCGCTGCATAACGAAGAAATGGGCATGTACTGGCGAAATGAACAGAAAGGCTGGTTCTGGCACCAGGCTCCGGTTGAAACACAGGCGCTGATGATCGAGGCGTATGATGAAGTGTTGAACGACACCAAATCAGTGGACGAACTGAAGGTTTGGCTGCTCAAACAGAAGCAAACCCAGGACTGGAAGACGACCAAGGCCACCACCGAAGCTGTTTATGCATTATTACTCCGCGGGACAGATCTGCTTTTGAATGATAAGCCAGCCAGCATCCAGGTAGGTTCCGTGAAGGTTGACCCGAATAAACTCGAGGGATCGGCAAGGCCTGAAGCAGGAACCGGATATTTCAAGACTTCCTGGTCAGCTTCTGAAATAACCCCCGATATGGGCAAAGTCCGGGTGACGAATCCAAATACCAGCATCGCCTGGGGCGCCCTGTACTGGCAATACTTTGAGCAGCTCGACAGGATCACATCGGCGGAAACTCCGCTTAGTTTGCGAAAGCAACTGTTCCGGGAAATGAACACACCCTCCGGCCCCATGCTTGAGCCTGTAAATGATACGGTCGTACTACATTTGGGTGACAAGGTCGTCGTCAGGGTCGAACTTCGAACCGATCGTGACATGGAATATGTTCACCTGAAGGATATGCGGGCTTCGGCTTTTGAGCCGCTTAATGTGATCAGCGGTTACAAATGGCAGGGGGGGCTTGGATACTATGAATCCACGCGCGACGCCTCCTCCAACTTTTTCATCAGCTACCTGCCGAAAGGCACTTACGTGTTTGAATATCGGCTGTTCGCCACCCAGCGGGGAGAATTCAGCAACGGGATTACCAGTGTGCAGTGCATGTATGCCCCTGAATTCTCCGCTCATTCAGAAGGAATACGGGTAAAAGTCGAATAGAAAAGAGTATTCTGATCATTCATTTCCCGGAGCTGTTCCTTGCGAAACAAACAGCCACGCTTACAGACAACATTGAAAAAAGGCTACCCGCCAGAGGTGGATAGCCTTTTGCATGAAACAAGAAATGTAATCTATTCTTCTTCCTTTTCCTGTTCTTCGTAAGCCTTGAGCAGGGCGTTCTGAACATCGGGCGGAACCTGGGAGTACTCGGCAAATTTGAGCGAGTAGGTGCCGCTGCCGGAGGTGATGGAGCTCAGAGCTGTGGAATACCTGTTCATTTCGGAAAGAGGAACTTTAGCCTTTATCTTCTGGTAATTTCCTTCGCTGTCCATACCCATGATGATGGCACGACGTCCCTGAAGGTCAGTCATAATATCACCCATACGGTCGGCAGGAACGATCACTTCAACGTCATAGATAGGCTCCAGGATCTTGGGGCCGGCGTTCTTGAAAGCTTCCTTGAAGGCATTACGTCCGGCAAGTTTGAATGCAAGTTCATTGGAGTCAACCGGGTGCATCTTACCGTCGTAGACATTCACGACGATATCGCGTGCATAAGAACCGGTGAGGGGGCCCTCTTCCATCTTTTCCATAATACCCTTAAGGATAGCTGGCATGAAGCGGGCGTCGATTGAACCGCCGACGATACAGTTGTTGAAAACGAGTTTGCCGCCCCATGACAAAGCAGTTTCATCTGTTCCGCGGACCGGGTAAGTCTGCTGGAATGTCATTCCTTCCGAGTAAGGCTCGATGAGCATGTGAACTTCACCAAACTGTCCGGCTCCGCCTGATTGCTTTTTATGACGATACATTGCAGAAGCCGACTTGGTGATTGTTTCACGGTACGGAATCTTGGGTGCAAGGAATTCAATCGAAATTTTATCCAGGACTTCCAGGTGCCATTTGGCGATATTCAGGTGAAGTTCGCCCTGTCCTTTGAGGAGAATCTGCTTCAGTTCCTTGGAGTACTCAACTTCAAGGGTCTGATCTACCTTGTGCATTTCATTCAGACGGGCACCCAGTTTTTCTTCGTCACCCTGGTTTTTAGCTTTCACGGCAAAGCTGATCTTAGGTGCCGGGAACTCGATCGGAGCGATCACATCATCGGAGTTCTTCGGTGAGTTCAGCGTTTCATTGGTGCGGGTATTCTTCAGCTTGATGGTGGCAGCAATATCTCCGGCAACTACCTTCTCGATCTTTTCACGTTTCTTACCGGCAATGGCCAACAGCTGAGGAATCCTTTCCTTTCCGGCGTTCAGGCCATTGATCATATCCATGGCTTCCGTTACTTCACCGGCATATACTTTAAAGAAGGCAATTTCGCCCAGGTGTTCTTCAATAGCTGTCTTGAAGACAAACAAAGAAGCGGGGTCTGAAGGATTGCATTTCAGTTCCTTGCCCGACAAGGTTTTTACTGCAGGCATCTCATCCGGTGAGGGAGCTGAAGAAGCAATGAATTCCATCAGCCTGGCAACGCCCTTGTTTTGCTTGGCGGAGAGACAGAAAACAGGGAAAAGTCCGCGGTTAACGATACCGGTTTTGAGACCTGTTTCAATCTGTTCTTCAGAGAGTGTTCCGTTTTCGAAGAAAGCTTCCATGAGGCTTTCATCGCTTTCGGCAGCCTTCTCGACCAGTGCATTGTGCAACTCTTCTGCTTTAGCCTGTTCGTTAGCCGGGATATCAACAACTTCTACCTTTCCGTCGGAGAATTTGTACATTTTCTTTTGCAGCAGGTCAATGATGCCATGGAAAGCATGACCATCGCCAACAGGATACTGGGCAACCGTGACATTGCTCCCGAACTGAGCCTTCATCTGGCGGATGGCTTCATCGAAGTTGGCTTTTTCATGTTCAAGCTGGTTTACAACGAAGATGACCGGAGTGTGGTTTTTGGCCGTATGCCTCCAGTTGATCTCGGTACCGACTTCAACGCCGTTCTGTGCATTCACAACCATTACTGCCGAATCGGCAACCTTCAGGGCGGCAACTACTTCACCGATGAAATCATCAAATCCGGGGCAGTCGATGATGTTGATCTTCTTTCCCTTGTATTCGGCATACAGAACAGTGGAGGAAACCGAGTTCTGCCTTTCAAGCTCTATCTCGCGGTAATCGGAAACAGTGTTTTTATCTTCAACTGTACCACGGCGGTTAATGAGTCCGGCTTCGAATAGCATCGACTCCGCCAGGGTCGTCTTACCGGATTTAGCACTGCCTAGCAGGGCAATATTTTTTACTTCGTTTGTTTTGTAAACCTTCATTGGGGCCTGAATTTATTGTGATTGAAACAGTTATTCCTGAGAAAAGGGCTGCAAAGTTAAAAAATCGTTTTTGATTTCCAAAGGGGTGCAGGAATTAGGATGTACGAAGTGGAATACCGTGTTTTGAACCAGCTTGGTTCTGCCGGACGATGACGGGGTTTGCTGAGAATAGTCCGAAGAGTGGTCAGGGCAGGATGCAGCATACCGGCGGGTTTGCTGGTAATCATAACAGGCTCTTTATCAACCAATTGTCATGGGTCTGTGACAGGTTAAAGCATTCAGTTTTATCCGGCGATCAACTGTTTACCAGTGAAATGTCGAACTGGACCAGGTCGATGAAGAGGTTAACCCGTTCGTCGATCATCGCAGGAGTAAGGTTTTGCAGGCCTTCGGTTCCGAATTTCTCAACCGTGAATGATGCCAGGGCAGAGCCGTAAATGATGGCATTTTTCAGGTTTTCGAAGGAGATATCCTTGGTTCTGTCCAGATGCCCTATAAATCCACCGGCAAAGGTATCGCCGGCCCCTGTAGGGTCAAAAGCTTCTTCCAGCGGCAGGGCCGGGGCGAAGAAAACGTTTTCTTTATTAAAGAGCAGGGCCCCGTGTTCACCCTTTTTGATGACAAGGAATTTCGGGCCCATGGTGAGGATCTTCTGGGCAGCTTTCACCAGGGAGTATTCACCGGTAAGCTGTCGGGCTTCCGCATCGTTGATGGTAAGCACGTCCACCCGGGCGATCACTTTCATGAGGTCATCCCAGGCGGTGTCCATCCAGAAGTTCATTGTATCCATCACGATGAGGCGCGGACGTTTCCGGAGCTGATCCAATACGGCCATTTGGACGGCCGGTGTAAGGTTCCCAAGCATGAGGAAGTCAGGAGTCTGGTATGATTCGGGGAGAACAGGCTGAAAATCAGCCAGCACATTCAATTCGGTCACCAGGGTGTCGCGGGTGTTCATATCCGTATGGTATCTGCCTGACCAGAAGAAAGACTTTCCTTCGGGCCGGATCTGCAGACCATCGGTATTTACATGGTATTTTTTGAAAAGATCGATGTATTCGGACGGGAAGTCACCGCCTACCACAGATACCAGGTTTACACTTCCTCCGAGTTGTGATGCGGCCAGGGATATATAGGTGGCGGCGCCTCCAAGGATCTTGTCAGTTTTGTCGAAAGGGGTTTCAATCTTGTCGAAAGCAACGGTACCAACAACTACAATACTCATCAGGTAAATTTTTCTGCAAAGATATTGTTTATTTGAAATGTTGGTTTAATTTTGCAGTCCCTTTTCAGGGACATATTCCTCCTTAGCTCATCCCGATAACTATCGGGAGGTTAGTGCATCCCGACTGAAAGTCGGGAGGGTCGCTGGCCGGGAAACTTGAAAGTTCTTTACATAATTATATTCCTCCTTAGCTCAGTTGGTTAGAGCATCCCGACTGAAAGTCGGGAGGGTCGCTGGCCGGGAAACTTGAAAGTTCTTTACATAATTATATTCCTCCTTAGCTCAGTTGGTTAGAGCATCTGACTGTTAATCAGAGGGTCGCTGGTTCAAGTCCAGCAGGGGGAGCCTCAATATCAACCACTTACATCGTTTTGTAAGTGGTTTTTTTGTGCCCACGCCAGAAATACGCCAGACTATGCCCCAATTTGAATGTCATGATCTGGAAATCATCTGGGTAATGAGTCGTCACCTGGCCTTTGGATTATGAGCCAGATCCGAACAAAAAATTACATTTGTTGGACGCGCCGACTATCTTGACCACCTTACGCCGATATAATGTGACCAATGTAAACAACATAGATTCATTGGTTTAGATTCGTGATATCAGATCGGCGCAGACTG
>CAZJCG010000033.1:29076-39442 GCA_964544545.1 uncultured Lentimicrobiaceae bacterium | reverse complement strand
GCTTCTTTAAGACAAAAGACAAAAGGAAAAAGATAAAAGAATTCACAATGAATGATCATGAATGGCTATGAATGACTATGAATAGCAAGTGATTTCTACTCTGCCCTTAGCCCTGTGCTCTTTGCAGCCTGAAGATAGAAGCCTTCTGTTGCTTCCTTCGGTCTAAACTTTTCGCTATCACCATGATAGTTTAATCCTTTTTATACTTCGGCTGAACGGGGTTGCCTCTGGGGCTCGAAGTGCTCCTTCGGAGTGACCCTTCTGGGTAAAATGTTTTTGGGAACACGCTCAGTATAACTGAATCTAAACAGCATTGCTTCGACTCAAAGAGTCCACTTTGTGGCAATCCTGTTGAGATTCAGTATAAATATGTACATTTGCCCGCTTTTTATCGCAGCGCCAGTTGAGCAACACTTAATCACCTGATATTCAATCTAACCGGGAGGAACCCGGAGTTAAAATAATCATTCTTAACTGATTTTGTGCATGAAAAAACTGTTCTACTCATTGCCGTTGGTTTTGCTTGGGGTTCTGCTCCTGCTTCCTTCGTCTACGTTTGCTGCTACTACAGCAGTAATGCCCATGGTCTTCGGTATCCGGCTGGAGTTTGTCCTGTTTGCACTGACGCTGATCGGTGTGGCCGTTTTCCACAACAAGACCATGTACGTCGCACTTATTGGGCTGGCCTCCATCCTGTTGCTCAAGTACCTCTTCCTTCCTGAGTTTTCTCTTTCGGAACACATTTTAGGCACAGCCGGCAAAGAAGGAGAATGGAGAGTGTTGCTGAATCTGCTGGGATTGCTTTTCGGTTTCGCCATCCTGGCCAAGTATTTTGAAGAATCCGGAGTACCCGATGCCTTGCCGGCAATCCTGCCCAACGACTGGAAAGGCGGTCTGGTATTGCTCTTCCTGATCATGTTCATCTCCTCATTCCTGGATAACATTGCTGCTGCCATGATCGGCGGGACCATCGCGATGGTGGTGTTCAAAGGCAAAGTACATATCGGCTTCCTCGCCGCCATTGTTGCTGCCAGCAATGCGGGCGGCGCCGGATCGGTAGTGGGCGATACCACTACGACCCTGATGTGGATTGATGGTGTTAATCCGCTTGATGTTACCCATGCTTTCATTGCCTCACTGGCCGCATTCCTGATCTTCGGGATCATCGCCGCCAAACAGCAGCATAAATTCCAGCCTATCCAGAAAAATGCATCGAAATCCAATAAAATCGATTACGGTAAGCTCGGGATCGTTGTGATGATCCTGGTTGGCGCCATCATCACCAACTGGTCACTGGATTTTCCGGCAGCAGGCGTATGGATTGCCATCCTGATCGGAGCCACGTTCCGGAAAGCTCCCTGGCATGAAATCCCCAAATCGTTACAGGGAACGATTTTCCTCATGGCACTGGTCACCTGCGCTTCGCTGATGCCTGTGGATGAACTTCCTAAAGCATCATGGCAGAGTGCCTTTGCATTGGGCTTCGTTTCGGCCGTGTTCGACAATATTCCCCTCACCAAGCTCTGCCTCGACCAGGGAGGATACGACTGGGGCGTTCTCGCCTATGCCGTTGGGTTTGGCGGTTCTATGATCTGGTTCGGATCATCAGCCGGTGTTGCGCTCTCCAATATGTATCCCGAAGCCAAATCGGTGGTCCGTTATGTAAAACACGGCTGGCATGTTACCCTGGCCTACATTGTAGGTTTCTTCGTAATGCTGGGAGTTGTCGGCTGGCATCCGCATGCCCCGCACCGCAAGGAACACAAGGCAGCGCAGATCGAAAATACCGTTGCTCCGGAGACGCCGGATACGATGCAATCAAATTGAGAAAAAGCGTACTTTTGCGCGTTTTTTTCTCACCTGATTGATGAAAGCTAAGCACGGGACCAGGCTAAGCATTGCCGGTCTGATCATCACCCTTGGAATTGTTTACGGCGACATAGGCACTTCACCACTCTACGTAATGAAGGCCATCGTGGCGGGTTCGGGCGGCAACCTCTCGGAACCGTTCATCCTCGGGGCGATCTCCTGTATCATCTGGACCCTTACCTTACAGACTACCCTGAAGTACGTCCTGATAACACTGCGGGCCGACAATAAAGGGGAAGGTGGCATACTGGCTCTTTACGCGCTGGTCCGTAAGAAAAAGAAATGGCTCTATTCGGTTGCGCTGATCGGTGCCAGTGCTTTGCTGGCCGACGGGGTGATCACTCCTTCCATCACGGTGGTATCGGCGGTGGAAGGTCTGCAACTGACCCATCCCGGACTCTCCGTTATCCCGATCGCCCTGGCGATCATTGCGGGTCTCTTTCTTATCCAGCAGTTCGGCACCGCTGCCATCGGCAAGTCCTTCGGACCGATCATGTTCATCTGGTTCACCATGCTGGCTGTACTGGGAACAGCACATATCGCCGGATACCCCGCCATTTTGAAAGCATTTAATCCCTGGTATGCGATTAACCTGCTGGTGGCTTTTCCGCACGGATTTGTCCTGTTGGGGGCCGTATTCCTTTGTACCACCGGGGCGGAAGCTCTCTATTCGGACCTGGGACATTGCGGTCTTCATAATATCCGGATAAGCTGGATATTCGTTAAATCAACCCTTATTCTGAATTACCTGGGACAAGGTGCCTGGATACTGAGTCATGACATACCCGCTGCATCCATGCCCAATCCGTTCTTTGCCATCATGCCCGGCTGGTTTCTGCCGATCGGGGTGATCATCGCTACCCTGGCTGCGGTGATCGCCAGCCAGGCCCTGATCAGCGGCTCCTATACCATCATCAGCGAAGCCATACAGCTTAACCTCTGGCCCAAAATTAAGATCAGCTATCCGACTACCTTAAAAGGGCAACTGTACATTTCTTCCATTAACTGGATGCTTTTTGCAGCCTGTGTTCTGGTAATCATGCTTTTCAGGAATTCGTCGAATATGGAAGCCGCTTATGGACTCGCAATTACCATTACGATGCTCATGACGACCTTCCTGATGATATTCTACCTCAGGATCTCAAAGCATCATATCGCTTTCATCATAGCATTCGCACTGATTTATCTGATGATTGAAGGATCGTTCCTGATGGCCAACCTTTCGAAATTCATGCACGGAGGATGGTTCACGCTGCTGTTGGCCGGG
The DNA here is from genome assembly GCA_964544545.1 of uncultured Lentimicrobiaceae bacterium. Taxonomy (GTDB): domain Bacteria; phylum Bacteroidota; class Bacteroidia; order Bacteroidales; family UBA4417; genus UBA4417. The sequence continues at coordinate 36,306 of CAZJCG010000033.1, read as the reverse complement.
ATCATTGCCTTTGTGATGTTCGTATGGTACCGGGCACGTTTGCTGAAAAACCGCTTCACCCGCTTCGTAAAGATCGCCGATCATTCCGAGGCTCTCAAAGCGCTGAGCAAGGACTCCTCGATCCCCAAGTTCGCTACAAACCTGGTGTATCTTACGCGGGCCGATTTCCCTACCGACGTGGAAGCCAAGATCATCTATTCCATCTTCAATAAGAGTCCGAAGAGGGCTGATACCTACTGGCTGATCCATGTGCACATCTGTGATGAACCGCACCTGCTCGATTATTCGGTCGACAAACTCATCCCGGGTGTGCTTATGCGTGTTGAATTCCGGGTCGGATTCAAAGTGCAGCCCCGGATCAACCTCTTCTTCACCCAGGTATTAAAGGAACTGGTGGATAACAAGGAATTCAACATCGACTCAAACTATCCTTCGTTGCAGAAATTTCATATTCCAGCCGACTTCCGGTTCATCCTGATCAAACGTATCCAGAACTACGACTTTGATTTTCCGCCCTTCGACCAGTTCATCATGGACAATTATACCATCCTGTCGAGGCTGGGTCTGAGTGATGTCAGGGCTTACGGGCTGGATACCAGCAGCGTGATGACAGAACTGGTGCCCTTGAGTCGTGAAGACACCGAACGCCCTGTCCTGAAGCGACTCCACTAAGAAACTGTTTAAAAATTCATTTATCATTCATTGTTCGTTAATCCATTCAAGTAAAAATGCTGGTTAGCGATTTCTGATTTTTGAAGTGAATCTCAAAGAAAGCCACTTCGCGATTCTTAAATCGATTGTTCGTCATTCAAAGTCTTATACCCTCCCCAACCCTCCCTGCAAGCAGGGAGGGAGCAAACAGCTGAATATTGAATCATTTTTGATTTCAGAAGTGAATCTTCAAGAAAGCCACTTCATCATTTTTCATTCGTTAATCGGCATTCGTCATTTTTAACCATTAAAGTAAAAATGCTGATTAGCGATTTCTGCTTTATAGTGGAAATAATGGTAGCATTTAAATATTTTCTCTGACTTCCGGATGGTGAATTCTGAATTCAATGCATGATACATTTTGAGTTTTTTAGACAATCATTAATTATCATCATGTACAGTATAAATAGGGCCTTGCTGTAATAATTCCGCCAAAATTCAGTTATTTAACAGAAAATTGTTAACAAACAGCCGGTCAATCCAATTCCCGGCCTTTTGAAAAGGCATACCTTTATTCGTTAAAACAGGTACACTAATGAACGGAGTCATTCTTCAGATCGTAAATCCGGCCACCACGGCAGCCGACACTGCAACCCAGGTGCTCACCAGCATTCCTAAACCTCAGCCCACCCAGATATCCCTGTCGATCTGGGACCTTACGCTCAAGGGCGGTCCCATTATGATCCCGATCGCATTGCTGTCGGTAATTGCCATCTACCTGTTCATAGAGCGATTTATCGTGATCCGCAAAGCATCGAAGGAAGATGCCAATTTCATGAACAACATCCGCGATTTCATGCTCAACGGAAGGCTTGACTCGGCCATGTCGCTGTGCAAGAACAACTTCTCCCCCATTGCCCGGATGATTGAGAAAGGACTTCATCGCCTCGGAAAGCCCCTTCCCGATATCCGTGCTGCCATCGATAATGTAGGCAGTCTGGAAATTGCCAAACTCGAAAAAAACCTCAGCGTGATTGCCACCGTTGCAGGTGCAGCCCCCATGCTGGGATTCCTGGGAACAGTTACCGGGATGGTTAAGGCATTCTATGATATGTCGATGGCCGGGAACAACATCGATATCCAGCTCCTTTCGAGTGGTATTTATCAGGCTATGATCACTACCGTTGCCGGACTGATCGTTGGAATCCTGGCGCTGCTTTGTTACAACTACCTGGTAGCCAGAGTTCAGCACGTTGTCTTTATACTCGAGGCCCGGGCGACCGAATTCATGGATCTTCTCCACGAACCGGTCAAATAAAGGCTCAATAAACGTATCCAATTGCCGTTCCTAACAATCCTGAGCAATGCCCATCAAATCAAAACATAAGATAAGCACCGAATTCAGCATGGCTTCGATGTCGGACCTGGTATTCCTCCTGCTTATCTTCTTCATGCTAAGCTCAACTCTGGTAAGCCCCAACGCTATCAAATTGCTGCTTCCGTCGAGCACCAGCAAGACCATGGCCAAGCAGTCCATAACCGTTTATATAAACGACCAGTACCAGTTCTTTGTCAATGAGACCCAGGCCAGTGAAGCTAACCTGGAACAAACGCTGCTGCAATCGCTTGCCGGACAAGGGGATGCTACCATTGTTCTCCGTGCCGACCGTACCGTTCCTATCCAGTATGTAGTGAATGTGATCGACGCGGTGAACAACATCAACGAATTCATGAAAACCAAGCATAAGGTGATCCTGGCCACCAAACCGCCGGAAGAAGCCGCCAAGTGATCTTTCGACCCGACTTCATGTGCTGAACGCTGAATAAAACTATGTCACAATACCTTACCGATAAACCGGGTGATCAAAAACAAAGGATCTGGGCCATTGCCGGCACCCTGGTCTTCCACGGGATTGTGATCATGTTGCTGTTCTTTTTCGCCCTGAGGACACCGCTTCCTTTGCCGGGAGAAGAAGGCATTGAAGTGAACCTCGGGAACAGCGACGATGGTATGGGAGACATCCAGCCGGAGGAAGCCGCCCTTTTACCGAGTACCGCACCTCCGCAGGCGCCTTCGAAAGCCGATGATGAGATGATCACCGAAAATAATGATGAGAATCCGGCACTGGAGAAAATCAACAAAAAGACCAACAAGCAAACCACTTCGCAGGTTACCAAACCGACGCCTCAACCTGAAGCCGTAAAGCAGCCTGTCACCAATCCCAATGCCCTCTATAAAGGCAAAAGCAACAAAACTACCACCGGCGGCAGCCAGGGGATCACGGGAAAGCCCGGCGACCAGGGGAAACCAACCGGCACTCCCGACGGACAAGGTTATGACGGTCTGGGCGGCAAGGGGAATGGCGTTTCTTACGATCTTGGAGGTCGCGGAGCAAAAAGTCTCCCGAAACCGAACTACAATTCCGACGAAACGGGTTTTATCGTTGTCCGGATCTATGTCGACCGTAGTGGCAGAGTGATACGTGCACAGGCCGGGGCTAAGGGAACTACCATTTCCGACCAGCAATTGAGGCAGCAGGCTGAGGATGCCGCACGCAGGGCAGTCTTCGCCGCAAACCCCGCTGCTGCCGAAGAACAGATCGGCACTATCAAATACACCTTCGTCAAAACCAGGTAGATCCACACTTTTCTTGCTTCATTTCAATCAACCCATATGGTCAATCCGGGGGATACCGTATTTTTGCGCATTCAAAAAATGTCATCCATGCGTTCCAGTCTCCGGGTTTGCATCTTTCTCATCATCCTTACAGCTGTCATATCATCCTGCAAGGAACGGAATGATGTTTACCCGCCGGTCCCCTGGAGTATCTATTTTTATGAAAAGCCTGACATCGCACCACGTCCTTATTCCTGCATCCTGGTTGAAAACGAGCACAGTGAATGGCTGGGCGGGCAAGGCTGTGAAGGTTTGCTTTTTTCCGATGGCCATGAATGGAACGTCATCAATGTGGACAACTCAGGCATAGCCTTCGATTCCGTTACAGCCATGCTGCGCGACGGAAACGGTATCCTATGGGTGGCATGGAAGTCAGGGCTTGCCTGTTACAACGGTACTGCCTGGACTGAGATGACAGAATTCAGGGGCAGAAAGGTTACCTCTCTGGCATTGCAGGGGATTGGGATCATCTGGGCCGGGATTGATGGAGACCGGAACAGCGGCGGAATTGCGAGGTTTACTCAGGACCGCTGGGAATTCTTTACTCCCGGATCATCGGCAATTGCTTCATCACGAATTACCGCCCTGGCAATCGACCAGGATCAGAAACTCTGGATGGGAACTGCTGACAAAGGTTTCCTGATCCTGAAAGGAACTGAATTCGCCGGGCTAAGCTTTGAAAGCCTGGGAATCCGGCCATCAAGGATCAACTGCACCTGCCAGAGCCCCGGCGGAACCATATGGGCAGGCACGGCTTCCTCACACATCATCAGAATGAACGGCGATGATGTGAACATCCTGAACACCGGAACCGGTGCGCCCGTCACAGGGCTCCTGGTCTCTCATGACGGTAGTCTGTGGATCGGGACAAAAGGAGCCGGGTTGCTGAAGATGCTGAACGGGAAATGGACATCGTATACCAAAACCAACAGTCATTTACCGGACGATACCATACTTTCGCTTGCTGCCAATCCTGACGGTACCATCCTGGCCGGATTTACTGACGGACATATCCTGAGCTTTAAAAACGAATAATCGAGTAACCGGATGAAATACATAGGCCTGTTTTGCTTCCTGATACTGACATTCGCTTCCGCCGGAGCGCAGGAAATAAACCGGTCGTATCATTCCGGAGACACCATCATGCAGCGGGAAGCCGGCACGCTGTGGTTTTCTGTCCATAACAACAACTTTTTAAAGAATAACGAATATTTCAATCCCTTCCAGGAAGGAATCACCTATTTCGGTTCGCAAATCCAGCCAGAGCTTTCCTATTCACTTACTCAGAACACAACTCTCACAGCCGGCTGGTTCTTCAGGTACTTTTACGGTACGGCGAAATTCAATACTTCCATACCGGTGTTCAGGTTTGAATACAATCCCATCCCCGGTATCGGAATTGTTTTCGGGCAACTGCACGGCTTGCTGGGTCACCGCTTACTGGAACCCATTTACTGTTCCGATAACTATTTTACCCGCAATCCTGAATACGGGATCCAGTTGCTGCTGCAAAAAGGCAGGATAAATTCCGATGTCTGGATCAGCTGGGACCACTTCATCCTGCCGGGTGACAATTCGAAGGAAGAGATCACCGGCGGCACCAATTCTTCAGTACTTCTCCTTGGAACACCCGGACAGAATGCACTGAGCGCTCATCTGCAGGCTGTAGTTCATCATTTCGGCGGCCAGGTGGATGAATCCGGCCAGCCTCTTGAAACCAGGCTCAACCTTGCGCCCGGGATTGAATATGAAGGCTCCTTTCACCCGGATCAGCAATGGAAATATCTCCTGGGCGCTTACCTGGTCCAGGCTGCCGACCGGTCCAGCATTGGGACGATCCCTTATACAAAGGGCTTTGCATCATACACATATGGAAAGCTGCAGTACCGCTGGGCCAGCCTGCTCCTCTCCTACTTCCATGGCGAATACTATTTCTCCCCGCTGGGAGAGCCTCTGTATCAGTCGATTTCACAATTAAACGACTGGTACTATGAAGATACACGCAATCTCCTGAATGCTAAATTACTGCTTGACAAGGAGATAGGGAAAGGCATCTATCTGGGTTTCAGGTTTGAGTCGTATTATGATACAGGATTGGAAAACCTGTCCTTCAACTATGGGATGAATATCAAGGTGGATGCTGACTGGAAAATACTGCAGAAGAAAAGCCGGCACTGAGAAGATACTTGTCCGGACGTGATCAACTGCAGCACTGATTAAAGATTTTGCCGGATGAATTATTCTGAAACCCTCCGATACCTCTATACGCAGTTACCCATGTTCCACAGGGTGGGAGCTGCGGCCTACAAGGCAGACCTCAGCACTACGCAGGAACTGGGAAAGCGATTGGGAAATCCCGAACTATCCTATCGTACCATTCATATTGCCGGCACCAACGGGAAAGGATCCACTTCGCATTTTCTAGCTTCCATCCTCCAGGAGGCGGGTTACAAGACCGGGTTATTCACCTCTCCGCATCTGAAAGATTTCAGGGAGCGGATCCGGGTCAACGGGAAAATGATCCCGCGCCGACAGGTAAGCCGGTTTGTGAGTGAACATCTTTCCGACTTCGATGCCCTGAAACCTTCTTTCTTTGAATGGACCTTTGCCCTGGCTTCCGATTATTTCAGGCTGGAGAATGTTGATATTGCCGTCATGGAAACCGGCATGGGCGGCAGGCTTGATTCCACCAACATCATCTCCCCGGTCCTGACCGTTATCACCAATATCGGCATGGATCACATGCAGTTCCTCGGGAATACCCCGGAAGCCATTGCCACTGAGAAAGCCGGTATTATCAAGAAAGGGATTCCGCTGGTAGTGGGCGAAACGCAGGATACTACCGCTTATGTTTTCAAAAAGACGGCTGCTGAAGCAGATGCCCCTGTCATCTTTGCCGACCAGCGGTACAAGGTTGTTTCGTCGGGTCTCACCCATCATGCCAGCCCCCTTCTCCGGACTGAAATCACCCGGGACGGAGAAGCCTTCGGGATATTCTTTTCACCGCTCAGCAGCAGGTACCAGCTTAAGAACCTTGTAACCGTACTTCAGGCGGTTGAAGTACTGAAGCAGTCAGGATTCAGGATCACTGATGTTCATTTGCGCAACGGGATCAGAAAGGTGATCAGCAATACCGGTTTTCAGGGGCGCTGGCAGATCGTGTCGAAGCAGCCGAAAACCATTGTTGATATCAGTCACAACGCGGACGGCATAACCCAATTGATGCTTCAACTGGAGAGCACGCCATACAGGAAGCTGCATTTTGTGCTGGGAGTCGTAAGCGACAAGGATGTGAGTGCAATGCTGAAACTCCTGCCGAAGCAGGCAAGGTATTATTTCTGCAAGGCCGATATACCGAGAGGGCTTGATGCTAATCTCCTGAAAAGTAAGGCTGAAGCCGCGGGATTGCAGGGTGAATCGTACCCGTCGGTGAAGATGGCCCTCCAGGCCGCAAGAGCCGCATGCGCAGAGCAGGATCTCGTGATTGTAAGCGGCAGTGCCTTCGTGGTTGCAGAGGTTCTGTGAAACAAGCTATATTTTCTGTTATACATTTCTCAACAGGTTTCAAGATAAAAAGACAAAAGACAAAAGGAAAAAGATAAAAGATGTTATGTCTGTTCTTCCCCGGCCCTAAGCCCTTCGCCCGCAGCTATTAAAAAAGATAAAAGACAAAAGGAAAAAGATAAAGAGAGCCAGACACTCTTCCCGGCCCTTCGCCCTACGCTCTCAGCATTTATAAGATAAAAGATAAAAGTAAAAAGATAAAAGATTCCACTATGAATGACAATGAATTACAATGAATGGCTATGAATGACTATTGAATTACAATTGATTGACTTCGCCCTCTGCCCTAAGCCCTTCGCCCGCAGCTATTAAAAAAGATAAAAGACAAAAGGAAAAAG
>CAZJCG010000033.1:0-28976 GCA_964544545.1 uncultured Lentimicrobiaceae bacterium | reverse complement strand
ACAAAAGGAAAAGACTGAAATAAGAGTTCTCGCAGATAACGCAGATCAAAACGCAGATAAGCGCTGATAAGTAGGTGCTTTCTGCGAGGATCTGCGGTTTTTTTCTGCGAAATCTGCGAGAAACAAGGTTGAACAGGGACAAGACAAAAGATAAAAGATAGGAATGTGGGAATTTGAGAATTTAAGAATGTAAGTATTAGTTAATTAGCTAATTAGCTGATTCGATGATTAGCTGATCAGTATTGACCGGTTAATACTGCCCCGGGCTGCATAAATCATAGATAGTCAGCTGATTAAGCCCATCTCCTTCAGAGCCTGTCCCGATTCATCGGGAAGAGGGGTTGGGGGTGAGGAAGCGACTGATTATTAATTTCTTTCTGATGTTCCCCGGACAACAGTGATTAGCTGATTAGATAATTGAATTTCAATTGTACCCCATGCTCTCTGCTCTTAGCTCTCAGCTGATTCAAGACAAAAGATAAAAGAGCGTACCATGAATGACTACGAATGACCATTGAATTACAATTGACTGACAACTGATTGACTACACCCTCTGCCCTAAGCTCTTCGCCCTAAGCTGATCAAAGACAAAAGCCTGCCTGCCCGAAGGTCTTTATATAGAAGAGAACCAGACTATATTTTTGTTAAACATTCATGCACAGGGGAAAATATAGTATTTTTGGATCAACTTGTTCATGTAAACTCACTGAATGTTTAACTCCGGCAAAAAGCTATTTACAACCCGGGATTTTAATTTTAACTTCCATCGTATCCAATTAAATCTATCTGCCGTACTATCTGTCTATTCATTCTAACCCAGCTCATTACCTATGGAACGATCAAACTCTTCCGACCTGAGTGAGAACAAGGGTGATCAGCCCGCCGAAATACAACCGGAACCTGACCGGCATTTACACCCCGAACTTTTCAATTTTGCTCCAGCCTGCCTGTTTGCCACGGACCGGGAAGGTAAGATTCTTGACCTCAATATCAGCGGTGCCGGACTTCTTCAGCGGGAACATTCAAAACTTAAAGGCAGAAATCTCTCCGATTATCTGAGTGAGAGATCCGGTGAACAATTCAGACTGTTCCTGGAGGAAGTCTATCGTTTCGAAGGAAAGAAGAACTGTGAGGCAATATGCATAATGCCTGACGGGGCAGAGATCCAGGTCAGGATTGAAGGTATTGCCTTCAGGGATTCAGGCCGGTGTCATCTGGTGATGTATGATGTGTCGGAACAGAAAAGGACTGAAGAGTTGCTTCGGAACAATGAAAATCTGTTCGGCACCCTGTTCGACCTTGCAGTGGATGCGATCCTTCTGGGCTCTCCCGAGGGTATTATCATAAACGCCAACAAGAGCGCTGTGCGGCTGACCGGCTTCAGCCTGAATGAAATGATTGGCTTCAGTATTGATGTCCTGTTTGCTGCCCCTGAACTCGAGCGGGTCCCGTGGGAATACAAAGCCCTCCGGGCTGGTAAAACCATAAGGCGCGAACGTAACCTGAAACGAAAAGACGGTTCGTTGGTTGCAGTCGAAATGATTACAAGCATGATGCCCGATGGCAGTTATCAGTCATTCATCAGAGACATCTCCACCCGAAAAACCATGGAAGATGCCCTTCGGGCCAGTGAGAAGAAGTTCTTTACAGCCTTCATGACAAGCCCGGATTCTATCAACATCAACAGGATGAACGATGGGGTGTATATCGATGTAAACCAGGGCTTTTGCAAAATTACAGGTTACACCCGTGAAGATGTGATCGGGAATTCTTCCACGTCAGCCGGCCTTGGTCTGTGGATTAACCAATCCGACCGGGATTATCTGGTCGAACAGTTATCTCAGAAAGGAGAAGTAATCGGATTTGAAGCCCCGTTCCGCATGAAAGACGGCACCATCCGTTACGGTTCTATGTCGGCCCGGTTTATAGATCTGAATGGCGAACAATGTATTCTTTCCACAACCCGTGATATTACCGAAAGAAAAATCGCCCTGGAAGCTCTCTCCCAGAGTGAACAGAGTTACCGGGGAATTATTGACACAGTATCTGAATCCATTTATATACTAAACTTCGATGGCCGTTTCATCGATGTAAACGCAGGCGCTGTCCGCATGTATGGTTATAACCGGGAGGAATTCATCGGACAATCCTTCGAATTTGTCTCAGCCCCGGGAAAGAACGATCTGAAGATGATCTACCGGCTGGTAAACGAAACGATCCTTACCGGTGAAACAAGGCAGTTCGAATTCTGTGGGCTCCGGAAGAACGGAGAAGTATTCTCCAAGGAGGTTATCTGCAACAAAGGTATCTATTTCAACCAGGATGTGATCATAATCACAGCCCGGGATATAACTGAACGAAAACGGACAGAAGAGGTACTCATTACCGCTTTGAAAAAGGCTGAAGAGTCAGAAAGGCTGAAAACCGCTTTCCTCGCCAATATGTCGCATGAGATCCGCTCACCGATGAACAGCATCGTGGGTTTCTCGGAACTACTGGAAGAAGAAGACCTTCTCCCGGAACAACGGAAGGAATTTGTCGGGATCATCCGAAACAGCGGCAAACAACTGCTGACGATCATCAACGACATAATTGATTTCGCCAAGATCGAAAGCAACCATCTCACGATCAGTCCCAGCCTGATCAATCTGAATCAGATGCTTGAATCCATCATGCTTTCGCTTGAAATTGAAAAGAAGAACCTGCATAAGGAAACCATCGATCTGATTTTCGATGAACAACTTCCCGACGATGAAAGTAACATCACAACAGATGAGGTACGTCTGAAACAAATCCTCCTCAACCTTACCGGTAACGCACTGAAGTTCACCTCCAAAGGTTTCATCAAGATCGGTTACAGGATCGAAGGAGAGTGGATGTATTTCTTTGTTCAGGATACCGGCAAAGGGATTGCCCCCGATAAACAACACATCATCTTTGAACGTTTCCGGCAGGAAGAAGAAAGCTATACACGCCTGTATGGCGGTACGGGACTGGGGCTTTCCATTTCAAAAGGTCTTGTTGAATTACTGGGTGGAAAAATGTGGCTTGAATCAGAACCTGGATTTGGATCCACCTTCTACTTCACCCTTCCGATATCGGTTTGGTCGGGTAATAAGAAACCCGAATCCTCTGAACCAGCCCCGGTTTCCAGTTACGATTTCACCGGAAAGACCATCATTGTCGCCGAAGATATACCCAGCAACTTCAGGCTGATCAAACATATGCTGAGCAGGACACACGCGAAGGTACTGCACGCCGGTGACGGTAAAGAGGCTGTGGAACTCTGCCAGACCGAACCCAACATCGACCTGATCCTGATGGATATTCAGATGCCGGTGATGGACGGGCTGGAAGCAACCCGGGCAATCCTGAAATTCAAGCCGGGTCTCCCGGTGATAGCCCTTACGGCTTTCTCTTTTGCCGAGGATATAAAAAGCTGTATGCAATCCGGCTGTGTGGATTATCTCACCAAACCCATCGAGAAATCCGGCATGCTGGAGAAGGTCAAGAAATACCTGCACATATAGGAATGAAAATCAGGGCCCTTCTTCTCATTTCAGTGATTTTCCCATGCCTTGCGCTTCAGGCTCAGGTAAAAGACCTGACCGTCAGCTGGCGATTGCTCACCAACGGTTATGAAGGACAGGACCAGACACTTTCGGAATTTACTTTCGAGAATAAAGGCAAGTCCGTCCTGCCAGCATCCGGCTGGGCATTCTATTTTTGCTTCACAAGGCCAATAGTTACCGACAGCGCCTCAGCACAGGTCAGGTTCACCCACTTTACGGGCGATTTCTATAAACTGGCCCCCCTGACTACATTTCAGCCTCTTCTGCCGGGAAAGTCCGTCAGCATCCGGATGGTCTCACAGTACCTGGCAATTTCACCGGCCGATTTTCCGCGGGGAGGATATTTTGTGGAAAATGGCAAGCCGCTTCCCGTGAGCATAGGGATGGACCTGAACATTGAAAACCTGGCTGAAACAGCCAATTCCATTCCATTCAAGTTTGTTTCGGACGAGGACCGTTACCGCTCCAATGCTAACCTGAGCCTGTTGCCACCGGAAGAAATTACGCCAATCCTGCCTGAACCTGTTAAGATCACATCCCTTGAAGGGAGACTTACCCTGCCCGACAGGCTGTCGGTTGTTTATTCGGGTGAGTTGGATAATGAAGCAGAATACCTGAAAGACTTCCTGATCAAGCAAGGTTTCAATGCAGTGATACAACAAGGAACCGGTTTAGGGCCCGGTACAGTCAGGCTGGAAGAAGATCAGAAAATAACAGCAGCAAACGGACCGGAATCCTATACCCTGCATATTGATCCTGCGAAAGGGATTGTCATCGCGGGCGGCGTTGCAGGCGTTTTTTACGGTATCCAGTCTTTACGTTCGCTGATGCTGAAATTTGGCCGAAGCCTGCCGGCGATGCAGGCAGAAGACCATCCGCGTTTCCCTTACCGGGGAGTTATGCTGGATGTAGCCCGAAATTTCCAGTCGAAAGCAACGGTGCTCCGCCTTATTGACTGGCTAGCTTTGTATAAGTTCAACACGTTCCACTTTCATCTGGCCGATGATGAAGGCTGGCGGCTGGAGATCAATGGCCTTCCGGAGCTTACTGCCTATGGAGCCTTCAGGGGACATACCGAAGATGAATCTGATTACCTTTTTCCGGTTTACGGTTCCGGCCCGTTTGCCGAAACCGCGAAATCGAATGGCTGTGGTTTTTACAACCGCAGCAGTTTCATTGAGATTCTCCGGTATGCAGCCGCAAGGCATATTGAGGTGATCCCGGAACTCGACTTCCCCGGGCATGCCCGTGCGGCCATCAAGGCAATGGATTACCGTTACCGGAAATATATGGCAGTTGGAGATACCGCGGCAGCAATGGAATACCTGCTGCGCGATACAGCCGACCGTTCCGTCTACAGTTCGGCGCAGACGTACAATGATAACGTTGTTTGCGTATGCCGCGAACAGGTTTACCATTTCCTCAAAAAGGTGACCGGTGAATTGTCGAACATATACCGCGATGCAGGACTGACAATGAGAGTGTTGCATATCGGCGGCGACGAGGTTCCCGCCGGTGCATGGGAAAAGTCGCCCGAATGTGCCGCATTCCTGGCTAAACATCCCGAATACCCGGCTCCGCGTAACCTGGAACAGTACTTTGTACAACGATGCAACGACATCCTGCTCCTCAAAGGAATTACAACAGCAGGATGGGAAGAAATAGCTCTCAGGAACGATAAGGCTACAGGCTTTACTCCGGAGGTGAACAGCTCCCTGACGCAGCGCAATCTCATGCCCTATTGCTGGAATTCCATTCCGGGCAGAGGAACCGAGGATATCAGCCACCGTCTGGCAAATAAAGGTTTTGCGGCAGTTCAGGCAAATGCCACGAACCTCTACCTGGATATGGCTTACTACCGCGATCCTCAGGAACCAGGCTATTACTGGGCAAACTACATCACGACCGAGACAGCTTTCGCTTTCGCTCCCTTCAGTTTACCAGCCTGTCCTCTTACCGGTAAAGGAAGTCTGAACAACTGGAGTGTCAATTGCCCCGATCGCATGAGCTGGCTAACCGACAACGGTAAAAGGAATCTACGGGGAATAGAGGCCTGCCTTTGGGGTGAGAACGGCGCAGGCGCCGACTGGGTGGACTTCATGCTGTTTCCCCGCCTGATCGCCGTTGCCGAAAGAGCCTGGTCAGGAGTGCCGGCATGGGAAACAGAACATGACAGCGCCCGCAGAATAAAGCTCTTCCGGGAGAATTATAACCGCTTCGCCAATAGTCTCGGACAACTTGAGCTGCCCATGCTGGATAAACAGGGAGTAAAATTCAGGATACCGTTGCCGGGAACCATCATTCAGGATGGAAAGCTCTCAGCAAATGTGGAATTCCCGGGTCTGCCGATACGGTACAGCTACCAGTCGGATCCGGGACCACGATCAGGTCTATTCAGAAAACCGTTGCCTGCAAAAGGAATAAGAACAGCAACCGTGATGCCCTCGGGACGGATATCGCGAGTGACAAATGCCGTAAAATAGATTGCACAGGAAATAAAAAGCCCCCCGGCGATCATCCGCCGCTGATGAGATGCAGCACCATCACATCATCCCCCTCCTGGATCTGTGTGGTTTCATAATCGGCTTTCCGGATCAGTTTCCCGTTTATTTTGATGACCAGCATCTTAAAAGAGAAACTCTTCAACGTGAGCAACTGATTCACTGTCAGTTGCTCCTCACTCAGAACTTCTTCCCGGTTGTTGAGTATAATCTTCATCTGCTATACTATTGTTTAATCTGCTTTTTTTAGGAGCCGGTCTCTTTATCATCCGGATGGTAGGGATTTTTTCCAAGGAGTATCTCCAGAACAGCATTCGCCTGCATATTGGCAACCACCCCGACACGGGGAGCAAGAGGCGGATTGTGTTCTGCTATCTCGTTCAACTCATCGCCGCAAATAATCAGTTTGTCGGATTTGCGGCAATGGATCAGATCATTATCCCCCCAGCCGGCCATGCCCACCCCCAACACCAGGTACTTATCGGGAAGATGGTTGTGCACGGCTTCTATGATCATGTGCTTCATCTCAGCCCTGTCGAATGCTTCCACGATCACATCGCATTTAGAGAAAACCTCAACGATATCCGATATGCAAAGCCTGATGTCGAATGCATGTACTTTAACCGTAGGATCGATCATAGCTATATTCTGCTTCAGGGCATATACCTTCAGCATCCCAAGCTGGTCGTGGAAATAATACTGCCGGTTCAGGTTGCTCTCAACGATCACGTCATAGTCAGCAAGAACGAGCGTACCAATCCCGACCCGGGCCAATGCCACAGCGCAGTTGGATCCAAGGCCTCCGCAACCGGCTATTCCAACCGATTTCGTCCTGAGCACCGTTTTTATCTCCTGGAAAGTCATTGGTGCAAATATACAGCGACTTTATGAAATTGCTCCAAAACCATGGTACGAGTCCTTGATTGTATCACAAAATGAAAAACGAACAGTATGGTTTTCCAAAATGAAACAGCATCGGTATAAAATCGTTACAGCCTCATTCTGCCATGGTTACATAAACAATTAAATTATAGCGTGTTGCACAAATTTTCATATCGATATTTTTTGCAGGTTTTCTTGCCGCAATGGCAATGTTCCGTATTTTTGTGAATTGTTTCACTGTAACAACCACAAACGATGAGTATTCAAGACTTTGCCGGGAAACACCGCCTGCTGTTCTCCTACAAATACACCTGGGCGCCTATCGACAAGGGATATAACAACCGCACCTTATATGTTAATGTCGGGACAGGCGAGATCAAAGAGAAGCCTGTCAGTGCCTTCATGAAAGAAAAGTTTACCGGCGGCAAGGGCTTTGGCCTTCGCCTGCTGTGGGATGCGGTTACTCCGGCTACCCGCTGGAACGATCCTGAGAATGAGATCGTGATCAATACCGGTCCCATTTGCGGTATCACACAATACTCCGGAACCGGTAAATCGTTGGTTGTCACCATCTCCCCGCAAACTGACATTCCTGTCGACAGCAATGTGGGAGGCTATTTTGGTCCCTTCCTGAAATTTGCCGGATTTGATTCACTCGAACTTCAGGGCAAAGCTGAGAAGGACGTTATCGTGTTCGTGGATGAGACCCGCGAAGTTATTGAGATATATGAAGCCGGCACTGAAGCTCTTGACAGTCACCTTCTGGCGGAATACCTCACCGAAACCCTTGCCGAAACTGAAAAGGACCGCGTCAATGTTTCCGTGGTCTCTGCCGGCAGTGCCGCTGACCATTCATTGATCGGCATGCTGAATTTCAGCTTCTTCGATACCCGCCGCAAGGTTGTAAGGCTTAAACAGGCCGGTCGTGGCGGCATCGGGACCGTGTTGCGCGACAAAAAGATCAAGGCCGTGGTTGCCCACAGCAAAGGAGTGACGGGTAACCGCAACAACGTTGTCGACCTTCAGGCTATCATGGAAAGGGGCAAGACCTTTAACCGTGAAATGCGCGAACTCGACGACAAACAATGCGAAATGCGCAGCAAGGGTACCGCCCACCTTACGCATATCATGGATGACTACGACCTGCTGCCGGTGCACAACTTCAAGTTCGGCAACCACCCCGATACACACAAGATCAACGGAGAGGTATGGAAGTCATTTTTCACCCAGGGTGTGCCTGATGGCTGCTGGATCGGATGTAACATGGCGTGCGCCAAGGGTGTTGATAATTACGAATTGCGCTCAGGTCCTTACAAAGGCTCCAGGGTGATCGTCGACGGACCGGAATATGAATCCACCTCTTCGCTTGGTTCGATTGCCGGCATCTTCAATCCCGATTACACCATCGAAGCAAACTTCTACTGCGATACTTACGGTATTTGTACCATCTCCTGGGGTACCATCCTGGGATTCGTCATGGAATGTTACGAAAACGGCATTCTGAATGAAGAACGCACCGGCGGGCTTAAACTCAACTTCGGGAATGCCGACAATGCCATGGAACTGCTCCACCAGGTGGCGCGTGGTGAAGGCTTTGGCCTGATTGCCGGGCAGGGCGTGAAGAAAATGAAAGAGATATTTGCGGCAAAAGGCTGGGGCGACGCTGCTTTCCTGCAGGACATCGGCATGGAAAACAAGGGCCTGGAATACTCACAATATGTATCCAAGGAGTCGCTTGCCCAGCAGGGCGGTTATGCCATGACCAACAAAGGTCCCCAGCACGATGAAGCCTGGCTGATCTTCATGGATATGGTTAACAACCAGATCCCCACTTTTGAAAAAAAGGCAGAAGCGCTGCATTATTTCCCCATGTTCCGTACCTGGTTCGGACTGCAGGGACTCTGCAAGCTTCCCTGGAACGATGTGGAACCTGAAGACAATGCCCAGAGTGATGAGCCTGCAAAAGTCCCGCAGCATGTCGACAACTATATAACCATTTACAAAGCCGTAACCGGCAACCAGAATTTCGACAAGCATGAACTAATCAGGCAGAGCGAACGGGTATATAACTTCCAGCGCATATTCAACATCCGCATGGGTAAAGGACTGCGTAAACACGACGCTCAGCCTTACCGTGCCTGCGGACCTGTTACCGAGGAAGAATACCTCAGTCGCCAGGAACGGTACGACAAACAACTTATCGACCTGCAGGGCATTGATCCTTCGCAGATGACCCTTAAGGAAAAGATGGCTGCCACCCGCAAATACCGCGAAAACCGTTATGAACAACTCCTGGATGCAGTGTACAAGCGCCGCGGCTGGAACAAGAACGGAGTTCCCACCATCGCCCACCTGAAAGACCTGGGCATGGATCTGCCGGAACTGATCGAAACCGTGGGACCACTTCAATAGGAAACTTTCAGCCAGAAATAAACTCTTTTCAACCCTCAACCAACCTCAGACCCGGAGCAGTTTACCTGAACCGGGTTTCTTTTTTTTTCTGATCTTTGGAGACTAAAACTGTCCAAATTTCGCTAACCATACCAAGACCCATGCAATCCAAAGCACAAACCGTCGACCAGTACATCAGAGAACTGCCGGAGGAAAAAAGACAGGTCTTTACCCGTCTCCTCTCCGTGATCCGCGAAAACCTGCCGGCCGGATTCACCGAAGGAATGTCGTATGGCATGCCCGGATGGGTGGTTCCCCATTCGATCTATCCCAAAGGATATCACTGCGACCCCAAACTGCCTCTCCCCTTTCTGAGTATTGCCTCACAGAAAAACCATATAGCGCTTTACCATCTGGGATTATACAAGGGCGAACTGCTTGACTGGTTTCTGAATGAATGGCAGTCTGCCGGACTGAAAAAGCCGGATATCGGTAAAAGTTGCATCAGATTCAAAAAGGAAGAGGATATTCCGTTTATGCTCATCGGTAAACTGGCGTCGAAAATGGATCCGCATGAATGGATAGCAGCCTATGAAAAGAACTTACGCTGAGTATGTTACCATTAATGTAACGCTCAAATCAGTTCAGCTTAATTATTCAACGATACTCTGTCACTGCATTCACAAAATTGTTCATAAATAAACTGCATCATGAAAATCACCCTTACCATCCTTTCATTCTTAATTATGCTGACAGCATCCATAGCCCAGAATCCGTTTCTGGCAGCCCAGTGGAACACACCATACGGGGTTCCGCCCTTCGACAAGATCAAAAATGAACATTTCATGCCCGCCATCAAAGAGGGCATCAAACTGCACGCATCTGAAATAGAGCGTATTGCAAATGATCCTAAACCTGCCAGCTTCGGCAATACGATCGAGGCTATCGAAAACTCAGGACAGATGCTTTACCGCGTGGCGACTATCCTGAGTGTTTATTCCTCATCCAATACATCTCCCGAAATTCAGGCCATCGACAAGGAATCCTCTCCCCTGCTTTCGGAACATTATGATGGCATTTACATGAACGATAAGCTGTTCGCCAGGGTCAAGGCTGTGTACGACAAACGCAAGTCGCTGAAGCTTGCCCCGGAGCAAGCCAAGTTGCTTGAAGAAACCTACAAGCGTTTTGTCAGGAATGGGGCTTTACTTCCTGCCGAAAAGAAAGCAAGGATCAAGGATATCAATTCGAGATTATCGGTGCTTACCGTTCAATTCGGCGAAAATGTGCTGAATGCAACGAATGGCTATGCCATGACGATCGACAATGAGAAGGATCTTGCCGGACTGCCGGCTGATCTGGTACAGGCAGGAGCCGCAGCAGCAAAGGATCAGGGACTGGATAACAAGTGGGTGTTCGGATTGAGCAAAACCACTGTCATTCCTTTCATCACTTATGCCGAGAACCGGGCTTTGCGCAAGCAACTCTACGAATACTATCTGAACCGTTGCAACGGCGGAAAATGGGACAACAATCCGGTAATTGCCGAGATCGTCGCACTGCGTGCAGAAAGGGCTTCCCTGATGGGATATGCAAGCCATGCTGCTTATGTGCTTGACGACAATATGGCCAAGACGCCCGAAAACGTGTACAATCTCCTTGATAAACTCTGGACTCCGGCCCTGAAGATGGCTAAGCAGGAAGAAGCCGATATGCAGCAAATGATCCGCAAGGAAGGCGGAAGCTTTACGGTGCAGCCGTGGGACTGGTGGTATTATACCGAAAAAGTCCGTCTTGAAAAGTACAACCTGAAGGAAGAAGATATGAAACCTTACTTCCAGGTCGACAGTGTAAGGAAGGGCGTTTTTTATACCGCCAGCCGCCTCTACGGGCTCAAATTCGTGAAACGTACCGACCTGCCTGTATACAACAAGCTGGTTGACACCTATGAGGTATTTGAAGACAACGGGAAATCCTTAGGTATCCTTTACATCGACTATTACGCAGGTCCTTCGAAACGTGCCGGCGCCTGGATGAACAACTACCGCGACCAGAAAAAGGAAAACGGAAAAGACATCCGTCCGGTGATCTCCATCAACTTCAACTATCCTGCTCCAACATCCGGACAGCCCACACTACTTACCTGGGATGATGTCACCACCTTCTTCCATGAATTCGGACATGCCCTGCACGGAATGCTCAGCAAATGCACGTATGCCAGCCTGTCGGGCACTGCTGTTCCCCGCGACTTCGTAGAACTGCCGTCGCAGATCATGGAGAACTGGGCCGACGAACCCGAAGTATTGAAAGTGTATGCCCGTCATTACCGCACCGGAGAAGTGATCCCCGATGCCCTGGTCACTAAAATGGAAAATGCCGGCAAGTTCAATATGGGCTTCATCACTACCGAGTTCCTGGCAGCAGCCTATCTCGACATGAAATACCACACCCTCGGTTTCCCGAACGACATTTGCCCGCAGGAATTTGAAAAGACGGAAATGGATAAGCTGGGATTGATCAGTGCCATACCGCCCCGCTACCGTAGCACCTTCTATCAGCATGTCTTCTCGGGAGGCTATTCGGCAGGTTATTATGCTTACACCTGGGCCGAAGTGCTTGATGCCGACGCTTTCAGCTATTTCAAGAAGAACGGGATCTTCGATAAAGCCACGGCCACCAGCTTCAGGAAGAATGTACTGGAACGCGGAGGAACAGACGATGCCATGAAACTATACAGGCAGTTCACCGGCGGTAAAGACCCTGATGTTCAGCCATTGCTCGACCGGAGAGGATTAAAATAATCCGCCCGGGGTTCAGCTCGGGAAGCGGATCATTGTTTATCCACTTCCACGATCACTGCAACTGCCTTTTTACCGCTCACCGGGGCTTCAAAAGCAATAGCGCCCCTGGATTCAGTGAAAGATGCCTCTCCGATCAGAAGGTCGCCAAGGGCATCTTTCACTTTTAAGGCATAGGACAGTTTGCGGCTGTTGCTGATCTTCTCATTCAGGGCTTTATAGTCTATTGGCTCCTTGGTAACGACAATGGCCATGTAATCACGCCGTCCGATGCTGTCGGGCTGCATGGAATAGTCCCTGGGGAACAGACGCGTCCCGGTTATTCCGCAATAAGGCGAATGCTTGGCTGTGTATGGGAACAGCACATACGAAGAGCCATCTGTCTCCTGACCGAAAATATACGTATAGCATTCGATGGTGTTGGTAACACGAAGTTTGAATTTAGTCCCCGCCTGCAGCGGCTTCGAGGTGGCGTAGACATTCTCAGCACGGTAAACCAGAGGAATTTCCGGCAGATTGTTCAGATCGGCTTCATCGCGGAAAAGAGCAAATCCGATCTCTGCCCTGAGCCGTGTCTGGTCAAACTTCTCACTGCTGCCCATCGGGTACAGTCCATAGGCTTCCTTGACGAAATAATCGAAATCCTTGTATCGCACCCAGCCAATGCCGTTTTCGCCCCACTCCTTTCCCCAGGAATTCATGATCTGAAATGCCCCGCCTTCCAGATAATCATCATAGCCTATCACGCACATGGCATGACCTCCGAAGCCTGACATCTGATAATCGGATGATTCCGGTATCCAGACCTTTTTCCCCAGCATCCCCTGCATGAAGCTGCCGCCAACCATCATCCCGATCACCACGGGGGCTCCCTGTGCCAGGTTCTGTTTTACCGCCAGCATATCCGTTTTATAATCATCCCCTCCTTTTGAAAGCCGGTTAAAACCTTTGGTCCGGAATTGCTCTGCCGACTGTAGCAGGTATTGACTGGGTTGTTTGCTGCAATCTTCTTCGTTATACGGAAACTGATCCAGCGAAACAGCCCCGGTTGTTTTCATCGTTTCCATGGCACGGATGATATAGGATCCCTGGCAACCTTCCAATCCTATCTGGTTGTATAAAAACGACGGGCTGAAGGCAGTGGAATTGGGATCCTGGCCGGTCTCCCGCGCCTGCATAATGCTTCGTGCAGCATAAGCGCTGGCCCAGGCCACACAGGAGCCCTGTTGTCCCTGATTGAGACGGTCGGGACAGTATTTTTCGAGTGAAACGCGCTCGGGTAAAGGATTGGTAACATTATCGGCAAGTGGCTCAAATACTTCCGCCTTGTCATAGACCTTTTCATCGAGGATACCTCCGAGCGAGAAAGATTCAGCGGCATTGGAAAGACCACCCAGGTTGCAGGCTTTCTGTCCTCCCAGGAAATAGAAGGCAGCACCTGCAACAACGATGATGATCAGAAGCTTGGGATTCTTTAGCAGCAAGGGCAACAATGCCGTCAGGCATCCTGCATTGATCCCTCCCGGTAACCGGCCTCCACCACCACTTCCTCCTCCGGGGTAGTTGTCCGGACTCGCAGAGCCCTTGTCTTTAACCATGCGGATTGGCATATCAAATCTGTTTTAAGGTTAATAATCATAGAGTTCTTGGTAACTAAGATAATGAAAAGACCAATTCGCAGGATTCTGGATTATATTTGTATAGACAAATCTGAAAGGTATGGAAAGTCAGGAACCAGATACCCTATCCGTAAAGAAGGAAGAGTTGTTCAACGATTTCCTTCAGCGGGGTGACGATTTTGCAAAAATTGAGATTTTCCGGTCGGCATTAACCTGGTACAAGCGGGCTCTCGAGATGGATATAGAACCGGATAAGGTGAGAAACCGCATCGATCGCTGCAACCGGGAACTGAAATTCGAGCGGAAAGTATTCAGCATTCTGGGCGCGGTTGCCCTGGTTGCAATTACTTCTTACCTGTTGTTTTTCTGAACCGGAATTCCTGGCTGAAGAATCCGCCATTAGCCTGATCCGGTCTGAAACAATTCTTCGGATTACTTGTTGATTGTTATCCTCTTTTTGGAAATACGTATCTTTCGATGATTGTCTTTTAATTATCCCTGCTGGTGAATCTGCTGAAGAACATCGACAAAAAAGGCCGGAGACCGGTTCTGGGAGGACTTGAGATCCTGAAGTACCTGGGGCCTGGTTTGCTGGTAACAGTCGGCTTCATCGATCCCGGTAACTGGGCTTCTAATCTTGCCGCCGGAGCAGACTACGGCTATCAGCTGCTCTGGATGGTAACCCTCTCCACCATCATGCTGATCATGCTGCAGCATAATGTTGCGCACCTGGGAATTGCAACCGGTTTGTGTCTCTCGGAAGCAGCCACTGCCTATGTACGCCCGTCAGTCTCCCGGCCGGTGCTGGCTTCAGCAATGGCAGCGTCTATATCTACATCCCTGGCCGAGTTGCTCGGTGGCGCCATAGCCCTGCAGATGCTATTTGGAATTCCGGTAAAGATCGGTGCATTGATTGTCCTGTTTACCGTCTTCATACTCCTCTTCTCCAATTCATACCGCAAGCTCGAGAAGTGGATCATCGGATTCGTATCCGTCATCGGGCTCTCCTTCATCTATGAACTGACACTGGCCGACATCCAATGGGATCAGGCCGTCGTTGGATGGGTGAAACCCGTGATCCCCGAAGGCTCCATGATTATAGTAATGAGTGTGCTGGGGGCAGTGGTGATGCCGCATAATCTTTTCCTGCACTCCGAGATCATCCAGAGCCGCCAGTGGAATCTGGAAGATGATGCAGTGATCCGGAAACAACTGAAATACGAGTTCCTCGACACCCTGTTTTCCATGATCGTGGGATGGGCTATCAACAGCGCCATGATCCTGATGGCCGCCGCCACCTTTTTCCATTGGAAATTGCCGGTGGCAGAACTGCAGCAGGCCAAAGATATGCTTCAGCCCTTACTGGGAAACAATGCAGCCAATATTTTCGCAATTGCATTGCTCTTTGCCGGTGTCTCATCTACGATAACTTCTGCCATGGCCGGAGGTAGCATCTTCGCCGGTATATTCCGGGAACCGTTCGACCTGAAAGACAACCACAGTCGTATCGGCGTATTCTTATCGCTCCTGATCGCCACCCTGATCATCTTCCTGATATCCGATCCCTTTAAAGGGCTTATCATCTCGCAAATGGTGCTGAGCATACAATTGCCTTTTACCATCTTCCTACAGATATACCTTACATCTTCGGAAAAAGTAATGGGAAGGTATGCCAATTCCCGACTGCTTACCTGGCTGCTGCTGCTTGTCGGCATCGTTGTCGCCTTCCTGAATATCAGGCTTCTGATCAGTTTATTCTGATATCCGTCATTCCGGCCAATGATCTATACTGCGGCTTAACAGGTTTGCCCCAAGGGGGACCCTTCGGGTCAAAATTTGTTATTCGGAACTGGCTCAGTATTACAGAATCTAATCAGCTTTGCTTCGCAAACCTGCTAAGATTCAGTATATCTTTGCATGGAATGCTCAATTCCATGAAAAACTTCTTCCTTTTCCTTCTTCTCGTTGCATCCATTGCAACCCCACTCCTTTCGGCCGCGCAGTCGTCCGAATCACGGGGATTTGAGTTCGGTATTAATTTCGGCGTGTATGTCCCTTCCAAATACAACGCAAATTACTATAACGGGAGCGAAAAGAACCTGAACAATACGCAGTGGGTGTTGAAACAGGATGTTTTCTATGATACGATATTCAACCGGATGAATGCCATCGACACCGTTTACATTCAGGAAGACGGCTGGCCGACAAATATGCATTATAAACTGGCCATGATGCCGGGAATATACGGTCAGTACACCTTCAATGAACTGTATTCATTGTATTTCGATTTCAACTACATGAAGCTGGTCACTCAGGATGCCCTGGTATTCACAATGCCACTGCCCTATGCATCAGAACCCAAACAGGTTCTCTGCCCGATCCGGGGTGAAGAAGAGCGGGTTTATTTCGATATAGGCATCCGCCGGAATTTCCCGGTATCGGAACATATGTCATATTTCATGATCGGCGGATTGAGCGTTAACAACACCACCGTCCTGAAATCAGCATTTTACGTGGATGAAAAGGAATTCAGCATCATCAACAATTACATCAATGGCATCTATGTCGGGCCTAACACCCAGACGCTGAACATCAAACAGGGAGGCATCGGATGGGGTCTTTACTATAGCGCCGGCCTCAGCCTCAAATTTGGTGAAATGGTCTTTGAACCAGGCATCAATGCTAACTTCGTTAATGTGAACCTGCCCGGTTATAATAAGAAATACCGGCCGGGCGCCGGGATCTTCGTCCGGTTTAACCTGAACAACTTCCTCTTCGGCGGCGAATGAGCGGGTTTCAGGTAATACAATCCTTTATTTACCTAACTTTGTAAACAGTTATTCCCACTGAGGTTGAAGAAGATAAGCATCATCGGCTGCATCATTCTGCTTCTGGCATCCTGCAATCAAAACAGGACTACCAGGGAGCGATCGTCTGAGCAGCAGGCTTCAACCCCGGTGGTGGTCGATCATCCGGCCGCCGTGATCCTGAATCCCCAACAGAAAGATAAACTCACGGATCAGTCAGGCTTATTGAGCCCGGTAGAAAAGATCCTGCATCCTTTCCATGTGCCTGTCATCTTCCCTGACCGCCGGCAGCTGGATTTCATCAAAAGCAATGGCGACCGCATCCGTCTGGACAGTCGTCAATATGCCGGCCGATATGATGTGATCCTCTTCGATGCCGTGAACAACCCGTTGCCATGCCTGCTAAGGGATCTTCATAAAGTTGCCTGGAGCTACTTCCTGCATCCGAACAACGGTGCTGGCCGGCAACCCGGGCAGGTGAATCCGGATCAGATGGTCACAGTGCCTGATAAAAACATGGCAACGCGTTCCGGTAAGGATTTCACAAGGCGGCAGGGACACACCCGGACTTTCATCTTAACCCTGACGGATACAAGCTCTGTCCCGTTCGCCGTCAGGTATATTCCCGGTATCCGCTGGGTTGAGAACCGCATCGACACGCGCAGTTCGCTCACGGTGACATTTGAGAATGACCTGATCACCTATGCCAATACCGACCGTTATTTTACAAACGGGATCACCTTCTCGCTGCAAGCCCCCTGGCTGGGAAAAATGCAACTTTCGCGGCTGATGCTTCCGTACCGGCATAAGTCCATATCGTCCTATTCCCTGCACCTGGTGCAGAACATGTATACGCCAACCGATACTCGCATCGCCCCTGTCCTGCATAACGACAGGCCCTATGCATCTTTCCTTTACCTTGGCTTTCGCCGGATCACCAGCAATCCGCAACGGAATTTCAGGCTTACCACCGAACTCGACCTGGGATACATCGGCCCATACTCTCCCGGATCCTATCTTCAAACACTCGTTCATTCCACCTTCCCGACAAATGATACACCAATGGGCTGGGAAACGCAGATCAGCACTGATGTTCTGTTGAATTACAACATCCGGGTGGAGAAAGCGCTGGTTGCTGAAAAGAATTTCATGCTGGCTGCAAATGCAAGCCTGAAAGCCGGTTCGCTATACACAAATGCCGGGACAGGCTTCAGGCTGCAGGCCGGAAAACAGGAAAATTATTTCGGAAGTAAAGAAAGCACTGACAAACCGGGCTGGCAGTACTATTTCTTTGTTCAGGCTGCCGCTAACGTTATCGGGTACGACGCAACCCTGCAGGGAGGATTGTTCAACCACGAGAATATTTTCCGGCTCGATGCGAAGGAAATCTCCCATGTGGTTGGAAATGCCGAAGCCGGTTTTCAGGTCCTGTACAAGGGAACCGGCCTTGAAGTTGCACAGCACTGGCTCACACCCGAATATAAAGGCGGCATGAGCCATAAATGGGGAAGGATCAGCCTGATCATGAAACTATAGAACCATTCCGGGACTGAATTGTTATTGGTTTTCAGATATCAGAGTATGGTAATTACTTGATTGCTGACAGCCGGACCAAAGATTGAATCATTAAAACTTTAAGCATGGACCCGTTTTTCGGGACGCCTAACATTTCATTCCCGATTAACTTTCCAGATCATTCCTGTTGAGTGTGAAACCATTTCCTGTACATATCCGTTTCATTCCCCCGATCCGCACTGCCTGGCTTGCGGCAGCTTTTGCTATACTCCTTTTCGCGCGCCCGTCGGTCCTCACCAATGGACATCCATACACACATGGCGAGGAATATTCGGAAGTCTCACTCCTGTTCATTGGAGATATTATGCAGCACATGCCTCAGGTAGAGGCTGCATGGAACGACAGCCTTCAGCAGTACATCTACGATTCCTGCTTCCGGTATGTTAAGCCTGTTATAGAATCCTACGACTTTGCCATAGCTAACCTGGAAACCACACTGGCGGGGAAGCCTTACAGCGGTTATCCGGCATTCAGCTCCCCCGACGAACTGGTGAACGGCTTGCTCCATGCCGGCATCGACCTGGTAGGTACTGCCAATAACCATTGTTGCGACAGGGGACTCAAAGGCATAAGAAGAACTGTTACAATGCTCGACAGCCTTGGGATGCCACATTTTGGTACCTACCGGAATGCTGCAGAACATGCCTCAGGCACTCCGCTGATCCTCCGGAAGAACGGCATATCCATCGCATTGCTTAATTACACTTACGGTACCAATGGCATCCCTGTTCCGGAAGGCACAGTTGTGAACCTGATCGAGAAAGAGCGCCTGCTAGCCGATCTGAAAACAGCCCGCGAATCCAGGTGCGACAAGATCATCGTGTTTATCCACTGGGGCGAAGAATACCAGCGGGAGCCCAATGCCTTCCAGAAGGAGATAGCCGCTTTATGCAGGCAGGAAGGCGCCGACATCATTATCGGCTCACACCCGCACGTGATCCAGCCCATGGAATGGGATAAAGCCGACAGCATGGGCAGAGAGAACCTGGTAGTCTGGTCGCTGGGCAATTTCGTTTCCAATCAGCGAAACCGCTATACCGACGGCGGTGCCATGGTGGGGATCACCCTGCGGAAAGAGAACGGTAAAACGACCATCCGGCATGCCGATTACCAGTTAAACTGGGTTTACAATCCTTACCAGCAAGGGAAGAAACAATACTACATTCTGCCTGTGACTTCGTTTGAAAACGACAGTGCCTTTCTCCTTCCGGAATCGCTGCAGGCTCTGCGGCTATTTACTGCCGACTCAAGGGAACTGCTCTTCCGCAACAGGAATATAGAAGAGAAAAACAAAAAGTGATCAGCTTCCTGTCATTCATGGAAGCATCCGGAAGCGCCTCAGCATAATAATTGACGGCAATAATTCCCTGATTTCATCTCAGCTTGCCATAAGCAGCTGAATACCACCTGATCCTTTTCACTACATGCCATCCGAGAAATCCAATCAAAAGCAGGGTCAGCTTGTCATGGATTTCAATGAAACCCAGCCGGAGTTCACCGGAACCTCCGGCAATGTCAATAAACCAGGGTATCAGGCCCGTAACAGCCACCAGCAGGAATAACAAAGAAAGCGTCAGCACCTCCTTGTTTTTGCTGATCCGGCGACGGGTCAGAACAGTTTTGTACCATTTCCAATGAAGGACTGTATGCCAGGAAATCAACGCCGAGAAAAGAACTATTGCGATTTTATGCAGGGATGACCAACCTGGATAGGTCAGTCCCCATATGGTAGCGGAGGAATTCATCCGCATTTCTATCAACGAATTCGCACTGCCAGGCGCAATCCCGGCTTGCTGCGGATGAGCGGGACCGCCCATATGAAATCCTGCCTGCAATACCATTCCTGACAGGATCATGGCTATCCCGGCCAACAGAAGCAAATTGTTCCCGAGGAACCGGTAGAGGCTCTTCTTGTGTTGGGTCGAATGAGTACCCGCTTCTTGTCCGTTCTTCGACAAGGCGCCATTAGCGCATACACTTACACATTTCAGGCATCCCCTGCATTGTTCGGGATTTACGAATATGGCGTGCCGGTGCCACGGCAGATCAATTTTCCCCAACACCTGATTGGGACAGGAACCGAGGCATTCCCAGCAGGCTTTGCATTCGTGCGTGCTCAGTTGAACAAAACCGGTCCGGGTATGACCGGACCTGCCATGGATTGAAATCATCCTTTGTTTTTTTGCAAAGGTCATCTCACTCAACAATAAAGGCAATAACAAATGTTAAGAAATGACATCTATTTCCTGTTCCTGATCCGGCTGAGCGATATGGGGGTAATCCCAAGGTAGGAAGCGATATAATGCTGCGGAATGCGTTGGATGATCTCCGGATGGTGATGGATCAGGTCCCGGTAGCGTTCGGCAGGTGTATCCTTGATTCGCGAGAGAAAAAGATGGGCATAGTTCCGGAACCGCTGAAAAATTATGGCCATGAACCCATCCTTGGCGCCGGGGATATTTTGCTGAATCCAATCAAAGTCTTCCCGGCTTATCTGATGGAGGATACAGGGTTCGATGCATTCCAGTGTGAACAGGCTGGGTTCCCGGCTCATAAAGCTATCGATGGAAGCCACCGCCTGACCTTCGAAGAAAAACTGGGTGGTGATATCCTTCCCGTCCTTGTTGAACCACATACGCAGACAACCTTGCTTCACAAAAAATAGTTGCTTTGCCACCTCGCCTTCCTTCAGCAAAACAGTATGAGCATGATATGCATGCTCTTCCATGGTCCTTTCAGCCAACTCCGGTCCGATGCCGGCTTCCTTCAGATACTCAAACAGATGAACAAACATTAGGATGCAATTAGTGAATCAAGCCATTTAGGCATAAGCAAATACATCTTCTTCCATCATTGATCCTGAAGGCTGAACGATGTTCCCCCGGCAGCAGGCATCATCTTTCTTCTGCCATCCTTGCTGCAATCTCCATCCACCTCCCGGATGCAATCTCACTTACCCTGCCTTTCCGGGCAAAGTTATACTCCTGCCAGGCCGGATGAGGATTCTCCGGCAACACCTGGTTATCATGGATCTTGCCGGACAGCAACCGGTAAGCTTCCAAAAATCGTCAGTCCTTCCTGGCTTTAGCATAAAAGGATAAAACATACACATAGTAAAAGATATTGTACCGGAGAAAAGGGTACTCTATCTTCTGAAACCGCGTACCAATCCCAAAATTGCATGGCCCAAGAGGCCGGCGCAGCTCCCAATGCTGCAGCAGGAAATCGGCTGCCAGATCCAACCGTTCCGTTTCAGCCTTTTCCTGTTTCCTGAACCGGAATGCATCCAGCACATACAAAGTAGTTCCGGGATTGCTGGCATCCGTGAAGGGTGATTTCCCAAGCCGGACAACCGGACACCTCCATCCTCCATCCATGCATTGGGTCTCAAGCAGCCACTTAAAACACTTTTCAGTCTCATGGCCGGAAACGCCAAGCCTGAGCAATGCAGATAGTATCCTGGCACTGAGACAGGCTAGCTTTGGACTGGCAGGTGCGTACCGGAAGCTACCCTCTGATGATTGATAGGCAAGCACATAATCCACGGCACCGGCGATCAAAGGACTATCCTGCCATGATAAACCGAGCTCTCCAAGCACAAGCAAAGTGTCGATGGTTGAAGAACCGTTTGGAGCATGAATGTCTCCGTCGGCCCTTGACCAGAATGGTCCGCCATTCGCATACTGCCGGTCAATCAGGGTCTGAATATCCGTCACTGGTAGTGTCAATTTCTGTGCATACTGTTCCTATTTCACCGTCACCAGCTCCAGGATTCCAAATGCAGGCAGGTTTAGAATCGTTCCAGGCAGCACTGTTTCATTGGTTGCAGCACCCTGACATTTTACCCGGGAAGGTTTACAATTGATCCAGTTGATCCGGAACGATTCAGGAGCACCGCCGGTATTGAACAATCTGATCCGCAGCCCTCCTTCCACAGGCATAACTGTAGTGGCCACCACCTTCGGATTGGATATCGTGAACAACGACCCCGGAACTTCCTTTTCACCGGCCGGCATCAGGATCAACGGACGGTTGAAGGCAATTCCCTTTTTCTGTATGTCTGCAGTGTTCAGCATCCCATGCGGCACCAGACCATAAGTGAATGAAACCGGGCCTTCCTGATCGGCTTTGAAATTTGTATGCCAGTAATTATTCATGACATAGGAATACAAAACCGGAGTGGTATCCGGGTCTTTCTTCCAGACTTTTACCCCGAATTTTCCCGGCCGCTCGTCGATCATGCTGCCCGGTTCGATGAGACAGGCTTCTCGTAGCAAAAGTGAAACGCCATAATCCTGTCCTGATACATCACACCATTGCTGAACCGAATAATAATCCTGATTCGAACCTGCCAGCTGCCAGGCTCCGGGCTCGAAAATCCCTCCCCATCCGGTGTTGAACCGTTCACGTGCATCGGTCACATTGAACGGGAAAGCAAAATGAATGGCCTCTTTGTCCCGGATGGCCTTCTTATCAATTGTATTGACAATTTCCACCCGGTCGAGATCCCGGAAAACAGTAATTTCTCTGGTCAGTGAGTTACAGCCCGGGGCATCCGACTTTATGATAAACCGCGTCAGCACCGGACCGTCATCCGCCAGGGAAACGGATGCTTTCCCGTTCCGTTCCGCCATCGCCGGATCACGACCCGGCACATACAGAAACTCATTCAGCCCTGAATGCCTGCGGGTATCCACCAGTTCAACTCCCAGCGGCTTAAAGACAAGGCTGTTTATGCTGCCTGTGTTTTCATCCAGCTTCAGCCTGAAATCTCTGTTCTCCGCCTCTTTCCTGTCAGTTGCGACTTTTGATGGCTGATTGACGTTTGCCTCTCTATTTACAACGATTCGTGAAGCCGATAAAGGAGGCACCGATATTCGGACAGCTATTCTGCCATCAGTCAGATGCTGGAATATCAGAGGATTGCCATCTTCCTCGGTCACAGCAATTACGCCGGACGCATCGTCAGCGTAGAGGTATACCACATCGTCTGCCTGCCACGAGAGTGTGTTGAATACATCAAACCGGTCAGTAAGTTTCGTATTTGCCGGAGTAAACCTGTCTTCGATAGCATTCAGAAGCGAATCAGCCCGCAGGGCATAGTGCTGTTTATACTTCCACTGGTCCGTTACAAAAGGGATATCCGGATCGGTGATGCTGTTGTGCGCGCCCCAGGTGTGCTCATCCCACAGGAGAATGTTCTTCCAGGCCTGATCGTACAGAGATACCGGGAATGATCCCTGATCACGTATGGCATAGAGGGTCGCCAGGGATACGATCCGGTTGCTGTTCTTACGGTTCATCACCATCTCAGCAGCCGTGGAATAGGCCCCGTCTTCCCAGTAGGGAGTGAAGTCGCCACTATAGGAAGGCAACTGATCGCCATACCGTTTCTCAAATTCCCTGAACATGCCATCAACCGTGCTCAGGATCATCTTTGGAGAGCTGTAGCGGCGATTCCAGTCGAGCACAAACCGGGAGATCAGGCTGTCGGTAGGGCCGTTATCGGAGCCGATATTATACCGCCATTGCACCATCTCGTAAGGATATGCCTGACGGTCCAGTTCTTCCATGTAGGCGGAAATTTTCTTTTTCCCCCGGAAAGAAGATATCTCCCCGGCCTTAAATCCATGCCATGAGGAATAACCTTTACCTGCCATCCAGAAGAGGAGTTTTTCCTCACCCGAAGGGGAAACCCACCAGAATGGGCGGTCTTTCCAGTTCCGGTTGGAATAACCAACCCGGTCGCCATCATCGGGAAGCGATGCAATATAGTTCGGCCCGTCGGAGAAATACCGGATACCCGAACGCACCAGGGCCGGGACCGTTGCCCAGGTAAGTCCAGGAATGTCGGTGATCATGGCGGCGGTGATGTCAATCCCGAACTTCTCTTCCAGTTGCCGGGCATGTCGTGTCAGCTCAAACAGCTCTTCCGGCTGACAGATACCGGTCATGATGCCGGCATACAGGCCTCCGACTCCGACCGACCCTTCCCGGATGGCCTGTAACAGGCGTTCCTGCTGCTCCGCTGAAGCTATACTCAGGTAATTCTCAATAGCCAGCGTCGTTTCAATATTCCATCTGAAACGGGCTTCTTCAGGAAGGTCCCGCGTGCGGTCGATGTACCGCAAGGCGTCTTCAATGTTCTTATTCTGGATGCTGACAACTTCTTCCTGCCTGTGCGAATAGCCCACATCGTAATGAGAGTGATGGATCAGGTATATCTCGCGGTGTGATACAGGCTTCAATTCTATTGTGAACAGCTTCTTCCCGTCTCCCGGCATCCATGCTTCCACGGGAACTGTGACGGTGGTATCAACCGCAGGATGATAGATCTCGAATTCATTCAGGCCGGGTTCGAGCATGAAACGGTATTTTTCTTTACCGGCCACAAGGAGTGTGAGCGGCGACCGGTCGCCGAAATGAGTGGCAATCACCTGCATCGGCTGCCTGTTGTCCGTTGTAAGCAGTGAAACAGGCTGAATCTTCAGCGATTCAGCAAATTCGTATTTAAAAGTCATATACCAGTCGCGGCTGCCGGCTGCCTCCCCCACTACCCTTATCCTGACCGGCTTACCCTTCTCAAGAAGTGTCGCCGGCACTTTCAGGTACATATAGCCGTGGGCATCCGCTACTGCATCGTCCATCTTCCTGTCAAATACCAGCATCTCTCCCTGACCGCCCTGTGCCGACCAGGAATCCAGACGCTTGTCTTTATACGTACGGAATGTGAGAGCCTTCCGACCATCCAGGTAAAGGTCGAAGTCCCGGTCGCCGCTGCTGGTATGGACCGAATAGGCAGCGAGCCAGGCGAAGTAGACATCTTTCCCGGTATAGCCAACCGGTACTGCCTCCGTTTCCCATTCAATAGCATACTTCCCGTCGGTGCAACGGGTGAGCAAGGCAGTGGTGGCAATTTCAGGCAAAGCCGAATTATAATTTATGTTCTCGCCTTCTATCTCCCTGACATAACCTTTCAGGTAGCGGATCTTGCCGAAAACCGGCACATTGACCTGTGCCTGTGCCTCCAGGCTCAGGAAAACGACGGCAAGAAAAAACAGTTTAATTTTCATAGGGAGGGGATTGAACAAAACGTGTTTCAGGAGGGTTATACTTCGGCTGAACAGGTTTGCCCCTAGGGCACAAAGTGCTCCTTCGGACCTTTGGCGCAAATCTGTCAAGATTCAGTATAATTGAGTCAAAGATACAAATGTAGAAATAGACTTATATACTGAATCGCGATAGGTTTGCCCCAAATGGCAGCCGTTTGCCCGAAACATTCCTATCGCAGATACAGTTATACCGTTGCATATATCTTTAGAATTTTTCACAAAATGAAATAGCAACGGTATCTTTGTATAAAATTCAAATCTAACTTAAAATCAAAATACAATGTCTGTTCTAGTTGGCAAAAAAGCCCCCCTTTTTGAAGCCGATGCCGTTATCAACGGTGGCGAATTCGTAGAAAAGTTTTCTCTCGCTCAGTACATCGGGAAGAAACATGTTGTTTTCTTTTTCTATCCGCTTGATTTCACCTTCGTTTGTCCTACCGAGATCCTGGCCTTCCAGGAAAAGCTTGCTGAATTTGAGCAGCGTAATACCGTTGTGGTTGGCTGCTCTATCGACAGCAAATTCTCGCACTGGGCCTGGCTGAACACCGAAAAGAATCAAGGTGGCATCAAGGGCGTTACCTTCCCGCTGGTTTCTGACCTCAGCAAAACCATTTCCGAAAATTACGACGTCCTTGCCGGCGAATGGGAATACAATGAAGAAGATGATTACGTTGAATTCTCCGGCGATCCTGTTGCCTATCGCGGGCTGTTCCTCATCGACAAGCAGGGTATTGTCCGCCACCAGGTGGTCAATGATCTTCCGCTTGGACGTAGCGTGGATGAAGCGCTACGCATGGTGGATGCACTCCAGTTTTTTGAAGAGAACGGTGAAGTTTGCCCTGCCAACTGGCATAAAGGTGACGAAGGCATGAAAGCCGACGCCGAAGGAGTTGCCTCCTACCTGAGCAAACACTGATATTATTGTTGATTCAGCGAGAAGCCGGCAGATGCCGGCTTCTCGCGTTTTTGAGCTCCAGTGAGGATCATTTTGTGTACTGAAGGATCGCCTCCTGCACAAATGTTTCCTCCATCCCTGTAGCTTGCGCAATCTGCCCGCTGGTCAGTCCATCCTTCGAAAGCCGGTAACAGGTGCATTCCATCGATTCTCCTATTTCTATGATGAAACGATCCGGATCATAGCAGCGCATTACCCGTTGCCGCCAGGGCTGTTCCCTGACCTCGTGCACAAATTCAACACCATGGCTTTTTAAGCGCAAAGCGATTGCATCCACGTCGTCATGCTCAAAGAAAAGCTCAATGGCATTGCCGCCTCCCCGGATCTCCCGGTCACCGATCAGTTGTTGATAATGCGTACGCAGATGGATGGAAAAATCCCCTTCGAAGGTTACATCCTCTCCAAAATCGTATTTCACCTTTTGTTCCAGTATCTGTTCATAGAATTCACGGGAACGGCTGATATCGGTGACAGTCAGCAAAGGACAAATGTATTTCATTGTTTCCGGATCTTTTCTTTGTAGGTCGTTTTGAACAGGTCGAGTTTTGAAACAGCCTGTCCGATCATTTCGGTTATATTCTGAACATTTACATCGCCGGGAGTGGCACAGGCTATCTTTCGAAGGAAGTCGCTGCTGCCTTTTTCGAGAACCCCGTTCGGATCATCCAGCAGCCCGCCGTAATGAAAATAAAGCATGATGTCTTTTTGGGTGTGTTTCAGGGCAGCGATCCAGTAATGAAAGTCACCGTTCATGCCGAAGGTGTATTGTTGCCATTTGATGGCCGCATCCAGCGCCGGGAAGGAAGAATGGATGAGTCCGATCAGTTTCCTGGCCGTTTCCTGATGAGCAAAAGGGGTTGCTGCGATAAAATCTTCAACGGTTTTTTGATCTGGTTCCATATATGACTTTTATCAGGAATGGTTTGATCCGGTCAATATGCAAACTTATTACGTCGCCGTTTCATTATGCGGATCTTTCAGGTCTTAACGCTACGATATAACTTACATCTCTGCCAACAATCAAGGAAAGAATGTCGTGGCTGATTCCCTGAAATGTTTATACAAGCCTTGACATTAATTCGATTTCACTACATGGCGCTAAATATAAACTAAAGTTGAAGGGTTAATTTTAAGTGTCCGCCGAGCCCTTGCTGAATAATTTTCATCAATGTCGACAACCTGATATCACTGGAGTTATTTTCAATTCTGGATATGTAGGACTTGTTGGTCCCACATTTTTCAGCCAGTTCTTCCTGAGTCATGCCAAGTTTCTTTCTTGCTTCTTCAAGAAGAACCCCTAGTCGGAACACTTCAAATTCCTGCTCCCATTGTTCACGCTTATCTGTGCCTTTAGGACCGTATTTTTGATCAATTATTTCATCGAGTGTTGTAATACTCTTAATCTCTTTCTTTTTCATTGAAGTATTCCTCCATTATTCTGATTGCTTTTTCAATTTCTCTTACAGGTATTTTTTGAGTTTTCTTTTGGAAAGCATTGCCAAGCACTACCAATTTTCCTTTATCAAAGAATGAAAAAATCCGGTAGGTATTACTTCCAAGCTCCACCCGAATTTCATACAGCCCTTTTGTATTTTCAATATGTTTAAAGAACTTTTCCGGTATAACCTGCGTAACCCGGATCAGGTTAAGTGTCCATTCAATCTTTTTTTGAACAGGTTCAGGCTGTTTATAGTAGAAATCCAGGAAATAACGCTTAAAGGCAATGACCTGTCTTATAATTCCCATTTGCAAAGTTAACTAATCAGACAACATTATATTATTTCTTGAATAATAATCCTCTTATGAAACCGGACCCTGGCTTTACTACGAGGTTTTATTTTGCAGGCCAAGTACGATCGTAGGCCTTGGCGCGAAGGTGCTGTTACCGGTAGTAGTTGTTATTCTTCACAACTGTTCCACAAGGCTTTGCAAAATATCAGGCACATGTTATCTGCCTTTCCTTTTATTGACTTTGTTACTTTTCGTTTATTATTTTTTATCTGATAGAATTGTACTGTTCCAATATCTCCTGATGATGTCTCATCTGGTATATAAGTTACCCCTTCTTTAAAAACCAGACTGTCAGCTGATAACCTATAAACCATTTTATTCTGCGGATTGACGACACCTGACCACCAGGCAGAATAGACTAAATGCGCTTCTTTATCATACCTTATATTGGGTAAATCGAAATAATGATTATGATAGAATGATCGCTTTGTTGGATCATATAAGAAGGAGATATTCTGCGAATTTCCTCCAGATCCGGTCACTAAATAGGTCAGGACCAAATCTGAATTATTATCGCCATTCAAATCTGCCTTCTGGACATCGCAAATAGGGTAATTAATCGTGTCCAATAGAAGCCACCTGCCATTAGTCTTGTGAAGCAGGATTGTTGTGCTATCATTGAATTGATCTAGGCTAACATACTCTTTATTGATACATCCAATATACAGAGTGCGGTTCTCATATTTAAAGATACTATCAGTGTCAGAGTATTTATTCAGCGTATCTTCTAATGAAAAGGCGCTATCAGTATTTGCTATAGCAATTGGTACAATCGTATCATTTTTCGACTGGCATGAAAACAAGCTAAGAATTATCAATATTTGAAATGAGATTTTCATTCTCTGTGGTATTTCCGTCGATCTATCCATGCATCCTTTTTTAAGGTGTACGACATTTTTCATGCACGCATCCGATTCTATTGTAAGCTTCCCCGGAATTTGGCCATTTAAAATTAGAGTAATCCCAAAACTAC
>CAZJCG010000032.1:0-40475 GCA_964544545.1 uncultured Lentimicrobiaceae bacterium | reverse complement strand
AGATCTCGTTTTCAGTAAAGATAATCAATTGGTACAATGTAACGGATAGTCATATAATCAGATTAACAACCTGTAATAATATTATTGAAGCCAATATGGTGAAAGACCTATTGGAGAATGAAAACATAGAATGCTTTCTTACTAATGAAAACTTCACTACATTGATGCCTGGTTTCAATGGAATGCTAGGAGCAGGAATACAAATAATGATCGAAGATGTTAATTACGATAAGGCAATTAATTTAATAGACAAAAACGAATTAGACCCTATTAAATGTCCCAATTGTAACTCCGAAAATATCTCTATTGGACTTGGCAAGAATAAATTCAAGAAAATATTACTAGCAGTATTATCTGCATTGACTGCGACGCCGCTAGGCAATTTAACTATTACATATTATTGCAAAGATTGTAAGACAGACTTTAAAATTAAACTCAATAGTTTATCATAAAAAACAATCTGGAAATAAACACCTGTTAATGAGCCAAATAACAATAATGAATAATAGCATAACGCCCGCTAATCGAGTTGACGGCCCCGCCGGCAAACACTGACGGGGAGCGCCTCACTGCCTTTGCAGGGAGTAATCCGGCGCCGGCAGGATGCCGAAGCTAATGAAAAGGAGTTTATGATAGAGTTACTTTACACAGCAAATGAATCGGGGAAATGTGGCAGATATATCTGAATTGGCAGCAAGCAAACAAGCGATAGTGCGATGGAAAATGAAATAGAAAATTGAAGTAAAATATAAAAATAGAAGAAGGAAATCCCATGCAGAAAAAGTCTTTAGTGGTAATTGACATTCAAAATGACATTACCAAAAACTACAAAGAAATCATTGACAATGTTAATCGGGCAATAGATTGGGCAGTGGAAAATGATATTCATGTCGTTTACATAAGGCATTATAACTTATCTGACGGCACAAGGACTTTCAAACCCAATACTTGTGGGTCTGAATTAGTTTCAGACATGAAAATAGTTTCCAAAAACATTTTTGAAAAATCCAAAGGCAACGCCTTGACCAGCGAAGATTTCGCAGACTTTATCAAGAAAAATGAAATAAACGAATTTTACATTACGGGAGCTGACGCAATTGCCTGTGTGAAATCAACTGTATTTAATATGTGCAAGGAAAACTACAAAGTTACAGTCTTATCAGATTGTATTACGAGTTATGATAAAAGGAAAATTGACGAAATGCTGAATTATTACGAAAAGAATGGCAGTAAAATAATTAATTTGAATGATTTGCTAGATTCTAAATAATAATGCCAGTGGCCAATCGAGTAGACGGCACCACCTGCAATCACTGACAGTGATTGCCTTAAACCATCCCCCATTCATCGGATACAGGACTAACTGCCTGCTCATCTAATAATTCTCAGAAAGTTCAGAAAACCACTTTCTCCATCGTTTTGATCTTATCCACCTGCCACCTGAGGACCAGCAGGGTGAGGAGGGTGGCTGTGAAGTCGGCGACAGTGGCACTGAGCCACACGCCGTTCAGGCCAAAAAAGTGAGGCAGGATAAGCAATGCCGGGATAAGGAGCAATACCTGCCGGGTGAGGGAAAGGATGATGGATATTTTGGCTCTGCCGATCGACTGAAAAAAGCTGGAAGTAACCACCTGAAAGCCAACCAGGGGGAACATGAGGAGGTTCAGCCTCATGCCCCGGGAAGCCATCCCGATAAGTTCATCGCTGGTGGTAAATGCCGAAGAGATCAGTCGCGGGAATACCTCGGCAAGCAGAAACCCGAAAGTGGTCACCGCCGTGCCGGCGATAACGGTCAATTTAAAAGCTCTGATAACGCGCGGCGTACGTCGCGCCCCGAAATTGTAGCCTACCACGGGCTGCATCCCCTGTGTGAAACCAAGGACGACCATCACCACCAGGCTGCCAATGCTGTTGATTATGCCGAAAGCGCCTATGGCAAAATCACCTCCATGTCGGCGTAACGAGAGGTTCACGATGGAAGTGACGATGCTGGCACAGATGAGCATCAGAAAGTTCGACATGCCTATGGAGATAATATCCCGGATAATCTTCTTTTTCATTGTAAAGTAACCGGGGAGGAAGCGCAGGAAGCTGGATTTTCTGTTGAAATGAGAATACCCCATTATGGTTCCCGTGATCTGGGCAGTCACCGTGGCCAGGGCGGCACCCCGGATCCCCCATTTGAATACGAAGATGAAAAGCGGGGCAAGGCACAGGTTTACAGCAACGGTGATCAGCGTGATGGTCATGGCTTTTGCCGGATAACCCGAGGCGCGTATCACGTTGTTGAGGCCAAGATAAAGGTGCGTGAACACATTCCCCAACAGGATCACCTGCATGAATTGCTTAGCATAAGGGAGCGTTTCGTCACTGGCGCCGAGGGCAAACAGAATCGGTTCCAGGAAGGTAAATACGATCAGGCCGACGGTTACGCCCAGTATAAGGTTCAGCATGACGGCATTCCCCAGGATGCGGGTTGCGCCCTGCCGGTCGTGCTGCCCGAGGCGGATAGAAACCATGGCACTGGCGCCTACCCCTACCATAGCCCCGAATGCAGCCGTAATATTCATCAGCGGGAAGGTGAGAGCAAGTCCCGAAATAGCCATCGGCCCTACGCCCTGACCGATGAAAATCCTGTCGATGATATTATAAAGCGAGGCTGCTGAGGTGGCAATGATGGCCGGAACAGAGTACTGCAGGAGCAACTTCCCCACTTTTTCCACCCCTAACCCACTGGTACTTCCTTGTTTACGCATTTTACCGGTCCTGTCTTATTCAGGGGTACAAATTTCCTCTTTTTCGTTGAATAAGTAAGACCCGGATTTATAATATCCCCATATAACATGGATTTGCATCCACACCTCCGAAATACTGGCTCTTTATTAATTGTAACTTAGCGACGTGACCTTTTCTACCTAAGGCCAAAAATCCACACCAGCAAAAGAAAGAACCAAGCAACAGGCCTCTCTCGGCCAACTGTGACAGTCGCTTTATTAAAAGGTCAGCGCAGGAAAGAAAGAACGAAAAATTCAACAAAACTTCAGTTTGCAATTATGTAATCCCATGAGAATGTTAGCATTGTTCATAGGCATTCTTCTCGCCCGGACGGCAATGGGTGCGCCGGCTTACGACACCATCCGCATCACACCGGACCTGGAACTGGTCAGGATATCGGATCACACCTTAATTCACATTTCATTCAGTGAGATGCCAGGTTTCGGCAGGGTTGGCTCCAACGGTGTTGTTTTTTACGATGCCGGTGAAGCAGTATTGTTCGACACCCCGGCCGATGACGCTCTCACACAACAACTGGTCGAATGGCTCAGGGATTCACTCGGACTGAAGTTCACGGCATTTGTCCCTAACCACTGGCATGCCGACTGCATGGGCGGACTGGGTTATCTGCAGCGTCAGGGGGTACCCTCCTATGCCAACCGGTTAACGGCCGATATCGCCCGAAGTAAAGGGCTGCCTGTGCCTGACCATACTTTCAGCGACTCTCTTGATCTCCAGCTTGGGAAGAACCGGGTACAATTGTATTATCCCGGCGCAGCCCATTCCGCCGATAACATCGTCGTATGGATCCCTTCCGAAGAGATCCTTTTCGCTGGATGCATGGTTAAAAGCCTTGCTGCCTCCAACCTGGGCAATACGGTGGATGGTGATACAGCAGCTTATCCGGCAACGATCCGGAAGGTCATGGAAAAGTTCGGTGACGCCCATATTGTTGTGCCCGGTCATGGCGCTGCGGGCGGTAAAGAGTTGCTTGAACACAC
Source organism: uncultured Lentimicrobiaceae bacterium (assembly GCA_964544545.1). Lineage (GTDB taxonomy): Bacteria > Bacteroidota > Bacteroidia > Bacteroidales > UBA4417 > UBA4417. The sequence continues at coordinate 36,699 of CAZJCG010000032.1, read as the reverse complement.
CTTGCGGCTGGCCCAAAAATAAAGCAGGGGTTCCCCTGAGAAATCTTCATGATCTATTACGCCATTTCCAGGATTCGATAGTCGCAGGGAAGAATAGGAAACTGTCTAAAATTCACAAAATGGCTAAAAAATAACGAATGTCGATTAGCGAATGAAAAATGAAAAAGTGGCTTTCTGAAAAATTCACTTCAAAAATCAGAAATCTCTAATCAGCATTTTTACTTTAATTTCACCTGGAAGGCTATTCTGTCTTCTTGCTTCTGAATTCCTGAGGATAATGTATTTTTAGACGGTCTTTAAATAAAGGATACTTTACCCTTGTCTGCATCTTCTGCAAACCTTAAGAGGGTGGAATCTATCACCTTCTCCCTGTAATAACCCTCCTCAGATGCCGGAATTAATTCCGGAAATATTTTTCTCGCAAGAAGTTACTTCCCCGGCAGATCGTAATTAACAAATGGCTTTCTTTGCATTTGAATCACAACCTCGACTGACTACTTAACCTCTTGGCATCCTAGCTGCTACCCTTCATGAGAACGACCTTAAAGCTGATACTCATCCAGATTCTTTTTGTTGCGATTACGTTAACCTTTTTCACAGCCTGGAACTTCTATAACTCCTACCAGTACAAGCTATTCATACGTTCTCTTCACGAAAACAACGAAAAATTTATCGATCAGGTTCTGGCTAGTCAGCAGGATGATATGATCCGTCCTCTGAATGACAATTCCGAATGGGATCAGACCAGAAAATACCTGGAAACTCCCACCCGCAAATTTGAAGAAGAGTGTATCAACACCCTGCTGGGGACCTTCTCTTTCAATGCAATTTATATATATGACACTTTCGGTTCCATTTTCTACTCGGTGGATGATTCTTCCAATCAGGTATTAGACCATCTTCTCAGTGGTATCAATATCAAAGAGGTTATCTCGCAGAAGCATCCCCATTGCCACTTTTTCATTAGTGCCGACTCAAGTCTTTTTGAAATTTTTGGCGCCACCATTGTTCCGACCGAAGATGATTTTCATAAATCTCCTCCCAAGGGATTCATGTTTTTCGTCAAATCATGGGACCCGAAGGTGATCCAACAACTCAGCTCGCTGAGCCGCACCAGCATCTCCCTGATTCAGGGAAACAAAAACGAATTGCAACCGTCACGCACTGATTCTGATTATATAAGGAAAGATTTAAAGGATCATTCCGGTAAGACAATCGGGCAGATTCGGTTCGTTATAAACAATTCAGTTGTCAGGGAGTGGAAGCAGAATCTGAAGAATGCCTGGATCATTTTCACTTCGCTGGCAGTTTTTATGGTTATTGCATTCGGCCGTATTTTCAGACGTTGGATTTCGACCCCCTTGCACAAAACCATTCGGGGGCTTAAATACAGTGAAGCCCGTTTTGCCCAGGTAGCAGAGCATGCCGACGAATGGATCTGGGAACTCAGCAGCCAGGGCATGTTTGTATATTCCAACGGTGTGGTTGAGCGGGTTCTCGGGTATAAACCGGAAGAAATCGTCGGCCATAAATCCTATAGCGAATTTCTTCCTCCCGAACAAAAAGATGAACTCCATCAGAGGATAAAAACGGAGGCATTGAACCGGAAAAAGATAATCGACTACCAATGGCCAATGATCCATAAGAACGGATCGCTGGTCATATTGCAGGCAAGTTGTTCTCCGTTTTTCGACAATGATGGTCAATGGCTGGGATACAGGGGTACGTTCCTCGACATTACGGAAAAACAGAAAACGCTGCAAAAACTGAAAGATGCTCTTCATAAAGCTGAAGAGAACGACCAGTTGAAGACGGCGTTCCTGAATAATATCTCCCATGAAATACGCACCCCGATGAATGCCATCATCGGGTTTACGGATCTGCTGGACAATTCACACAATGATCCGGAAAAAAGACATGCCTATACGGAAGTGATCCATTCGGCGGGGCTGCAACTGCTTTCCATCATCGACGATATCAGTTCGATAGCCACGGTTGAGTCGGGACAGGAAAAGGCACGCATGAACGACCTGAATCTGAACAGGGTATTGCGGCGGCTTTATGACCAATTCCAGTTGAAAACGAATGATAAGCCCATTGAACTTTCGGTAAGACCCGGTCTTCCGGACGACAAGGCAATCATTCGGTCGGATGAGGTCAAGCTGGTACAGATCATTTCCAACCTCCTGATCAATGCCTTCAAATTCACCCGGAGAGGCCGGATTGAGTTCGGTTACCATCTGAAGGACGGGCTTATCGAGTTTTATGTGAGTGATACCGGTATCGGTATCCCCAGGAAGTACCATTCGGTGGTATTTGAGCGGTTTCGCCAGGTGGACAGCACCGGGACCAGGGAGTACGGTGGTACAGGTCTGGGACTCAGCATCTGCAAAGCCTATGTTGAGTTGCTGGGAGGATCAATCCGGGTGAATTCCACTCCCGGTGAAGGTTCGGTATTCTACTTCACATTGCCTTACTCTGTTTCATCTTTACCCCTTCAGGTCACAGAGAAGGAGTCAGCGTCGCCACAACAGGAAAATGTAAATAATATGTATTCTATACTTGTAGTTGAGGATGAGGACCTGAACTTCCTCCTGATTGATGAGCTGTTATCGGGACTGGAGCACAAGACCATCCGGGCAAAGGACGGCTTGACTGCCGTGGAATTATTCCGGAATGACCCGACTATCGACCTGGTACTGATGGACCTGAAGATCCCTGGAATTGACGGATATGATGCTACCCGCAGGATCAAGGAATACCGGAAAGATATTCCTGTCATCGTCCAGTCGGCATTTATTCAGCAAGAGGCAAAGATCAGGGCTATGGAAGCCGGTGCCGATGATTTCATCACCAAGCCATTCAGCAGGGAGACATTCCTCGGGATCGTGAAACGATTCCTGAATTGATCGTCCGGATCCCTGAAATGAAAAAGCCACCTGCCTGACGGCACGTGGCTTTTTCGTTTGTATGGAAAGGATCCTGTTATTTCACCAGGTCCACGATAGCCTTAAAGGCTGTGGGATTGTTCATGGCGAGGTCGGCCAGCACCTTGCGGTCGAGCTGGATGTTCCTTTCGTGAAGCTTACCCATGAAAACCGAGTACGACATGCCGAATTCCCTTACACCGGCATTGATACGTATGATCCAGAGTGAGCGGAAATTGCGTTTTTTGGTTCGCCTGTCGCGGTATGCATATTGTCCGCCTTTTTCGTATGCATTTTTGGCAACCGTCCAGACATTTTTACGCCTTCCAAACTGGCCCTTTACCTGTTTCAGGACTTTTTTCCTGCGGGCCCTTGATGCTACAGCATTTACTGATCTTGGCATAGTTTACATTTTTTTTACTTCAGCGCTCCGGCGATAACCGGAAACTTACGGGGCTGAAAGTAAGGTTAAACACTTAATTGGTTTAGCATTGGAGCATATCCCTTACAGCCTTCACATCGGCCTTATCAACGATGGCTACATAACCGAGGTTACGTTTGCGCTTGGTTGATTTCTTGGTCAGGATGTGACTCTTGTAAGCATGTCTCCTTTTCAGTTTGCCCGTGCCGGTGGTTGTAAACCGTTTCTTGGCACTGGCTTTACTCTTCATTTTTGGCATGTTACGTTAAATTAATGTATGTGTGTTGATTAGGGAATTCTTTTTATTGCATTTTGGTGCTCATGAGCCTGTTTAATGCCTTGGTTGCCGTTCGGTGCTCTGCTTCGCTCTGTGCCGGAATCTCAGGGCCCTTACTTTTTGGGAGCAAGGATCATGATCATCCTCTTTCCTTCGAGCAGCGGGAGTTTCTCCACTTTGCCATATTCCATCAGCTCCTGGGCAAACTTAAGCAGGATGATCTCGCCCTGATCCTTGTAAACGATAGAACGTCCGCGGAAGAAAACCTCCACTTTCACCTTGGCGCCTTCCTTCAGGAAGTTCATGGCATGTTTCAGCTTGAAATTGAAATCATGGTCATCGGTCTGCGGCCCGAGGCGTATCTCCTTTACAATGATCTTAGCCGTCTTAGCTTTAATCTCCTTCTGCTTTCTTTTCAGTTCATACAGGAACTTCTTGTAATCAATCACCTTGCAAACAGGCGGATTGGCAGTCGGGGAGATTTCAACCAGATCGAGTTCGAGGCCTTCAGCAATGCTTAGCGCCTCGCGGATGTTGTAAATACCGGGTGTAATGTTTTCACCCACTACCCTCACCACCGGTGACTTGATCTTTTCGTTGATCTTATGAAGTTCCTCTGTTTGTTTCCTTGGGAACCTGCGATCTGTAGGGTTGTTGTAAGGCGTTGCTATACGGTTACTCCTTTCTGTTTGTTAATACTATGGCGAATAATTGGTTATGGTTGTACTGATAAAAACAACTATTCCAGTTGCTTCCTGATCTCATCCTGAATCAGCCTGGTAAAATCGCTGATGCTGAAAGAGCCAAGGTCGCCCTGGGTATGTTTCCGAACTGATACAGAGTCATTCAACTCTTCTTTTTCACCGACAATGAGCATGTAAGGGATCTTCATCATTTCGGCATCCCGTATCTTTTTGCCGGTCTTTTCATTACGTTCGTCAACGAGGGCGCGAATTTCGGAATTTGCGAGGATATCTGCAACTTTTTTTGCATAATCGAGGTATTTCTCGCTGATCGGAAGAATGATCGCCTGTTCCGGTGTGAGCCACAGCGGGAAATTCCCGGCAGTATGCTCCAGTAAAACAGCCACGAACCGTTCCATGGAGCCAAAAGGAGCTCTGTGGATCATGACCGGCCGGTGTTTCAGGTTATCGCTGCCTGTATATTCCAGTTCGAAACGTTCAGGCAGGTTATAGTCCACCTGGATCGTTCCCAGCTGCCATTTGCGGCCCAGAGCATCCTTCACCATGAAGTCAAGCTTGGGCCCGTAAAATGCTGCTTCACCGATTTCAACAACGGTTTCGAGTCCTTTTTCGGCAGCAGCCTCGATAATGGCGCTCTCCGCTTTTTCCCAGTTCTCATCCGTTCCGATGTATTTTTCCCTGTTCGCCGGATCGCGAAGCGACACCTGAGCTATGTAATTTTTAAAATCAAGGATGCGGAAGATATGAAGAACGATGTCGATCACCGACTTGAATTCGTCCTTAAGCTGATCCGGCCGGCAGAAAAGATGTGCATCATCCTGGGTAAACCCTCTCACCCGGGTAAGCCCGTGCAGTTCACCGCTTTGTTCATAACGGTATACCGTCCCGAATTCGGCAAAACGAACGGGAAGGTCCTTATATGAACGGGGTTTGCTATTGTATATCTCGCAGTGGTGCGGGCAATTCATGGGTTTCAGCATGAACTGCTCCCCTTCGATCGGCGTATTGATCGGCTGGAATGAATCCTTGCCGTATTTCTGGAAGTGTCCGGAAGTCTTGTACAATTCAACATTCCCGATATGGGGAGTGATCACCGGGAGATAGCCTGCTTTGCGCTGAACGTTCTTGAGGAACTGTTCGAGGCGTTCCCTGAGCTGGGCGCCCTTGGGCAACCAGAGCGGAAGGCCGCTGCCCACTTTCTGTGAGAAGGTGAACAGTTCAAGCTCTTTTCCCAGCTTCCGGTGATCGCGTTTTTTGGCTTCTTCGAGCAGAACCAGGTATTCGTCCAGTTCCTTTTGCTTTGGGAAAGTAATTCCGTAGATCCTCGTCAGCTGTTTGCGTTTTTCATCACCACGCCAATAGGCGCCGGCTATGTTCAGCAGCTTGATGGCTTTGATCGGGCTTGTATCTGGCAAATGCGGCCCCCGGCAAAGATCGGTGAAGCTGCCCGATTCGTAAAACGAGATCTCACCATCCTGCAGGTCGCTGATCAATTCAAGTTTGTATTCATCCTGTTTCCGGGTGAAATGGTCCAGCGCTTCAGCCTTGGAAACTTCTTTCCTTTGAAATGACTGTTTCTGCCGGGCAAGTTCCAGCATCCGGGCTTCGATGGCAATAAGGTCTTCCGGGGTGACGGTCCGGTCGCCGAAATCCATGTCGTAATAAAAGCCGTTCTCGATGTCGGGGCCGATTCCAAATTTGACGCCGGGGAAGAGTTGTTCAATGGCCTCAGCCATCAGGTGGGCAGAAGAATGCCACATTGTTGCCTTACCTTCTGCATCATTCCAGGTGAGGAGTTGCAGCCGGGCATCTTTCATCAGGGGGCGGGTGGCATCCCAAACGGCGCCATCCACCTTGGCAGCCAGCACATTACGGGCAAGGCCTTCGCTGATGCTTAAAGCAACCTGCATCGCTGTGGTTCCTTCCGGATACTGTCTGACGGAATTATCAGGTAATGTGATGTTTATCATAAATGAATCTCATGCAGTTTAAAGCCTGCAAAGGTAGGAAAAATATCAATAGGAGCTTCGATTCTGACGCATAACAATAAAGGATTGGCCGAAATGGGCTCTTTCAATATTTTATGTGCTGCAATGCACCAAGCAGGGAATAAACAGACCACATTGCTTTACAGGCTCGTAATTTCACTTGGCACCTTGAAGATATTTTCCTGCTCAAACAGATTAGAGTTCATGATTTACGGAACGCCTGGATGTATAGGATCACAAAATTGGCATCCTGCATGATCTATTACTATTTCCGCCACAACACTTTTACATATCACTCAATTCCGGTTAAGGACCGACCTGATAAAAATTCCGTCAGTTCCTGCCTCTCTGTGTCTCTCCGTGCTCTCAGTGGTTAAAATATTTAATTGATAATCATGGAATTAAAGATTCACCACGGAGGGCACAGAGGGCCACAGAGAAAAAATGTAGAGATCAACTTTTGAGAAAGGTTTTGATGCAGTCAGGCAATACAAGCCGCACCAGCCCGCCGGCCTGCGATGGCTTCTGTATCGCTTGCTTACGCCCTCCTCAACGAGCTTTCCCTTGAAAACCTACGAAGTTTTTATAATGTCGGTCTGCCAACAGACCTTTTTTTGCATATCACTCAATATCAATAAGGTAATAAGGTAAAGTATTAATAAAACCACTATTATTATTAAGGTTCAGGAAGAATAAAAATAAGGTTTAGACAATGACAAACCTTATTTACTCTTAAACCTTAGTAATAACAGGAAAATGAACTCATGAATAACCTTATTACCTTATTATTCGCCTCTGGCCAGCGCTTCTCCCGTCAGATGAGCATTTAGTTTTATCTGGCGAACCAACGATATTTTAACAAGCTGTCCTTCCCCCACTGAAATGAAATATTTCCACTTCTAGAATCTGAAATCGCTATTCAGCATTTTTACTTTAATGGTCAAAGAATGACGAATTTCGATTAGCGAATGAAAAATGATGAAGTGGCTTTTTTTAAGATTCACTTCTGAAATCAAAAATCGCTAATCGACATTTTTACTTTCATGGTCCAAAGAATGACGAATTTCGATTAACAAATGAAAAATGAAAGTATTAAAAACTGCCCCGGAAATATCTGCAGGAAAAATCTGATGCTAATTGACCAATTTATTAATCCGGATGTAAGGGCAAAAACTTCTTTTATGATAACACAAAAATATGCGATTATTCAGCATGTATATTGTTGATAAAGAGACTCAGAGCATCAAAAAAAAAAATATTTCACCTCCTATTACATTTTTCTTACCCGGGTTATAAACCTATAGATCGCTAATACGATCAATGCCGCTAGCGGGAACCTCGCTCTGAGACCCGTCCCTTATCCACACGCGGCAAAATGTTCTCCATGAGAGAAGGAGACAGAGAGAGATTGAAGAGCAAGAGAAAAAAGTGAAGGTAAACGAGAGCATTCAGGACTCCACCGCCTGGATCTTGTTATCAACATCAATTGTGCTTTAGTGCATGTGATAATTCATGTGCTTAGAGGTAATGGAACCATTGCACCTCTGGACGAAGTATGCCATTGGCATTGCAATGTTCCATCAACGCAACACGCTCTTAATCTGTATATTAATACTCTGTTTCAAATCTGAGCCGCATGAAAGAGAACGAAAAACCACCCTAGATGTAAAAGATAACTGAACGGGTCCCCTGTCGGGAAGTTCCCCGTGCAGTTACATTCAATTAATAATCAACTTAATACTTAAAACAAAAAAAATGAAAAAACTCTTATTCGCTGCAATCCTGATGCTAGGCTTTACAGCCGGAGCTTTTGCCCAGGCAACAGCCACAGCATCAGCAACTGCCACGGCAACTATTGTTGCCCCACTCACGATCACCAAGACCGTAGACATGAATTTCGGAAATGTTGCCGTTGGCGGTTTATCCGGTACTGTTGCCATGACACCTGCCGGAGTCAGGAGCGCTACCGGTGGAGTCACTTTGCCGGCAACGGCAGGAACCGTGACAGCCGCCAGCTTTAATGTAGCAGGACAAGGCACCTACACCTATGCCATTACCCTGCCCTCTTCGGACCTTACCATTACCAGCGGTGCCAACACCATGACCGTAAACACTTTTACCAGTACTCCTTCGGGAACGGGTCAGCTGACTGCCGGCGCTCAAACGTTAACAGTAGGCGCAACCCTTAATGTAGATGCTTCGCAAACTGCCGGCACTTACATTTCGGGAACTCCCTTTGACGTAATGGTAGTCTATAACTGATAATCATGAAGAAAACATGGGGCTGTTTCGAGGTCGGGCAGACAGAAACAGCCTCATTTCTTCGCTATCCTGTATAACCAACGCCACGATGATTTCCGGAACTGAACAAATGAAAGGATCAGAGATAAATCATTCCAATCTGAAGTTGATTGTCATTGTCTTAAGTCTGATTGCTGCCGGTATAATTTCCATCCCCGCAACAATGGCCCAGGGCAACCTGATATTGCTTAAAAAGAGGATTGTTTTCGAAGGTCAAAGAAACACTGAAATCCTGGAGTACGGGAACATCGGCGAGGATACAGCTACCTATGTCGTGTCCCTTATTCATTTGCGAATGAATGAGGATGGCACGGTTGAAAAGATTACTGCTCCTGATTCGGGTGAATTATTTGCCGACGATTATGTACGATACTTCCCCCATAGTATGGTGATTGCGCCAAAAGAGTCGCAGACAATGAAGATCCAGTTGGTCAACACCGAGAACCTCAAGCCCGGAGAATACCGTTCGTACCTCTATTTCCGGGCTAAAGCGAAAAACAGTGAAATAATTGAGAAAGCACCCGATATACCGGGCAATGTATCCGTAAGCCTTACCCCGGAGTTCGGGATAGCTATTCCGGTTATCATCCGGATGGGTACACCTGCTGTAACTGCGCAAATAACGGATCTTTCGCTTGAAAAGCAGTCCGACTCGAGCCGGTCGCTGAGATTTTCGATAAGACGCGATGGCAACTTCTCGGTTTACGGGCATATTACTGTAACCCACATTGCAGCAAACGGTAAAAAAACAGAAGTGGGTAAAGTACAAGGCGTAGCCGTTTACACACCCGGACAATTACGCCGTTGCATGATGGTGTTGAAGAACCAGCCGAAAATTGACTACCACACCGGAAAATTGCTGGTGAGCTACACCAAACCGGAAGAAGAGGAAAGTCAAATCCTGGCTGAATCTTTCCTGAATCTGGACGGTCATTGAGGATCGTCCCGGAAATAACTCCTGTCTGATTGAATGAATCTGGTAAACTATTGCAATATGAGAGTACCCCATAAAACACGTCTGGTTCTTATTTCGATCATGATCCTGGGCGCAGCGATCTGCCGCGGCCAGGTCGGCATTGTCGGCATCAATGATGACGGATCTGCGCCCGATGCTTCCGCTGCACTGGATATTAAGTCGGCCAGCAAGGGTTTGCTCATTCCCCGCGTAGCACTGACCTCCACTTCTTCCAATGAACCGGTCGGCTCCGGAATTGCAACCAGTTTGATGGTGTACAACACCGCGACGGTAAACGATGTCACGCCCGGCTACTATTACTGGAACGGGAGTTCGTGGGTGCAATTGAATGCTCCGGTAACGGGATCTCAGTACCTGAATGTCGTACTAAAAACTTCCAGCGGGCCGATAGTTAAAACTGAGACTATGGTGATCGCATCCGGGGATATCACGCTGACCCTTCCGGCAGTGACAGGTGCCGATAACGGATTGCAGATCACGGTAGTAAATGCAGGCATCTATAAAGATCTCGTGGTCCTGAAAGGGGCCGCTCCCGGTGTAACCATCCATACGCTGGATTCAGTGATCTTCTTCCGCGGGAATTCAAAAACCTTTGTTGCAGTAGATGGAAACTGGGCAAAAAAGGATCATACCACCATGCAGGACAATGTTTTTGATATCTCGCAAAAATCGAGCTGGAATACAGTCGCGGAAGCTATAGCTTTCCTGAAAGCACACATGGCCGGCCCTTCAATCATCCGGCTGGGAGGCGGAACCTATGAAATCGATACTACCCTGACCATCGACCTCCCCTACCCGTTGACAATTGAGGGTGTATCTTACGGAGAGGCAAATATTCAGGGAACTGCAGGATTATCAGGTCATGAAATGTTTAACTGCCTTACCGAATGCTATTTTAAAATGCTAAACATCTATGCTTACGATAACACGGCGGGCAGCGATGCAATTCATTTATCGGGGAGCGAGGAGTATTACGAGGTGAAAGACTGCTACATTTTTGGGTTTAACAAGGGTATCAGGATAGTAAGCAACTGCGAAACCTGGTTCTTTGAAGCCGATTTTGAAGATATTTCAGCTAATGGAATCGAGCTCGCCGATCAGTCAGGGAGCAGTACAGGGCCGGTTTTAAAAATTTCAGAAGTTGATTTTACCAATTGCGGAAAAGGAATCAATCTGGTAAAAGGGAAAAACGGCGCGGTTTCAGTGCAAAACTGCACCTTTTACAATGGCAGCGCTGGCCAGACAGGCATTCTCTACACACCCGGCACCGGAAATTTCGAGACCTTCTCCTCTATCTTTATTACCAACTGTTCCTGGAACAATACCGGGACTTTCATGTCAGGCTTTGACTTCACCCGCTCTGATGCCCGTGATGCAAATGCCTTCATCATGAACAACCCGGGAATGGAAAACAAAAATCCCCATGTTAAGATCAATGTGATCAACAATTCCTCTACGACGAGTTGTCCATCCAACGGCTACTACTATAAGGCAAGTTTCACCAATACGTCCAGTTACACATGCAAATGGACTGTCGCTGATAACAGGATCACCTATCAGCCTCTGAATAAGTGCGATGTGGTTATGACCCTCACGGGCAATATCATGTGCAACAACAGTGGCCGCAATCTGACAGTGGGAGTTGTCAGGAACGGCGCCTATGGCCCGTATGGCGCCATCACCGTCAGAGGCATCCAGGCAAGCAGCTATATGTCCTTTTCAACGGTAATTTACCTGGAAGATGTCGCAAAAGACGATTACTTCGAAATATATGTGAATTCCAGCGGCAACAATGATCTGGTTACGCTTTCGGACATTAACTGGTACACTGAAGGCAAATAGAAAAACAGGAAGAAATCATGAATCTCTGCACCCGGATAGCGTTGTTGGCATACAAACTTGCCCTGATCCCCGGAATAGTAACAGGCCAGGGAATGGTTATCGCAAACGGTGGTCACCTGATAGTAGGCAACGGTTATGTGAGCGTTTCCAGGAATCTTTCCAACAACGGTTCATACACCGATCAGGGCGGCACCCTGATCTTTAACGGGGCCGTCCAGCAAATAACCGGAACAAACGGATGTACGCTCAACAACTTCAGCGTTTCAAGCGGTTCCGCCTCGACCCTGTCAACGGCAGGTCATACACTGAAAGGAGTGCTCAAGAGCAATGGCACACTGAATGCAAACGGGAACCTGACCCTCCTTTCAACAGCAGGGCAAACAGCCCTTGTAGACGGATCAGGAACAGGCACCGTAACCGGGAACCTCAGCATGCAACGGTATCTGCCGTCGGGATTCGGCTACAGGTACATCAGTTCACCTTTCCAGGGATCAACAGTCAATTCGCTTTCGGATGATTTAGACCTCGGAGCCGGCTTTCCCGTTCTTTACCGGTACGAAGAAAACCGCGATACAGCCTGGTGGTTCAGTCATGTTGCCACCGGAAATGCACTTGTTCCCATGGCCGGCTATGCCGCCAATTTCGGAGCCGCATCCGATCCCATGACTTTCGACCTTGAAGGTGAAGTAAACAATGGGGACCTGACTGTCGCCCTGTATAACCATAACCGGACACATACCAAAGGATTCAACCTGATTGGAAATCCTTACCCTTCCCCCATCGACTGGACAGCTTCGGGCGGCTGGACGAAGACGAATGTCGATAATGCCATCTACTATTTCAATCCCGGCAGCAGCAACCAGTATGTTGGCAGTTACAGCACCTATATCAACGGAGTATCGAGCGACGGCATTGCCAGCAACATCATACCCGCCATGCAGGGATTCTTTGTCCATGTCACCGATGGATCATATCCGGTTACGGCTGCCCTTGGATTTTCGAATGCAGTACGCATAAACAATCTGAATCCCGTTTTTCATAAGAAGGGATCCATGGAAGATCTTTCTATCATCCGGATTTCGGCCGGTTTTGAGGATGCACAGGCAAAAACAGATCCGCTGGTCCTGACCTTTGGATCCGGAGCATCCTTTGCCTTCAACCGGGAAACCGACGCGGTGAAGCTGATGAATACCGACCCGGGCGTCCCGAGTTTCTATTCCGTGATGGATGAGAATGTGAAATGTGCGATCAAGGCAGTGCCGGAAATGAAAGATACTTTATCGGTGATACCGTTGGGCATAAACATCCTTCAGCCGGGCGTTATCGTCTTCACCGTCCAGCCTTTCATTGAACAGTGGTCAGGCTTCAGGCTTTATTTTTCCGATAACCGGACCGGAGCCGTAACAGACTTTCAACCCGGTGATGTGTACCGGGTATTCCTGGATGCCGGAACGTATGATGACCGTTTCTCGCTGCTGATGTCGCTGAAGGAAATCCAGACCAGTTCCGGGGCAGCCGATGAATTGAACGCATTTATGCGGGATGGCCGGTTGGTTGTTTACCTCAACCTTCTGAACGGAGAACAGGGAGAAGTGCAGGTCACGGATATGGTCGGCCGCCTTATTCACCGTGAAAAGGTATCGGGGATCGGATATGAGGCCATTGATCTGAATGTAGCTACAGGAGTTTACATTGTCAGTTTGAGGACAGTTCATTCCATATCCTCTAAAAAACTGCTGATATCCGGAAAATGATGGAAAAGAGCCGCGTGAGCACCTGTTCATTCCTGTTCGTACTGTATAGCAGTATCCTTGCATGCATGATGGCCATCAGCCCGGTGATCGTGCACGGACAGGTGCATCCGCCCAGACCCATCATCCTGGATGTTTCACCCTTGCAGCATCTTAATTTCGGCGCCTTTGCCATCACCGGCACCAATGGTGGAACGGTGACCATATCAAACTCAGGCGACCGTACATCCACCGGCGACATTTTCCTGGTCGGTTCCACTTATTCTGAGGGCATCTTCACCATTGAAGTCGTCACCGGAACTTCACTCTACATGATGAATGGCCCCGAAGCCACGCTAACAGGCAGTAACGGCGGTGAGATGACCCTGACGCTGGGACAGACATTCCCATCGCTTCCGCATATAACCACCTTCGCGACTACAGAGTTTCATTTCGGCGGCACGCTGACCGTCGGCCCCATATCGAGTAATCCTCCCGGTGATTACTATGGTACCTATGAGATCATCATTAACCACGAATGAGTAAGCAGATGGCAGTAAGTGACGCATCCGGGCAAACGGGTAAATTCAGGGTAAAGGCAGTCCGGTGGATCGTTTCCATCCTGATTATGTTTGCTCTTGGATCCGTTCATGCCGGCGAAATCGACATTGTGCCCACTCTCGAGGAAACGTCGCTTACACTGATCATTCACAAAGGGACTGCCGTTGAGATCCCTGCCCTTATCAGCGGGAAAAACGCCTATCTGTCGGTAAGTGACCTGTTTTCATTTCTCAAGGTCAAAAACAACGTTTCCACAACCTCCGATACCATCTCCGGCTTTTTTGTCAATACTGGTGACCCCTATTTTATCGATGTCTCAAAAAGCAGCATCCTCTACAAAGGAAAGGAATTCCGGCTAACCATCAATGATCTGGTAAAACTCAGAAACAGAGTCTTTCTGAGCACCCGATCGTTCCAGGAAATTTTCGGGCTGGAGTGTACTTTCTACATCAAATCCCTTTCGGTGAGCCTTTCTTCCAGTGTCGAACTGCCGTTGTTCCGGGAGATGCATCAGGAAGAGATGCGTAAGTTTATCCGGAAGATGAAAGGCGAAGCCCTTGCCGACACAGCTATCGGGAAGCGGTCACCTCTGTTTCATCTGGGAGCGGCTGATTATGCTATTTACTCGACGCAATCCACCGATGGTAACAACTCCACCCGGGCAAGCCTGGCGATGGGAGGATATCTGGCCGGAGGTGAAACCACGCTCGGTATCACTTATTACAGCAATCATCCATTGGAACGGCGCAACCAGTATTATCGGTGGAGATATGTGAACAACGAGAACAAGATACTGCGGCAGGTGGTAGCCGGTAAAATCGCTACACCCTCCATCTCCAGCATCTTTTCCCCGGTGATCGGCGTTCAGCTTACCAATTCACCCACCACCTACCGCAAATTCTTCGGAACCTACACCCTGAGCGACAGGACTGAACCAGGCTGGATCGTAGAGCTTTATATAAACAATACACTTGTTGACTATGTAAAGGCAGATGCTTCCGGATACTACACCTTCCAGGTGCCGCTGGCGTACGGGAACACCGAGGTAAAGCTCCGTTTCTACGGACCGTGGGGAGAAGAAAAATCAAAAGTTCAGAACATCCTGATCCCATTCACTTTTCTGCCGAAGAAAGAACTTGAATACACCGTCAGCGCAGGGATGGTGGAAGACAGTTCGAACCAGATCTTTTACAGAAGCAGCTTTAACTACGGGCTGTCGGATAAATTCTGCATAGGGGCCGGCACCGAATACCTCTCTGCTTCTGCCTGGGACAGGAACATCCCTTTCCTGAACGCCTCGTTCAGCCTGGCAGGTAAAGTCCTGTTTACGGGTGAATACGCCTATGGGGTGAGAACTAAAGGATTGTTGTCGTACCGCCTGCCGTCCAATTTCATGCTTGAGTTTTCCTATATCCGGTACGACAAGGATCAGAAAGCGATCCTGTATAACTATCAGGAAGAAAAGAAAGTAAGTATTGTCTGGCCGTTGAGATTCCGGAAGTTGTTCGTCAACACCCGGTTAACGGTTAACCAGATCACCCTGCATGAATCCCTTCAGATGACCTCCACCGATTTCGTGGTCTCGGCCTTTTACCGGAAATTCAGCGCCAACGTACACACCTACGGCTACTTTTACAATACGGGTACACCATTACTCTATACCGATCTATCGGCAGGATACAGGATGCCCCTGGGAATAAATATTACTCCATCCGTGAGGTTCAATCACAGGAAAGAACAGTTCACCGGCTGGAAATGCATCGTTGAGAAGCCCATTTCCGGGCGCGGCTATTTCACCATGACGTATGAACAGTATTCCGATTATGGCATCAGAAACCTTCAGGTTGGCCTTCGCTATGTTTTCGCGGCAGCCCAGACTTCGGTGCTTGTAAACCGCCACAACCATTCTTCCAGCATTTCCGAGTCGGTGAGCGGAAGCCTGTTGTACGATCCGGCCACTTCTTATGTTAAGGCCAGCAATATAAACAAAGTCGGAAGAGGCGGCATAACCGTGATTCCGTTCCTCGACGGCAACGGCAACGGCAAACGTGACAAGGGTGAGCCCCGGGTTACGGGATTAAGCGTACGCTCCGGTTCCGGGGGACGGATCGAAGTGGGCAAAAGCGACACTGTCGTCAGGATATTCAACCTGGAAGCCTATTCCAATGCTTTCCTCGAGATGAACGAAGCCGGATTTGAAGACATTTCCTGGCATTTAAGCAATAAAACCTATAAGGTAATGCTGGAGCCGAATATGATGAAACTCGTCGAAGTCCCTGTTCAGGTATTCAGCGAAGTTTCGGGCACAATCCGGCATGAAGCCTCTGTAGAAGGTACTGGTAATAAGAAGGTTAAAGTAAATATTTATAACGAAAACAATACCTTGCTGACATCCTTCTTTACTGAGGAGGAGGGCTATTACACTTATATGAGTCTTACTCCCGGAAATTACATCATCATGCCTGACACGGCTTCTCTCAGGAAACAGCTGATGATGAGCAATCCGGCGTCAATGAATGTAAAGGTATCTGCCGGCAAAAGCGGAAGCGTGATCCGGCTGGCTGATTTCAGTCTGGAAAGAATAACAGATTTTAAAGAGGCAGAATCCACCCCATTCGCAGCATCCATAGTACCGGGGTCAGGTAATCAGACAAATGAAAAAGCAGTTGCAAATGACAGAGACGCCAATTCATCCGGGATCATAGTTCCATCTGCCCCGACAGACGACGGGAAATACGTGATCCAGGCGGGAGCCTTCCTGAAATATTCCAACGCGAAATCAGTCAAACGGAAAATTTCCTCCTCGTTCAGAGTGCCTGTTGAAATCATTGAGTCGACGGGATACTATAAAGTCCTGGCAACCGGCTTTGAAGACCGCATCGAAGCGACGATAATGCTCAACAAACTCCGGAAAGCCGGATACCCCGGGGCATACCTGAGGTTTCTGAAGGACGGCGTCCTCCAATAAGATAACAAATCATACCGTAAACGTAAAGATGGAGCAGGTACCCCTGTCCCGGCAATGACTAACGCCCCGATTAGGTGTACTCAGGCAGGTATTCGAAAGCGAATTCAATCCCTGCTATTTTTCCAGCACCTTGAACTCCGTCCGGCGATTGTTGGCCCGTCCCTCCGCGTTGTCGTTCGTATCAACCGGCATAGTCTTTCCGTACCCTTTCGATGAGAGTCTCCCTTTTGCAATCCCTTTTCCGATAAGATATTTATAAACCGCATCCGCCCTGTTCTGTGACAATTCGACGTTATGCTGGTCGGTGCCTACGTTGTCGGTATGTCCGCCTATCTCGATCTTCATGGTCGGATTCTTTTTCAGAAATTCCGTCAGCCGGTCGAGTTCAGCAGTTGACTCAGATTTGAGTTCATATTTATCGGTGTCGAAGAATATATTGTGCAGTACCACCTTCTCCCCGATCAACAGTCGCTGCATGGGAACATTCAGTTGCAGCGGGTGCTGAATGTCGCGGCCGTCCTTCATACTAAAATTCAGGGATGAAAACAGGTAACCGGTGCAACTTACGTTCAGTGCATAATCCTTATCAACAGGCAGACTCAGCAGAAAAGTGCCGTCGGTAGCGTCCGAGATTGATGTAACGACGGTCTGGCCGGTCTGCATATCGATCAATTCAAAGGAGGCTGCCAGAGGATGCCTGTCGGATTTGTCAAATACCTTCCCTTTCACATACGAAACGGGGATGGGGCGCACGGCCTCAGGAAGTTCAAACCGGTAAATATCCGTATTGCCGAAGCCGCCGGGTTTTGCCGATGAGATATAGGCTGCATTACCCATCGGGTTGATCACCAGGTTGATTTCGTCGTTTCGTGTATTCACAGGGTAGCCGATGTTGACCGGTACCGACCAGTTGCCGCCTGTTCCTTTCCGTGCCATAAAAAGATCAGCACCACCCATTCCGGCATGCCCTGAGGATGAGAAATACAGTGTTCTGCCGTCTTCGTGGATAAAGGGCGCCATTTCATTGGAGGATGTATTGATCGTATCGCCGAGGTTTACCGGAGTTCCCCAGCGGCCGTCGGATTGAATGGCAGTCATCCAGATATCGGATCCGCCGAATCCTCCCCTGCGTGTGCTGACAAAATAGAGGGTCTTTCCGTCGACTGAAAGGCAGGGCTGAGAATCCCACGCCGTTGAGTTCACATCTTCGCCCAGGTTCAGCGGTTCGCTCCAGCGCCCCCCGCTTCGCCTCGATACATATAGATCGCAGGTCCCGTAACTGTCGCGACGACTGCAACAGGTCATGAACAGTAACATACCATCGGGCGAAAGACATAGTGCGCCCTGATTTCCGGTGGAATTTACTGGTGGTTCCATTTCAACTGCCGGCTGCCATTGTCCCCCGGATTTGACGGCCTGAAAAAAACTCTCATGGTCTCCCGGTCCAATCCCTTTCCGTGTGAACAGCATCAATTCTTCATCCATCGAAACGGAGTTGATGTATTCGTAGCCGTCCGAATTGATGGCAGGCCCCATATTCTGAGGATCAAACGGCACAGGATGTTTCATCAGGTCGGAGCGGACTTCGCACAGGCTTATGTTTTGTTCGGCCTTCCGGATGTCCGACTGGTTCTTTGGCCGGAACTGCAGAAAGGTACTATAGTTCCGGCGGGCAAGATCGTATTTCTCCATATCGAACTGCAGGTTGGCCATGAGGAAGTAAGCCAGGGGAAATGAGGCCGAGTCGATCCTGAGTGCATGTTCGTACGCATTGATCGCACGTTCCGGTTCCTTCATGTCATAATAGATGTCGCCCTGCAACAGGTAAGCATTGCAGAAGGAGGAGTCCTCGTCGATCACCTGGTTAAGCAGTTTCACGGCCTGTACATAATCGCGACGGCTGTAGCTCTGCTCCGCCTTCTCATAAAGCCTGAGAGCCCGGGTGTTGCGTGAATCCTGTGCAACTGACGGCAACCACAGCGCTGTCATTAAAAAAAGACATATCGGAAAACATAGTTTTTTCATCCGGAAAAATATTTCAGGGCGAAGATAGGCAAGATCATCCTGAATTAAGAAACGTAAACAAGGTTGTCCATGGTATAGAAGGCTGGTTTTTCATCCGTACAAAATTGAATTTCAGAAACCGGATGGAAACCGCATGATTTACCCGTCCGGATTTGTGTTATACTGCGGCTGAACAGGTTTGCCCCATGGGGGACCCTTCGGGTCAAAAGTTTTTATTGGGGAAAACGCTCAGCATAACTGAATCTAAAACAGCTCTGCTTCGACTTAAAGAGTCCCCCCTGGGGCAAACCTGTTAAGATTCAGTAAAGTTTCTTTGCATGCTCGTTTCATCGCAATATGTTATTTTTGCCTGTATAACATTGCAAGTATGGAAAACCACAACGATCGCCGGAGTTTTATTAAGAAAGTTGCTCTGGGGGCAGCTGCAATTGGATTAGCTCCTGTTTCAGGAGCTCTGGCTTCCGGAATTTCCGGAACTCCGGATTCACCGGTGGATGCTATATCAGGCCCTACCAAAAAATCAAAAGGCAAGTCTGTGATGGGCTTACGTTGCGAACCGCTTGAAACGGTGAGGATCGGACTGATCGGAACGGGAATGCGCGGTGAAACAGCCCTCAACCGTTTATTGCAGATTGAGGGAGTTGAAATCAAAGCCATCTGCGATCTCGTGCCCGACTTTCTGCAGAATGCCGGTCTTCAGATCACCGGTTCCGGAAGGCCTCCTGCTGATGAATATGGCGGTGAAGAGGACTGGAAGAAGATCTGTGAGCGTGACGATATCGACCTGATTTACAATTGCACTCCCTGGTACCTGCATACGCCCATTTCGGTGTATGCCATGAAACACGGGAAGCATACTGCCGTGGAAGTGCCGGCTGCATTCACTGTGGATGAATGCTGGGAACTCGTCAACACCGCCGAAGAAACCCAGCGGCATTGCATGATGCTGGAGAACTGCTGTTATGATTTCTTTGAGCTGGCAACGCTGAATATGGCTCGCAACGGGGAGTTCGGCGATGTTCTTCACGGAGAAGGAGCCTATATCCATGACCTGCGCTGGCTTAAGTTTGCCACATTGGAAGAAGGCGGCTATTATAACCGCTGGAGGCTCGAATACAGCAAGAAGCACACAGGAAATCCCTACCCCACCCACGGACTCGGGCCCATCGCCCAGATCATGGGTATTAACCGGGGCGACAGTTTCGATTTCCTTACTTCAAACTCTACACGGCAGGCCGCCATGACCCTGTATGCCATAGAAAAATATGGAAAAGACTCACCGGAAGCCAGGCAGGAGTATAAGCTCGGGGATATGAATTCGACACTCATTCATACTGTGAAAGGGAAGACCATCCTCATCCAGCACGACACCACGAGTCCGCGCCCGTACAGCCGCATCCATCTGATCAGCGGCACCGCCGGAATGGCTGTCAAGTACCCTGAGGAACGCATCGCCATAAAACCCAATCCTGAAATTTACCTCAGCCCGGAAGAACAGCAGGCGATCCTGAAGAAGTATGAGCACCCTATGGCGACCCAGATCGGTGAGATTGCTCGCCGGGTGGGTGGTCACGGAGGAATGGATTTCATCATGGATTACAGGCTGATCCACTGCCTGCGCAATGGTCTGCCCCTGGATCAGGACGTTTATGATGCGGCCGCCTGGTCGTGCATCATCGAATTAAGCGAAAAATCGGTTCTGGCTAATGGTTCTGCAGTCGCTATACCTGATTTCACAAGGGGAGCATGGAAAAATGCTGCGCCTTTGCCTGTTCTGTCATTATTCTAGGTAACAATACCTCAGGGATTAAAGATCAATCCTATCTGTGCAGAAAGATAGAAATTATGCGATGACTTATAGGTCTCGTGGATATTCGGTATCTGGTATTCCTTTGCGTTGATATCGAGCAGCCCGAATGCACCGTTGAACGACAGGGACATCCGCATCCAGTCGTTGGTGCGCATTTCATAGATATTGGTAACGCCAACATTGAGCATCACGTCAAAAGGCTTGTACCATTTTGCAACATCAACAGTTCCTTCCGGCAGGTACTCAGGATTGGGAAGCTGCAATCCGTCTTCCCTTGAATACACCTGCCGTGCTGAAGTGAGGAACATAAGCTGGGGACCAACGCTCAGCCAACAGGGATGTTTGGGATCAGCCAGTTGTCTCATCGCCAGCAGGGGCACCTGGATATAGTTCAGGTTGACTTTACGCGTTGCCTGTGCTTCGCCCTGTTCACCATGGTAATTCTGTCCCAGAGTGATGATGCCGATCCCCGTGGAAAGGCCATATTCCCTGTCGATGAAATGACTTATTCCCAGATTGGCCGTAAAGCCGAATTTGGTGGAATAGGCCAATTCCTGGTTCCCATATACGTTCTGGTTTATGATCCAGTCGCTGTTAAAACCAATACCGGTAGTAAGCCAGGTTGACCTGGAAGGTTGTGCCGGCGCTACAGTCACCTGGCATACAATAAGGATAATAATAGCAGTAATCAGTTTCAGCGAGATTCTCATAATGGAAGATTTTTCAGTAATCATTTATCAGCAGGATCAAAAAAGGTAATACCAGTTCCAACACCGTTTTTCAGATTGTTTACAACTGTACCAATCTGAAACTTTCAAACAAATGATAACGGATTAAATTTATTTTTATGTATCTGATTATCTGATACTTGAAAATTTTGGTTCAGTTATTGCAAGACCGCTGGCCTCTTCAAATCCGGGCCTGGAAAAATGGTTTCTGCGCAACCGGAACTTGAACAAAAAGCAACTCACTCAACTTGTAACTATGAGAACTCATTACAGCAGTATCACCGCTACCCCGCAATCTGCGACCCCTTCTCAGTCCCTTCAGAAAACGACCCTTTCATTTTCCCTTATACTTCCTGCTGTTCTGTTCTGCTGCCTGCTACTGGCACAGTACACAACATTTGCCGCCAACAAAGTCATCACTGCTTCCACCAGCTGGTCAGCGATCCCGGGCGGCGTACCAGGAGCTTCGGATAAGGTGATCGTCAGGAATGGCGCAACCCTTACCATCGATACCGATGCTGCAGCTTGCAAACAACTGGAGATCGGACAAAAGAACGAGGGTGCCGGAACAGTGGTTTTCAACCCTGGTTCGGTTCTTACGGTATCAGGCACTCTGTTCCTGGGCGATGGTCCGGGAAACGGCTCTGCCAGCGGTATCCTGAATATGCAGAATGGTGGCGAATTATCCTGCCAGGCACTCGATGTACGCTATGAAACCGGAAGTTCTTTCATGCCGGGTACAGGAATGATTGAGCTCACGAATCAGAAAAACCTCCCATCAGGCATATTTGTCCATTTCAACAACCTTATCCTTTCCGGTGTAACAAAACTCAGCGCTGACCTGGAGATCAGCGGTGACCTGGAGATCCGGAACGGTGGTTCTCTGGAATGCCGTAACAATGCGCTTCTGCTTGGCGGCAATTTCTTTAATTCCGGCGATTTTGATGCCGGTTCGGAAACAGTGACCTTTAATGGCTCTTCCAACTATCAGATCAGCGGTGACTTTACCGGCTCAAACGAGTTCAACGAACTCGTATTCAACGGCAACGGTGCCTCCTGGACTCTCAACGGCAACATATCTGTCAATGCCAATCTGACGATTACCCAGGGATCGGTTATCGTTGCCTCCGGAAAGAACCTTTCGGTGGATGAACTCACTACTTTAGGAACACCCGGATGTCTTACGCTCAGGTCCGATGCTTCCAATGGTACAGCCACCTTCATCGATCATGGTATAAACGGAACCGGTACCGCCATAGTTGAGCGTTACATTGCCAATGATTTCAGATGGCATTTCCTTTCTTCACCGGTAAGTGATCAGGCAATATGGCCCTCATTTGCCCCCGATCCGGGTGCTGCCCTGAACTTCGGGACCAGCTGGAACTGGGACTTTTATTACTGGAATCCCAATGCAAGTATCACATCCGGACTGTATTGGATCAACCTTCGTAAAAATGCTGCAGGCGACTATAACGATAATCCTGTTGATGCCCCGGGCAATCTGGCCGGATATGGCACCGTCACGCCGCCGCAATTCACCGTCGGAAGAGGCTATCTGGTTGCCTATAATACCGGATGGAATACTGCTTCCGGTTCACCCGAAATTCACAATTTCACCGGCACCCCGAACTCCGGCAACATCTCCTTCCCGATAAAGCTCGGCGAAAGCGGATACAACCTTGCCGGCAATCCTTATCCTTCAACTATCGACTGGAAAAGCAGCAACTGGGGTACCGGACGTAATTCAGTGGTGTCGCGTTCAGGCGGATTCGATTATTGGGTATGGAATGATGCCGACGGCAACTACGGTGTTTTTAACTCTAGAGGTTCCGACGGATCAGGCACACATGGCGTTACCCGCTATATTGCCCCCGGACAGGCTTTCTTTATCAAAGCCAATGCAGATGGCAACCTGGTATTCAACAACACGATCAGAGTATCGAACACACAGCAATGGCTCAAGGACGGAGAAGTCGACTTCCCGGTGATCCGCTTAGCCCTTACCACCGAGGCAAACAGTTACAACGATGAAATGGTGGTCGAATTCAACACTGGTACCAACGATGGAAGCGAAAAGTTCTGGAGCCTTTACAACGAAGCCCCTGAAATCTACTCGATCGTCGAAGGCAACGCTTATTCGTTAACGCGTCTTTCGGAACTCAGCGGAAACACCACCCTGCTGATCGGCACCAGGACCGGGATTGAAGGATCCTATACTCTTACAGCTCCCGGAATTGAGTCATTTACACTTTCGGGACAGGTGATCCTGGAAGACCTGAAGACCGGTGCGTTGACAGATCTGAAAGTTTCGCCCTCCTATACCTTCCAGGCAAACCCCGGAGACGATCCGGCCCGTTTCCGCCTGCTCATCCAGTCAGCCACGGGCATCGAAGCACCTGCACAAAGCACACTCAGCGCTTATGCCTCCGGTCGCAGCATCTATATCCGCAACACTACCCCGGGACGTGTCCTGAATGCAACAATTTCCGACATCAGTGGCAAAACAATTTACACCGGCACTCTGCAAGACACATCAGTCCAAAAAATCGATCTTAATACCACTCCCGGAATCTATATAGTGAACCTGGTAACCTCAACCGAGGCCTTTACAGCTAAAGTAATTCTGAACTAAGACAAACTAAACTCATACTCAACCCTACATCACATTATCATGGTACGAAAATTCAAAATACAAGTTATAGCGATCCTTCTCGTTGCTGCTGCATCCGTTTCAGTATCTTATGCACAGGTCCCGCCTCCCCCGCCCGGTGGTGGCACCGGACACGGCGCAGCAGGCAATCAGGGAGCAACGCAAGCGCCTATCGGCAATGGAATTGAAGTGTTTCTTGCTTTCAGTTTACTGTATGCAGGAAAGAAGTTTTTCGAGAACAGAGCATACAAGGAAGAGTAAGGCTTTTTTCAGACTTCTTTTCTTACTGAAGCCTGCATGTATCTTCGCCGGATAAACTCCGGGAATACTCCGGCTGAAAAGTAGAGTGACATACAGCAAAGCAGGATACTTCTGCTCAAGCGGTTCATATACCAAAAACCCATGTAAAAAAACCGCTGACACAGATCCCGGAAGGGATCTGTGTTTTTATATACCCTTGCAAATCCATTTTGCGAAACGACCAATGCCGAGTCTGCTTGTTCAATACCGCTCAAGTCCGAACCAGTCCCTCCCGCATTCCTTTCATGGCTTTTACTACCTTTACCGGTTCCCGAAAGACCGCCAACCATGTTCAATTTAAACGATCCCATCCTGTCGCCTGAGATAGAGGCCTATGCCGGGCTACACACTTCACCTCCTTCAGGGATACTGGCAAAACTGGATCGCGACACCCATTTGCGCACCCACATGCCCCAGATGCTCTCAGGGCACCTGCAGGGCACATTCCTGAGGATGCTGAGCCTGATGATCCGGCCCGTGAGGATTCTGGATATCGGTACTTTTACCGGGTATTCGGCTATTTGCCTTGCCGAAGGTCTGGGCAACGGAGGATGGCTCGACACCATCGAACTGAATCCCGAAATGGCCGAATTCGCAGCCGCCTATTTCAAGGAATCCGGCCTGGATAAGAGCATTATCCAGCATTGCGGCAATGCGCTCGATATTCTGCCGGAACTGGAAGGCCCGTATGACCTGGTGTTTATTGATGCCGACAAGGAAATTTACCAGTCCTGTTTCGATCTGGTTTTCCCCAAAACCCGTCAGGGCGGCTGGATCCTGGCCGACAACACATTATGGTACGGACGTGTGGTATTGCCTGATGCGGGGGGCGACAGAGAAACCGCTGCCATTTGTGGTTTCAATGATTACATCCAGTCGCACCCCGGAGTGGAGAACCTGTTGCTCCCCCTCCGCGACGGGATCATGATCATGCAGAAGCGTTGAGATTATGCTGCCGGATGGTTTCAGCCGACTTTATACTCGAAGGTGACCGCCTTCAGCTCTTCATTCGCCTGGATCACCTTCTTTTTCAGGCTCTCCTTGAAAGCAACCACCCTGTCAAAAAGCTGACTGTCGCCTGAAGCTATGATCTGGGCGGCCAGTATCCCCGCATTCTGCGCTCCGTTTACGGCAACCGTGGCCACAGGAATTCCAGGAGGCATCTGGACAATGGCGAGTAGTGAATCCAATCCGTCGAATGACGACTTCACCGGAACGCCGATCACAGGCAGGGGCGTGAATGCCGCGATCACACCGGGCAGATGAGCCGCCATACCTGCGCCGGCAATGATGACCTTGATCCCCCTGCCATGGGCTCCACGGGCAAACTCTTCCACTTTCTCAGGAGTACGATGGGCCGAAAGGGCATTCATCTCGAAGGGTATCTTCAGTTCATTCAACACTTTGGCGGCAGCCTCCATAACCGGCAGATCACTCGTGCTACCCATGATAATACTGACGTGAGGGGTCATGTGCGTTTTTTTTACAAAGGTAAGATATACTTCGGCTGAACAGGTTTGCGAAATTTGTTTTTCGGGACTTGCTCAGTATTACTGAATCTAATCAGCTTTGCTTCGCAAACCTGTTAAGATTCAGTATAAGTTGAGAAAACGAAGAAAATCCCTGTTGATAGTCGGCAACAGACTGACGCCGGTAGTCCCAGGGATAATCTTTACCTTGTGTGAGGTATAACGTTGCCGTTCCATTCTGAAAAATCATGAAAGCCATAACCGGAGCGGTTTTCAGGCGCCCGGCACCCTGCGGCTGCCATCGGTTCTACATGCCACGTTCAAGATATTTTATATCTTTGCTGAATATCAATTCAATGCTATGTCGCATACCTGGATACTGAAAGACAAAGTGTTTACCAAATACCTGGGTTCGGATGAAATCCAGACGGCAGTACGTTCGCTGGCCAACAGGATCAGCCAGGATCTGCAGGACACGAAACCGGTTTTTATTGTTGTGCTTAACGGAGCCTTCATTTTTGCCGCCGATCTGCTGAAGAAAGTAAAGATCGACTGTGAAATCGCCTTCGTCAAGCTTTCCTCCTACAATGGCATGGAAAGTTCCGGAGAGGTTCAGGAAGTTATCGGGCTGCAGATACCGCTGAAGGGCCGGCATGTTGTGATCATCGAAGACATTGTCGACACAGGTCTCACCTTGCACCGCTTTCTTCAAAAAGTTCATGAAATGGAGCCTGCCGACGTGCGCATTGCAGCCTGCCTGCTGAAACCAGATGCCTTTAAGATGAATTTCCCCATCGATTATCTCTGTTTCAGCATCCCCAACGAATTTGTGGTTGGGTACGGACTTGACTACGACGGGCTTGGCAGGAATTCATCCGAGATTTACAAAATCCAGAATAGTTGATTCCATGCTGAATATCGCACTTTTTGGCCCTCCCGGCGCAGGGAAGGGAACACAATCGCAGATTCTGATCGAACAATATAACCTCGCATACATCTCCACCGGCGACCTTCTCAGGCAGGAGATTGCCGAAGGGACTGAACTCGGGATGCAGGTTAAAGAGATCATTGCAGGTGGAAGCCTGGTTTCGGACGAGATCATGGTGGAACTGATCGAAAAGAAGATCAAACACAGTACCGACCGCAACGGGATACTCTTTGACGGCTTCCCCAGGACACTGGTGCAGGCTTACATTCTGGACGGGCTTCTGCTTAAGCTCAACACACAACTCTCATGCATGCTCAGCCTGGAAGTTCCGAACGAAGAGCTGATCAACCGCCTGCTTGAGAGAGGAAAATCCTCCGGAAGATCCGACGACAACGAAGAGGTTATCCGCTTCCGCCTGCAGGAATATGAAACCAAGACCTCACCGGTAAAAGGCTACTACCAGGAACGTAACCTCTACTTCCCCATTAACGGGGTTGGACCTATCCCGGAGATCACTGCACGACTCAATGAAGCCATCGAGCATACGCTCAAAAAAGAATGGTTTAACCTGGTGCTGTCGGGCCCTCCCGGTTCCGGAAAAGGCACACAGGGCAACATGCTGGCACGGAAATTCAACCTCTATTACATTTCCACCGGTTCTCTCCTTCGGAAAGAAGTAAAAGCCGATACGGAAATAGGACGGAAAGTGAAAAACACTATCAATGTGGGTGACCTGGTCCCGGATGAGATCGTTATCAAACTGATCGAACGGGAGATCAAATTGCACAACAACGTCAACGGATTTATTTTCAAGGGATTCCCGCGAACGGTGCTGCAGGCATACATACTCGACGGACTGTTGCGAAGGATGAACATGAATGTTTCATCGGTGATTGAGCTCAGTGCCCCGACACTGGAGATGATCAAGCGACTGGATCGCCGGAGTCGTTCCGACCGGGCAAGGCCTTATGATATGACCACCGAACTGATCATTCACCGTCTGGAAGAATATGAGACCAAGACCAGCCGTGTTATGGACTTCTACCGGAAACAAAACAAACACAGGATCATCAACGCCATGGGAACCAATGAAGAGATCTTCGAACGGCTAAACACGGCTGTTGAAGCGGAGATGAAGAAAGCGAGATAACAAGATAAAAGATAAAAGGAAAAAGATAAAAGATAAAAAAAAGAGTTTCAAAAGGTTCTCGCAGGTAGCGCAGATTGTTACGCAGATTAACGCGGATAGATCAATACCATCTGCGATGATTTGCGTTCTTTTTCTGCGAAATCTGCGAGAAACAAAATCAGGAAATTAAAAGATGTAAGATAAAAGTAAAAAGATAAAAGTAAAAAGACAAAGCCTTACAGGGCTGAGAGTAAGGAGCTTAGGGCAGGGACAATGTTGATCTTTCTTCTTTTTCCTTTTGTCTTTTTAGTTTCTCGCTGATCTCACAGAAAGCACCGTTTCATCAGCGTTTATCTGCGTTTTAATCTGCGTAATCTGCGAGACCCCTGTTTGCCACGAAGACACGAATCAAGACCGAAGAAGTACTTTCACAACTCACCCCTTACAGGAAAACCAATCTTTTATCTTTAAACTTTTATCTTTTGTCTTCCATTTGACCTTAATTTTAAGTACCTATCTAACCCACCCCACCTATGCCATCCGATAATTTTGTCGATTACATCAAGATCTTTGTCCGCTCAGGGAAAGGCGGTGCCGGTTCGGCCCATTTCCACCGCAGCAAGACAAATCCCAGGGGCGGTCCTGACGGAGGAGATGGCGGCCGGGGCGGGCATATCATCGTTAAGGGGAATTCACAACTCTGGACCTTGTTGCATCTGCGTTATACGCGTCATGTTTTTGCAGGTGATGGCGAATCCGGATCTTCGGCACTTCGCACAGGCGGCCAGGGCAAGGATCAGTTGATCGAGGTGCCATTAGGCACAGTCATTCGGGATGATGAATCCGGAGAGATTCTCTGCGAGGTTACACAGCATGCCGAAGAACACATCGTGCTGGCTGGCGGCCGGGGCGGACTTGGCAATGATCATTTCAAGTCGGCCACCAACCAGGCGCCCAAATACGCCCAGCCCGGAGAGCCCGGACAGGAAGGTTACGTTATTTTTGAACTGAAAATACTGGCAGATGTAGGGCTTGTGGGATTTCCGAATGCCGGGAAGTCAACGCTGCTTTCGGTACTCTCCGCCGCAAAGCCCGAAATTGCCGACTACCCCTTTACTACTTTGCGACCCAATCTTGGGATCGTCAGCTATCGCGACGATCGCTCTTTCGTCATGGCCGATATCCCGGGAATCATTGAAGGCGCCCATGAAGGAAGAGGACTTGGCTTACGTTTCCTGCGACATATCGAACGAAATTCCGTATTGCTGTTCATGGTTCCTGCCGACAGCAAGGACATTGCAAAGGAGTACCGCATCCTGCTTAACGAACTCAAGCAGTATAATCCCGAACTTCTTCACAAAGGCCGGGTACTGGCCATAACCAAATCAGACCTGCTCGATGAAGAGATGATGGGTCTTCTGAAAAAAGGACTTCCCAGAATCCCTTATGTATTCATCTCATCGCACACCCAACTCGGGCTTGTTATGCTGAAAGACCTGCTGTGGAAGCAGTTGAATGAGGTATAAATGATAATGAATTTGAGAATTTAAGAATTTATGAATTTGAGAATTAGTTAATTAGCTAATTAGTTAATTTGGCAATTCGACGATTCATTTTTTACTGTGCCCCAATCTGTCTGCCCTAAGCCCTTCACTACGGAAAGATAAAAGGCAAAAGATAAAAGAATTCACTATGAATGACTATGAATGATCCGCCAACCGGCGGAAATGACTATGAATGACAACTAACTCCTCGCCCCAAGCTCTATGCCCTTCGCTTAGCCATTAGGGTTCTCGCAGATAGCGCAGATTGTTACGCAGATTAACGCAGACAGGTCATTACACTCTGCGATGATCTGCGATCTTTTTCTGCGAAATCTGCGAGAAACAAAACTGATAAATTTGGGAATTTATAAATGTAAGAATTTAGGAATGTGAGAATTAGATAATTAGTTAATTAGTTAATTCGACGATTAAATTTCAATAGTACCCCATGCTCTCTGCCCTTGGCCCTCAGCTTCAAGATAAAAGACAAAAGGAAAAAGATAAAAGAATTCACTACGAATGATCCGCCAGCTGGCGGAAATGGCTACGAATGACTATGAATGACAATTTACTCCAGCCCCCAGCCCTGAGCCCTCAGCTTCAAGATAAAAGACAAAAGCCTGCCTGCCTGACTTCTATTGATTAGCTTGCAAGTTCTACCTGGAAGTCAGGCAGGGAAAAAGATAAAAGAGCCTGCTACGAATGACAATGTATTGCTACGAATGGCTATGTATGACCACGAAAGGCTATGAATGACATTTACCCCCCTGCTCTGGCCCGTAGTTCACATAGCAGGAGATGAATCCAATATTTCCGCTGTATCTTTGTTAACACAAAATCCTTAACCCATGGAAAAATTTTCCAACATAGTTCCGGAGTATAAAGTCTGGCTGTCGACACCGGAAGGTGATGGCATTTTGGGTGACGGCAAGTGGAAGATCCTCCGGAAAATAGAAGAATGCGGATCACTCGTACAGGCTTGTGAGGAACTGGGTATCACTTACCGCCGCACCTGGAACGACCTGAAAAAGATCGAGAAACAACTTGGCTTCAAAATCCTTGAAACGGTCCGGGGTGGAGCGGAAGGCGGCAGCACCCGCCTCACGGAGGATGGAATCAGGCTGATCCAGGCTTTCAATCATTTCCACAAACGGGTAGACAGGATCATGAAGACGGAATTCGACAGATTCATTACGGATATCCGAAGAGCATAATGGATTCCAGCCAGAAAGCCTTTCTGACGCCGGCCAACGATCACCGGATGATTGTCCTGCCCAACATGCTCATGATCTCAGGCAATACACGTAACAGCGGAAAGACCTCTCTGGCCTGTTCAGTTATCAGGCGCTTTTCGAAAGACCATATCGTCACCGGATTGAAGGTAACCCGCATCCATCCGGGAGAAGAAGCTTTTCACGGGGACCACTGCGGAGAGAATGATGCAGTATGGGATCTGCAGGAAGAAACGAATCCCGCAGGGCATAAGGACACCTCCAGAATGCTGCAGGCAGGCGCCAGTCATGTATATTATATCCGCACAACGGATGAACACCTGTCAGAAGCACTCGAT
This sequence comes from uncultured Lentimicrobiaceae bacterium, assembly GCA_964544545.1. Lineage (GTDB taxonomy): Bacteria > Bacteroidota > Bacteroidia > Bacteroidales > UBA4417 > UBA4417. The sequence continues at coordinate 5,851 of CAZJCG010000032.1, read as the reverse complement.
GCTTTCCTGAAACAAAAAGGCGCCGGAACGCTGATCGTCTGTGAGAGCCGCAGTCTGAGATATGCCGTCCAACCCGGGGTTTTCATTCTCATGATGCGGCAAACGGAACCCGGAAAAGGAAAAGATGTCTCAACACTCCTGTCATTGGCCGATGCCGTAACCGGGAATGGAGATGATCCGGAGACCATAAACCTCCTCACCGGCCGCACCGCAACCGATGGGAAAAGCTGGCAACTCCTTCCTTAAGAATAGCGATTCGTACCTGAAGGATTCCCCATATCAACGATTGGAAAACACCAATAAGCTCATCTGTCCCGGATCAAACACTTCATTGGCCACTTCAAGGAGGGCAGCACTACCAATGGCATCAATCTTCTTGTACAAATCCTGAAGAGTATCAACCCTGTTGTAGACCAGATAGCTTTTGCCGATAGAGATCATCTCATTTTGCTGCGATTCAAGCGAGATAGCCATCTGTCCTTTCAGCTGTTCGCGGGCAACTTTGATCTGCATCTCTCCCAGCCGGATTGATCGCAGTTTATTCAGCTCCTTGTTCACTAAAAGGATGGCCTTCTCCACCATCTTTTCATCGGTTCCCAGATAAATACTGAAGAGACCGGTATCGGATAAGGGTATATAATTGGATTCCAGATTATACGCTATTCCGTGTTTCTCCCTTAAGGCCAGGTTCAGGCGCGAATTCATGGCCGGACCGCCCAGCAGGTTGTTCAGCAGGGCCATGGGATAACGCTTCTGCTGGTCGTAGCTGTAGGCCAGGTTCCCAAGGATCAGATGAGATTGATGCCTGCTGTATTTCTTCCTCACCGTTTGTGCCTTATAGCCGGCAGGAGCAGTCCGGATAAGATCCGAGGTAAGTTCCGGCTGCTGTCCGAAATACTTATCCAACAGCCTGCATATCTTCTGAAAAGATGGATTGCCGACGAAACTCAGCACGATGCGCCCGGTTCCATAGGTGCGCTGCCGGAAATCCACGAGATTCGCCCGATGCATCTTCTTCAAACCGGAGGGCGTCCCCAGTATATTCCGGCCTAACTGGTGATCCGGAAACGCAAGTTCGTCGAAAGCGTCATGGATCCACTCCGCCGGGTTTTCCTTGTACGAATTGATCTCATCAATGATCACATCCTTTTCTTTTTCCATCTCTTTCTCGGAAAATACCGAGAAAAACAGGATGTCGTTCAGCAGTTCGATAGCTCTTTCGGCATATTGCTCCAGGAAGGAGGCATAGACACAGGTCTCCTCCTTGGTAGTGAAGGCGTTCATGTCGGCCCCGACATTCTCCAGCCGGTTAATGACCTGATATGCGTTCCGTTTTTGGGTCCCTTTGAAGACCATGTGCTCAATGAAATGAGCAATCCCCTGCTCATGTGGCAGTTCGTCGCGTGAGCCTGCATTGATCACTGCCCCGAAATGGGCAACCGGACCGGAAGTTTGCCGGTAAACAAGACGTATCCCGTTCGAAAGCTGATAGAATTGATAGGTTGAATCCACTAAGGTTTAATTAAATGATTGGAAAACGGCAGCAGACATTTGCAATCGCTGATCCGCTGGTAATATATCCGTTGACAAAGGTTATTTAATCCGATGATCGTTGCTAAGACATTCACTAGAGATTCCTGCTAATAAAACCGAAAATAACCAGGTGTTCACCGACAGGAATATCCCTGTTCAACACAACACCAGTCATAGATCATCATTCAGGAACTCATTTGTAGTATCCGTCTTTCAACTCACTCCTGAGCATTACTTTCCTTTCAGCTCATCCGGGTACTGTTCGTCGAAGAACAACCAGAACAAAGGCTTGTATCCTTTCAGTTCGCCTGTTTCCGTGAAGGATGCAGCCAGAGGGCAAATACCAACGACCTTCTTTTCAAAGGCCAGGGTATTCTTGTCCATGCGCCATTCCTCCAGGAACCGCAGCCTGGTTATATCTTTCTGCGACAACTCATGCACAAGCACCGTATCCACCAGTTCATGCGGAGGATCAGGTTGTTCGATGGCAACCGTATCGGTCCGCCGGAATACATTCTTAACATCATCCGGGGTGAGTAACCGGTAGGTGAAAAAGTCGTATGCCTTTACCCTGCCGCTGGTAGCCGCCCCGATAATGTCCTTAATTACTGTTTCCCGCGTAGAGCCCTCCAGGTTCTGCACCCACCAGTCAAGGTCGGGCTCGGGGCTAACAATGGGCACATCGTACTGGATCCGTTTCGTTACTACGTTCCTGCCTGCATCATCCTTTCGGTTGCATGAAACAAGGATTAGCAGGACACAGGGAACGATACATAGAAAAAGCCTGTTCATATAATTGTTGTTTGATATCAGGTTCGATGATGTTGTTTATGAACACGCAAGTCCGGTCATGATTCCGGGCCTTTATGCCTGGGTTTCATTACCACGCCCAGATTGTTGCGGGCATTGATCATCACCAGCATTTCCTCGTCGAAGCGGACATGACGGATAAGGTCATCTTCATATTCAGCCGGAAATGAGTTTAGGAAATTAACGTCGAAAAAGCCGTCGTTGATATACGGATGGATCGTAAAATAGCCAACGCGGAAAGAAGTAAGGTTCTGGAAGAAATGAGTTCCCTGGCTCGGATCAATCCGGTAGTTTTCCAATCCTGATTCAACGATGACGCGGGCTGCCGATATCTGGGGCCATTTCACAGGGATACCCAGCCAGGGATCGCTGGAACCCCATCGTCCCGGGCCAACCAGCACATAGAAGGCATGCCGTGCCTGGAACTTTTCATTCAGTACGGCCACGCGCAAAGCGGTTTCCGGATTGCTGGAGGGATCAAATCCGCAAGGCTTTACGTACACAATGTCGCGGAGGCCGTTGATCACGCCGTTGCCTAAGGCAGCCTTCGAATAGAGGACCGTGTCGCTATAAGGTATCTCTTCGAGTTTTTCATCCACATTTTCCTTGCTGTCGACAATGGGTCTCACCTGCAACAGGTTGAAGATCTTGGGCAGTCCGGCCGGCCGGTTCAGTTCGACGGCAAACTCGATCTCGATCGGTTTACCGATCTCGTTCTGGCCCATTTCGAGGCAGGTGTTGAGAATCTCTGCCAGCGGGAAGGAATTATGATTCAGGATGCTCGAAAAAGTCGCAACCCGCTTTCCATCCATCAGGATGCCTTCTCTCAGCATCTGACTGTTGAAATCGTATGTCGAAACCATACTCCTGAATGCGCTGTTCTCAGAAGCCTCTTCCAGCTTGAGTTTCTTCAGGTTGATACCGTCGTCAACCGAAGTATAAAAGCTGCCGGGATTGAGGTCGAGGGCATAGAATTGCTTTTGCGTTTCACGAAGGGCCATGTCGGGAGTGGAAAGCTGCAGGATCTTCTTCGGATACTTGGGTGAGAACCGCAGCGATATACCGCCGTCAACAATGTACTTTCCCAGTCCCAGGGCTATGCTGGCTATTCCGTCTTCAGGTTTTTCGGGTGCGATGGGATAAAAATTGATTGACCGGGCCACCCCTGAGAAAGAGGGATAAAACCGGTCGTTATACTGTGTCCCTGCCACCTGCTGCAGCACAATGGCCATTTTCTCCTCATCGATAAGGTTGCTGGTGGCTGCCATGTATGCCTTGCTGTCGTGGAAAAACACCGAGGCATACACGCTCTTGATGGCATTGCTGAGCAGTTCAAGCATCAGCCGGTCGTCGTCGGGAATCTGGGGAACCATGTAAGTCGAATACACTCCGGCAAACGGCTGGTAATGCGAATCCTCAAGCAGGCTCGAGGACCGTACCGCGATCGGCCTGTTGCCGACATGGATAAAGGCGATCAGGTCATCGTGCAGCCTAAGCGGCAGGCGGGCATTAACGAAGTAGTTCAGTATCTCGGCATCCGGCATATCGGAAAGCCCGATCTTGTACAGATCGTTATCCTCCATGAATTCATCGAAAATGTCGGTGCAAAGGACGACAGTCTGCGGGATACTGATCGAAACACCTGCAAACCGGTCCATCAGACGATTGCGCTTGATGATGGCATCGAGGAAAGCCAGTCCTCTGGCCTTTCCGCCGATCGAACCTTCACCGATCCGGGTGAAAGTAACGTATTCGTCGAAACTCTCCCGGTTGAACTGGGCGATAATACCCCTCCCTTTGTTGAGCCTGAAGCCGGCGATCGATTCAAAGATGAACCTCCTGATCTCGTCGAGGTCAGTGAAATCTCCGGGGCGTACATCCCGGAAGAACTCTGCCAGCGGGAAAAGTGCCCGGGCAAAAAGCCATTTCGAAAGATGGTTCTGGTAAATATGATATTCGAAGGAACTGTCGGGAACCTCGAATATCTGCTGTTGCAAGGCCTTGAGATCAGGTGCACGCACGATTTCACGGCCGGTTTCCGGATCGATGAAGACAAAATCACCGAAAGCGAAGTACTCCATCATGAAGTTCCGCAACTCGATTGATAAGGTCTTGGAGTTCTTGTCGAGGAAGCCGATCCCGATTTCGTGTGCCCGCTTGCGAAGTTCCGTATCAGATGACTGCAGCAGAAACGGAACAAATTTATCGTTACTCCTTACATGGTTTACCAGCCTGAAACCTGCTTCCCTGTCCTCCTTACCGTCACGCTTGTAACTGATATCGGAGATGATGCCCAGCAGGTTCTGGCTGTATTTGTCATAAAGGCTTACCGCATCTTCATAATTGGTGGCCAGCAGGATCTTGGGCCTTCCCCTTCGCCGTAGCATCTGCTGGTGCTCATTCAGCCCTTCGGTCATGAAGGCATTCGACTGGTTGAAGATGATCTTGTATATATTGGGAAGGTAACTCGAATAAAAGCGGACAGAGTCCTCTACCAGCAGTATCACCTGAACGCCGACCTCCGTTGTGTCGTATTCGGCATTCATCTTATCCTCGATCAGCTTGATGATTGCCAGGAGCAGGTCCGGATTGCCAAGCCAGCTGAAGATATAGTCGATAACGCTGAGGTCCTCCTGGGATAGTTTCAGGGATACTTCGCGTGAGAATGGGGTCAGGACGACGATGGGTATTTCGGGATATATCCGTTTGATCCTCTTGGCTAACCCGAAGGTATCCAATTCCTCCAGCGTAAGCATGCAGATTACCAGGTCGATGTTCTCGTTGGCCAGTGCCCGAAAGGCTTCCGTCTCCGTGGGAACCTGAATGAACTGGGGTGGATACCGGAGGTTCAGTGAGACATATTCATTAAAAATATGCTCTTCAATCCGTCCGTCGCTCTCCAGAATGAATGAATCATAGTTGCTGGCAATCAGCAATACATGATAGATGCGCTTGCGCATCAGCTTGATGAATGGAGTATCGTCAAAGTAATATTTACTCGAAAGCAGCGATAGTGGCGACGTTCTCATGAGCCTGCATATATACGGACAAAAGTAGGTGAATTGAAGATACCTTGTTCTGTTTTTGGAGTGCATCCGGCATCAAGCCGCCGAAGTTTGCGGATTATACCGTAGCCCGCATCTCCGTTCTTCTCCTTGCTCTCTGTGGTGATAATAATTTATTGCTACTCTGGGTTTTAAAAATTAACCACGGAGGACACGGAGGGACACAGAGTAAAACAGAAACTGAAATTGGAGACTGTCTCTGATACGGTTTTGCTTTGTCTTCATCTCTGTGCTTCTCCTTGCTCTCTGTGGTGATAATAATTTATTGCTACTCTGGGTTTTAAAAATTAACCACGGAGGACACGGAGGGACACAGAGTAAAACAGAAACTGAAATTGGAGACTGTCTCTGATACGGTTTTGCGTTGTCTTCATCTCTGTGCTTCTCCGTGCTCCTTTAGTTTGCAGGGTGGATTGAATGAGAGTAAATTCCGGAATATTTTT
>CAZJCG010000031.1:0-40901 GCA_964544545.1 uncultured Lentimicrobiaceae bacterium | reverse complement strand
TCAGGTTTGCCAGCGAATTGGGCGTCCAGGGCTGGGTGTTGGTCAGCCTGAGACGGCATACCCGCGTCCTGTCCAGAGGATCCTGTGAAATGACAGTACCGCCACCGCATCCCGGAGGAGCCTTGGAAGCCAGCTTGATGATGTTGGCCGATTGTGCGAAGGTGACCGAACTAGGCTGCTGACTGGTGTTCAGCATCGAAGTGCCGGGAACAATGACACAGGTGACCGTTCCCCCGTTATAGACGGCAGGATTGAGGTAAATACCGGCCTGAACGGTTCCTTCCTCATAATTTTGGGAAGAATCCGGGTCAAAGAGCAACAGGTCGAATTCCAATTGATTGGCGCTCACCTGCACATCGTTGGCAATGGTGTAGATGATCGCATTCTCCTGTGCCCTCAGGCCGAAGGACAATACCAGAAATAACAGAAGTATTGTCCCCTGAAGAATTGTAGTTAATTTTCTCATCTGTTAAAATTTAGTGGTTAATTACTCATTTATTGTGGGTCATTGATTTTCGATAGAAGAGAATGAATCCCCCTGACCATGCAGGGGGATTCAGGCTCAGATCAGAAAGGCAATACTGCTGCAACGAATGCTGCATTATTGTTGTCAACGAAGATCATATCCGACGAGTCAATGCCACCATTGCCGTCAATGTCGGTTACAAGGTAACCGCTTGCAAAGGCTGCATTATCATTATCGACATCGATCATGTCGCTGGCGTCGACATTAGTATCCTGATTCTCGTCACCGGCATATATCAGGGCAACGCCTGCGACGTCTTTCATATTGGAACCGAATGCCTGGCCTACATCTGTTGTGAAATCGTAGCTGATCGTCGTTCCTGCAAACGAGAGTGCAGTTGCTGTGGACGTAGTGATGCTGTTACGATGTTTCACATAGATATAATAGGAACCGTTAAGCGCTGCAGGAACTGTGGTGGTCACATCACCTGTAGTGCTTAAGTTTACGTTGCTCAATGTTGTCACCAAAGCGCCGGTTGTCCCGTCATGGAGTTCAAGGGTTACCACGTCGGCTACACCTGCTGCCCAATGCGGACCGTATTCATCATATGCCTGGTTCAGTCCGCCGGCTCCGTCGTATAAACCTTCAAGGAAGAGCTTCAGGTTCACAGTCTTTAGAGCAGGAGCTGTAACAGTGATCTTGTAATCCTCGGTTTCACCATAGCCATATAACAGGCAGGGAGTGAGTCCGGCGCCTGAGATACCTTCAGCAACGGTAATACGCATGGCGGTAACACCAGGAACTGCGTCGTTCGGTACAACGAATGAGCCGGTAACATCCCTGGGACCAACAAGCGTTGAACTTTCAACGAATACCTGTTCATTGGCATCGCCGAAATCACCATCCTGGTTGTAGTCGATCCAGATTGCAGTGCCGAATGAATAGAAGGTAGCACCGTCGCATTCGTTCTCCGAAACGGTGAAGGCGACTGTCTGGCCCTGATCAACGGAAGTCAGGGATCCCAACGGGAAGAAGTTGGAATATTGATTGAGTACCGACCCGGCTCCCGGAGCAACAGTAGAACAGTCATAAGCATTGGTTGCCCCGTTCACGGTTACACCGAAGATCTCTTCATCAGAATCATTGGTAGCGCCTGAAGCGCAATAACCGGTGAATACATCGGAGTTTCCGGCAACAGCAACATTTACGGTCGTGGCTCCATCTCCGGCATTGGAAATGTCACCAGTATAATATGTATTAACTGCAGTAGGAATGAACCGTGCAAAAATGGTCGTTGCAGCCAGAGTGCCGGAAGTATAAGGAACCAGGACAGTTGATCCAAATCCGGAACCTGTAGTTAATGAGACCTCAAAATTAGCCGGAGCAGTTACAGTTATATTGCCGGTACCAGTCAGGTTTATACCTGACAATGTATAGGTCTTCTCCACTGATGTCCCTCCATTGGGTGTAAACCCAAAGTTCAGACTGGCTGGTGAAACAGACAAGGTAGGACTGGTAGGAGTAAGATCCATACTGAAGTCATCAAAACTCAGATACCAGGGATTGCTCGTGGCATTGACCCGGATAGCAAAATAATAGGTTCCGGTTGCAGGAGCAACAAAGGTGTTGGACACCTGGGCATACGTCTTGGTGGGAACCGTTGCAGAAGTCACGAATGATGAGCCCATCTGGGTGGCGCCAACAGAACTCTGAGCCGTATTGTAGAAAACATCTCCGGTCCATCCATTGTAATTATCGCCGGCCCACCAGAAGGAGAAGTCATAGGATACGCCTGCAGTGAGTGCAAAGCCTGGTGTCCACATGTATTCATTGGTTGCTGAATAGGCATCACGTAAGAACTGAGTTCCAGTGCGGGCGTCAGCATCATAGGTAGTGGCTGAATTATTGGCCGTTACCCAATCTCCGTTCTCTTTGTACCAGCAGCTTGGGAAAGCCGGAGTTGTCACTCCTTCAAAGCTCTCTGTCCACGGGAATGTTGAAATTGCTGCACATGCCGTGGTAAAGGTAACTGGTCCGGTCCATGTGCTCTGATTTGAGGCGTCACAATATGCCTGCACATAGAAAGAATAGGAGGTGGAAGCTGTCAGTCCTGTGAGAGAATAAGGATTACTCGTAACCTGAATAGTTGTCCCTGTTCCCTGTGTAAAGCCTGCAGGACCGTACTCTATATTCCAGGTAGTTGCGATGCCGGTTTCGGTCCATCCAAGATTTGCCGAACCAGAGGTTATTCCGGTAGCTGCAAGGTTAGTAGGTGCGGGACATGCAACGGTAGTTGAAAAAGTCTTGGGACCCGACCAGGTGCTGTATGAACCGCTTCCACAGTTGGCCCTTACATAATAAGCATAGGCAGTACTTGGCGTAAGCCCTGTGAGAGTGTACGGATTGGTGACGCCAAGTAGCTGTGTTCCTGTCCCTAAGGTGAAACCTGGAGCGCCATATTCAATATCCCAGCTGGTTGCAGTGCCATTCTCGGTCCATCCCAGAGTAGCCTGGAAGCCGGCCGGAGCAGCCGTAAGCAATGATGGCTGGGGACATGTCGGAGCATTTTCGAGAATAAACTCATCAATGCCCTGATCGCAAAAACCGCTGCCATAATTCGACTGGCTGACAAATCTCAGTTGCACGGTTTGATTTTCATAACCGGTCAGGGGGACTATGTTCTGTGTCCATCCTGCCAATGAGTTGGTGGTGGAGAAAACCGAATTTGCAGTGGTGTGTGCATAAAGATCTGTCCATGTTGCTCCCCCGTCGGTGGTTATCTGCAATGTTAAAGGAACAGGGGTGGTGGTGTATCCAGAAGCGCCTAACCAGTAATAGTATTTAACCTGTCTGGTGGTAGCACCCAGGGTAAACATCGGAGATGTCAGGTAATAAGGATTGTAAGTGGTCGAGGCAAGGTAGACATAGAGATACATAAAATGGGTGCCGCTTTGCGGACCGATGGCACCATAAGTGGCATCTGATGTCGTGGGAATCCAATGGTACGATGCTCCGGATACTCCTTCTCCGTTTGACCAGCATGTGGGGAAAGCAGCGCTGAAACTCTCGGTATAGGGGAAGGTCGAATAAGGATCGCAGGGTGTCGTAACGGTTAACGTGGATGTGTAAACGCTGTAACAGGTTCCGCCTGAATTTGCCATGATCCTCAGATAATACTTGGTTGCGGAAGTGAGCCCGGTGAAAGTATAGGTGGTTCCCGTTCCTATATCCAGGTGTTCATATCCGGACACATAAGTAGCGAAGGTGGAACTGGTCGAAAGATCGACAATATACGTTACACCAGCGGTGCTTGACGCTGTCCAGGTAGCTGTAAAATTATTCGGGAAAGTACTGGAACATACAGGTGTCCCGGGAACGCCAACAGCTGTTCCACAGGTTGTGACTGCTGCATAAAGCGGAGAGGTTGTAAGATATACAGGGCCGTAACATCCGCTGTTGTTGTAACTATAAACATAGAAGTCATAGGTCGTTGCGGCAGTCAGACCTGTTTGCAGGAATGTGGTAGCAGTTGTGCTTGCCACCACCGTGCCAGTTCCCAATGTGGCGCCGGCAGCATAGTTAGTATAGTCAACAGGAGCAGTAGGCGTAGCACCGGAGGCATAGCGGACAATAAGATAATGACTAGGTGCCGGTGTAGCAGCCGTAAATGAACCTGAAAAACCACTTGCCGTTATATAGGATGATACAAAGGCAGTAGGTTGTGCTGTAGGTGCGCTGCAGGCATTCAGGTTTCCAAAGGCAAAGTACCCGTAATAGCTGGCAGCGGATAACATTGTTCCGGTAGTCAGTGTATTGGGAGTACCTGCTGCGAAAACTGAAGATGTGGGGATTGCTCCGTAAGTGCCTGCAGGAGCATTAGCCTGAAGGATCTGGTCAGAGCTGATAATATTGGCATCGCTAACGCGCACAAATGCTCCGGAGAAGTTTGCACTGCCGGTTGTGACCGGTAATTCCCAACGATCGTTCGACAATGTGGTTACACCGCCACCCATTGATCCGCTGTTGGAATTAAAGGCTGTTGCCTTAATTGTAACCGGGCCGTCAGCAGTGGTTGAAGGATCTACCCATGCCGGCAGATAGCTTGTCCCGATTCCGATTGGGAATTGCGTTGCACCTGAATAGGTTCCGGTGGCCGTGCGGCTGGCTGCAAAGGCACGCGACATGGGGCCATCGATAAATGAAGTAGTTGATCCACCTGAAACAGAAGCACTTGCATTCATAACCAGCAAGTTGGAGGAAGATGTCTTCAGTATCCCTGAATTCATATACAGGTATCCGGCTCCATCCAGTGTCAGGTTGCCTCCTGCAAGAGTTACACCCAGCGGATTTTCAACATAGAGAGTAAGGAGTGTCCTGCTGGGAGGAATCTCAAATCCGGTGGTACGGGCGACCGTTTCGGGCTCATACAACAGTGTGAAGGTTCCGGTGCCCAGGTTCCAGGTAGGAGCAACATCAAAAGTCCCACCGGGATAGGTATTGCCGCTTACGCCTATTTGAACCGAACATGCAAGAGAGCCGGTGCCAATGGTAATATTGTTGCTGTTGGTGACCGTACCACGGAACATATTCACCCGGTAAACATTAATGGGGCCGTTCAGGGTTACTCCTGTGGCATTATTGATCCCAAGGCTGAGATTTGTGGCAAGGCTGGCGGTTGGGCCAAATAAGGCACTTCCGCTATAGGTCTGGGCATCGGGATTGTTCAGGAGCAGCCCTGCAAAATCGAAACGGCTGCTCGTAGTTGTGCCATTGATACCACCGTCATTCTGAACATTCCCTTTACACCAGAAACCAGTTCCGTTCAGATTCAAAGTCGAACCTGTGGGTACATAAAGATCACCATGGTAATAAACTGCGGCATAGAGAGCAACACTGTGGGTGAAGGGACTTGTGGAAATCTGCATGGGCGGAACGTTCCCTGAGAGATAGAAGGTATAGGCCGCAGTAGAACTGCCATTGCCCAGGACGAGAGCCGTACCTTTATAATTGGTATTAACCCCGGATGTCGATAATCCCCTGAAATCGCGCGGACCGCTTGTTGCCGTAGAGGCAAGTTGAAGCACGATGTTGCCGCCCTCAAGGTTGGCAACAGTAGTTGCAGAGGTACCCAGGTCAAAACTTGCGTAAGACGTACTTGTATTCGCCACTGTGCAGACTGTTAAAGTACCGCCTGATTGGGTGTAGTTAACAATATTAGATGATGAGGCTACTGCAAACCTGCCGGCAACGTTGATATATCCGTTTTCAATAATGGCTGTTGCGCCTGATGACATGTTAACGGAATTCCCTGCAGAGGTCCCGATATTCCAGGTCCCGTCAGAGATCCTGAATAATCCTGCCAAAGTGAGAGAGCCGTTCTGACCGGTGATGGTAAAATTGGGATTGTTCAGCCAGAATCCGGTGGTTGCACCGATTGTATAACCGGCTGATGTGAATACGACACCACTAAAGGTATGAGTGCCCGAAACCTTAAGGGTTCCATTGGTAAGTGTCAGAAATCCTACCGTAGCTGTACTGATACCTTTTATAGTAAGGTCCGAAAGATTCATTTCAAGGATGTTATCCTTGGTGGTTCCCTTGTTGATCGTAAGAGTGTTCAGATCGGTAACACAAGATGCGGCACTCGTAAATGAATTATTCAATGCCGAGGTGAAAGTCAGCCTTGCATAATTGGATGCATCTACATAGAAATCAAGTGTTCCGTTGTTAACAACATTGCTGGCAACAGTGAGGACTCCAGCGGTGCCGGAGCAGTTAAGGGTTTTCCCGCTGTTGATGGTAAGGTTGTAACAGGTCGCGGCAGCAACATCCACCGTAACATTATGATTGATTACAACATTATCAGTCGCGGTTGGAACTACTCCTCCTGCCCAGGTTGTTGTGGCACTCCATGCGCCATTTAGGGCAGATGTAATGTTCCCGGCAGGCAGAGTAGCCTGGCTTCCTGTAAGTGGATCAGTTTCAAGATCAGCATATGCTGTAATTTTAAAATAGTATGTTTGTCCAATAACAAGTGAAGTTTGCGGCTGGCTGTACAGAGTACCTGTAGAAGCTACTGAGGTCGAAACAATATTGCTGCCTATTTGAGTAAAATTTACATTATCAGTAGAGCGATAAAGCTTGAAACCGACTTCATTGGTCGAGTTATCTGTCCAGCCAATGGTCATCCCTGTCTGTGTTACAGCAGTTGCTGTAAAGGAAATCGGCGGACTATCCGGAGCAAAAGGTGGGAGAGTAGCCTGGTTACCGGTTAATTCTGCCGATGCTGCTGAAGCTTCATTGTTTGCCGTTATTTTAAAATAGTAAGTAGAACCGGGCACCATTCCCGTTTGTGCACTGGTATATGCAGTTCCGGTAGTGCCGGAGCTTGTGGAAGAAACACTGGCAGTGCTGACGCCGGTTGTAAAACCTGCATCGGTAGCACGGGTGAGGGAGAAATAGGTTTCAGTGGTTGAATTGTCAACCAAGTTGACAGTCATCCCTGTACTGGTTATGCTGGTGAAAGTAAGGTTAGTAGGTGAAGCCGGAGTTGTATTGAAGGCAGGTGCAAAAGAATAACTCACCCCGTTTGCAATGGCATCGGTCAATGAGTTGTTGGCAGTGGAATATGACACGGTATTAGTATTAACAGTAACACTGGCAAATTGGGTTGCTGAGCTGGTCATTCCAAGGCTGTAACTTCCACTGGTGTTAGCTGCAATATCTCCGTAGATGTATTGCACAATACCGCTTGTTTCATTGATGATTGCCTGGAATGTAGCATTGGATGCTCCGGATGTGTTACGTGGAATCGTAACTCTCCATTCAACCACCAGTTGCCTGTTGGGAGAAGTACCAATTACTTTACACTTAACATAGCCATCTGTTCCAGTTGCAAGGTCATCCCAATAAGGTGCAATTTTGGGAACATTTGTCGTCGATGTTAAGCTGTTTGTGTATTGCGAGGATGCAGCCGGAGCCCCAAATTTAACGAAACCATCGGGGCTTGCAGAGAACTGGGTGTAAGCTGAACCCATAAAGTAGAAGGTAAAGCCTATATCAGCGATTGAACTTGGGGTATCATCAACCCCGGATGCTACTATTGTTGTGGTACCTGAACTCATATCAACAAGTGTAGCGCCGGTTGATGCTGTAAAAGCGTAATTGCTCATGCTTTGCCCCATTACCCAGGTTGATAGGGATAGGACAAACATTAATAGTAATAACTTTTTCATAATGTTGGGTTTTGGTTAATTTTTTTTGATTTGGTCAACTCGATAAAAGGTTGTTTCAGGTCATTTCTTCTTTTTTCATAGAGTCTTTTTTTGTTAATGTTGATTTATATCTGGTGAACTGATTGACAATCATATGCTGATAACTAATGGAGTATTAATCTTCTCTGACAACAAAACACATCGTTTGCAGTGAGAGAAGATCAATGCCGACCGAAAAACTGCGATTAATCCGGTTAATGGTTAACGCAGCAACGAGGGAAACAAGTTGAGTGAGAAAGTAACTAACAGATTGGCCAGTAAGGGAGTAGGTGGGTAGAGAACTTGATTAAATACGTGCAGAACTGGCAGCCTGGGTAGTTGAATTAGGAATCACCTGACTCGGGATTCCCATACACAAACATCGGTAAGAAACTATTGAAAACAATGAGAAAAGATGTCCGAGTTCAGGAAGTCGGACAACTTTGTTCTTTAGCAATCCGAATTTTGGTTTGTTAAAGATACAAACTTTTTGTTTCAATGATTCAAAGGTAAACCGATATTTAATGATGATTTATATTATTTCATCATCTGTCAAATGCTTACATTTATACTTTTTACCGATTAATCTTAAAGAAGGATTTAGTACCATTTTCGATAAAGCATACATGGCAGGTAGAAATATGTTTGAAACACTGGCTATTGTGCTGATATGGCAGGCTTTGCTGTTTGCCGTTCTGTTTGCGGGTGTATATTTCAGGGCTCGACATAATCCCCTGAAATATATCGCACTGTACATGCTGGCGAATGCCGCTTACTTCTTTGTAGAATGGCTGGCCTATTTTGGGCATTGGGGTTTGCTGAAGTATTTGTACCCTGTTTCTATTCCATTGGCTATCAGTTTGCTACCCTTGTTTTATTACTACTACCGCTCATTGACTTCCAATGATTTCCTTCTCCGGAAAAAACATTTCTATCACCTGATTCCTTCAGCATTGATGCTGATTCTGCAATTACCATTTTATTGTCTGGATTCGTCCGAAACATCCGCATTCCTGGCCGGGATGAAATTTAATGGTGAACATTCCTGGATTTATCAATACCTGCTCTGGATCGACCGTATAGCCACTTATCTGGTTTTCACCGTCCAGTTCATCTTCTATTCTCTGAAACTGCAGGCAAACCTGAAGCTATACCGGCTCCGGCTGGAACTGATCTTTTCGTACAAAGAAAATATCGATCTGCGATGGATGCGCTATTTATTTGTTGGCATCTTGCTCTTCTTTATAGGGAATGACCTTATGTATCTCCTCCGGCCTTTGTTCCCTTCGTTTTCGACGGTTTTCTATACTATAGGAATGCTCGTAATCAACTTCTTTATCGGATACTTCAGCCTGATACAGGATGAAGTATTTGAAAATGAAATTAAATCGAGGTTTAATCACTTATATGCGCTGGGCAGTTCGCTGCTGTTGTCGGATGATTCGGGAAAGAACCCTGTTCAGGATGGTCAGAAATATCAGGGTTCCGGTTTGAAATCAGAACTGAAAGAACAGATAATTAGCCAGTTGAATAAGTTGATGAAAGAAACGGAGCTTTTTACGGATTCTCAGATCGGATTGGATGATCTTGCTTCCAGGCTGAATATCAGCTCAAAGAGCCTGTCGCAGGCGATCAATGAAGGATATCAGAAGACCTTTTTTAATTATATCAACGACCTCCGGATCGGAAAGGCTATGGATATGCTGCAAAGTGATGAACATACAAATCTTTCTATCGAAGGAATAGCTACAGTGGTTGGCTTTCAGTCAAAGTCCTCCTTTTACACGGCTTTTAAAAAGAACAACGGAATAACACCCACCGAATTTCGCGACAAAGTGAAATCGCAGGTCAGTCGTTGAATGATATGTCCCTGAATGCCTGAATGATCAGCAAACAAAAAGAGCCGCTTGCAGGGATGCAAGCGGCTCTTTTCTGTGGTGCCAGGTGTGGTTAACGGTTTATTACAAACTGTCTGCTCCAACCGTTGGAAAGATTCTCCAATCGCAGGAGGTACATACCGTTGGGGAATTTCCGAAGGTTCAGCAATTTATTGAGATCCGAACGGATACTAACCCCGTTTTCCTGGTATACAACCTGATTCAGCGCATTGTAAATCCTGATGCTGTATACACCGGCAGGCACCGAGTTGGTCCTTATCGTGAACTGTCCGTCATTGGGATTTGGGTAAAGATCGATCGATACCGTTGGCTGTGCTTCTTCCAGGCCTGTACAATCATAGAATGTTACCTGAACGTTTGTTGTGCCGGTGCAATTATTCTGGTCGGTGGCTGTTACGGTGTAAGCGAAAACCCCGAGGCCGCGACCTGTGGTATCAATCTGGATCGAAGCAGTAGTCAGGTTACCCGGGTTCCACAGATAGGAGACAACGGAAGGCGTTGTTGCATCAAGTGTGACAGTGCGGTTGCCGCAGGCAGAGGTATCCGATAGCCATACAACCGGCAGCGGATTGACAAGAACCGACTGGCTGGCAGTTACAGCACAGCCTGTGATCGTATCAGAATATGTATAATTGACCGAAAATTCACCGGAGCCGGTGAGGGCCGGATCGAACAGATTACCGCTGACGCCTTCACCACTGAATGTACCACCTGCCGGAGATCCGGTAAGTGTGATTGCCGGTGCATTCTGACATACTGCTGCCAGTGGATCGAGTGTCACATCTGGTAAGGCGTTGATCTTGACAATCTGTCCAATCATATTGGTACATCCGTTTTCATCGGTATAAGTATACATCAGCGTATGAGTCCCAGCTCCGGCTAATGAAGGATCGAAATTGATACCGTTTGCTCCGACTCCCGGTCCTGAATATATTCCGCCCGCAGGACTGCCTCCGGTTAGATCGAAAGCTGCAGCATTGGCACAAAGTGAATCTTCCATAGTAAATACAACAGCAGGTAGCTGGTTTATTGTAAGCTGCACCGGTGTTGGCAGGCTTTCACAGCCATTCACAGTTTGTGTGACTGAATAAGAATAAACTCCAGCCTGTGTTTGTCCGCTGGCAAAACTGGGGCCACTGCCTACAGTTCCTAGTGCATCGTACCACTTCAGATTTTCGCCTTCGGCAGTAAAATCCGGGACAGGTGAGTTCTCGCATACAGTTACGCTCGTTGCAACAGGGGCGACAGGAATGGGATTAACAACGACATACCCGGTTTTCGACAAGGTGCTTGTGCCAACCTGGTTGGTGACTGAAAGGGTGACATCATAAACGCCGGGTGCGCTGTATTGTATGTTTGAAGGATTCTGCTGCGCAGAGGAGGAGGGTGTCCCGCCCGGGAACGACCATTGCCAGCTAGTTGGGGGACCTGCGGAGAGATCAGTGAAATTCACCATTCCGCCTTCACAAATTGTTGTATCGCTAACGACAAATCCGGCAGTCGGCGCTATCGGCGTGAGAGCCCTTATAGTCGCAATACGCTTATGTACGGGAATGCCATTGGTGCCTGTAGCTGTAATGGTCAGGATATAATCACCGGTGGATACAGCACCATTGCCGCTGACCTGAATAGGAATGCTTCCCGGGAATGACCATAACTTGTTTCCCTGAGGAAAAGTTATATTGAATGTGCCGGGATTACCGGTAATTGTGGCAGAAACCACTACAGTATCGGAAAAGAGCTTCACGCTTGGGATGTTGACGTTGATAACAGCCACTGGTTCAAGTGTGTCGATGGATGGCTCTGCGCGCATTCCAAAATCCGGGAAATAACTCACATAGCTGCCAAACGTATTATCCCTGAAGTCGGTCCAAGCCAGCATAGCACCCATGGGATTTGCAGCAACGCCATTGTAATCCCCCAGATACATAGGAGTGCCACCCCCTCCGCAGGAATTGCAGTTGATCTTCATTTTCTTGTTCGAGATCTGCTGGTTAGGGGCAAAGTTGACACCATCATCGGTATAGGTGGCATACAGCATGCAACTGTCGCTGGTAGGCGTATCACGGGTATCCAGCCAGGAGATATACAACCTGCCGGTATTCTTCTCACACCATATCGCAGGGAACCAGTTATGGTTTGCCTGTGAGTTGACATCGTCATTGACGATTTTGGCTGATGAAAAGGTGGCGCCGCCGTCGTCGGAGTAACGGCAGAAGATGTCAGGCTTGTTGCCGTTTCCGGAGGGGTTGTTGGATGCATACACCAGGTAAAGCCGGCCGCGATGCGGGCCATAACTGTTGTCGGCAGCTACAAAGGGATAGGGCCTGGTCCTCATGTTCAGGACGGCATTACGTCCTCCTACCTGAGTGCCAACCGTATTGGAAAACTGCTGTGACGATTTTAAAGTGAAGGTCTGTCCACCGTCGGTCGATTTATAAAACTTATATACTGATGAGAATGAACTTCCGGTATTGGCGACGGCATAAACTGCCCCACCCTGAATGTCCCCTTCTGGGCCAACACAAACCGTGGAACCTGGAATGGCTGATGAGGTGAAACTTGTGGGTGACTGCCACGACTGTCCCAGGTCATCACTTTTGGAAAAACTCTGGCCTGAGGAACTGGAATTAGTCATGATGCCATATATATAATTGGAGTAGGGACCGCTGGTTTGATCTGAAAAAATCCAGTTCTTGTCCGAGCCCGACATAGCATTGAGTGGAGCGCTCCAGGTTTGTCCGTTGTTATTCGACATCGCTACTTTAACACCTTGTACAGTGGAGCCTGAGCCATACATATTCTGGTAAGCCAGATTGCCAAGACTGTCATACGATACCACCACATCTCCCCACATGGTCCCTGACCAGGTTGGATTCCCGGCAGTCCAGGTATAACCATCGTTCGTGTAATATCCTCTTCCGCCGGAACTACCTGTTGAATTCCATACGGCATAATACTGTTTTGGATTGAGCGGATTGTTGGCAATGCTGCACTCGGCAAAATCAACACCCAGTTTGAAATTGTCGTAATCCCCGATAGTGATCACAGTGGCTTCGATCTGATCATTGTCGGGGGCGACATAACCGGGAGCCATCACCATCGGATCGCGGAGTTTGTTTTTGTCGGAGGTTGCCGGTTGCGCCAGCGATTGCAAACCGGCAAGAGCCAGAACAAATAGAAAAGTCAGAGTGTTGAGGGTAGTTCTTTTCATGAGGAGGATTTGGTTTGTTTTCAACAAGGTCACAAAGTTATTATTTTTTTGGATATAAAGGAATGTTCATATATTCATCCTGTCAATACGTATAGGCTTGTGAATGATACTGTTTCATGCGTTATTGGTTATATCGCCAGGCGAAATAAAAATGGTATGCAATTATCACAAACGCAAAATGTATCCCGAAGCAGAACGCTCTTTTTGTATTTTTGTTTATCCAATCCACTATTAACCTTCAAAACCCATCGCATGAGATTCACTTTTCTTCAGAAAGTAATGGTTACAGCCAGTATGTTCGTGCTGGTCATTCTGCTTGCTGGTTGTCCATATTCCAGCTCCGTTCCCATTGATGAAGGCACCGTTAAAGTCCCGGAAAAACTGGCAGGCAAATGGATCAAGACTTCCGACCAGGGCACTGAAAATCCATCGTATTTCGAAGTAACCAGGGATGATAAGATGCATGCCACCGCCGTGAAGTATGAGTTTTCTTCCAGTGACTCCATCTATGAATCAACCACTTACCACATTACATTCTCGGATGTTTCGGGAGATGTATTCATGAATGCATTGGAAGAAGGTGGTAGTAGTTATGCCTTGTTTAAGTTTTCCTTCGATGAAAGCGCCGATGAAGTCACTACCTATGAAGTGACTGATTATATCAAGGAAACCTTCAACTCTTCAGCAGAGCTAAAGGATTTTATAGCCAGGAATAAGGGTGTGAGTTATTTTTATACCAATACGACCGATAAATACGTCAGGATGTAAATCTTCCGTCGGGTTCTCAGCGCATCAGATCTGCGCTATCAATGATTCAAACAGCCGGGTTAGCTTTTCTTCAGCTATACCGGCTGTTTTAATTATATCCTCTATGTCAGCCTTTTCAACAGTGTCGGGGTCACACTCATCGGTAAGTACGGAAATAGCTGCGCACGGCAGGCTCATGTGGTTAGCAACAATAACCTCGGGTATCGTTGACATGCCAATGGCATCGGCACCAATCATCCGGAGATACCTGTATTCAGCCCTTGTTTCGAAGTTCGGACCGGCAACAGCCGCATATACGCCCACTTTGAGACCGATATCCTTTTTGCGGGCGATTGAAAGAAGTAATTCGTTGATATAAGGCGAATAAGGCCGGCTCATATCGGGGAATCTCGGACCAAACTCATCCAGGTTAGCTCCTGTAAGAGGGTTGTCGGGTAAAAGATTGATATGATCGTCAAGCAGCATAAGGTCTCCTTTTCGGAATGAGGGATTCAGCGCACCGGCTGCATTCGAAAGAAGCAAATGTTTAATGCCCAGCATCTTCATGATCCTGATAGGATAAGTGACCTCTGCCAGAGAATATCCTTCATAATAATGAAACCGGCCTTGCATGGCCAGAACTGAACGTTTCTGAATGAAGCCATAAATCAGCTTACCTTTGTGGTATTCAACAGTGGAAAGCGGGAAATGCGGAATGTCTTCATAATCCAGTTCCCTGACAATATCAATCCGGTCGACAAGTTTACCCAGTCCGGTCCCTAAAACAATGCCTGTTTCAGGATTGCCGATTCCATGGTTGCGAAGGAAGTCAGTTGTTTCAACAAATTTGGAGATCATAAGCAGCGCGATAAGAGTGCTAAAATATTAAAAAATGCTGATTGCGGGATGGATGAGAATGCATTGACAAGGCTTCGGACCCACCTTGAAAAAGAATCCTGGCCGACGGTTTATATGTTCAAGCTGATCTTTCCGGCCAGCAATCAGACTTATGCCCTGGTGCGAAGGCTCTTCCCGGATGAAGCCCGGTTTTTCTACAGGCATTCATCACATGGTAAGTACATCAGTGTTACTGTAAAAGAGTTGATGCTGAGTTCCGACGAGGTGATCGACCGGTATAAAAAACTTTCCGAAATCGAAGGCATTATTTTGTTGTAAGACTAATTTCCTGTTTGCCGGATAGATCCGCCACCCGGCTTTTTTATGCAATGTTTCCGGATCAGGAGTGCGTCAGCGTTATAAAGCCTTGGGCTAAGGTGGCCGTTGTAGCAGCCATCCTTTTTCCGTCCTCCGGATTAATTTCAGGGGATACTCTGTCAAGAAGCGTAGCAAAGCAGCTCAGCCAAAAAGAAAGCCGGATGTTTAACCCGGCTTTTCTTTCTGTTATTCTGGTTTTATCAGGGAGGCGTAACGGCTGAAACAAAGGTGTTGGAGTTATTATCCACGATCAGCATATCACTGGCATCGATCAATCCGTCCCCGTTGGCATCTTCAGGAATGTAACCTGTCGCAAAAATTGCACTCAGGTTATCCACGGGCAGCATATCGCCCGAATCGACGATTCCATCCTGGTTCACGTCACCTCCGAAGAAAACATAATATCCGCCTGACAACTGTTTCATATTGGAACCATAAGCCTTGGTTGCCAGATTGGTGAAATTGTAGTTAATCGGAGTGGATGTAAAGGCGACAGGGGAGGCAGTAGTTGTTTCGATAGTGTTCCTGTGCCGCAGGGTGACATAGTATGTTCCGCTGAGTATTCCCGGGATACTTGAGGTGCAGGTGCCAGCGGTAGACAGGTTCACATTGGGAATAGAGTATGCAATGGATGCATAGGAGGCTGAATTATGCAACTCAATTGTTACCTGGTCGGCGGTTGAACCAGGGAACTGGTCACCAACGGCATTCTGGGCTTTACGCATAGTTCCGGACCCGTTGTACAATCCCTCCAGGAGTACAGTTAAATTCAAGGTTTTGGCGGTAAGAGTCTGATATCCGGTGAAGGTGCCGAATCCTCCTATACCTGTGGCAGTTAGCTGGTGTGTTGCAGTATTGGCAAGATTCAGGTATGTAACCGATGTCGGAAGTATCCTGACACAATAAATGGAACTTTCGGTCCCGACTACATCTGCCGGCACATACTGGAAGGTGACGTTGGCTGACATACTGCCGATTCCGCTCTGGCTAACGTTCCAGTAACGGCTGACATAGCTTCCGCCCGGGCTGCCCGGATACATGTTGTCCACCAGGTTTACACCAACATAACTGCTGGCTGTAAATGTACCGGCTGTAAAGTTAACCGTGAAAGGCGTATATTCTGCTGTTCCGGTATTGTCTCCTACCGGAAAGGAAAAAGTTCCCAGCCCGCTGAATATCTTCCGTAACTCGCCGCTCCCGGTCGGGATTACCATGGCTGTTGCCGACGGCGCTCCGCCAATGGTGGCAGATGGTCCGAGTGTGAGCGCGTGAGAACCTACATTGAGGAGCCCGGAGGTCAGTGTCAATACTCCATTGATCCGGTTGGTAGATCCGTTAAGAACTCCTGCTGCATTGTTGATGGTCAGATCCTGGAATATGCTTTGACCGTTTAGTTCCTGTAAGCTGGTTCCTGAACAGATAACCAGACCTGAACCCAACGAATTTGGTGTTGCGTTCTGATTCAACAGGTTGCTTTTCAGTATCAGGGTGCCGGAATTGTCAAGTATCCCGCCACTCTTAATAGTCAACGCTGCAGAAGAAACCATGGTTGTACCTGCCGTTACCTTAACAGTCGTTCCGTTCAGGATGATATTCTCGGCCTGCGATGGAACAACCAACCCGGCAGCGAGGCATAATACCAGAACCGATGCAATCAAACTGTCAAAAAATGATGGTTTCATGTTGTCGAAATTTTATGGTTACATTCTTATTCTGTCATAGGTCCGGCATACGTTCCTTTCATGGGAGGCGCAGTTGCCTGGCATGGCCCTAAGGTAGCCTTGAACAGGTTCCCTGCCTTGGCCTGAAAGCCTGTGGTAAGGGAAACATAGTTACCTGCCTTGTAGGTCACATCTGTCCCGATACCACCTGTTATTACCCTGCTTGAGGAAACACTGTTGCTTGCTTCATAATACTGAACTCCGGTATAATTGGGGTTGCTGGGATCATTACCGACTGTCAGCAGGTAATCGGTCGGACAGCCGGAATAGAGCGATGATGACCATAATCCGCGGCCATAGGTTCCGGCACGCAGATAGCCTGAGGTCTTGTTCAATTCCAGATCGAAGACCGGGACATTGGGGAGGCCGTTCTGGAATGGGATCCAGTCGCCAATCGTAGAATTACGGTAAAATACACCGATGTCGGTGCCAATGTAAAGGGCATGGTTAGGCGAACCGTTATTGTCTTCATATACAATACAGTTTACGACTACATTTGGCAGAGTACCTGAATAGTTGGTCCAGGTGGAACCTCCGTCCCCCGAATAGTACACTTTCTGACCAGCATAATAATCGCCAACGGTAACGAAGACATCATAGGAATAATCGGGATTGACGGCAATTGAGGTGATCCCGATGCCAGGCAGACCTGTGGCAATACTGGTCCAGGTTGAGCCGGCATCATCCGTCCGCCATATTGAGGTTCCGTTTGCAGCATATACCCTGCTGGTAAAACTCGTTCCGATGGCCATTGCACTGCTTCCGGCATAGCCCAGGTTTGTCCATGTAGCACCTCCGTCCGAACTCTTATATATGTCTGTATAGCCTGCATAGATTATACTTGGGTTCGTTGGATTCATGATATAGGGTGTCACCCAGGTTCCGGCAGCGCCGGCAGGTTTAATGCCGGAATAGGATGTTCCTCCGTTGGTCGATTTTACCAGGTCACCATACTGAGAAGAATAGTACATGATGTTGGAATTGGTATAATCGATCATGCAGTCCATTCCGTCAGCGCCCAGAATGTGTTCCATGGTGGAGCCACCGGTCCATTTATCGGATCCGTTATCCTGGGTTCCTCCGATGATAAGGCTGGCATTTTGAGGCGTCCCGGCAATCCGGTACCATTGAGTGTTGGCAATGCCGTAGGTAAGGTCGGTCCAGTTCAAACCAAAGTCAGTAGAGCGGAAAATGCCACCGTCGCTGCAACAATAGAGATAGTTGTTCAGCGGGTTGATGGCCAGGTCATGGATATCGGCGTGGGTATAACCGATAGTGCCTGAGTAATCGTTCCACATGGAGGAAATTGTCCAGGTAGATCCCCAGTTAGAGGATGTCCACGTGTTAATCCCACCTACAATGACATCGGCACTGTTGGTCCTTGAAATTGTCATGGCCAGGTCATAGGTTGTCTGATGCTTGTTATCATCGCCTATTGAGGAATACCCCAAAACGTTGGGAGTTGTGGAACGGGTGGAAAAACTGGCTCCGCTGTTAGTGGAAAGGTAGAAACCCTTGAATGATCCGGCACCTGTAGGAGGGCCACCGAACAGGTATACGTATGAGGTTGCGGCCGGCGAAACGCCAATGGCTATTCGGGTGCATCCCGTTGGCATACCGGTAGTAATCTGTGTCCAGGTTTCACCGCTATCAGTTGAACGGTGAAATGTTGACTCTCCTGATACATAGACATAGGTAGGATCACCGGGCTTGAACTCAATATCCCTGTAACTGCCTGCTAACACCTGCGTCCAGGTGGAGCCGCTGTTAATAGTCTTGTAAATACCGGCAGTTGTGACTGCAAAAAGGATGGAGGGAGAAGTCGGATGCATCAGCAATTTGTACCCTCTGACATTGTCAGCTACTGTCCAGGTCAGACCGGTACTCAGCCATGTTTCTCCTCCGTTGATTGTCTTCAACACACCGATTGATTTGGTATCGCCTCCGTCGCCGTCACCAGTGAGGATATACATAATATCTGTATTGCTGTAATTGATGGCTATGCCTGAAACACCTATCCTTGGCATTCCGTCAGTCAGAGGTGTCCAGGAGCCGCCGCCGGTAGAGGTCTTCCATAATCCTCCGGAAGGCATACCAACCCAGAAGATGCTTGCATTGGTAGGATGGAAGGCAATGACATTGATACGTCCGACACCCGGATTCCAACCGGCACCGTTAACATAACCAAAAGGCCCCAGAGATGACCAGTAGCCATTGGTTGCCATTGTACCTGTGCTGTTGTCGCCGTTGTAGCGCTGCATTTGCTCCAGATAAGCATCCCAATTCCGGGCGGTCACATTGGTGATTTTCCCATCAGGCGTGAGCCTGGACTGGTTAAAGTATTCCCAGCGTTTCCATTGTTTGTAACCGCTTCCCTGACCTTTGTCCTTATCTGCATAATACTGCTCAACTGATTGCTGGATGGACGCGAAGTCGTCGGTGGGAGGATCCAGCCACAGGCTCGAGGGCGCAATGGACTGTCCTCTCACTCCCCATCCCAGGAGCAATATCAGGATTGTTAGTATGAGAGATGTATATTTTTTCATAATGTTGGTATCGTTGTTTAGACATGGATTGTTGACTCGTCGTTCGGACGGGAAGGATTATTTTCCTTTCTTTGGGTCAACTCCTGCGGGCTGTTCATTGGGCCCCTTTAATTCGCGATAATTCACTGTTTTGCCAGGTGGAGGCGGAGCTGGTTGATCATTCTTGCCGCTGGTTTTCCGGAAGTCGGTCACCGATGATGGTTTCTTTCCTTCCGGCTGTTCCTGTGCTTTCGCAGATGTTGCCGGCATCACCGGTATCGTGCTGGTTGCAGCAACTCTTGATTCTTCCTCTTTGCGCGGATCGGTAACCAACTCGACCGAAGGCCTGGCATTGGCGCTGCCGCTTGATTTTTCGGGATCAACCTGAAAATCGGCCGACCGGGGATCTGCTTTGATCACAGGTCTGGAAGGATTATCGCTGCCAGCTTTCATTAGCTGATCCTTTTGTTCCGGACTTATCTTCGGATCTGCAGGATCACCGGGCAGGACTGGTTGCAACAGCTGTGCGGGTGGGCCGGGTGACGCCTGGGGCTGGGTTGCATTCTGAGCCCGTACTGCTGTGATCCCGAACGCCATCAGGATGAGTATTATGGATATAAGTTTTGCTTTCATGGCATCCATGCTTTAGGGTAGAATATTACACTTACCGCTTGATGGATTGACGGATGGACTCGTTTTCAGCCTTCAGGGCCTTCAACTCCTGCTGCAATTCTATGATCTGTTTATTCTGATCGATCATGTGCAGGGTGAGTTCCTCTACTTTTTCCAAGAGTCTGGACTGCATGTCACCCAATTTGATGCCGCTGGATTCGACTTCTTTTGCTGATGGCAATCCGGGAAGATGCTTGTCTTTTCTGATTGATTTTTCAAGATCTGCAAGGCTCATCAACTTGTAATTATCGCTGAAAACATAGTCGGGCCAACTGGCATAAGCCTGAACAAGTACTTCCGTGCAGGCAATCTTGCCATTGACTGATAATGAATAACCGGTGGCTTGCGTGGTGGTGCCTATCCTCAAATCACTTGTAACTACAACATCTCCTGAAAAATAGCCTGCAAAGTTGGCATCTCCGCCTGAGGCATATCCGTATACCCCATAAGCTGTTCCTCCTGTGCCGGAATATGCATAACCGTAAATACCGGCAACAGAACCGGTATAACCGTAACCGTCAGCAAAGCCATAAACGCCCCGGTAGCCGCCATAGCCATAAACACCTATTCCATAACCGGGTTGCGGTTTTGAGTAACCGTCCACGGCACGGGTGTCGACAAACCGTGTATGTGTAACCTGTGAGGAAAACAATGTGCTGGTAGAGTCTGCACCGTTACTGCTTCCGTTATGACTTTCAACAAGCATTCTTCCTTTGAACCGTCCGGCATAGTTGTACTGACCGGCTTCGGCACGGGCAAAAACACCATAATTGTAAGAGCTGGTGGATGCACCATCTGAAATAAAAAGACCGGCATAATTTTCCGAATTGTCATCATTATTCCAGCCGAACACTGCAGCACCGTTCGCGCCCAAATTGGGTTTCACTCCAAGAACACCGGCATTATATACCATGTTTGGCGCTCCCATGCCGTAAGGGTAGAGCACGCCGAGCATGCCGGTTGCATAGGTACTGCCAACATATTCATCGTTTCCTTTAACCGCCGCTTTGCCTGAAACATAATTGGTAACGTTCAGGCCATTGTTGTCGGGATTGTCAATGCCTATTGCAACCCTTCCGGTATTGAAGTATATATCAGATAAGTTCGGCTGCCAATATTCATAGAGTGACATTCCGAACTTTTGCCAGGATGCCCCGTCATAAAAATAAAAGCCTGCCACGCCATCCGTCTGATAAATGATTAGTCCTGTTGCCGGACTGCCCGGACGGTTGGCCAGGGTGACCCTGGGAGGAAGAAATCCTTTGTTGGTCGATTTTACCTCCAGCATAGCAGAGGCGTGTGGAGAAGAGCCGTCGGTATTAACAGCCATTTGCGCTGTAACGCGGTTGCCGGCAGCAACCAGTAAAACGAAGAAAGCAATCCATTTTATACAAATAGAAAATTGCTTTCTACCTTTAGAAGGTAAAAATGTGCTCATAGTTTTGGGTTTTTGGGTCTTACTTTGGTAATAAATGATTGTTAAAGATACTTCGTATTATTTCAATATCCAAATTTCTATATTAAAAAGATTCTATGTTTCAATAATTTAGAAGGCTCTTAGTCTGAAAATACTGGAACTGAAAGCAGAATATTCAGGTTATCTTGAATCAATCTAAATAGGCGAGTTTACCGGACTGGATGAAGGATGACAGATGTCTGAATTCGAATTCAAAGTTGCCGGTGAAGATTCCCGTTCCGACCGCATGTTTGATTTCATTTTCTTTCCAGAACCTTCCGCCATCCAGTTCTGACGGATCCGGCCTGGGTTCTCCTTTATATATCGTTACGAAGGAATATGATAACTCTGATTCCTGAGGGGTCTTCCACACATAATGCCCCAGCGGAAAAGCCTTAAATTCCGATAATCCCAGTTCTTCCCTGGCTTCCCTGTATAAGGCCTGTTCAACTGTTTCACCAACACCGATATGTCCTCCTACAGAAGTGTCCCATTTCCCCGGTTGAATATCCTTACTGAGAGGCCTTTTCTGGAGGTATATCTCACCTTTGGAGTTCAGTACATGCAGGTGGACAACGGGATGCAGCAACTCAGGATTTTTATGTACCACCGAGCGCGGTGCCTTTCCGATAACGTTACCTTTTTCATCCACGAGCGGAAACCATTCTTCTTTTCGCATCCTAGCCTTGATACGGTAAGTTTTTAGCATTTGCAACCCGAATATCATCGCAAAAAGGATGTATATCAGTCCGCTGCTGATAAAAGCCCAGGCTGCTTTCGATAAATAGAACGCGGCATAGAGGGTGAGCAGTGTCTGAAAGAGTAAAACCCAGAAAAGAATCCGGAAATTCTTCTGAAGTTCAGGAAGAATTTCCGGATTAAAAGTCAGGTCTTTCAGGTACCTTTTGGAATAAAGCAGGAGAATATTATGGTTCGAGAATGCTGAAATTCCTATGATTACCAGGAATATCATATTGATCAGGACAGGCTTGATCAGGAAGAAAATTTCATTCCTGGAAATAAGTGATACTACTCCAAGCAAGATCAGCAGGGCTGTATCAAAGATCACAAACCAGTCGAACCGTCGTTCCCTGATCAGGATAATGATGAGTTCAGCAAGGCCGAAGCCTAATGCAACAATAAGACCGGCTTCTGTTCCCCAGATAGCATCAACCGCAATGAAAATAATCAGGGGGAGGAGACCTGGTAACATTTTAACCAACAGGTTCATGGGACGTGCATCCATGTCTGTCAGGTGTTATTTTGCATGCCAAGCGGCTTTAGGGAATGATATAAGGAAGATATTTGGCATCCGGTTGATCCTGGCTATTTGGCATAGCTGATAGCCCGTGTTTCACGGATCACCGTGATTTTGATCTGTCCGGGATAAGTCATTTCTTCCTGGATTTTCTTCGAGAGATCGTAGCTGAGCTGGTTCGACTCTTCGTCAGTAACTTTATCAGCACCCACAATAACGCGCAGTTCTCTTCCGGCCTGGATTGCATAAGTTTTAACTACGCCCGGGTAGGAGAGGGCCAGTTCTTCCAGTTTGTTGAGTCGCTGGATGTAAGCTTCCACAACTTCGCGGCGTGCGCCAGGCCTTGCACCGGAAATGGCATCACAAACCTGTACGATCGGGGCGATCAGGGTTTCCATTTCTACTTCATCGTGATGGGCTCCGATGGCATTGCAGATATCCGGAAGTTCCTTGTGCTTTTCAGCGATCTTCATCCCAAGGATAGCATGTGGCAGTTCGGCTTCATTCTCGGCCACTTTCCCGATATCATGGAGTAAGCCTGCCCGTTTGGCCTTCTTGACATTAAGCCCAAGTTCGGCAGCCATGGTGGCGCACAGATTGGCAACTTCCCGTGAATGCTGGAGCAGGTTCTGGCCATAAGAAGAACGGTACTTCATTTTTCCGATGAGCCGCACCAGTTCTGGGTGAAGGCCATGTATACCAAGGTCTATAGCAGTCCTTTTTCCTGTTTCGATGATCTCCTGTTCTACCTGCTTCCTGGTCTTGGCAACCACTTCTTCTATACGGGCCGGGTGAATGCGTCCGTCGGTTACGAGCTTATGGAGTGAAAGCCTTGCTATTTCCCTGCGCACCGGATCAAAGCCGGAAAGAATAATGGCGTCGGGCGAATCATCAATAATGATCTCAATCCCGGTGAGCGATTCGAGCGTACGGATATTTCGTCCTTCCCGGCCGATGATCCTGCCCTTGATCTCCTCATTTTCGATATTAAAAACGGAAACGGTATTTTCGATTGCCTGTTCGGCAGCGGTGCGCTGAATAGTCTCAATGATGATCTTTTTAGCCTCGGTATTGGCTTTCAGCTTGGCGTCCTCAATGATCTCGTTGATCTGGACGATGGCTTCACTTTTAGCGACATCTTTCAGGCCTTCAATGAGTTGTGATTTAGCCTCTTCAGCTGAAAACCCGGAAATGTGTTCCAGCTTCTCGATATGCTGTTTGTAGACTTTTTCAACATCCTGCTGTTTGCGTGAGACGATCTCTTTCTGTTGTTCCAGGGATGTTTTCAGTTCGTTGGCCTCTTTGATCTTTTTCTGTGATTCTTCGATCTTTTGCGATAGTTGCTGCTCCTTCTGAACCAGTTGTTGTTCCCGTTGTTTCAACCGGTTCTCGAACTTATTCAGTTGGTTGTCCTTCTCGTTGATTTCCTTTTCGTGTTCTGATTTTAGCTGAAGGAACTTCTCCTTAGCCTGGAGGATTCTCTCTTTTTTGATGACTTCGGCTTTTGTTTCGGCTTCCTGCAGGAGATGGATGCTCTTTTTTTCGATTGCTTTTCGCAAAAAAGTGGTCGCTAAGACCAATCCGATTACTAATCCTACAACAGCCGCAATCGCCACAATTATAAAATTGCCCATTGCATAGTTGGTTAAGAGTGAAACATATATGGGCAAGGAGTAAGAAAAGAAAAACCCGCAATTAATTCAGTGTTTTGGGAAACCCCAAAACGACAAGATTAGGGCTGCCTGAGATCGTCGGACTTCCACTGTTATCTCCGGAATCCGGAGTACCACATGGTGGCTGCGGCCTGTCCTGTTATCTCAAATGGCGCACCCTGATTGAAAAGTGTTGAGTTTCCAAACGGATTGAATTAATGCGGGTTTACCGTGAATATTTTTCAAAGAACGTAAATGTATCAGTCTTTCAATGATTCCTCCAATGTGTTGTCAATCGCTTTCAAGGTGCCATGCAACTGTTCATGGATGAAGGCCGTTTCGGCCTCGGTATTCATGGCATTGGTTGCGAAGAGCAATGCTGCCATGGCCAACAGGTCTTGTTTATCATGGTAGCTATAGGTTTTGGCATACAGGTTTATTTGATTGTCAACGAGGTTTGCTGCCTTCCGGATTGATTCTTCCTCTTCACGCTTGACAAACAGGCGGTAAGGCCGGCCTGCAATGTGAATGGTTACGCCCAGTTCATCCGTCATAGGCTTTTATATCGGATGGTTGTTTAAAAGATCAATACATCTGTCAAGTTCCCGCAGTAATTCATTGATTCTTTTCTTTGCATCGGCTGACTCCTTGCCTTTTGGGATAGCTTTTGCAAGTTTTAATGCCTGTAATTTTTGTTCGAGTTCTTGCGTAGATTGTTTGTATTGTTCATTTGTTTGTTCCAACTGGAGGCACCGTTGTTCCAGAAGTCGATATGCATCTTTCAGGGCTTTCAGTTTATCGGCCAGTTGCCGGGATTTGAAATCGATCCCTTTCACCAGAGTCCCTATTTGTTGCATAGGCTTTGTTTACATCGTATTTGCCTTCAACGGCAAAAATAGATAAACTCCGGATGAGATGCAAATTTATTATTTATCACCTGAAACATAAAAGGTAACCCGCTACCGAAGTAAATTTTAAGTCACAAAGCAGGATTCCGGATTCGAATTCTGAATGAATTATTGTATCTTTACTATACTATTATCTGTTTCATTATTAACCTGTTAAATATTTAATTATGAACGAGGAATTTCTCTCCTACATCTGGAAATACAGGTTGTATTCACCGGATCTGCACCTGGTGTCCGGTGAGCCTGTCGATGTTGTTCATCCTGGCGACCAGAATACGGATTCGGGTCCTGATTTTTTCAACAGCCGGGTAAAAATCGGAACTACCCTCTGGGCCGGGAATGTCGAGATACATGTAGCTGCCTCTGACTGGTACCGGCATCACCATCACACCGATCATGCCTATGATTCGATCATTCTTCATGTTGTATACCGGAATGACCTGGAGGCGGTCTCGGCAGCTGAAAAACCTCTGCCTACGCTCGAACTTTGCAGAAACATCAATAATGAGACCTTGCAGCGCTATCTGAGGTTTATGAGTTCGCGGAACTGGATACCCTGCGAGAATCTGATCCCTTCCGTTGACCGGATTTATATTAACTCCTGGCTGGAACGCCTGCTGATCGAACGCCTCGACCGGAAAGCTGCCAGAGTCCAGGAAGCGCTTACTCTTCTGGAAAATGACTGGAATCTGGCATTCTTCAGGCTTCTTGCAAGAAATATGGGCTTCAACCTGAATAATCAGGCATTCGAGGCTTTAGCAGCCTCATTATCGTACCGGCAACTGGCCAGGCACTCCGACAACCTGATGCAGCTCGAAGCCATCGTCTTCGGTCAGGCAGGCATGCTGAATGGGAACTATTCCGACAGTTATGCAGTTGCTCTTAAAAAGGAGTATGAGTTTCTCCGTTCCAAATTTTCACTGTCATCGATGGACGGACATCTCTGGAAATTTATGCGGTTGCATCCGGGTAACTTCCCTACGTTGCGGTTGTCGCAATTTGCTGCAATCATTCACAGGTCCTATGGAATGTTGATGGACTTGCTCGAGATCAACGATCTGTCGGTATACAGCAAAGCCTTCAACGTGAGTGCATCGGAATACTGGAAGGACCATTACCGGTTCGATAAACCTGCCAAACCGGGAAACCGAAGGCTGGGCGCCGAAGCCGTTAACCTGCTGGTCATCAATCTTGTGGCGCCCTTTCTTTTTCATTACGGCAAAGTAAAGGGCGACTCGGCATTCATTGAAAAAGCTCTTGAGGTACTGACAGGCTCAAAAGGGGAGGATAACACCCATATCCGCAGATGGAAAGCACTTGGTATGGAAACCTGCTCTGCTTCAACTACCCAGGCTTTATTGGAATTGAAAGGCAACTATTGCGATCGGAAAAAATGTTTATCTTGCAGGATCGGAATTGCCTTGCTGAAGATGGACTGATTGGTCTTTGCCAGGTTTTAAGGAATTTGATTCCTGGAAGGTCAATATTCAATTATACAACGTTTTACGCATTTATTGGCTACGATGACAACCAACAAAGAATCCTGGGGTACCAGGGTCGGCCTGATCCTCGCAATGGCCGGAAACGCAGTCGGTCTGGGTAATTTTCTCCGGTTCCCGATGCAAGCTGTTCAAAATGGTGGAGGCGCATTCATCATCCCCTACCTGGTTTGTTTTCTGCTCATGGGAATTCCGCTTCTCTTCGTAGAGTGGTCGGTAGGCCGGTATGGCGGGCAATTCGGACATCATACCACCCCTTTCACATTCCAGAGGATGAGTAAACGAAAACTCTGGACTTATATCGGTGTGTTCGGGATCTTCTCCAACATCGCCATCGCCTCATATTATTGTTATATCGAAAGCTGGACGCTCTCCTATGTCTTTCACTCCGTTTTTGGATCTTTCCGCGGGCTGGATCAGCACGGGGTATCGGAATTCTTTTCCAATTACCTGGATATAACAACCACTACGACAGGTATTCCTTATGAAGCAATTGTTTTCTTTATCCTTTGCCTTACGCTCAATGTCTGGATACTAAGCAAAGGACTGAGCGGAGGTGTTGAAACAGCTGCCAAGATCGGAATGCCTTTGCTTATTGTTTTCGGGATCTTTCTGGCAATCAAAGGGATTACTCTGAAGGCGGGACATCAGGGCGCTATTTATGACGGTACTGTGGGATTGAATTTCCTGTGGACACCTCAATATGACTCCCTTCTCAATCCGAAAGTATGGCTGGCAGCGGCCGGACAGATATTCTTTACGCTTTCACTCGGTCAGGGCTCGGTTCAATGTTATGCCTCTTATGTTAAGAAAAAAGATGATATTGCGATGAATGCCATGTCGGCAGGCTGGATGAATGAATTCGTCGAAGTGGTGCTGGGTAGTGCCATCATTATCCCGATTTCCATAGGTTATTTCGGACTTGAAAAGGTAGTGGATCTTACTCAGCTGGGAGGACTGGGCCTTGGATTCAGGGTGATGCCATACCTCTTTACACAATGGGGGCCCGTGATCTCGGTAGTTGCCGGTGTAGCTTTCTTTGGCCTTCTGTTCTTTGCAGGGATCACCAGCTCGCTGGCGATGGGTACACCGGTAATGTCATTCTTGATGGATGAATTCAACTGGAGACGTAAGCCCTCGGCCGTGGCTTTCGGAATATCAGTCCTCATTCTGGGCCTTCCGACCGTCCTCTTTTTTCAACAGGGCGTTTTCGATGAATATGATTATTGGGCGGGCACCGTTTCTTTAGTGGTATTCGCCTTATTCGAAATGATCCTGTTTTCATGGGTTTTCGGACTGAAGAAGGGATGGGCGGAGATCACCCATGGAGCGGATATCCGTGTTCCGCTTATTTATAAGTTTATAATCAAATGGATAACACCCTTCATGCTGCTGGCTGTTTTCCTCGGCTCGCTGATCCGTCCTGCAGGTGACGACTGGAGCCGGATTGGATTTCGTGGGTGGAAGCTGCATAATGAGAGTATCCTTGGGCAAATGATGCATTCCGGAATAGGGCCCAACTCTGCTTATTTTGCCGACGCTTTCTATTCGGAAAACAGCGGGGTGGTTGATTCACTCTATTTATACCACAACAGGACTTACCTGCAGGTAACCGATACAACGGGAGGAGTCGGGAAGTCGGTCTCCTATCTCTACAAGCCCGGAAATATTTTACAGGTTTCCAAAGGGAGCCTGGTCAGTACAGGTGATGTCCTGTTCACAGGGAACGTCATCAATAAGGTGTTCTTTATCGATATCTCCAGGCTGCTCCTGACACTCTTATTTGTGGCAATCGGTTGGATGGTATACGTAGCGTACAGTCGTCGTAAAAAGGAAAAGAGAATCTAATACCTGATAGTATGCAATCTTCTGCACTTATTCTGATGTTGACATCCGAAGTGATCATCACGGGACTGACGGTGTACTTCTTTTTAAAGGTTCTCTTTACCAAGCCGAAAAGGGAGCCGGATTCCTATTCCAAGGAATAACTCTATCCGGTATGTCGAAAGTTCAGGAAACAGGCTTCAGGAAAAGCCTCGGGATTATTGATTCCACTGCCATTGTCGCCGGTTCGATGATCGGGTCCGGTATATTCATTGTCAGTGCCGATATGGCCCGTAATCTGGGCTCACCCGGATGGCTGCTCATGGCCTGGGTGATCACGGGTGTCCTCACGATCATAGCCGCCCTCAGCTATGGTGAGCTGGCAGCCATGATGCCACATGCCGGCGGGCAATATGTATATATCAGGGAAGCCTTCAATCCTTTCAGCGGATTTCTGTATGGCTGGACCTTCTTCATGGTGATCGAAACAGGAACCATTGCGGCGGTTGCCATGGCTTTTGCCAAATTCATGGGAGTGCTGGTGCCCTGGTTCTCTGAGACCAATTCGTTGCTGGAGATCGGATTCGTCAGGATCAATACGGTAAACCTGCTGGCTATCCTGATGATACTGGTGCTTACCTATAATAATATGACGGGTATACGAAATGCCAAGTGGGTGCAGAACATCTTTACAACGATAAAAGTGGTGCTGTTGCTGGGATTTATAGTTCTGGGCCTGTTTGTTGCCAGGAACCTTCCAGCTGTTGAGGCAAACAGGGCACTGTTCTGGCAGCCTGTATCGCTCGATGGTGAAGCCCTGAAAGGGTGGGCTCTCATGGTGGCAATAGGCGTCTCGCTGGTCGGGTCGTTGTTTTCGGCGGATGCCTGGAACAGCATTACCCTGGCAGCAGCAGAAGTCAAGAATCCGAAACGCACCATCCCATACAGCCTGCTCATAGGGGTAACATTGGTCACTGTGATATACCTGCTGGCAAATATGTCTTACCTCAATACGCTGCCATTGCGGGGAAATCCCGATGGAACAACCGTACTGGAGCGCGGGATGCAATTCGCCACCAACGACCGTCTGGGAAGCGCCTCTATTTACGGATTGTTCGGTGCAGGGGCTGCCAGCATTATGGCCGCCTTCGTGGTGATCTCCACCTTCGGATGCAACAACGGACTGATTCTGTCAGGCGCCAGGGTCTATTATGCGATGGCGCAGGACAATCTGTTTTTTAAAGGGGCCGGGAAGCTGAATTCCAAAGGTGTACCGGCTAACGGACTGATAGTCCAGGCCATCTGGGCATCGCTGCTGTGCCTTTCGGGAACCTATTCCGATTTGCTGGATTATGTGGTCATAGCTGTATTGTTGTTTTATATTCTGACCATTGCAGGTGTGTACGTGCTCCGGATAAAAAAGCCGGAGTGGGCAAGACCTTACAAAGCCTTTGGTTATCCGGTATTGCCGGCAATCTATATTCTTGCCGCTTCACTGCTCATGGCCATTCTGCTCATTTACAAGCCGGACCATACCCGTCCGGGGATATTGATCGTGCTTATAGGTATTCCGGTTTATTTTCTATGGAAATGGTTACAAGAAAGGAAGAACATTCGCAAGGAGGAATGAAGAAGGTAAAGACTATTGGGATTTAGTTAAAAGTTATAATAGATTATTCCGGATTGCGTTGAAAGGTTTGGGCACCGGGTCTCCCGCTCGTTCATCCTTGGCGTCTGCCTGAAGGTTTTAATGATATTATTGGTTAACAGATATTTAATAATTCTGATTTTATGTTTTCACGTTTTAAAGAACTGTTCGCGTTCAATACCACCGAGCGCAACGGGATCACCGTCCTGATCATCCTGATACTGCTGGCTGCATTTGCTCCCTCCATCTTTCGCCTGATCCGGAAAGAAGAACCTACGGATATGCGTCAATTTTCAGCAGAGATCGATGCATTCGTGAAAGCGGTAACGGCTGATTCGGTTTCCCGGAAAGAAGGCAGGTTTTCAGGCACAGAAAGAAAATATCCATCTTCCGGCACTGAAAAAAGAACACTATTCCCGTTCAATCCGAACGATCTGCCTGAAGCGGAATGGAAAGCACTTGGTCTGGCTGATTGGAAGATAAAGATCATCAAGAACTACGAATCGAAAGGCGGGAAGTTCAGGAAAAAGGAGGACCTGAAAAAGATCTATGGGATCACTGCTGAAGATTTCGCGGCCCTGGAACCCTTTGTAAAGATACCAGAAGACCCTCAGCAACTTCCGGTGGTTGCGTTTCCGCCGAAATCACAGGAACGGAAACAGTCAATGCTTGTAGACCTCAACCAGGCTGACTCTGTTGCATTGCTTGAACTGAAAGGGATCGGGCCTGCTTATGCCCGGCGTATCATCCGGTACAGGGATTTGCTTGGGGGCTTTTACACAAAGGAACAACTGTTGGAAATCTATGGTTTTGACCGTGAACGTTATAAGATGATTGTTGCCAGTTGCGCAACAGGTGACGGACCGTTCCGGAAGATCCCTATCAACAGGGTGTCGCTGGCAGAGCTTAAAAAGCATCCTTATCTCGATTATACGAAAGCCAAAGCCATCATTGATCGCAGGATCATCAAAGGTAATTATACTTCTGTCGGACAACTTTCTGAACTCAACGAAATACCTGCTGATCTTTATGAAAAATTGAAGCATTATATATCGATTGAGAACTGAATGTTTCTGAAGCAGTCGGAATGAATTTCATTCATAATTCATCCATAGTGCCAGGTGAACCGCATCTTTTTCTAATTTGCACAAAAAAATCTTCATGGCTGATACTGTCACACGCAAACATCCTCCTGCACTTTATCTTCTGGCTGCAGCTGCAGCCGGCGAACGTTTCTCCTATTACGGAATGCGTGCCCTGCTGATACTTTACATGGCTGCCGCCCTCACCGGATCGCTTCCGGGCATGGGTTTCACCGAATCGTACTCCAGCCTTATTTATGGCTTTTTTACCGCCGCCTGTTATCTTTTCCCTTTTTTTGGCGGGATTCTTTCCGACCGGGCGCTGGGCGAACGTCGTTCTCTCACCATTGGAGGGATTATCATCCTCATCGGTCTGCTCGTGTTGTCGATCGATAACCGGATGATGCCATTTGTGCTTGGATTATCGTTGATCGCCGTCGGTAATGGCTTTTTCAAGCCGACAGTGGTAGCGATGATCGGGCAGTTGTATGAACAGGGAGATCCCAGGAGGGATTCAGCCTATACCTTATACTATCAGCTTTTTAATGGGTCGGTGTTCCTTGCACCGATCGTTTGTGGCACCATCGCTATCGCATACGGATATCGTGCAGGATTCATGGCTGCTGCAGTTGCAGTGGGTATCAGCATGGTGATTTACTGGATACTGGCTCCGCGTATTCTGAAGGAAGTAGGTAAATATCCCAAAGCCAAACTCCGGAAACTGGACGCTGACGGTAAAGTGGAAAAGCATCCTCTCACAAAAGAAGAGAAGCAACGCATCTGGGTGATCTTCATCCTGATGTTTTTCGTCATCTTTTTCTGGGCCGGTTTTGAACAGGCCGGAAGTTCAATGAGCCTTTATACTGAGAAGTTTATTAACCGTCAGACTTTTCTGGGAGAGATTCCGACTACCTGGTTCCAGAGTGTGAATCCCCTTCTGGTTTTCATTTTGGGTTTTCCGATCACTGCTTTATGGGTCTGGTTATCGGGCAGAGGCAAGAATCCATCCACTCCCCTGAAGATGGGTTTCGGGATGATACTGCTTGGGATTGGGTTTGTATTCATGATCGGGGCCGTAATGCAAAGAGGCGGTGATGTGGCCGACACAAGCATAAAGGCTGGAATGAGCTGGCTCTTCCTGGCTTATCTTTTTCACACACTTGGTGAGTTAATGCTTTCACCCATAGGCCTCTCGATGGTTTCGAAGCTTGCGCCTCCTCACATGGTGAGTATGTTCATGGGAGTGTGGTTCGGAAGTATGGCTATCGCTAACCTGCTTGCAGGATTGCTGGCCAGCGTAGTACCGACCTTAGGGGCCTATGCTATTTTCGGAGGAGTAGGAGCATTCGTTATCCTGCTCGGTGTCGTCATTTGTTTCATCTCCAGGAAACTCCTGTCGATGATGCACGGAAGAGACTAGTCCGTTTTCTTTCGGTAATGATAAAGGATGTTAGGAGTATCCTCAGAAGGATTACTATTGTCTGAAGATTCCGGATTACCTGTTCCGGATTCATTGGAACTGAAAGCTTCGGGTTCCTGATCAGGTTCATCATACTCATCTTCTTCTTCCCAGCTGTATTTTTTCCGCTGGGGGCCTTCCTCCCTGTAAAACAGGGCAATGATCACCCCTGCCAGCAATCCAAGAAGATGGGATTCCCAGGAGATATTCTTTTCGGGAAAGAGGTCGGGAACAATGCCCCATATCAGACTTCCATACAGAAATACCACAAGCAGCGAAAATGCCATAACTCTGGGTTCCCTGCGCAGCAGACCACCAGTGAAATGAAAACCGGCCAGGGCATATACAATTCCCGAAGCGCCGATGTGGATGCCGGTGTCCTTGGCAAATATCCACACCCAGAAGCCGGTGGTGAGCCATAATAGTCCCAGTATCTTGAGGGCCGGCTTGGGATAGAAATAGAAAAGACCGGCAGTCAACAGAAACAGTGGTACCGAATTGGCTGAAAGGTGTGAGAAATCTGCATGAAGAAAAGGCGAAAACAGGATACCTTTGAGTCCGGAAAGATGTTGAGGGAGAAGACCAAGGAAAGAAAAATCGGTTTTAAGCCAGATTTCGGCTATTTTAACTATCCAGATCAAAGCCAGCAATATGCCGGGGATGATCAGGCTTCGAAGGATTTTTTGTTTCTCGGAGGTTTCCATAGAAGGGTCCTTACAAATCCCGCCCCATTGCAGTCATTACTGACAAGCTGTCAGGTTTATTCTCCCCTGAAGCTTTTAGGTTTAACAATCGTAAATACCCGGTTGATTGTGAATCCAAAGTATATGTCTCCCTTATCCCACCTGCCTGCTGTTTCTGTTATGAAACTTCTCTCGAACATAGGCTGTGCATTCGTAAGCCTGAATTGAAAGACATGTCCTCCTGTTTCGATATCGCACCCGACAGAGAGCGCATCCTGAGTGGGATCGCCGGCTTTGCGGTTAAGGACATAAAAATACTCTGCATTCAGTGATGTCCTTTGCGTAACCTTCACCCTGCCTCCGGCTCCAAGAGCAAATATATCATTCGGATCTTCCTTCATGGCGACCAGATTCTTGTGGATCAGCGTGGGTGAGAGCTGTAATGAAAATGAGTTGGAAAATTTCCTGGCGATCAGCAACTGATGGGTATAAGCAAGGCGGGAAGAAAAATAGTTCTTCCTGTTTTCATCTTTCCATTTAACTCCTGTTACAGCCATGTTCGTATAGAAACTCAGAGAAACAGGCATCTTCCTTGCTCCGCTGCTTTGCCTCAGTATTTTGGCTTTGATTGAACCGTCAACTGTCTTTTCGAAGTTGCTCCGTCCCAGTGAAACGCTGATGTAGTCGTTGATACCGTATTCAAGTCCAAGACGGATAGTAGATTGGTCCAGCCCGAAGAGGTCATAGGCTCCCTGGTTGATCCTTCCAAAGTTGTGTTCGATCAGGAATTGAAGAGTTCCGGCTGCAGGATTCTCAACCGATTGACCAAGAACAACCCGTGTCGTCTTGAATGTTGCATAGGCAAAGTCAGTCGTTGGTTTCTCATCACCAAGCAGGTTCATGAGGTCATCCTGGGCTGAAAGGCGGTTGAATGCAAGTACAGCCAGGAACAGGAGCAGGGGAGGTATCTTTCTCATTAAAATTCGTGTAATGATGGAGGTGAACAGTGCTATTTTACCACGGAACACTTGCTCAGTTTGATATCTGTCAGGTCATAGCCGTTACAGTACCCTTTCACCGTAATTAATTTGCCGGCTGTAAGAGATTTTATTTCAGCATTGTATTTTGGGAGCATCTCGCAGCGTATCGATTTATCGCCGAAAAGTGAATCTTCTTCCATGATAAAGACAGCCACAACCGTGGAGTCGTTTTGTTCGGCACGCCCAAGTTTTCCTGTCAGCTGAATTACCTGACCGTTATACAACGAATCCGCTGTTTTCAGGTTCGAATTGTATTTATGCCACAGATCTCCAACAACAAACATATAGGCAGGCTTTGCTTTTTCAATATCCGCATGAGGTTTGTTGATGTAGAACTTATACAACAGGGCAGCGGCCAGCACTCCGACGACAGCCAGTGCGACCAGGATCCTGAACCATTTTTTCATAACGACTAATTTAAGATTACTATTAATAAGTTGCTGGTTTGGAGTCAGATATTTGGTTTTGACGCGCAGGGGTCAGTTGTTGGGCATCCCGCCCGAAATCCAGGTATTCAGTTGATCAATTTTACAGTTCGACAGCATGCCTGACGGTGGCATCAGCGAGTAGCCGTTGGTTTGCATTACATGATCCATGAGGTTCTTTGACTGAACGGCTGACTGGATCTGTGCGTAGGTCGTAAGTGATAGACCGGCCGAAGGCGCACTTCCGCTGTGGCATCCCTGGCAGTTTGAAGCAATGATCGGAGTGATAACGGTTGAAAATGCCGGTGAAACAGTGTCGCATACCGAAACCGGATAGAGTGTTTCTTCGTTGTCGTAATAACAGGAGGTCAGGGAAGCCAGAAAGACGTAAAGAGGGATCATCCTGACCTTCAATGCTAACTTAACGGTTAAGCCAAAGAAGGACTTATTCATGGAAACGGGCATATAGACCAGGTTAAACTTAATAACAGTTTTAGGGTAAGTCCTCCAATTTAACGGTAAAGCAGGTATTTTGTTCAGTTATTTTCTCCAAAAGTATTACAGAGGCTGATTGAGCAGGCATAAGTTAATAAAATTTGTTAATAGTTGAATTATGCCTTGCTTCAGTAAGTGCATCCGATGTTTTTTAAACTAATTTTGGACTCAATAAAATGAACAACAATGAACTGGCGTATTATCTTAAAATTCAACTCCTTATTACTGGTATTGTTGGCGTTTTCATCGTTCCAGACGGTAAAAGCACAACATTCTGAGGTTGACCCGAACCAGACCTACATGAAGTTTGACCGGTTGCTTCAGCTCATAGAATATGCCTATGTTGAATCGGTGGATCAGCCCAAGCTGGTAGAAGATGCAGTAATTAATGTTTTGAAGGAGCTTGACCCCCATTCCACTTATATTTCCAAGAAAGATATAGACAGGACCAATGAACCTCTTGTGGGGAATTTTGAAGGGGTTGGCATACAATTCCAGATCTTTCACGATACAATCCTGGTAGTTTCTCCCGTTCCGGGTGGACCCGCTGACCGGCTGGGTATTCATGCCGGTGATAAGATCATCAGGATCAACGGAGAGGATGCATTTGGATCCAAGATCAATAATCAGTATGTGATGGATCACCTGCGTGGGCCTAAGGGAACAAAGGTCACGGTCGGGATATACCGGAAAGGCAGTTCCGGATTGATCGACTATACCATTGTGAGGGATAAAATTCCACTGAACAGCATAGATGCTACATACATGGTAACCCAGGATGTCGGGTACGTCAAACTGGCCCGGTTTGCCCGGACGTCGGCAGATGAATTTCGCGAATCTGTTGCCCAGCTCAGGAAAGAAGGTATGAAGGACCTTATTCTGGATCTGAGAAACAATTCCGGAGGTTACCTGGACATAGCCTTTGAACTGGCAGATGAATTCCTGCCTGCAGGGAAGCTGATCGTTTATACAAAAGGATTACGCAGTCCAAAGCAGGATTTTATGGCCACCGGAAAGGGTTCCTTTGAGAACGGAAAGCTCATTGTATTGATTGATGAAGCATCTGCTTCTGCAAGTGAGATCGTGGCTGGTGCCATACAGGATTGGGATCGCGGAGTGATACTCGGGAGGAGATCCTTTGGCAAAGGGTTGGTTCAGCGGCCATTCCTGCTTCCCGACAGTTCCATGATCCGCCTTACAACCGCCAGGTATTATACCCCGTCGGGCCGTTGCATACAGAAATCCTATGAAAACGGTACGGACGATTATTTCAGTGAAGTGTTCAACCGTTACAAACATGGTGAGATGATCCATGCCGACAGCATCCGGCTGCCGGATTCGCTGCGCTATTTTACACACAATAAACGTGTTGTGTACGGTGGCGGCGGAATTATGCCCGATGTATTCATTCCGCTTGATACCACCTTTATTACAAATTATTATACCGAGATATTCCGCAAAGGTCTTCTCAACGACTATGTGCTTCAATACCTCGAAAGCCGGCGACCGGAATTGCTTTCTGCCTATCCGAACATTAAAGTGTTCACCTCCCGTTTCAACGATGATAAGCTGCTAGATCAGTTCGTTGATTTTGCTGCTGCGAAAGAAGTTCCCAGGGATGAGAAGGGACTGGAAGCCTCAGGAAAACAAATCCTGGCAGTGCTTAAGGGGTTGATTGCCAGGAATCTGTACAATGTAAGCGCTTATTTTGAAGTTGTCGGAAGTACTGATGATGACCTCCAGCAGGCCGTTAAGGTACTTGGTAATGATGAAATGTTCAGGAAGCTGACATTCGTAAGGTAATTTCCAGCAACGGCAGGTTCAAAAACTTGCCTTTATCCGGTTTGTCATTTTCATTCTGGTCAGGAGTTATTGCTCAGACCTTGAATGAATGGCATGTGAAATCATTAGTGCCGGATTGGCCCGTCAGTATGAATTATCCTTCAGATGGCTCCATGAAACACCGGAGCTGGTTGATTTTAATATTGAATTCAAGCATATGCCGTTATGTCATTTGAAATGAGTATGTAAAGATATTGGTTCCAACCCGGATGGACATATTTATGGGGTTCTATCTGACCTTTAAAATATAATTTTGTACGGATGAAATATTTGATAATTTTACGATACTTTAATTTGACACCGGTGAAATGGTTTACCGGACTAACTAATCATTCTAAGCTATTATAACTATGCCGAGTCTTGAAACAACTTACCTGGGACTTAAGCTGAAAAGCCCGATCATTGTCGGGAGTTCGGGATTAACGAATTCCGTTGCAAAAGTAACCGACCTGGAGACACAGGGCGCCGGGGCGGTAGTTTTAAAATCGCTGTTTGAAGAGCAGATTTTACACGAAGCCCATCACGTGATCCAGCAGGATGAAATGACGAATATGTACCCGGAGGCGCTGGATTATATCAGAAACTACAGCAGGGAACAAAGTCTCAGCAACTATCTGAACCTGATAAAGGAGTGTAAAGCAAAAGTGAAAAT
Source organism: uncultured Lentimicrobiaceae bacterium (assembly GCA_964544545.1). Classification (GTDB taxonomy): domain Bacteria; phylum Bacteroidota; class Bacteroidia; order Bacteroidales; family UBA4417; genus UBA4417. Next base: position 3,267 of record CAZJCG010000031.1, on the reverse strand, counting down.
ACCGGTCATTGCAAGCATTAACTGCTTCACACCCGGTGAATGGGTTTCATACGCAAAGATGATTGAAGATGCCGGAGCTGATGCCCTCGAGCTGAATATTTTTGTCCTGCCTTCCGATCCGGAACATTCAACCGAAAAGAATGAGGCCGTTTATTTTGCAATCCTTGAGAAGTTGATCAGGCTGGTCAAAATTCCGGTCGCTTTAAAGATCAGCCACTATTTTTCAGCACTTGCCACAACGGCTCGAAAGCTGGATTGGTCCGGAGCCAAAGGATTGGTATTGTTCAATCGTTTTTTCTCTCCGGATATCGATATTGAGGCGATGAAGGTCGTTCCTTCCCGCATATTCAGCGAGCCGTCGGATATAGCAATGCCGCTTCGCTGGACTGCTTTGCTCTCAGGCCAGCTGAAATGTGACCTGGCTGCTTCAACGGGTGTTTATAGCGGAAAGGATGTAATCAAATTGTTGCTGGCCGGTGCCAGTGCCGTACAGGTTGTAAGCTCAATCTATGACAAAGGAAGTGCTCATCTCGGAGTAATGCTGGATGAAGTAAAAACGTGGATGGATAAACACGGGTATGATTCAATTACTGGTTTCAAGGGGCTGTTATCTTATAAGAATGTTGAAAATCCGGCAGCATACGAGCGCGTTCAATTCATGAAGCACTTCGCCGGAATCGAGTAACATTCGTTCGGTTAAACCTCCCGTTCCTTTCATATTTGCTGCATCCCTGCTAATACTTCGATGAACCATCCTTCCGGGTTGAAGACCTTGAGAGTGTACATACTAGTGACCCTGGCAATGCTCTTCTGGGGTCTGTCGTTCGTTTGGTTCAAACTGGTAATAGTTCAATATGAGCCAATTACTATCATTTTTCTACGCCTGACTGCTTCGGGACTATTGATTGCATTGTTCCTGGGTATAACAGGCCAGTTACAGAGAATAAAGCGTGCTGACCTGAAATGGTTCATGTTGCTTTCTTTTACTCAGCCATTCTGCTATTTCCTGGGTGAAAGCTTCGGATTAAAGCTTGTTTCGTCCACCATCTCATCGGTCATCATATCAACCATTCCGTTGTTCAGTCCGGTAGCTATTTATCTCCTTTACCGGGAACAGGTTTCGAAAGAGGTCATTTCGGGAATTCTGTTTTCATTTGTTGGGATACTGGTTATGCTGTTGAATCCGGACCTTACCATTTCGGCATCTCCGAAAGGGATACTGCTTCTTTTTGTAGCCGTGTTTTCAGCTGTGGCTTATTCGGTCGTGATCAGGAAGCTTGCATTCAGTTACAATCCCGGTACAATCATTATGATGCAAAATCTGATCGGAGCGGTCTATTTCCTTCCTCTGTTCCTGGTTTTCGATGCAGGGGAGTTTGTCCGGATCAAACCAACGAGAGAGGTCATTATGGCCCTGATCCAACTTTCCTTCTTTGCATCCACGTTGTCGTACCTGTTTTATATCATTTCCATCAAGGAGATCGGAGTGGTGAAGGCCAATGTTTTAACCAACCTCATTCCGATCTTTACGGCAGTTTTCTCCTATCTGATTTTGGCAGAACGTTTTACACCTGCCAAAATCCTGGGAATGATCATCGTAATAGCCGGGATAATGGTTTCGCAATATCGCGGTATACGAAGAGCGATCTCGGCAACCGGAAAAAATGATACATCTTCAGTTCAGAATCGACCATAATTGATGTTTAACATTATAAATCAGGCGAAAATGAGAATTCTGGTTTTAGGATCCGGTCTGGTAGGCGGCCCCATTGCAGCAGATCTTGCAGCTAATGGGACCAACAGCGTGACCATTGCTGATATTGATACTGCCGTTCTTGAAAAGGTAGCATCAAAGTGCAGGGTTACAACCCTCCGGGCAGATCTTTCCGATTTTAAGCTTGTTAAGAGACTTGCCGCAGGGTACGGTCTCGTGATCAATGCCGTTCCCGGTTACCTTGGTCACCAAACGCTGAAATCCATCATCACGGCAGGTACAGATGTGATTGATATCACATTTGCTGCAGAGGACTTCAGAGAATTGGACGTGCTTGCCAGAGAGAAGGGCGTTACGGCGATCTGCGATATGGGTGTGGCTCCGGGAATGAGTAACCTGCTGGCTGCCCATTGTGTAAAGATGCTGGATCGTGCCGACAAAATCAGAATTTACGTGGGCGGACTTCCGCGCGAACGTTCCTGGCCCTATGAATACAAGGCGGTTTTTTCACCCATTGATGTGATTGAAGAGTATACCCGGCCAGCACGTTTCCGTAAGGGCGGCAAAGAAGTGATCATGCCGGCGCTGACAGATGTTGAACTCATGGAATTTGAAGGTTTTGGTCAGGTGGAATCCTTTAACAGCGATGGTCTGCGATCGTTACTGGATTCGCTGGATGTACCTGATATGATCGAGAAAACACTGCGTTATCCCGGACATGTTGAAAAAATGAAGATACTCCGGGAAACCGGTTTTTTCAGGACCGATCCGGTGATCATCAACGGGCAGCCTGTTCGTCCGATTGATATGACTGCCAGGTTGCTCTTCCCTATGATCAAACTGGGGGAGGGTGAGGAAGACATCACGGTTATGAAGATTCTCGTTGATGGGTACCGGAATGGAAAGAGTATTTGCCTGGGCTATTCATTGGTTGACTATTTTGATCCCTTAAAGGGTATTCACTCTATGGCCAGGACGACCGGTTATGCGGCTTCTATGGCAGCAAGGGCAGTGATGGAAGGGCTTTATAAAAATGCCGGCGTCAACACTCCGGAAGCACTCGCTGACCGGCCGGATGTGGTTGATTTTATGTTGCAGGGCCTCAGTGACCGGGGTGTCAAATACTCTTTCTTCGAGCAGTAAATCGGTAAATTTTAAAGTCTGTCGATGGTAAGTTCGGGAATTATTTCTAAATTTGCACCCCTCAATCACCGGTTAAAGAGGTAACGCTCTGGCGGCCCGGGCTGTTGGATTGCCTGAGGCGAACCCGAGTTCAATTCGAGTGTAAGTTCATTGAAGGAATCATAATACTAGTATAAAATAAGGCGGGGTAGCTCAGTTGGTTAGAGCGTCGGATTCATATCCGCAAGAGGCGGACTCGAGTTCAATCCTCGGATAAGTACATTGAAAGAATATAATACTAGTATAAGCATAAGGCGGGGTAGCTCAGTTGGTTAGAGCGTCGGATTCATAACCCGGAGGTCTCGAGTTCAATTCTCGATCCCGCTACTAAGCCCCTTATGGGGCTTTTTTTTTATGGATTATTGCGTTTA
>CAZJCG010000030.1:0-41073 GCA_964544545.1 uncultured Lentimicrobiaceae bacterium | reverse complement strand
ATCAAGCATTTAGATGATCTCAAAAATTATTTTCTAACTTTACCGGACAACAATGTATGCAAATATATGCTTTCGATTTTTCTTATGATAACCATTCTGCGAACCCAGTCCAAACAGAAAAAAAGCGGCTGAAACTCAAAGTTTCAGCCGCCGACCGGTTTATAAAGAGAATTTACCTTCTGTTCCGTGAGGACTTTGCCGGACTAGCCTTATCATCTCTGCTGTTCTTCTTTTCGCTGGTATTATCTCTCTTTTTTGTTACATCCTGTTTTTTCTCTTCACGACTCCTGTTAATCGAAGAACCTGATTCCTTATTCTTATTCCTTGATACGGATGTGTTTCCGGATGATTCTTTTTTTTCAGAATTTGAAGAATTGCGGTTTATTGATGGATTCTGTTGACGTCTCTCGTTGTCGGGTTTTGAAATCGTTCTGTTGTCAACATCCCTGTTATCGCCTCGTGAATTACTTTTTCTGATCTTATCATCGTTCGAGGGATTTGTGTTCTTCCTTGTATTTTGAGCCGGGGTGTTTTCGGGACGGGATACCCTGCGTTCTGTTGCTACCCGGTTCTCACCCGGATCATAATCGCGGGCAGTCTGACGTTTCATCTGACCTGCAGGACGGACATTCTCAACGTTCCTGAAATTCTGGGGGCGAACACCTTCATTGCGTTCATTGATACGAGGATTGTAAAGACTAACCCTGCTGTTGTCGATCCTGCGACTATCAGGCCTTTCACTCTGAACGATCTGCATCTGACGTACCCTGTTGCCTGAATGCCTTTCTACATCGTTAACTCTGGGTCCGCGGAACCAGTTATCGTGACCACGATCGTTATTGTTGATATAGATATTATTTATGTAAGTGATATTGGTCACATGAACCGGGCGATCGTAAATATGATGTCTCCATCCAGAGGAGTGGAACCAGTGGCAGGGTACAAAGGTCCACCAGAAATCAGGTGCTGCCCAGTTGAAGTTTATGTTAACATAAATACCAGGTCCGAGAGGAGCCCAGCCCCAGTTATCATTGAATGAACCCCAGGCTACCCAGGCAGGAGACCATTCATAACCCGGGATCCACATCCAACCAAGGTAGTCGTCGAAGTACCACCTGCCATAATGGAAGGGGGCCCATCCCCACGGGTAATCGGAGATCCAGGTCCATCCATATTCTGTATAGACCCAATCACCGTTAGAAGAATATGGCCGGAAGGATTCAGGGCGATCGAAATAAGGACGCCAAACATATCCGTATTCCGGTGTATAGAGCCAATCGCCATAAGGCTCCAGTTCATTGAAAAAGAGCTGAATAGAAACTGGGGCTCTATGATAAATATTTCTGTGTGCGTCAACACTGATCGTGGCAACCAGGGCCAGCATCAGTACAAGGGCTATTCTTTTCATGGCTAAGAGTATTTAGGATTAGAACAGGTTTTCAGGAGGTGGTCTGAAAACACGTCTTTAAATACAAGCAATATGCCAGAAAATGATAATACAGGAATCTTCCTGGTATTTTCTTCATCGGATGCAAATAAAAAAACCCGGGAATCACTGATTCACCGGGATTAGGAGAATAAGAAATCTTTTGGCCTATTTTAACTCAGCGTTGTATGCTTTCACGCCATCATCAAGGAACTTCTTAAAAGCTGATATATCCAGGTTATAAGCTCTGGGCGGAACCATCAGTTTCCCGTTCTCATCCAGAATCACATAATATGGCTGAGCATTTGCGCCGAATTTTCCGATCTGGATTTCAGTATTTTTTCGACCGAGCAATTTGACTAACCTGCCGGACTTATTCGTATACCACTCTTCTTTGGGCATTTCAATCACTTTGTCATCCACGTAAAGGGCGACTATCACAAAATCGCTGCGTAGTTTCCGGAGGATTTCAGGATCACTCCATACCCGGTTTTCCATCTCACGGCAATTTGTACAGCCGTGGCCCGTAAAGTCGACGAAAACCGGTTTTTTCAATGCTTTTGAAGCCCTAAGGGCCTGATCGTAATCAAAATAGCCTTTCAGACCATGCGGTAATTTAAGTGCGGTGTTGCTGTATGCCGGGGGTTCCGCAATATTACCGAGATCTGCAGTACCTCCTCCGACTGCGTTTTCACGTACAATCGCATTGATGTCGAAGTCTTGTGTTTCAGCAGGCGGCAGCCATCCGGAAATTCCTTTCAGAGGTGCTCCCCAAAGTCCGGGAATCAGGTAGATCACGAAACCGAAGGTTGCAATAATGAGTATAAGTCGTGGAAAGGATTTGACTACCGGGTAATCGCTATCGTGCGGGAATTTTATTCTGCCCAGAAGGTAAAATCCCATCATTGCAAAGATCACAATCCATAAACCAAGGTAGATCTCCCTGTCGAGTATTCCCCAATGGTAGGTTTGATCGGGAACATTCAGGAATTTCAGTGCAAAGGCCAGTTCAATGAAGCCAAGCACCACTTTTACCGAATTCAACCAGCCTCCGGATTTTGGCATCTTGTTAAGCCATTGCGGGAAGAAGGCAAACAGTGTGAATGGGATTGCGAAAGCCAGAGAAAATCCCAGCATTCCGATAATCGGTTTGATCACCTGCCCACCGACAGCCTGAACGACCACAGTCCCGACGATGGGACCTGTACATGAGAACGAAACCAGTACTAATGTGAGGGCCATGAATACTGTCCCCATGATTCCGCCTTTTTCCTCATTCTGGACACTTTTATTTACAAGCCAGCTCGGCATTGTTATTTCAAAATAACCAAAAAATGAGGCAGCAAAGACAACGAAAATAATGAAGAACAGCACATTAGGAATCCAGTGAGTACTTAACCAGTTACCGAAATCGGCACCAAAAAGGACGGCAATCAGTACTCCGAATATAACATAGATCGCAATGATTGAAAGCCCATATATGACTGCCTGCAATTTACCTTTTGAACCGCTTTTCATGAAATAGGACACGGTCATAGGTATCATAGGAAAGACGCAGGGAGTAAGAATGGCCAGCAATCCCCATCCGAAAGCCTGGAAGAAGAACCACCAGAGTGATTTATTCTTCCCGTCAAAACCCGATGAATCATCGGCCAAAACAGCGCCGGATGTTTTGCTTGCGGTATCAGCCGTAACCGCAGCTGATGAAGCTGAATCAACGCCGGCAGCCAACGCAGCTGTATCTTTGCCAGCAATCTGCGCAACAGGGCCTTTTGCCCCATCCAGTGTAAAGGTGAAAGGGACCTCTGTCGGAGGAAGGCACTGGTGATCGTCGCAACACATGAACTCCAGGAATCCTGTTATTCTGACCGGCTTGTCAGTAGTAATCTGAATTTTCTGTTTGAAAACCGCCTTCAGTGCAAAATACTTGACCTTCATCTCGAAATTCGGGTCGTATTCCTCGATCGGTTTGCCTTCGCGTGTTTTACCCATCAATTTGAATCCCTGCCCTTTATCGAAGGAAAAGAGAGTGGGCCGGGGACCGCCATCCGGGACTTCCTGAGAGTAAACATGCCAATTTTTATCAATGGTCGCTGTGAATATAAGTTCAGCTTCCGTATCGCTCAGGCGGTTTGACGAAAATGACCATTTGACCGGCTCAAGAATTTGTCCACGCAAGGATGGTGAAGTCAACACCAAAAGTAATCCAAGCAGAAAAGTCAGGCTGGACTTGCTTCGATGAAAGTGGCCCATACGAAATTATTTAAAAAAGTAGGTGAAGGTTTAGTAGAATTATTGAATACAAAATTAGTAATAAATAGATACGGTAACCATCTGCAAAAGACAGTCAACCTTGTATCCGGTAAATACATCATGAATTAAAAGATCTCACGGGACCAACCAGCATTTTCAGGGGTTGTATCCGTTGCAGCCAAATGGACAAGCAGGACTTTTTTGGTCAGGTTTGTCACTTTATACCTGTTATCAGCCCTCATTCCTGGGATCCAGATAATATCATCACCGGAGGTGAGGAGGTAGACCGAATTTTTCTGATGAACCGGAATTTTTTGGTCGATAAAGAAGTCGCTCAGTTTCTTTTTACCCTTTCCCCCAAATGGATAGAAGAAATCTCCTTTCACCCATTTACGAAGGTAGAGCGGGAATTGTAATCTTTCAAAGTCGAAGCAGGCAATATTCGGATTTGAAGGGATACTTACTTTATCGGCATCTTCTATCCTGAATGTGAGTGGAACAGGAACTTGCGGTTGTGAGGTAAGGCCCGGGGAGAAGGCAAGTATGGGTTCATCGGGAGGCATTGCGGTGCTTCGGATTGGAGCCACAATAAGATAGTCGCGATCGCGGATCAGGCGATGGGTGGGAGAATCAAACAATTTCCCTGATCCGCTGAAAACGGACTGGCCTATATCACGTACCTGGGAGTATGTAAAAGAAAAGGGTTTGAGCAGTTCATATAGCCAGGTTTCGAGCGGATAAAATTCTTCCAGCCAGCTTATCAGGATTCGCACCTCATCCCCTTTGGTGTCAACCAGATCGACCTTTCCTTCCTCTATCTTCTGCCGGAAAACTGTCTCTGTGTCCCGGATGATTCTGATCGTTTCGTTCAGTTTTTTAGAGAAATCGGGTTGAATGTTCCTAAGAACCGGCATCAATTCCAACCTAAGCCTGTTTCTAAGATATTTGCCATCTGCATTGGAAGAATCCTCCCGCCATTGGAGATTTTGTTGCCGGACAAAAGCGGTGATCTCATCCCTGGTAGCAAACAGTAATGGTCTGATAATATTTCCCTGCCTGGGCAGGATGCCGTGTAAACCACTCAAGCCGGTACCCCGTAAAAGGTTGATAAAAAAGGTCTCGGCCTGATCATCCAGGTGATGAGCGGTAGCGACTGAATTGTACCCTTCAACTGCAATGAGTCCGTTGAACCAGACATAGCGCAGTTCTCTGGCCGCCATCTGGATTGATATGCGATTCTGCTGTGCGAAGTGTAATGTATCGAAACTCTTGCAATGAAACTGAACGCCAGCTTTATCTGCCAGATTTCTTACAAAAGCTTCGTCCTCATCCGATTCTTTACCTCTCAGGTTAAAGTTGCAATGGGCTATTGCATAGTCAATTCCAGATTCTTCTACAAGTTTCCATAATGCAACAGAATCGATACCTCCGCTCGTAGCCAGGAGTATCCGGTCTCCGGTTGAGATCAGTTTATTTTGAGCAATGTAAGTGCGGAAAGCCTGATACATAAATACAAAGGTAATTTAAATTCCTGTCAATAATAACACACGAATATATTCATGCCAATCAGATATGATCCAAGATTGGGCTCCATCCATAATTTAATATCTTTGCAGCCCTACGGATGAAATGATCTTCCACCGAGATGCAAGCCAATTCAAAACCCTTTTACTTCATACTTTCCGTTTTCATTATTGTACTGGCTGTATCCTTTCTCGGTCATACCTTTTCCGTTTTCGGACTTCAGTTCAAGAATATCAATATCATCAGTGACCTCTTGCCTGTTGCATCAAGCGATACCAGCGGTTTGCCAGTTCCCAAAGCGGAAAAAAGTGATATTGATTCCATCCCTGATTTCCGGAAAAGTGAATCCATTATCGGTTATGAAAAGAACGGAACTTTGGAGGCTTTTATTAAAGCGCTGGAGGAGTTAAGACAAGGGAAACGGAAAAAGGTAAGGGTAGGATACTTCGGTGACTCGATGATTGAAGGAGACCTGATTACCCAGGATATCCGCAATATGTTACAGGGGTATTTCGGAGGCAGCGGGGTTGGATTTGTTCCAGTGACATCCGTAACAGCCGGTTTCAGGCAGTCGATCGTTCACTCCTTCAGCAGCAACTGGCTGGATGAAAATTTCAGGAGTGCCGGGAAAGACGGGCTTAGAAGCCTTTATCTTTCAGGGCATGCATTCAGGCCTGGAGAGAGTTCACTCGTCCAGTACTCACCCGGAAGATACAATGCCGGGAGATTCAACGAGATCTATCTTGTGTATGGGCCGACAGACAGCACTTCAACATTCACGTTGAATGATTCGGTAATGACTTTTCAGTTCCATAATCTGGTAAACAAACAATGCGTCGGTACCAGTCGGAACGAGATAAAAGCCAGGTTTTCGGGCAGCAAGGATCTGCTTTACGGATTTTCGTTTGAAAGCGAGAGAGGCGTATTTGTTGACAATTTCTCTTTCCGTGGTATCAGCGGCATTGAGCTGCGTCATTTATCGCCGGAGGTATTGGAGAGCATCCACAATGTGCAGTCGTACGACCTGATCGTCCTGCAATATGGGGCCAATCTGCTATTCTCTCCTGATCTGAAGGACTTTGGCTGGTATAGAGAGCCACTTAAGAATACGATCGTAAGATTAGAGTCCAGTTTTCCTGAGGCAAGCATCCTTATCATCGGTACTGCCGACAAGGCCTGCCGGTATGATGGAGAGTACCGGACCCAGAAGGGTGTTCTTCCATTGATCGAAATTCAGAACCAGGTTGCTCAGGAAACAAAGGTTAACTTCTGGAATTTATATAATTCTATGGGGGGCCGGAATTCGATGATCCGCTGGGTCAATTCCAATCCACCTCTTGCCAACATTGATTACACACATCTCACTCATAAAGGGGCAAACCAGATTGCCAGATTGCTGTTTAACAAGTTAATGGATGTTTATGACCCGGAAGTTTCTTCTCGTTCTCAAATTCAGCCTATTGTCAGGCATGTTAATGCTTCGCGTGGACTGTAAGGGGCAACTTCCCGATACTGTCGCACTGCCCGTTAACTATGATTACAATTATATTGAAAATGACGGGGCACTTTTACATGTAAATCAGTGCCTGTTATCCTTTCGTGACTCCGTGACCAGGCCATTCCGGATACTGCACATAGGAGACTCCCATGTCAAATCCGGATTCTTTGCCGAAACTTTTGCCGACCTGCTGGATTCCGTAATCAGGAGTACAACTTCCAAGCTGTCGCTTCAGTATCCCGATTCGACTGCCGTTTTACTGAAAGTTATGGCAAAGAACGGAGCCATGGCAAAAACGATCCTTCAATCGGTATATAATGATACCGTGGTGCAGCAATTTAACCCAGACCTGGTGATCATTTCACTGGGGACAAATGAGGGTTATAACCGTCTTAGTCTGGATTCGCTATCCTTGTATCAGGAGTCGCTTATCGAGCAGGTTTTCAGAGATGCTCCATCCTGCGATATACTGCTGACCACACCCGGTGACGGATTGAAGAGGCATTATTCCAAAGTGAGGATCTCTAAAAAACGGCGCAGGTACAGAACCGTGGTCACCTATTCGAACAACGATTACCTGCCGGAGGTGATCAACTATTATATCAACATTCCGGAACGCATAGATGTAGCTGTCTGGAATTTCTATGCGGTTATGGGAGGTGAGGAGTCGATCAGGGAGTGGCATAAGGAAGGATTTGCACAGCGCGACATGATCCATCTTACCCGGCAGGGTTACCAGTTACAGGCGCGACTATTGCTGAATGCGTTTATTCAGGAACTTGATGATAATCAGAACCGCGAAGAATGAAGGAAATAGGCATCAACATCCTGAAGCAACTGTTGTATGATCCGGAGAATCCTCTTCTCTTTAACTCCGGCTTTTTTGTTTATTTCCTGTTTTTCTTTATCCTGATCTATTACGCGGTCAGGAAGCATCAGCGGATGCGCATCGGTGTATTCACTCTTTTCTCACTCTATTTCTTTTACAAAGCCTGTGGCTGGTTTGTATCCCTGATCCTGCTTTCAGCCATCATCGACTTTGTGATCTCAAATCAGATCTACCGAAGGAAGACTAAAAGAGCAAAAACGGCCTTGCTGGTGCTGAGTTTGGTGTTGAACCTCGGGCTCCTGTTCTATTTCAAGTACACCAACTTTTTTATCTCCATCCTGAATGATCTGCAGTTCACCCGTATCAGTCCTCTGAACCTGTTGCTGCCAATTGGCATTTCCTTTTATACATTTGAGAACTTAAGCTACACCATTGATGTTTACCGGGGTCATTTCAAGCCGGTAAGGAGTTTCCTTGATTACCTGTTTTTCCTGTCCTTCTTCCCGAAACTGGTTATGGGTCCGATTGTGAGGGCGTCGGACTTTATTCCCCAGATACGGAAAGAGTATACAGTCAGTCAGCATGATTTTGCCCTTGGATTCTTTCTGATTGTCACCGGCTTATTTAAGAAACTGGTGATATCCGATTACATTAATGTCAATTACGTTGGTTATATATTTGATGATCCGTCCAAGCATACGGGGCTGGAATGTCTCCTGGGGATTTACGGGTATGCGATGGTTATATACTGTGATTTTTCCGGATATTCAGATGTAGCGATCGGGTTGGCCCGTTGGATGGGCTTCCGGGTCAATATCAATTTTGATTCTCCCTATCAGAGTGCAAGTATAACGGAGTTCTGGAGGCGGTGGCACATTTCGCTTTCAAGCTGGTTGCGTGATTATCTGTACATTTCACTTGGCGGTAACAGGAAGGGCAAGATCCGGCAGTATGTGAACCTTGCGATCACCATGTTGCTGGGAGGATTATGGCATGGTGCCAGTTGGAATTTCATCATCTGGGGCGGGATGCACGGGACGGCACTAGCCCTCGACAAGATCAGGATGAGGGTTTTCAAGTCGTTGAAGCAGAATATGTTTCTGAAGATTATCGGGATCCTGTTCACTTTTCATCTCGTATGTTTCTGCTGGATCTTTTTCAGGGCTTCATCCTTACACGATGCCACAGTCATCCTCAATCAGATATGGTATAATTTCGATGCCGGCGCCATCGGTGTTTTATATGCAGGGTATGACACCGTATTCTGGATGATGGCTCTGGGTTTCATTCTTCATATGATACCGCAACGCGTCTGTGATACAACGGTTGTGAGGATGGAGAAGCTCAGTCTGGCAGGTTTTATCCTGATTTTCCTGATCTTCCTGTTCTTCTTTTACCAGGTGAAGACAGCAGAACAGGTGATGCCCATTTACCTGCAGTTCTGACAGAAGGATCGTGTCAGAAAATGAAATTCATTGAAACCATCAAACCAAAGCGGTTTGTATCCGGGTGGTCGTTGTACGATAATCGCCATACGCCATCGATCCGGAAGAAGCGGAAAATGTTTTCGATGCCCAGTCCGGCCTCGAAATAAGGCTTACCGAGCGACCACGTTCCTTCGGGGAAAGAATTAAATTGAAGGTTTTGCAGGGAAGTATGCCCCACTACACCGCGGACCTGTGCCACTTCGCGCCATTTCAGTTTACGGATGGCCGGGATACGGTTAAGGAAAAATCCTTCGAAGTGATGGGTAAACAGGAAGTTCACATATTCGTCGTTAACGAACTCATAATAGTTCATCAGGTTGAAAGCTGACTCATCATACCAGAATGTTTCATTTCCGGTATGTATCTTCATAAGGGGGAATGGCACTTTGCCCCATGTTTTCCCTGCTTCAATGTAATACTTTGACCAGCCGGCAGTCATGGAATTGAACCATTGAGTAACCCTGACCTGTGCGCGGTGATACTCGAAGTCGCTGTTCAGTAAGTTGGGGATTCCGTAGGCATAATGAATATCAAGGACCGGATAAGGGGAGCTAACCACCATGCGTTCGAATTCACCGGCCAGGACTTTTTCTCGGTATCCGTAATGCAGGTCCAGGGTAAGTTCGGTGGTTGTGATTTGATTTCTGGAAAGATACTTATCCAGTTCCGAATTATATAACCTGATCCCGTCGCTTCCCAGCGAATAGATCTTCCGGTTGCTCAGTCCCAAAGTATTGGAAAATCCGGTGAACCACTCATGTTTATAGGCAGTTTTCAGTTCATCGACCATTGACAGTTTATCCTGAGGATTTCTTCTGAACAATGAATTGAAGAAGAAGTCCTCCCGGAATGCATCTTCACCGATGCCAAGTTGTTCGAGGTCATGTTTGTAGGAAGCCGTGAATACCCTGTCGGGGGTTTTACCAAGCATGTAGATCATGCCGGCTTTATATTTCAGTTCCTTATCGAGGGTACCATAAGCAGCATAACCGTCGAACATGACCTTTGTGCTGAATGCGTTGCTGGTTCTGCCTCCGATACGTAGTCTGTTTCCTTCGATTGAGTTGAAGCTATAGGTTGATGCATACGGCCCCCATTCGAAGTTACCGTGGATATAATAACCTGTAAAGACTGTTTCGATGATATCGTAATAGGTATTGAAAATCGGCATCTTCTTCAATGTATCTGCCAGCCTGTAAACAGATGCTTCGCGGTATGTAAGCTTTTCGGGGCGTGAAGTGTTCCAGAAGTCTTTATCGCGACGGATGGCATTATCAAGAACGATGATATTATTGGGAGTAGAAAAAATCTTTTCATCTTTCACCGGGTCGAAGCTAAACTTCCGGAAGATTGCCGTGCGGGTGCCATAAAAGCCAAGCACAACCTTTGACTCCTCAATAAGATTGAAGTCGGCCACCATGTGGTCGCGTGTCAGCATCCATCGTTTCCCTTCGATAGAATCGAACTCCTGAGAGATAACCAGATCGTTGACAAAGTTCATGTTAGCATCATCCACCATGCGCATTTCCAGCTTTTTAACTGCGAAGCTGGTATCATTTACCCAGAAATTGCCCGTGAAGGCATACTCCTGTTTTCTCCGCGGCTTAAACATGATGTTGTAGCACCATTTCCCATCGAGAAAGGCTGAGTCGACCAGGTAATACTTATAGTAAAGCAGTCCGAGGTTGGCTATCGGGCTTGGGAAGTTCTTCTGGAACAGGTCGATATAGTTGTCATAGATATTGACATTTTGAGCCAGGTTGCCAGCAAACTGGGAGATGCTGGCATTTTCGATGCCGGAGATCTGGGAAGCATTGATGATCTCTTTCCTGGCTCTTGGTGTTCTCCTGTAATAGAGATTGGAGAATGATTCGCTGAGCATAACCGGGAGATAGGGCTTCCCGTTGACAGTACTTGTATCGAGGTGTTCAAAGACGAAGCGGAAAGGTTCCAGCACCTTTTTATCCATCAGCTTTTTGGAAATATTGTTGGCGTCGAACTGCATTTTGGTGTAGGCTTCGCAGTGATAGGTGTCAACTTTATCGGGATCGTTCTGCTCCTTGTGTTCGATTATTTTGCGGAGCAGTATCTCGGCGGGATTCTCACCTGCAACAATGACTACTTCCGACAGTTCGTAGTTTTCCTGTTCAAGGCTGAAATCAACCACCTGGAAGTGGTTGGGCTGAATTGATTTCCGGGCAACATAATATCCGACATACGAAGCGATCACTGTATCCGAGGCTTTTCTGGATTCCAGTGAGTAATGGCCGTTGAAATCCGTGGTTGCCCCTATGGTCGTACCTTTAAAATAAACATTAACAAAAGGGAGTGGCTCACCCGTCCGTGCATCTTTCACTATGCCCATCACCTTGGTGATTTCCTGCGAGCGGACTCCGGGAGTCACTCCCAGCAATATGCCCAGGATCATCAAGATCGGTATGACAGAGTCGATGGCGTATTTTTTCAACATGCGGCGGGGGTTAATCAAAGCCTGTGCCAAAATGGAGATATCCGATGGAACACCCAAGAAGCGTTATTGTTTCAATTCATCCCAGAAATCAACAGCTCTGCGCATGTGCGGGATGACAATGGTCCCACCGACCAGGGTTGCAATTCCAAGTGCTTCGAACAATTCCTCTTCTGACACGCTGTTTTCGTGACATTTAATCAGGTGGTACCGGACACAATCGTCGCAGCGAAGGACCATGGAGGCGACCAGTCCCAACAATTCCTTGGTTTTTACAGGAAGAGCCCCCTCGAGATAAGCGTTTGTGTCCACGTTAAAGATACGACGGATGACCTTGTTATCAACGCTGAGTATCCGGTCATTCATTTTTGCCCGGTAATCATTGAATTCTCTGAGTTTTTCAGCCATGGCTGGAACGGTTAAGAAAAGCTGTTCAGATGATACCTTCCCTCAATATGTCGTGCAGGTGGATCACCCCAAGGTATTCGTGATCATCCTGAACAAGCAACTGGGTAATGTTTTTAGAACGCATGATATCAAGGGCATCGGAGACCAATTCATCGGGATGGATGGTCCTGGGATTGGCTGTCATTATGTCGGAGGCTTTCACTCCGACGATCGAAGGGTGGTTATGGAGCATACGTCGAAGGTCGCCGTCGGTGATCACTCCCACGAGCTTGCCATTATCGAGTACGGCTGTAGCGCCAAGTCTTTTGGAAGATATTTCAAGAATGACCGTGGAAATCTCGTCAGTAACTGTCACTTCCGGTTTTTCGTTATTCACATAGACATCAGAAACGCGGAGGTACAGTTTTTTGCCCAGGGCGCCACCCGGGTGGTACCTGGCGAAGTCGCTGGATGTAAAGCCGCGGCATTCGAGCAATGCAACTGCCAGCGCATCACCCATTACCAGTTGAGCGGTGGTACTGGCCGTCGGAGCCAGATTGTTTGGGCAGGCTTCTCTTTTAACGGAGGTGTTTAAAACGAGATCGGCCTGCATTGCGAGGTAGGACGAGGAGTCGCCGACAATGGCCACCAGTTTATTGCCAAGGAGTTTAAGAAGAGGCACCAGAACCTTGATTTCCGGGGTATTACCACTTTTTGAAAGGCAGAGGATGATATCATCGGAGCGGATCATTCCCAGATCGCCATGAACTGCATCCGCAGCATGCATAAAGCTTGACGGGGTACCTGTGGAATTGAACGTAGAGACGATCTTTGAAGCGATATTGGCGCTTTTCCCAATGCCCGTAACGATTACCCTGCCTGTAGACCGGATGATCATTTCAACGCATTTAACAAAATCATCGTTGATGGAAGGTTTCAGGCCGGCAATTGCCTGAGATTCGTCGGCAATAACCTGAATGGCAATCTGCCTGATTTCGGCTGGCGTTTTCAAGATTCAATGACTATTTAGAAATAGCAAAGATACGGATTGTTTATAACAAGGGGTATCCGGATGACCGGCATCCGGAATTGGCCCGGATCTGATATGGGTTCAGCCAGGGCATCTCCGTTTGTATACTGCGGCTGAACAGGTTTGCCCCTAGGGCGCGAAGTGCTCCTTCGGAGGGACCCTTCGGGTCGAAATTTGTTATTCGGAACTTGCTCAGTATTACTGAATCTAATCAGCTTTGCTTCGGCTCAAAGAGTCCCCCTTGGGGCAAACCTTTTAAGATTCAGTATAATCCACCTATTGGCTGATGACGGGATCAGGTTTCAGGAATAAAGAAAAGGAAAGCGGCTGACAGGTCTCCGGGAGTTGGCGGATACATCCGGATCCACTATTTATCGTCTGCTTTCTTCCTGCCCTCTGTCAAAATCATTCACAAGAAATCTGTTGCCTAAAAAACCTGAAGTTGCCCAAGAGGAACACTAAAAAGCATATTAAACTATTGATTAAATGAATTTTCTAATAATTTTGCAGCCTTTTAGAAACCGGCGATCCGGTTTTAATCTGCTCATTTTCCGGCATTTTCGTCTGCCTATCAATGGCTTGTGATCGATGCTCCGGTTAGAATTCTGACCGGGATTTGAGGAAGCAAGGATTTGTTTCATTTCTGCTGGAATCACTGCAGGCGGAAAGCAAAAAGCAAGTCTGTTTCCACAAACTTGCCAGAACAGTGCGACGAAAAATGCGTCAGATACATGAAATGAGCCGATTTTTAGTTATCTTTAATTGGCAATTGCCGAAGGGGGATGAAAGTATAAATCGGGATCGGTCAGAAAAGATAAAAGGATTGTCGGTGATTGAGTTTAGTTTTTTTCTGCCCAAAAGAAATTTTTGATTGCAGTAATTATATTTGCATTAGCCAAGAGCAATTGTACGCAAACTACCAATGAACTAATACTGTAAGAAACCTCGAGTGAGGCCCGCGAAAACACAACAGAGATGCGAGGAACGAAGACAAAAGAGGACTATAAGGACTATCCGTTACAAGATCTGCTCAAGAAGATTTTCGGATTTGAAAACTTCAAAGACAACCAGGAACTGATTATCAGGAATGTCCTTTCTGGTAAGGACACATTTGTAATCATGCCCACCGGCGGGGGCAAGTCAATGTGTTATCAGTTACCGGCCCTCATTATGCCGGGGACGGCCATCATCATATCACCGCTCATTTCGCTGATGAAGAATCAGGTGGATGCTATCCGCCAGTTTGACACAAAGCGGGGAATAGCCCACTTTCTGAACTCTTCCCTCAGCAAGAATGAAATTACTGATGTTAAGAATGACCTTACATCCGGTGTTACCAAGCTTTTATATGTTGCACCTGAATCATTAACCAAAGAGGAAAACGTTGCCTTTTTCAAGGATATCAATATCTCCTTTTTTGCTATTGATGAAGCTCACTGTATTTCCGAGTGGGGTCATGATTTCCGTCCGGAGTACCGGAGGCTGCGTCCGATCATTGAATCGATCGGTCAGAAAGTGCCGGTGATGGCGTTAACGGCTACTGCCACGCCCAAGGTAGAGCAGGACATCCTCAAGAACCTTGGCATGCACGAGGCCACGTTATTCAAATCTTCTTTCAACCGGTCAAATCTCTATTACGAAGTACGGCCCAAGCAGGACGATGTCAACAAAGAAGTCATCAAGTTCATCAAGATGAATCCTGGCAAGAGTGGTATTATTTACTGCCTGAGCCGGAAACAGGTAGAGGAACTTGCCGAAACGCTTCAGGTGAATGGAATCAAGGCATTGCCCTATCATGCTGGATTGGAATCCCAGATCCGTGTCACAAACCAGGATAAATTCCTCATGGAGGAAGCGGATGTAATCGTTGCCACGATTGCTTTCGGGATGGGGATCGACAAGCCGGATGTGCGGTATGTGATCCATTACGACATGCCTAAGAGTCTTGAGGGATATTACCAGGAGACCGGCAGGGCCGGAAGAGATGACGGTGAAGGTATTTGTCTGGCATTCTATGCATATGAAGACATTGAGAAGCTGGAAAAGTTCAGCAAGAACAAAGGTGTAGCCGAGCAGGAGATTGCAAACCAGTTGCTAATGGAGGTGGTCTCTTTTGCTGAATCTTCCATGTGCAGGAGGAAGCAACTGCTGCATTATTTCGGAGAAATATACCCGGAGGACAACTGCGGCAACTGCGACAACTGCCTGCATCCCAAGACCAAGATGGATGGCCGAGAGCAGGTTGACCTGGCACTTGAGACCATTCTCGCGGTTAAGCAGCTCTCGAAGGCTAAAAATATCGTGAACATCCTCATAGGCAAAGTGACCTCCAACATTAAATCATACAAGCATAATGAGCTTGAAATGTTTGGGAAAGGCATGGAGTTCAGTGAGCGTTTCTGGGACGGGGTTCTCCGTCAGATGCTCATAGAGCGGCTTGTAGTAAAGGATATTGAGAATTACGGAATCCTCAAGATAACTCCTGAAGGGCACAAGTTTCTAAAGAAGCCCTATTCGATTCTGGTAGCAACGGATACTGATCCGGAAGAAGCTGAAGATGAGGAACTGCTTGCCGGAGGAGGAGCACGAACCAGTACAACGGACAAGACACTATTCTCTTTATTAAAGGATTTGCGTAAAGAGATCGCACGGAAGGAGAACCTGCCACCGTTTGTGATCTTCCAGGATCCATCGCTGGAAGACATGGCCATCCAGTACCCCATAACCATGGATGAGCTCCAGCGGATCACGGGTGTTGGAGCCGGGAAAGCCCAGAAATACGGTAAGCCCTTCCTCGAGCTGATCGCCAATTATGTTGAGGAGAATGAGATCATCCGTCCGATGGATATGGTGGTGAAGTCGGTGGTGAATAAATCGGGGCTTAAGGTTTACATCATCCAGAACATCGACCGCAAGATCTCGCTTGAAGATATAGCCATTGCCAAGAATCTCTCAGCCGAGGAGTTGTTGTCGGAGATCGAACATATTGTTGCTTCCGGCACCAAGATCGATTTGAATTATTACATCGATGAAACCATCGATCCTTATCATCAGGAAGAGATACTCGATTATTTCCAGGAGGCCGAAACCGATTCTGTTGAGGAAGCATTGCATGAACTTGGTGAGAATGAGTTTTCGGAGGAGGAGATCCGGTTGATGCGGATCAAGTTCATGTCGGAAGTAGGGAATTGATCCATACTCCAGCATCATTTGCTGATTTCTTTAAAATTGAACATCTATTCCGGGAAGGAATCATCAATCCATTCCGGGTGTTGGTTGTTTGATCCTCCGAATCAGGAAACACAAACGGGGGTGGAGGGATTTTATCTATCTTCGCACTGTAATTCAGGTAAAGAACCATTTCTATCAATAAACGTAATTCCAACGCAGATGAGCGAAGAATTCAATCAACCGACTGAAGCCCAGGAACCGGGAGTGACGCCGTCGAACGAAGCCCCTGTTAATACAGATTTAATCCACCCTGATAAGAAAAGCAAGCCTGTTTCATGGCTTCTTGTTGTGAATATGGTCTTATTGGCAGGTCTTGTCGTGTTGTATATCCTGTTCTTCACCGGAGGAAAAAGCGGGAATGACTACAGTATAGCAGGGGCTGTGGCAAAGGCAAGTTCAGGACAGGTTTCGGTGGCTTTTGTCAATAACGACAGCATATTAGAGCATTACGAACTGGTGAAGAAGCTGAAGAAAGAGCTTCAGGCCAAGGGTGACCGTTACTCGGCTGAAGTAGCCGGCAAGCAGGCCAATTTTGAGAAGGATGCAGCTTATTTCCAGGAGCAGGTGCAAAAAAAATCGATTTCAGAGCAGAGTGCACAGGAAATCTATGCCAGCCTTATGGAGAACCAGCAGAAGATCTATGATCTGCGCGACCGTTATGCAAGCGAATTACAGCAGAGTGAGACCGATATGAATGTCGCCTTGCTTGATTCAGTGATGAATTTTCTGCAACGCTACAATAAGAAGTATAAATTTGATTACATCCTGGGATTCAATAAAGGAGGGAATATACTTTACGCCAACGACACACTTGATATCACCAAGGATGTGATCAGGGAGTTGAACGAGGAATACAGAAGCAGGCACCCTGAGAAATGATCCGGACATCGCTTTTCATTCCAATCAGGAGTATTCAGGCGGTGGTAATTCTTGCCGTGCTGATGCTGGTTTCTTCCTGCAACCGCGGGGGCGGTGTATTGAGTTCACGGCCTGCCGGAGTTCTGAGTGAAGATGAGATGGTTGATATTCTGGTGGACATCAATCTGGCAGAATCGGCGCTCAGGGTTGGAAACGGGCAGCATAATATGCCCGCAGATTCTGTCTATCAGAAATCGCAGTTCCTGGCCGTGTATGAGAAGAACGGCACCAGCCCGGATGCATTCCGAAAGAGCCTGGAGTATTATACCCAGCATATTGAACTGCTTGACAAGATCTATTCAGATGCTATCGACCGTCTGCAGGAGATGGAAATAAAGATGCAGGAGAACGGGAAAAAAGCAGCAAGCCAGAAAAAACCAGAGTGAAATTCCTGATAGGACTAATTGATAGTCTGACAGTTAGATTCTGTTGAAATAGAATTTTCCTTTATTTATTTGATTGTCTGTATGTTAATCCTTTTTACCTTGATTTACATCTCCTCTTCAGGGTAATCAGATTAACTCAGTTTTATTCATTTTAATAGACAATTCCGGGACAAAAAGAAAACCACCGGTGAATCGAATTGATTTGTTGGCTTCCCTGCAAGAATAATTGAAAGTCATCCCATCGAATCTAGTTTTGAATGAATGGCATTAAGAAATAATCAAACTGGTAAAATTCCCTGTTTGGGCCAGTCTTTCCATGATATATCTTATATTTGGATTATTCAAAGCTTTAAAATCCGGTAAGCGTAGTTACAGATCGACATTACAGAAGTGATAAATATTCCCAGGTATCTTGATAATACCAGAATACCCTCTTTTCTATGAAGAATCGATTTATCATCAGTATCTTGTTCATTTTCCTTGCTTCGAATATAACCTTCTCCCAGACAATTGAATGGCAAAAATGCCATGGGGGGTCTGATTCAGAATTTAGTGAAGATTTTTTCCTGACAACAGATTCAGGTTTCCTCAATTTTGGAGTGACTCATTCACAGGATGGGGAAGTTACCGGGAATCACGGTGAATATGATATCTGGCTGATCAGGATGGACTCAGCAGGGGAACTGCAATGGCAGAAAACATACGGGAATGAAGGACTTGAATCCGTTGTAAAAGTGATTCAAACCACGGATAATGGATATGCCCTTTGCGGTTATACCACAATCCCGGGGAACATATATGCGGATTACCTGGTCATGAAACTCGACAGCAGCGGCGAAATGCAATGGCAGAAAACCTTCGGGGGAAGCAGTAATGATGTTGCACTCGGTATTGCCCAAACTCAGGACGGAGGATATATCGTTTGCGGATACAGCAATTCAAATGACGGGAGTGTTACAAATAATCATGGGGCTGATGATTACTGGTTAATACGGTTGGATTCCGCCGGAAATCTCAAGTGGCAGAAAAGTTTTGGCGGAACGGGGGATGACCGGGCCATGAGTCTGCTCTCGCTTGAAGACGGTGGATATATAATCAGCGGATTCTCTTCGTCGAACAACGGTGATGTAACCGGCAACCATGGCTACTTTGATTACTGGATTCTCAGGCTCGACAGTGTAGGAACAATGCAATGGCAAAAAACATATGGCGGTACCCAAGGCGAAAGTGACAACAGTGCCCTGTTGCAAACAGCTGATGAAGGATTTCTGATCTTCGGGCGGACCTATTCCACGAACGGGGATATCACGAATAATCACGGAGATTGCGATGCCTGGCTCATTAAAATTGATAAGAATGGTGTCCTGGAATGGGAAAAGACTTATGGCGGCAGCAACTTTGATGTCGGAAGGAATATCTGCAAAGCCAAGGATGGAGGATACCTGCTCACGGCTCGCACCATGTCGGAGGATGGAGACGTTACAGTTGCCCATGGAGGCGCCGATGCATGGATCCTGGCTACTGACAGTTCCGGCAATTTACAATGGCAACAAACCTACGGGGGGGCCGATTTTGATGCCGCAGGATATATTCAGGAATTACCTTTGGGAAAGTATGTTTTCTCAGGTACAACAACTTCGAATGACGGAGATGTTACCGGGAACCAGGGAAAAGACGATTTCTGGGTTGTCAAGCTGCGAAAGAATGATTATTCTGTCGCTGAACATGAGAATCCCGGGGATTTCTGGACCGTTTTCCCTGTTCCGGTCCATGATTATTTCTTCCTCCGGAATTCAGAAGAAACGTCAACTACATTCTCCTACAAGATTTTAAATATAGCCGGAATGCTGATAAAATCAGGCATTTCAGATACCAAAGTACAAATTCCGATTGAAGAATTGAATTCCGGCTTCTACCTGATTCAGTTGAGAACTGCGAAGGGTACATCCTTAAGTAAGGTACTGATCAAGGAATGACTCAGTTTTACAAAGTTTAATGACAATTCGGCAACAACAATGAAAACACGGTGAATCATATTGATTTACGGGTGGTTACGTTGATTTGGTGTCTCCCATTTAGGGAAACAACAACCTGAACCCTGGGTTTTATTTTCAGCAATTCACAGGACATTTCTCCTGGTCAGGAGAAGTCATGAACTCAAATCTGATTTAAGTATCCCTGAAAAGGGTCACTGCTTGGTTGCAGTAGCAGTGTAATATTCCTTATCGCCACCTAAGGTGATGGAATAGCTCCAGTTCATCGAGGTTGCGGAATTGAGTTTGCCTGAACCTTCAACAAGCCATCCGTTGCTGAGTGATTGTGACGAAACGATAACCTGATTTGTTGTGACGATTCCTGTGACGCTTTTATCGGAGTCGCCGGGGTTACCGAAGTTGTTCAATATGATCTGGCTGCTGTTATCCGCATCGAGTGTGATGGTAACGATGTAACTCTGGGAAAGCCCGTTCTTCAATTTCCCGTCTTCCGTGAAACGCCAAACGCCAACATAGCTGTTTCTGGGATCGCTGGGATCTGTGTCGGTATATTCTTCGGGTTCACAGGACACAAAAACTGCAGATGAAGCGATTGTAACTGCCAGAAGGAAGAGATGAAGCAATGATTTCATGATATCAAACCTGTTTGATCGGGTACAAATTTAGTTATTCAGGTGGATGCTATACTTCGGCTGAACAGGTTTGCGAAATTTTTTATTCGGAACTTGCTCAGTATTACTGAATCCAATCAGCTTTGCTTCGATCTGAAGGGTCCCTCTGAAGGAGAGCAAACCTGTTAAGATTCGGTATATATCAGATTTTCGCATTCGAAAATACGGAATCCGTTTATTAATCATCGATAGTATCAATGGTAATTCAGGAAAATAAGGCAACCATTATTTTCGTCCGTATTATTGTTTTTCAGAGCCTGATATTCAGTTCAGCGAGGATACCATCCACGAGGCGGCTGGCACCAATCCGGAACAGGGATGGTGAGATCCATTCACTGCCCAGTGAGTTTTCGACCTTGTCGTAGTATTCAAGAGCCTGGTCCGGGGTTGAGATACCGCCGGCCGGCTTGATGCCAATACGAATGCCGGTCTTCAGGAAGTGCTCCTTTATTACCGAGAGCATGATTTCCATGGCATCGAGGGTAGCAGCCGGTTGTATTTTGCCGGTTGAGGTTTTGATAAAATCAGCGCCGCCCCGGATGGCCAGTTCTGAAGCAAGGCGGATCCATTCAGGGGTTTTGAGTTCGCCAGTCTCCAGTATTACTTTGAGATGAGCCTTCCCACATGCCTTTTTGATGCCGGCAACTTCTTCCACAAGGAAATCTTTATCACCTGAAAGCAGTCGTCCGCGCGATATTACCATGTCGATTTCATCGGCACCTTCTTTAACAGCAAATTCGGTTTCTGCGATGCGGATGCTTAAAGGTGACTGGCCTGAAGGGAATGCGCCTGCAACCGAAGCCACCAATATACCGGAGTTTCCGAGTTCTGTTTTTGCAACGCCAGCAAAGACCGGATATACACAAATCGCTGCAGGAGCCAATTTCACTTTCGATCGCAGGAGAATTGCCTTTTGACAGAGGTTTTTTACCTTCTCGTCTGTATCTGTACCTTCCAGGGTGGTAAGATCGATCAGGCCCAGGATCTTCATCAACTTTTCATGGCGGGTTTTTAATCCGGCATCTAAATCATTGGCTTTTTCCATTTCGATATACTTATACGTAAAAGTTATAAGGCTTGTTTAATCAAATTAAACTTTACAAAGGTAAGCAATTTTAACATATTATTTAAAAAATTTAAGCAGAAATTGCAAAAATAACTTGGTCAGATTCAGGCAACTATTTCGGTGAAGGAGAACTAAATAAAATGTCCCATTACCTATTACTTCCGGGAGGTTAAGCTATTAATTTTCCGGGTAACTACATGATACAGGCAAGGGGCCATATCATAACACTACTGATAATCACCACATTAACTCATAATAGACTTGGATATGAGAGCATCACTACCACTACACGGCAGAGTATCATTATCTCATTTCATAGTTTTTATCAACATTTTGCTTTTTTCGACCGGATTTCTGGCCAATGCCCAATGTCCTCCGGTGATCACGGCGAACCCACCCAGTGCAAGTGTTTGTATGGGTGACTCCATCACCCTTTCATGTCAGCCATCAACCGGAACTACGTGGCAGTGGTATCAGGATGGATCTCCGATCACCGGTGCCACATCTGACATTTTCTATGCTAAGACCGACGGTACCTATACCGTTATGGTAGGAGGTTGCCCTACCGCTTCCAATTCCATTCCGGTAGTCATGAAGCCGTTGCCCATCATCAATCTCAGTGTAAACATGGGAGATACCGTATGTACAGGGCAGCAGGTGACTCTAACGGTGACATCCGGCCCCAATGTTCAGTGGGTTTGGCTTCAGCCGCCCGTTTTGCTCGGTCAGACAACCAATCCTTACAGTACAACATTGAGTGCCACCACTACCTACCAGGTTGTCGGGGTTGATCAGAACACCACGTGTGCCAACACAGCCATGCAGACGCTAATTGTTGTTCCCCAGATCGTTGCCGGAATAATATCACCCAGCGATACCGTATGTATCGGAGGAACGCCCTCGTTGATAACCGGCACTCCTGCAACAGGAAGTACAAATGGTTTTACCTATCAATGGCAGATAAGCACAACCGGTCCGGGCGGAGGCTACAGCGATATCCCGGGAGCAACGGGACTGAATTATCAACCCGGGCCCATTTCGGTTAACACCTGGTTCCGCAGGGTCGCCACGGCGCCTCCATGTCCTGATATGAATTCGAATTATGTCATGATCAGGGTATCGCCGACCCCTGTAATTACCAGTCCCCTTACCCGTACTATTTGTTCAGGGACGAGTGTGAATTACAATCCTGTTTCCAATGTTGCAGGATCGACCTTTACCTGGACGGCCGTTGTAACCTCGGGAACAGTGAACGGGCTTGTTGCCAGCGGTACAGGATCTATCAACACCGTATTATCACTTCCGGCCGGATCGACCACCAGCGCAACTGTTACCTATACGATCACCCCGACCGGTCCTGCCACTACATTTTGTCCGGGAGTTCCTTCGGATCTGGTGGTGACCATAGATCCTACTCCCATTGTTACAAATGTGCCAATGAGCCAGGACATATGTGCCGGAGCGGTTACAACTCCCGTTGTCTGGCAGTCGAATGTAACCGGGGCAACGTTCAGCTGGACAGCCAGTGCGCCTGCAGGTATCAGCGGGTATCAGGCAAGCGGTACCGGCGATTTACCTGCCATGCAGGTATTCAGCACGTTGATGGCTATGGGAACCTTGACGTATACGGTGATACCGACGGGTCCGGCTCCCAGTTCATGTCCGGGTACCCCTGCCACTTATACGATCAATATATACCCCTCTCCTACTATAACGAACACTCCTTTGAGTCAGACTATCTGCTCGGGAGGTACGACGACGGCTGTAACACTAACCTCAAATGTAATTGGGACAACATTTTCCTGGACAGCTTCGGCTGTACCTGCCGGAGTGACCGGTTATCAGGTATCGGGGACCAATACGATACCATCGCAAACGATCAACAACACTTCCAATATTCAGGGTATAGTGACCTATGTGATCACTCCCAGCGGAAGTATCAACGGATGCGCAGGAATTCCCAGGAATTACAGTGTTTACGTTGATCCAATACCTGTTGCGACTGCAACTCCGTCGACGCAAATAATCTGTTCCGGGATGACTACCGGAATCAATTTAAGTTCTACTGTCAGTAACACGACTTTTAGCTGGACAGCTTCGGCTCCAAGTTCCATTCTGGGCTATTCGAACGGAACCGGGCCAGCGATTATCCAGACCCTTACGAACACATCCAATGCACCGCATGATGTAACTTATGTTGTTACTCCCACCGCCAATGGTTGTGTCGGGAACAGCATAACCGTGGTAGTGACTGTGGTACCCTCTCCAAATCTAGTTCTTCCTCCGCCCAACCAGACCACCTGCTCGGGAGTTCCGGTTGTGCTGAACCTCGTAGCCAATTATTTGGGAGTAACATTTACGTGGACTGCTTCTGCCACAGGTAATGTGACCGGATACAGTAATGGTTCGGGTCCAACCATTTCTCAGACCCTTGTTAATAATGACAATGTACCGAGAAATGTGGTTTATGCCGTAATGATGACCCTGAACGGATGCACGGATGGGCCGGCCTATATTACGGTTACAGTAAATCCTACACCTCATGTCACCAACGCCCCTCTGGCGGCAACGCGATGCTCGGGTACCGGATTTGTACTGTCACTTACTTCAGATGTTGCAGGCACAACTTACACCTATACTGCCAATGGTAGTCCGGGAACCAGCGGATATGCAAATGGAAGCGGAAATACGATCAACCAGACCCTTTTCAACAGTGGGAACAGTTCGGGAACCGTAACTTATACAATTACCCCGACTGCCAATGGATGTGCCGGGCCTTCGGTCAATTATGTTGTCACAGTCAATCCGATCCCCAATGTGACTCCCAGCCTTGCAAACCAGTCGATTTGCAGCGGGACAAGCACTTTACCCGTCATCCTTTCATCATCTGTCAGCGGAACGACCTATACCTGGACCGGAACTCCTTCAGCCGGAGGGATTTCAGGGTACACAGCATCCGGATCCGGAAATATTCCATCACAGACGATAAACAGCACATTGAACATCCAGGGCAATGTCACCTATACAATAGTACCCAGCAGTAACAGTTGCATGGGGGCGAGCCAAACCCATGTTATAACGGTTAATCCACTCCCTCTGGTAACCAATGCCAGCATGAGTCAGGTAATGTGTTCGGGCGGGACCTCTTCCAATGTAAATTTGGTTTCTAATGTCGGCGGGACTACTTTTTCATGGATAGCCACACCTTCATCGCCCAGTATTACCGGATATCAACCTTCGGGCACCAACACAATTCCTCAGCAGACGATATTGAACAGTTCGACGACTCCCGGGACTGTTACCTATACCATAACACCCACTTCGAATTTTACACCAACCTGTAATGGTACTACCGCCAATTATGTAATAACTGTCAACCCAGTCCCGACCATCACCAGCAGTCTGTCGGAGGCGGTTTGCAGCGGTCAGCCGTTCACTTATCCGATAACCTCCAATCTTGGCGGCACTTCGTACACCTGGTCGAGAGCTGCTGTTACAGGGATATCGAATCCGGCGTCATCAGGCACTTCTTCGACCATCAGCGAATCACTCATCAATACCACAACCAGTGATATTAATGTAACGTATGTTATACAGCCTTACGGGCAGGCTCCAACTTTATGCCCGGGTACAGCCCAGAACCTGGTCGTGACAGTTCGTGCCCTTCCACAGGTAAATGCCGGAGCAGACCTTACCATTCCTTACGGCACCAATACAGTTATAACAGGTTCCGCCAGTGGCGGTGCCGGATCACTGAGTTATTCCTGGACACCTGTTACCTATATTGGTTCAGGTGCAAACACTCCTACCCCCCAGACAATCAACCTGATCTCCAATCGCACTTACACGCTCGCTGTTACTGATGGCTCAGGCTGTACAAATTCGGATGCAATGACAGTATTTGTTGTCGGAAGCCCTATATCAGCATCGCCTACTGCAACGCCATCATCGATTTGTATCGGGGACAATACGGCTCTGGCAGCCAACGCCAGTGGCGGATCCGGAACTTATACCTATAGTTGGTCTTCATCCCCGGCTGGATTTTCTTCCACGTCAGCCACAGCAGTTGTTGCACCGACAGTTAACACAGTATACACGGTTGTTGTTAACGACGGGTACAATACAGCCACTTCATCCGTGGCAGTAACAGTAAATCCGTTGCCTGTACAGTATTCGCTCACCGGTGGCGGGGAGTATTGCATCGGCGGCCCCGGAGTAACGGTTGGGCTTTCAGGCTCGCAGCCCGGAGTCAGCTACCAGTTATTCAATAACCTGAATCCGGTTGGAACGCCTGTTACCGGAACCGGCAGTCCTATCAGTTTCGGAAATCAATCATTAGCAGGCAACTATACCGTTGAAGCCACACGTGCTTCGACCGGTTGCAGCAATACCATGGGCAGCACCGTATCTGTGATCATCAATCCCTTACCGGTAGCCAATGCAGGTATTGACCAAACCATTCCTTATGGCACCAATACCACCCTGAACGGATCGGTTTCAGGAGGATTCGGGCCGATGAGCTATTCCTGGACGCCTGTAACTTATATAGGCACTGGGTCGACTACACCGACTCCTCAAACCACCAATTTATACTCGAATACCACATTCACGCTGCGTATTACTGACAGTAAAGGCTGTATCGGGAATGACCAGATGACTGTTATGCTCAGCGGGAGTGCAATTGCTGTGAATGCCATAGCAACGCCCGATGAGATTTGCGCCGACACTTCGCAGTCGCAACTGAATGCCATAACTACCGGAGGATCGGGTTTATATTCTTATACGTGGACCAGTAATCCGGCCGGAAGCCCGGCATGGAGTTCGACGTTGCAGTCGCCGATGGTATCCCCTGATGTTACTACAACCTATACGGTTGTAGCCAATGACGGGTTCAATACGGCCACTGCATCGGTAACTGTTCTGGTTCATCCTTTGCCGCTTGTATACGCGGTAACCGGAGGTGGTTCATACTGTTATGCAGGAGCCGGAGCGCCTATCGGACTCAGCGGATCGGAGCCGGGAGTAAATTATCAGCTGTTACGTGGCGGCATCCCTGACGGTCCTCCTGTAACCGGAACCGGCAGCCCGATCAGTTTTGGCAACCGGACTGCTGCATTTACCTATACAGTGCTTGCTGTGAACAATACAAACGGTTGCAGTAACATGATGAGCGGAAGCACTTCCATCACGATCTTACCTCCTCCTGACACATACCTGGTTACCGGAGGCGGATCTTATCCGTTGGGCGGAGTTGGTGTTCCTGTGGGGCTGACCTATGGTGATGCAGGAGTAAGCTATCAACTTTATTGCGACAATGTGCCAGTCGGAACTCCTGTTGTCGGCGCTAATACTTCCATTGATTTCGGATTGCAGACTCAGGCCGGTACTTATACCGTGGTAGCCACGGATATTCTGACCGGATGCACGGCCAACATGGATGGCAGCGTAGCCATTGTTATCCTTCCATTACCTAATGTTTACAGTGTTTTCGGAGGAGGTACCATTTGCACCGGAGGGCCCGGGCTGCCGGTTTCGATGACCGGATCGGAGAATGGCATTGAATATCAGTTGTTCCGTGATGGATTTCCTTATGGCCCGATAGTCCTTGGCACCGGATTACCAATCAACTGGGGACCTTTCACTGTTGCCGGTCTCTTTGAAGTTCGGGCAGTTAATCCGAGTAATGGAGGATCGCAGATGATGAACGGGCAGGCAACGATCATCGTAAATCCTTTACCGACGATATTTACAATCAATCCGACGGGTTCACAATGCCCGGGGACCATTATCCGTCTTAACGGATCAGACGCAGGTGTAAACTACTATCTGCTGCTCAATGGCATTGCTTTAGATTCGATCGCCGGCACCGGGGTTGTCGGTTTTCTGGATTTCGGTCCGCAAACAGCCAACGGAACATACACTATAATTGCTGTCGACGCTACTACCGGTTGCCAGGCAACGATGAACGGTTATACCTATATTAATATAGCACCTCAGGTTTTCCATGTGATCCCGGCTGGTATCCTTTGCCCGGGACAACCTATAGGTCTTGATGGCTCCGAAACAGGCGTTAGTTATCAGCTTCGCTGGAATGGAACCTTCGATCTGGGTTCTCCTGTTCCGGGCACGGGCAGTCCGATAACTGTTGGAGTCGGGGGATTGCCAGGCATTTATTCGATAATTGCTATTGACGACTCAACCAATTGCGTTTCCTTTATGCAGGACAGCGCCACTCTTTACCCGGACCCGGTTGCATTTACCATCGTTCCTGATGGTGAGGCTTGTGAGGGTGATGAAATCCACCTGAATGGTTCGGAAACAGGTGTTGACTACGTGTTATTGCTTGACGGAGCTATCCACCTCGATACCATATCGGGAACCGGATCGACCCTGAATTTTGGTCCGCAGATGACGGAAGGCAACTATACCATCATCGCCATCAGCCAGACATCGTATTGTATTTACCCGATGAACGGAACTGCAGTATTCCACGACAGTCCGATCCAGTATGATGTAATTCCTGCCGGTGTGCTGTGTATGGGAAACAGCATCGGACTAACAGGTTCTCAGCCCGGTATTTCGTACCAGCTGATCCTGAACGGCACATTGCTGGTCGGATCGCCGGTTGCCGGGACAGGGGCTCCGATCAATTTCGGACCACAGAATGCGATCGGCACCTATACAGTCCGTGGCATCAATGATACTACCAACTGTTATTCAACCATGAACGGAAGTGCCGTTCTTGAGCCGTTTCCTGTTCCTTACACGGTTACCCCTCCAGGAAATCACTGTCCGGGAACCTCGATCGGGATCAACGGATCGGACCTGAACCACAGTTATATCCTTGTTTTTAACGGAGTTGTACACCTTGACACTATCGCCGGTACGGGGTCTGACATGCAGTTCGGACCACAGTATACGGCCGGAACTTACACGGTGCTTGCTTATGAGAACTCCACCTTCTGCCAGACTGTGATGGATGGGATGGTCGTTATTGATCCGGTACCTACGGCATTCAATATGATTCCGGCCGGTTATGTGTGTGTCGGAAGTCCCATAGGGTTGGATAATTCGGAAACAGGTGTAAGTTATCAATTGCGTCTTGACGGGACGACCAATGTCGGTGCAGCAGTTACCGGAACCGGAGCAGCTATTTCGTTCGGTTCGCAGACTGTTCCCGGCAACTATACGGTTATCGCCACTTCGGCTAATAATTGTACCTCCACCATGAACGGCATTGTTGAACTTCACACCTATCCTGTGGAATTCACAGTGACACCTTCCGGACCAAGTTGCCCTAATACCTCTGTAGGTATAAATGGTTCTGAACCGGGAGTAAACTACATTCTTGTTCTCGATGGCAGCACTAATCTTGATACGATTGCAGGAACCGGTACTTCCATTGATTTCGGCCCTCAACCTCTTTCAGGAACATACACTGTTCTGGCATACCACACCTTTGCCAGTTGCCAGTCGTGGATGAACGGATTTGCCGTGATCCAGCCTGCGCCTCTTGTTCATGATATGACTCCCACCGGAGTAACGTGTCTGGGATCGAGCCTGGGTCTGGAGGACTCTGAAGCAGGCGTTTCTTATCAGTTGCGTTTGAACAACGTGACCAATGTCGGAGGTCCTGTTGCCGGTACCGGTTCAGCTATCAGTTTTGGCAGTCCGTTGTTGCCCGGTATCTATACTGTGGTTGCCACTGCTGCCAATGGCTGCACTACTGTGATGAATGGAAGCGTAACTCTGGAACCGTTGCCAGTTCCTTTCACGATCACTCCTTCCGGTCAGAATTGTGCCGGAACCTCTATCGGGCTGAACGGTTCCGAGAGTGGAATCAATTATATACTGATACTTGACGGGACTCTATTTATCGACACTATCGCCGGAAACGGAGGTGTTCTTGATTTTGGTCCGCAGATCACCACAGGCACTTATACTATCCTGGGATACAACGCTACTACCAACTGTCAGCAGACGATGACCGGAATCTCAGTTATTAATAGCGTACCAACAGCATTCAATCTTACACCTGCAGGCATCACCTGCATAGGGGCCATCATCGGACTTGACAATACCGAAACCGGCGTAACCTATCAACTGCGGAAAGATGGCAGTACCAATGTCGGAAGCCCTGTTGCCGGAACCGGTTCAGCCATCATTTTCGGAGCACCCTTGCTGCCCGGGACTTATACTGTAGTTGCCACAGCTTCGAACGGCTGTACCAAGGTGATGAATGGCACAGTTACGCTGGAGCCTCTGCCAGTCGCTTTTACAATGACAATTAACGGACCAGCCTGTGTCGGGGCATCCATTGGATTAAACGGTTCCGAGATAGGAATAAACTATGTACTCATCCTTGACGGTACGCTCTATTTAGATACCATCCCGGGCAATGGCGGTGTAATCGATTTCGGCCCGCAAAGCACAACGGGCACTTATACCATTTTAGGCTACAATGCTGTTTCAGACTGTGAGTTGATGATGAACGGCAATGTAGTAATTACTGACGGGCCGATGGTCTTCAACCTCACTCCTGCCGGCATCGCCTGTGCAGGCTCTGTCCTAGGTCTTGACAATTCCGAGGCCGGTGTCACCTACCAGCTTCTCCGTGACGGAATTTTCAACGCAGGAAGCCCTGTTACCGGAACCGGTTCATCGATCAGTTTCGGCGTTCAGGCTTTAGCCGGCATCTACACTGTAGAAGCTTCGAATGGAAGCGGTTGTATAGCCGTGATGAACGGTGCCGTGATGCTTGAACCTCTGCCTACCCCTTACACCATTGCCCCTACAGGCAATCAGTGCCCCGGCACAGCCATTACATTGAACGGTTCTGAAACCGGCGTCAATTATATCCTGATGCGTGACGGCCTGTTCCCGGTCGACACCCTCACGGGAACGGGTTCCATGCTTAGTTTCAGTCCTCAACTGCTGAGCGGGACCTATACTATCAATGCATATTCGGTTACAGGTTCCTGTTACTCAGCCATGAACGGCAGTACAGTTATCCTGACCGGACCTGTTGCCTTCAATGTAACTCCTGCAGGTGTGAATTGCGTTGGCGTAACAATAGGTCTTGACAATTCAGAAACAGGTGTTGATTACCAGCTCGTACGGAATGGTTCTGTTCCTGTTGGCATACCTGTGGCAGGTACGGGCTCATCCATCTCATTCGGTGTTGTTACGATACCAGGCATTTATACTGTGACGGCAACCAACAGCCTGAACAAGTGTACTATTATCATGAACGGTCAGGCAGATGTTGAGCCTTCGCCGCTGACTTTTAACCTTGTGCCCCAGGGTATGCAGTGCGCCGGAGTATCGGTTACGCTTAACGGTTCAGAAGCAGGCATTGACTATATCCTGGTCAGAGATGCTTTCTTCCATACCGATACACTGGCCGGTACAGGCAGTGTGCTGGATTTTGGTCCGCAGACTGTTGCCGGAACGTATACTATTCTTGCTGTCGGCAGTTCCAGTTCCTGTCAAATGACCATGGATGGTCAATGCACCGTGATGCCATTGCCATTTGCATTCAATGTAACTCCGCTGGTACCAATCTGCTCTTCGGCAGTTGTCGGCCTGGATGGTTCGGAAGCAGGCATTGTCTATACCCTTTACCTGAACGGGATTTCCACTGGTATCAGCCTCACCGGAACCGGAAGTCCGATCAGTTTCGGGTCGCAGCCTGCCGGAAATTACACCATTCAGGCAACAGATCCTGTGAGCGGATGCAGTTCGCTGATGTCGGGCACAGCAACGATCCATGCCATTCCGGCCGTTTCAGCCGGACCGGATCAGTCCGTTTGTTCGGATGTGGTTGTTTCGCTGAATGCTTCCGGGACCAATACCGGGAATCTGACCTGGATCAGTTCCGGCAATGGTATTTTCAGTGACGCGACGATCTTTAATCCTGATTATACATTCGGAAGCGCTGATCTGACAGCAGGTTCTGTTCAACTTATCCTTCAGGCAAGCGGAACAGGGGCCTGTGCTTCAATGACAGCCAGCGATACGTTGATTGTTGCCATTACCCTGGCCCCGGTGGTTTCAGCCGGTCCTGATCTGGATGTATGTCAGGCTGATGATTACACTATTACCACTGCTACAGCCGGACACTATTCCTCTCTGATCTGGGCTACTTCGGGAACCGGTAATTTTATCAATCCGACCCAACTGAATGCCACCTATATTCCATCTGCCGCTGATTTGGCTGCAGGTTCAGTTCTGCTTTCACTTACTATTCAAGGGAATGCGCCCTGTATGAATATTGTCAGCGATACGCTGATCATGAACTTCCACACATTCATGACGATGACTGCCGGACCTGATGTAATCATCTGTTCGACTGACAGCTACACCGTAACCGGTGCCTCTGCTTCTTCAGCATCTTCGGTTATGTGGCATACGCTGGGTTCCGGTTCGTTCACCGGTTCCAATACCCTGACTCCTACATACTATCCCAGCGCTCCCGATATAGCTGCCGGAAGTGTTGCCCTTGTCCTCACGACAACGGGTGTTGCTCCCTGTACCACCACTCTCAGCGATACCATGGTGATCAATATCACTACCGGTTCAACTGTTGATGCTGGTGCAGATATGGACGTCTGTTCCGGATCAGTTGTTTCAGTAATGGATGCTAATGCAGGATCATACAGTTCACTGCTTTGGACCAGTTCCGGCAATGGATCTTTTTCTGATACGCATATCCTGAACACGGTCTACACTCCTTCTGCTGCTGATATCGCAGCCGGATCGGTTACTCTGACCCTGACTGTAAATGGATTTTCACCCTGTGCACCAGTCAGCGACCAGAAGGTGATCACGATTCACTCAGCACCCTCGTTATGGGCAGGTGCTGATACGCTGATCTGCGAAGGCATGACCTATACGACCTTCCAAGCAACTGCAAACGATTATACCAATCCTGCCTGGACGACCACGGGAACAGGAACTTTCGCCAATGTGAACACTTTGTCTGCCACTTATACTCCAAGTGCAGCAGATATCGCAGCTGGTCAGGTTACACTGACCCTAACAGTGGATGCTGTAGCTCCCTGTGCCGGAAGTGTATCCGATTCCTTTGTTTTGACCATTAACAAGGCACTCACTGTGGATGCCGGTCCGGATGCCGGTATTTGTGATGCCGTTCCATTCATGCTCTCCTCGGCAACTGCATCGAATTTTGCTACAGTTACCTGGACGAGCAGTGGCAGCGGCAGTTTCACCAATTCTAATGTGGTGAATCCCGTCTATGTTCCGGGCAATGCCGATCTGACGGCCGGGTCGGTTGTGCTGACCCTTACCGGAACTGCTTTACCGGGATGCAGCGGAGCCAGTGATTCCATGATCCTTAACCTTACCCAGCAGCCTACAGTTGATGCAGGTGCTGATGCATCGATCTGCAGTGGCGCATACACACTGACCGGCACCAGTTCTTCCAACGTTTCATCGGTAGTATGGACTGTTGCCAGTGGCACAGGTCTTCTGGTAAATGCAAGCACCCTGAATCCCTCCTATACCCCTTCGGCACAGGACATCATCAATGGTTTTGCAATTCTGGTGCTGGAAGGATCTCCGCTGAGCCCATGCTCTGCACCTGCATCCGACAGCGTGGTTTTAAGTATCTATCAGGTTCCAGTGGTGAATGCCGGAGCTGACGACCAGAATTGTGAAGACAACATTTACACTGTTACTGATGCCAGTGCATCCAATTATACCTCGCTGAACTGGGTGACTTCCGGAAGCGGAACCCTGGCAAACGAAACAACCCTGACTCCCTCCTATACTCCTTCTGCAGCCGATCTTACAGCAGGGTCAGTTATGCTGACGCTGACAGCATCCAATCCCGGATGCGGAAGTGTATCCGACAGCAAGACCATCACCTTTACAAGCATGCCGACGGTTAATGCCGGACCTGACCTGAATATCTGCGAAAATACAAATATCACTATCGGTGGCGCGACGGCACTCAACTATGCCTCCATTACCTGGACTACTTCCGGAACAGGAACCTTTGCCAACGGCAATACGGTTTCACCAACCTACACGCCCAGCGCCTCCGATATTTCTTCCGGTGTGGTTACTCTCGCACTCAACGCAACCCCCATTGCTCCATGTGGCGGCACCCTCACGGATCAGCTGATCCTCACCATCAGCAGGATCCCGCTGGTTTCGGCAGGTGCCGATGACCTGGTATGTGAAGGCAGCAGCTATCTCATCAATGATGCTGCCGCCAGCTTTGCCGATTCAATTGTCTGGACGACCTCCGGGACCGGAGCGTTCAGCAATCCTGTGAGCCTGGCCACCACTTATTCGCCGAGTGCTGCGGATATTGCCAACGGTTCCGTAACGCTGACCCTTACTGCATTCAATTCACCCTGTTCCGACGTTACCGACAGCAAGGTGCTGACGATTGTTCCTGCACCCCAGGTCAATGCAGGTCCGGGAGCAACTGTATGCAATACCTGCAGTTTCCAGGTCACCGGAGCAACTGCCTCGAATGCAAGTTCAGTGCTGTGGGCCACCTCCGGCACCGGAGTGTTTAGCGATCCTACGCAATTACTGCCTGTTTATCAGCCCAGCGCTTTTGACTATACAACCGGATCGGTGATCCTGCAGCTTACTGCAAATGGAAATTCACCCTGCGGTGTAGTGGCCGACACCATGATCCTGCATTTTGCAAGCAATCCCGGTATTGACTTCAGCTGGGGCTCATCCTGCGAAGTTCAGCCGGTGCAGTTCACCGTGGATGCCACTGCAACAAACATCGGTTCAATGGCAAGCTGGTACTGGATATTTGGTGACGGAGGTTCATCCACGCTGATGAATCCTTTCCACCAGTACAGTGCCATCGGGAATTATCAGGTAACACTGACGGCAGTTGATACGTTGGGGAATTCATTCACCAACACCCATCAGATCTACATTTCGCAGATGCCGGTAGCCTATTTCGGTTACAATACACCCGTTTGCTCCAACCAATCCGTGCAGTTCACCGACCTCTCACATACTTTATATGGAAATATTGCCAGTTGGGTATGGAACTATGGTGACGGCACAGCAAACGATACCATTCTTTTCCCGGATGATCCCAACAGGACGCATCAATATGATACTTCGGGCGTTTTCAACGTAACGCTGACCATCACAAATTCATTCGGTTGTATAGCCGATGTGACTCTTCCGGTGGATGTAATCCCTGCTCCTGTAGCTGACTTCACCTACACCAACAGTTGCACCGGTTTGAACACCCAATTCCATGATGCTTCCTATGCCAACGGCAGCGGGAACCTGGTACAATGGTGGTGGAATTTCGGAGATCCTGCAACCGGCTTTGATAACTTCTCGAACCTGGAGAATCCCGAACACCTTTTCAGTGCACCCGGAACTTACCAGGTAATGCATGTGGTAAGAAA
Organism: uncultured Lentimicrobiaceae bacterium; assembly: GCA_964544545.1. Lineage (GTDB taxonomy): Bacteria > Bacteroidota > Bacteroidia > Bacteroidales > UBA4417 > UBA4417. The sequence goes on along the minus strand of CAZJCG010000030.1, from coordinate 6,485 downwards.
TTTCAACAACTGTTCCGACACCATTGTAGAGCCGGTCGTTATCCTGCCCGCACTGCTGGTTGATTTCGTTCAACAGCATACCTGCGTGAATGATCTTTCATCCTTTGCTCCCGACACTTCCGTGATGAATGTAAGCGCTGTCGCATCCTGGGTATGGGATTTCGGCGACGGCGGTCACAGTTATACGCAGAATGCCCAGCACGTATTTGCTGCTCCGGGAAGTTATGATGTGACCCTGACGGTGACTGACCTCAACGGATGTGAGGCATCCAAGACCCACACTGTGGTTGTGAATCCTCTCCCGGTTGCTCAGTTTGTCGTGTCGCAGCAGAGCTGCAAAGGGATTCCTATCGCATTTGATGATGTATCCACCACTTATGCCGGATATATTGTACGCTGGGAATGGGATTTTGGTGACGGTGATACACAGACGTTCAACTTCCCGTCGAATCCCGATACGGAACACACCTATACTACATCCGGTACATTCATTGCAACCCTTACCATCACTGCCAGCGACAGTTGTTCTGCAGTTTACACCCGGACTCTTGTGATCGAGCCGGCTCCCACAGCCAATTTCATGGCAGAAAATACCTGTGAAGGGAATCCTGTTCAATTCACCGACCTTTCGCAGACGGGCGGCACCGGAGCCATCTCCTCCTGGGAATGGAATTTCGGCGATCCGGTGACAGGCTGGAATAACATTTCTATCTTGCAGAATCCTGTTCACACCTATGCAACTGCAGGTAGTTACCAAGTCAGCCTGACAGTGCACACGGCCAACGGCTGCGTAAGTACAAGCGTTCAGAGTATAACCATCAATCCTCAACCGGCGGTCGACTTTTACACCGATGCCCATTGTGCCAATTCTCCGGTGCAATTCCATCCGGCCAGTAATGTCAATGTTGCCAATGTGGCTGAGTGGCTCTGGGATTTCGGTGACGGCCTCACCGGCAACACCGCTGAACCTTTACACACCTACCCGGTACCGGGCAACTATCAGGTAACGCTGACCATTACCGACCTGGCCGGATGCCAGAATTCCATTACCCATAACTTGCCTGTGTATCCGCAGCCTACCGTTGTCTTCGGGTTCTCGCAGCCGGCATGCTCGCAAAGCAGTGTTTATTTTAACACCAGTTCTTCGGCTGCAGTAGGATACCTGGTTCGCTGGGAGTGGGATTTCGGTGACGGTTCGAGCCAGACAGTAAATTTCCCGGCTAATCCTGCTGTTACCCACCAATATGCCAGCTATGGCAATTATGATGTGACTCTCACGGTAATCACCAACGACAGTTGCTCCAACTCCCTTGTTCAGACGATCACGGTACTTCCGGGCCCGACGGCCAATTTCTCCACTACTGGTGGTTGCGCCGGCATGAATATGGAGTTTGAGGATCTATCGCAAGGCAGTGTAAGCAGCTGGAGCTGGAATTTCGGTGATCCGCTTTCAGGAAGTTCCAATATATCGAGTTTCCAGAATCCTGAGCACCTCTATAGTCAGGCAGGCAACTATGTTGTAAGTCTGGCCGTAGGTTCCACCAATGGCTGTTCCGACACTGTTGTAAAGAATGTGGTTGTGTCGGCAGCTCCGACTGTTGACTTCAGTTATAACAACGGATGTGCAAATGATACGATCCAGTTCACAAGTACTACATTCGTGAACGTTGCCTCCACTGCTTCCTGGTTCTGGCAGTTTGGCGACAACTCCACCTCCACAGCGTCCGACCCGGTTCATTTTTACACGAATCCCGGCACCTACACGGTAATGCTGACTATTACCAGCCAGGGCGGTTGTGTGAATACCAAATCGCATCAGGTGCAGGTGACCATGGCCCCTGCAGCCCATTTCGTGATCAGCAATCCGGCATGCAGCGGCACTGCAGTTGATTTCGACGATGCCTCCACATCATCCGGCGGAACGATCGAATCATGGCTTTGGAATTTCGGTGACGGAAACCAGACTACTGTCTATGCACCGGGGAACCCTGATGTAAGCCACACTTACGCTACCAGCGGTATTTACACCGTGAGCCTGACCATCCAGACAACCAGCGGGTGTGAAAGCACTGAAACCAATAACCTGGTGGTTTCAGCTTCACCGGTTGCTGCCTTCAGTTCTGAAGGTTCCTGCATGGGATCTATAACCAGCTTCACTGACCTGTCGCAGGCCGCCGGAGGCGCCACGATGGCAAGCTGGGCATGGGATTTCGGCGATCCGGCTTCAGGCATCAACAATACTGCTGCTATTCCCAACCCCTTCCATATCTATGAAAACGCAGGAACCTATACGGTAACACTGACAGTGATCAATTCATACGGATGCAGCAATACTATCAGCCAGACTGTGACTATTGCAGCACCTCCGGCTGTTGATTTCCTTTACAGTCAGCCTGCCTGTGCCGGTTCAGCCATCACCTTCCAGGCTGATCCGTCGGTAGTAGTTCCAGCCTCTGTAACTGCTTACGATTGGGACTTTGGTGACGGTTCAGCACATTCCAGCCTTGCTTCGCCAGCACATAGCTATGCTTCAGCCGGTGATTACACGGTGGTCCTGACGATTGCAAATCTTGCCGGCTGCGAGAATTCAATGAGCCATGCGGTGACTATCCATTCATTGCCGGTTGCCAATTTTGCATCCGCAGTTACCTGTAGCAACAATATGACTGAATTCACCGATCAGAGCTACAATCCTGACGGAACAGATATCGTTTCCTGGCAATGGGATTTCGGTGTTACAGTTTCAACAGGCGATACTTCAAGCCTGCAGAACCCTGTCTATTCGTATGCTTCAGCCGGCAACTACCAGGTAACACTGACGGTTATTTCGGAAGGAGGTTGTAGCAGCACCCAGGTACTCCCGGTAACCATCATTCCCGCTCCGCAAGCTGATTATAGTTTCACTGCAGAGCCTTGCCACAATGGATCGGTGATCTTCCAGGATATGTCGACCAGTGCGCAATCGCTGGTAACCGGATGGCGTTGGGAATTCCTTCCCGGCAGCTACTCAACCCTGCGTGACCCGGTGTTCGTATTTGGTTTTACCGACACCACTTTCAATGTGAAGCTGGTAGTTTTCAATGCTTTAGGTTGCAGCGACACTATCGTTAAGCAGGTTTACATCCCGAAAGGGCTCGAAATGGACATCAAAAACACACAGACCTGTTTTGGAGAAACCACCTGGTTCACAAATGAGGTGGTCAGTCCGGCCGGTGATTCGATCGCTTTCTTCAACTGGAACTTTGGCGAGCCTACATCAGGCATCAACAACATTTCTCACCTGCCCAATCCTTCGCATACTTATGGAAAACCGGGCACTTTCGTAGTAACTCTGGAGGCTACCGATATCCATAATTGCACGAGTACTGTTTACAGGATGATTGAAGTAGCATCACTGCCAGTGGCTCAGTTCAGTTATTCAGGAGGTGATTGCGACAGTCTTGTCAGCTTCAGCGACAAGACTACAGGTGCAGCCATTGAGACCTGGATATGGAATTATGGTGATGGTTCATCCGATACCATCCAGTCGCCTGTAAGTCCAAACGTAAATCATTATTACACCTTCCCGGGCATTTACTATACAACCCTGACTACCATCAGCACCGGTGGCTGTACCAGCACCGTGACGGATACTGTCAGGAGGACTCCTTGCATTGTTTCCACGTTTGATGCTGTCGACAGCCTGCTCTGCCAGAAGAAGGAGATGCATTTTGTCGACATGAGCACCTGCCAGGCTCCTATTGCAAGCTGGACATGGGATTTCGGCGACAATACCGTTACCACTTTCACCCAGCCCCAGGCCGTAGTAAAGCATGCATATACCGAAGCCGGTACGTTTACAGTCAAGCTGACTGTGGCTACACAGATGGTCGGAGGGGCTGTAACGGCCACATCTTCGCAACAGGTAGCAGTAAATCCGGCGCCAAAATCCAACTTCACCTGGAAAGATGTCTGCATTGGTGCTGAGACACCATTCACCAACACTACTACCGGAAACGGCAGTCAGGTAAAAGATTATTCCTGGAAATTCGGTGACCCGATGGATCCCGCTGCAACCTCAACCCTCAGGAATCCCTCATATGCCTACGCTGTTGCCGGAACTTACGATGTGAATCTGGTAAGTTCCAACACTATCGGATGCTATGATACGATCATGAAGACTGTGACGATCTTTGCACCGCCACAGGCAGATTTCGACTGGTCGAACAGTTGCGAAGGCAAGCCTGTGTATTTTGCCGACAGGACTGATACCACTTCATCGCATGTAGTAACCTGGAACTGGTATTTCAGTGATGAGAACTCGATGCTGGGTGCATCAACCAAACAGAATCCTTCCTTCGACTTTGTCCATGCAGGCATTTTCGACACCCGGATGATCGTGGTTGATCAGAACGGGTGCGGTGATACAATCACCCGCCAGGTTGCCATCAATGCCAGTCCGGTAGCTGTATTCTCCATCAGTGAGAACTTCGACAATACCCAGGGCAAGATCAAGCTGAACAACGGAACGGTTAACGGTACCAATTTCTATTGGGACTTCGGCAACGGCATGACTTCTTATGCTGATGAGCCTGAAGTACAGTACGACCGTGACGGTGATTATACCATTCAGCTGGTTACCTGGAACGGACAGGATTGTGCAGATACTACTTCGCTTGATTATTCGTTCATGTACAAGGGATTGTATGTTCCGAATGCTTTTGCCCCTGAGGATACCCACAGTGGCGTAACGGTGTTCAAACCCGCCGGCGTCAACCTTGCCAAGTATTATATCGAAGTTTGTGACCGCTGGGGAAATGTGCTCTGGTCGTCCGACAAAATTGATGCAAAAGGCTCGCCGGTTGAAGGTTGGGATGGTACAGTGAACAATAACTATGTACAAGAAGGAGTTTATCTGTGGAGGGCAAAGGCAATCTTCCGTGATGGCTCCTACTGGGATGGTCATAACGTCGGGAATAATGACAATCTACCACAGACCTTTACCGGTACCGTAACTTTAATACGGTAACAGGATTATTGAAACAATTTTGTTGTACTTTTAATGGCTTAATCCGATTATGCATCGCCCGATTACTTTTTGCCTTTTGGTAAATAAATAGTTTGGGGTGTATTAAATCCTTCGAAGATGAACAACAGATATACCGGTAACAGGTACAGGCTTTCTGTCGCATTCCTGCTTCTGACGCTGATTGCAGGCTTTGGAGACCTGCAGGCTCAGGATCCGATCTTCTCACAGTTTTATAACAATCCTATATACTACAATCCAGGGTATATAGGACTGAATCCCGGGTTCAGGGCAAGGTTTAATTATCGGGACCAGTGGACCGGGATACCTGAGGATTTCAAGACTTACAACTTCTCCCTCGATGTTGCCGAGCGTGCGCTTCCCGGTTCAGGCGGATTAGGTTTACTGGTATTGTCTGATAAAGCGGGCACCGGCCTCATCAAGGCTAACAATGTCGGATTGGGTACTGCAGCGCGTGTTCCCTTGCAGGAAAATATGGTTGCCCAGGTAGGATTCATGGTTCAGTTCGTACAGAAATCGATCAATTATGACGCTTTGGTCTTCCCCGACCAGTTGCATCCCCGTTATGGAAATATCTACCCGACCAATTTTGACGTGCCTGAAAAGAACAGGGTAACTTATCCGGACTTTTCGGTAGGAGGTGTTTACCGTTTTGCTGAAACGGGCACCAGCATTGCCGGTATCCAGGGGACCCTCGGGGTAGCTGTTCATCATGTATTCCAGCCCAATGAATCGTTCTTAAGCCTGAATGCACCGCTTCCTCGAAAGATGGTCATCAACGGCGACCTGGTACTTGAAGTGGATCAGGGCCGTTCATCTTCTTACCGTAATTACCGGAATTCAGGATCATTCAAGTTCAATCCAGGATTTATCTATGAAAAGCAGGCTGATTTCACAACTTATGCTATCGGTCTGAACATTTTGAAGTCCTCGGTCTATTTAGGAGCCTGGTTCCGTAACCAGACCTTTGACCTGATCCAGGCCAATGATGCCATCTTCTCTATTGGTGTGAATGCGCCTTTCAGCCGCGAAACCCGTATGAAGATCATGTACACCTACGATTACATCATTACCGATCTCAAGACTGCCGCCCGTGCTTCGCATGAGATCTGTATCGTCTGGGAGTTTGACAACTTCAGCATGTTCGGAGGAAGCACCAACGGCGGATTCAATCCAAGCTACCGCGGCAGCCGCGTTCGTGAAATGGAGTGCTGCCCGTTCTAGTGAGGGTAACCGAGACTTCTTCACCCTTTCTTTCTGATTAAAGTACCCTCCCCGGCCCTTTTTGCAGGTTGGGAGACTTCTGAATAATCGTCCCCCTTTGAAAAAGGGGGATTTTAAAGTAAAAATGTCGATTAGCGATTTTTGATTTTTGAAGTGAATTCCACAGAAAGTCACTTCGACTGTCGATGCCTGAAATAGGTTGACCAAAATTACCTAAATAGTCAACCAATGGTAA